>JANOQX010000001.1:0-10186 GCA_031415035.1 Cyanobacteria bacterium VAR_4_metabat_243
GATTATCAAACGGGTATTTCCCTTTCCAAAGTTGAGATGAGACCCGTGGAAAGACGTTTAGAACGCCATCCCACACTGCCGAAGTGGGATATTTGGATTCGGCCCCAAGTCAAGGTACTTTCTTAGTTGGAAATCACCTTATCCGGCAGGATTGAGCTATGCCGTCACGGTCGATCGGCCCGAACTATTCGCCCAATTACCCACGCTGACACCGACGGGCCAGTTAATTTACGAACTCAAACCCTACGTCAATGTGAATGCGTCGGTAAATCTAACCATCCAAGTCAAACAAGCCGATGGCAGCATTGACCCCAATCTCGTGCGGAATGCCACACTCAATATCAAGTACAAGCCAGAAGCATTGATTCGCAATAATGCGACCAATGAAGTTGGGTTGTTGTACATCGATCAAGTCACGCAAATCCAAGCCCAACGCAATCTCACCTATGGGTTTGGGACGCAGCTTGGCCAGAAGGTGACGATCGACCCCACCTGGGCGATTGCTGACACCGCCGACTTCAACCGCGATGGCATTGCCGACATCTTGCTGCATAACCAATCCGGTGATGAAGTCTCGATGTGGATGATGGGTGCGAATGGTCAGGTAATGGCAACCCATTCACTCACGGGTCAAGATGGGCAAATCCTCAAAACGGGGAATCTCAACTGGAAAGTGGTCGGCTTTGCTGACATCGATCGGGACAACATTCTCGATGTTGTTTGGCATAATCAGCAGAGCGATGAAGTCGCTTTTTGGTTTATGAATGCGGATGGAATCAAAGTCCGATCGTACGATTATCTGCGTGACGGCAACGGTAATATTCTCAAGACTGGCAACTCACTCTGGCAAGTCAAAGCCCTGGCTGACCTGGATGGTGACGGGGATAGTGATTTACTATTCCAACTACCGGAACTGAATCAAACCGCTATCGTGCAGTTGAACGGCTCCGCCTTGGTGAATTACGCATACATTGCTTCGCCGACTGAAACAGGCTTTGCAATTCGGGGTGTGGGTGATAGCAATGGTGATCGGATTGCCGATATTTACTGGCAGAATGCCGATAACACCAGTGTGTTGATCCAAACAATCGCCCCCAATACGCTGTCAAACAACTTTACCCCAGTCGTTTCAATTGCACCATTGCAAGCGATCGGGGATCTGGATTTGAATAATACGGCGGACTTATTATTCCGTAACATTGGGACGGATGGGTTGTTGCTGAATTTGGTGAATCCATTGCAGTCGGCATTGGTGGATGCTCCTTTGCAACAACAGGGCCAAAATTTCCTATTTGGCGATCGCAATTGGAATATTGTCCAAACCGATGACTTTGGCGATATTGCCGCCATCTAATGACGGCCTGGGGCCAGCCAACCCTAGAACCACACCCAAAAGCCCGATGGTCGGTCGGAGACCATCGGGCTTTTTGCTAGAATGAACTCACAACCGCTCACCGTGAACCCCATGGACTTACAAGCGATCGAATTCCAAACCAACGTCCACGCCGGAAACATCCAAATCCCCGAAACCTATCGCACCGACCTCGAAGGCGAAATCGTCAAAGTCGTCATCCTCAAAACCCAACACAAAACCGCCGCCGTCGGCATCATTCAAGAACTCCTCCAACACCCCATCCCCTTCACAGGCCAACCCCTCAGCCGCGCCGAAATCTATGACCGCAACCCCTAAAACCTACTTCCTCGACTCCAACATCTGGATCTACGCCTTCGCCAACAACCAAGACCCCCGCAAACAATCGATCGCCGCCACCCTCATCGACTCCCCCGGCGTCATTATCAGCACCCAAGTCATCAACGAAGTCAGCGTCAACCTCATCAAAAAATCCGCCTTCACCGAAGCGCAAATTCAGGCCCTGATCGACTCCTTCTACCAAGGCAGTCAAGTTATAGAATTCGATCGCGCCCTGCTGCGCCTCGCCTCCCATCTCCGAACGCGATACAGCATCTCCTACTGGGACAGCCTCATTATCGCCAGTGCCCTCACCTCCGGCACCAGCACCATCTACACCGAAGACATGCAGAACGGCCTAGTCGTTAATCAGCAATTGCAGATCATCAACCCCTTTGCCTAATCGCCCAACCTCCACCCAAAAGCCCTATTGGTCAAAATCTGATTCATCGCCATCGGCCCATCCACCACCGCAACCTGCTGAGATTCTTCGCATTCCACCTGCGCTAGGCCGGATCCAACCAAACCCATCACGATGCGCCGATGATGTTGGATTCGGTTTATTACTCCGATCGATGCGCTGGAAAGCCTGCTACATACTACTTTGAACCAGTAGGGTACTTGGTAATTGGAGGAATATTGGGGGAGAAATTGCACGTAATTTCTGAAAATGCTTTTCCAGAAGTGCTTTCAGCTTACGACCCCTCTATTGGGGTAGTGGGGGTCGCAGGTTCAAATCCTGTCGCTCCGATTGAATAGAACCTCCTCTAGTAGGGGGTTTTGTTATGTCTGGGGATATAAGCGTACTGTCATCCCCAGTTGTATAAATTGGACAACCACGGTCATCAGGCCCCATGCCTAACCGATCAATACCCCTAGGATTGGTATATGAGTGGTATACGGGGTTGGGGCAATGGCGAGAAAGAGCCGGGTTACGGTTGAAAGTCTGCGGGATAACCTGCGTTTGCGGTGGAGCTACCAGGGTGAGCGCTATTGTCTGTCGCTGGGTCTATACGATTCACCATTGGCCCGGACGGTGGCCGAGGGTAAGGCCACAATCATCGAAGCGGATTTGACGACGGGTAACTTCGACGCAACCCTGAAAAAGTATCAACGTGAAGTGACGGACGATCGGCCCTTGGATGATGGCCTTACTGTGACGGCATTGTTCGGCCAGTTTTTCCAACACAAGGGCCGGAAGCTCACGGGCAATACCCATGCTCGATATAAGGCACTCGATCGGAAGATTGCCAAGCACTTCGGAGCCGTTACCGTGGCGCGGTGGATGAGGAAGGGGCCGATCGCTTCCGGGCCTGGTTGGCGGAGGACTTGAAACCCATCTCCCAGGTGCAATACCTGAACCTGATGAATGCCTGTTGGGTCTGGGGCATCAAGCAAGGTAACGTCACGGCTAACCCTTGGGTCGAAGTCTCTAAAATCAAGGTGCCACCGCAGCAACGGCCCCGGCCCTTCACTGCGGTGGAGATGGCAGCAATCCTGGACGGGTTCAAGTCCAACCGTTACTACGCCTATTACAGCGACTTCGTGACGTTCTTGTTTGGTACAGGTTGCCGGACAGGTGAAGCCGTGGGGCTGCAATGGTGCCATCTGTCAGAGGGCTATACCAAGGTCTGGATCGGTGAGTCCGTGAGCCGTGGCAAGCGGAAGGCCACCAAGACCAACAAGGCGCGGGAATTCAAGTTACCGAGTTACCTAGTTACGCTGCTATTGAGCCGTAAGCCTGTGGATGCGAAACCGACGGATTTGGTCTTTCCAGCATTGGAAGGTGGCCCGATCGATGCCCAGAACTTCAGGAACAGGGCTTGGACAGCGGTACTAGAGCAGGCAGGCGTTACCTACCGCAAACCCTACAGCAGTCGTCACACTTTCATCTCCCATGCCCTGGCAAAAGGCGTTAACCCTATGCTGGTGGCGGAGATGACCGGGCACGACCCCGAAACCCTCTTCAAATACTATGCCGCTGATATTCAGGGGGGCTTGCAATGCCCTGACATATTTGCTTGATTTCACACGAGGGCAATATCACAGTAACTTCAGTAACTTTAGTAACTTATGGACTAGAAGCTATATACAGCAGGCCATAGCCAAGTTACTTACTTACTTACTTTTCTTATAAAAAAAGTAACTTAAGTAACTTAGATAGGCGGGCATTGTTTCCTATGGCTCTCCCTGGAATGGCATAGACCCCTTATGGGATGGTGCCGTCTGAATTCAGTTCGTGTATCATTGAACCAGTCATACACGAACGGCAATGATTGATATGCCCACATCGACACTCACCGCGACCGACCACATCCGATCGGCGATCGCCACGCTGGAATCGGAAGTCATTGCCCTTGCCGAACTGGGTATCAAGGAAGGTTCGATCGCCGCTTCCAAGACCCATCGCGGCGGCGACCAATATCACTGGCGTAATGGCTCGAAGCGGGTCTATGTGAGCAAGAAGGATTTGGCCCAATATCAAGAAGAGATTGAGCGGGGCCGGGAAGTGGCCGGGATTCAACGTCGGATCGAATTATTGAAAGGATTGGTGTAACCCATGACCTATGCAACACGAGATGATTTGGAGACTTTGACGACGCTGGTGATTTCCACGGCCAGGGCAGCGGAAACGGCCACTCAGGCGGCGGAAAGGGTGTGCACGAAAGTTGATGATTTAACCTCCGAGCTGAAGGCTTACACAGCCGGGACAGATCGGCGGATGGTTGTGCAGGAAGATCGGCTTACCAGCTATATTTTTGAATCGCAGCGGCTACTTACCCGTGACGGGGAACGGATCGTGATTCAGGAGGGGCAAAACGAGCGACTCGAAGCGATCGCGGCAAATCTGACCCGGAGCTATGAACAGACTCAGCAACAGATCCAGATTCAGCAACAGCGGATGGAATTGCAGCAACAGCAGTTGGACATCCAGCGACAACGGCTCGATACCCAGGACGAAACCCTTCGGTCTATTAATGCAGCGGTGGAACGATTGGAAGCGATCGTCACTCGGTTAATGGACTAGAGCCAGCTTCCCCGGATTGAAGCTGACGGCGGCACAAGTGCCAACCGCTGGAAGATAAGCCGATACCCATCTTGTAGAATGAGCCTATCCAGGTGAAGTAGGGAGACTTGCCCCATGACCGTCGCCACCAGTCGAAGAATGAGCCTTGAGGAGTACCTGACCTATGACGACGGCACAGAAGCCCGCTATGAATTGGTCGATGGGGTCTTAGTCGAGATGGGAAATGAGGCGAAAATCAACACCAAGATTGCGATGTACCTGATCGCCGTGTTCATGGGGCTGGGAGTTCCTCACTACCGACTGGGATTCAAGCAGAAAATCGAGGTGCGGAGCCAATACGCCAGCGCCCGTGACCCTGACCTTATCGTGCACACCGAGGCGTCGGCGTCGGCGGGCGCTGATGATGTGGAATTTTGCCTCAAGTTGGATGAAGCAAACCCGATGATTGTGGTCGAGGTTGCTTCCCCCGGTGAGCCAGGGACGCTCAACTACGATCGGGATTATGAACACAAGCGTGATGAATATGCGGCCCGTGGCATTCCAGAATATTGGATTGTTGACCCTGCGACTGATCGGGCTTGGGTGAGAGTCGGCACTCTGGCAAATGGCGCATACCAGTTCCAAGACTTCGCCGGGAACCAAGTCATTCAGTCCCCCGCATTCCCCGGTCTGAAGCTGACGGCGATCGAAGTCCTCACCGCTGGCCGATAACCTTTGTTACCACTTGAACATCCGATGAAACCCTATCCTTTAATGAGTGCATGGCCTGCATTAAGTTTGTCGATTGGGTCAAGCGGTGGATTGTCTAATCTTGACCGCTCTCGTATTCAAGCATAATCACCCCCAAATCTTCCAAGACAATCACCTGAGGGAATCCCATGCGCCCCAAACTGACGCTGTTGTGAAGGTGAGCCTTTCGGGTGCCTTCGGAGGTGCATCCGTCGGCGATCGTGCAATTTACCTTTGTGGTCATTCCGTCCTCCCACTCAACTCGAAAAACGGCATAACCGCGACTCCCGCCGCCCGAATTGCCAGTCACTTTGCACCGTTGGGTGACCAAAGGCTTTCCATGTTCAATCCAGATGCATCCAGCTTTCATTGGCTTGGTTGCCGTTGCGATCGCGGGTTGAACAGTGGTGATTATGGCTGCAATCCCCAGCAGCATGGCGATAGACTTTTTGAGCATAGTAATTCTCTAGTTATTGAAGTTTGGAGAGATGTTGGCAACGAGCGATCGCGCTTAATGGACGTTTATCAGCAAATATCTGGTTTCAGCACCTGAATCGACCCACCGAAAAATCGCGGTGCCAAGGTTATGGTCGAGAATGAAAAATCCTTCGTATCCGTCAATCGTTGCAAAGCCGCTGGTTTTTCCATCCTTGACCTCGACAAAAGCAATGAAATCGATTTCGTTGATACTTTGGTCGTTCCACTCGACCAGCATTTTCCTCGGCGCTTTGCCTTCAGACATCGTTGGTAGTTGACCTTGCTCTGACACCAAGCACTTTTTGTCGATCAAGGTTGTCTCGCGATTGCCGTCCGTCGCTGTGCAAGTATAATCTCCCGAGACTGGAGGAGTCGCCGCGATCGCTCCCGAGGATGCAACGGCAACAGCAGAAATCGAAAGAATTGTGGAAGTGAAAAGGTTGAGAAATTTCATGAGTTTTTCCAGGAATTGGTGGTTGAATTATGATGAACAATATCCGAACACCTTCTACAAATACTGTCAAAAGACGGCAAATCCCGGACAATCTTGCTCCAAAAGTGATCCAAAAACATCACTAAGATGGCATCCTATGACGACAAACTTCTGGGCAGAATGGACAAAACCCTGGATTCAAGCGCAATGCCGGGATTATTACGTCTGATCGCCAGAGTTCACAACGATCACCGCCCTCGCTAAACTTCGCGCCCCTGCCACTTCCCAACCCGAACACCTCAACCCGCCCCATTTTCGTCCCAATTGTGCCCCAGTCGGCTACGATGCGGCCCAAACACTCATTGAGGTGATCAAGTGAAGCGTGACGATGAATTTTTGATGGGCGACGCGATCGGCCTGTGGCATAAAGGCATGAGCCAACGGGCGATCGCTGACGATCTGGGCGTCAGCAAAAGCAAAGTAGGCAGGTGGCTACAAGGTCTTCCCCGCGCACCGATCGACCCACTTAAAACAGACCATGACGCGCCCCCGGTGGAGTTGCTTGACCACTCGGCAATTGACCCATGCCAATTATTAGAAAAGCATTCCGAGCGGCTCGAACAGCACGAAACAGTTGCGGTAGCCATTCGTGGGAAAGTCGAAACCTTTCAAACGGCGGTGCTGCCCACGACCGATTTAATCGATCGGTTCATGACGTTGGCGCTGGAGGACTGGGAAAAGGCTGTGGCCGCCCCTGTGATGGTCAAAGATTCTGATGGTGTCGTGTCAAAGGAGATCCCCTGCGCCTGGACACAAGCGAAACGGCGGATGACGATCGCGCGGGAACTAACCCAACTCAGTCGATCGCGCGTTGCATTGTTTGGCGACGAGGCTAGAGCATTGGGGGCCGCAATCCGGATCGAACGGCAAGCGACGGGCCTGGACTCCAGCCAGGAACTGTGGGTTTTATTGGCGCGGGTCATGGGCGCGGGCTATACGGTGTCCAGTTAGGCACATCAAAGGAATTGAACGTGCAATTCCAAGGGCAACCCCGCGATCGCTGACCGATCACATCCACCCCTTGGTCGCTTCCCCACCGTCAAGACCCTCAGATCGGGCCAATTCCACCGCAGCTTCCGCCGTCGCCGCCAACTCAAAAGCTGATCGCTCACCTGATCGGACAATCCAAGGCAGCATCGAGCAATCTAACGGATCCACAAATCCCCATCGGAGGAGAAACGAAGTCAATGCCCACTGCTGAAAGAAATCCGCATGGGCACCCACCGCCAAAGACCAAGCCGGATTGTAGGGTTCGGGCAATTCAGATCGTGGCGGTGATGGGAGTTCCCCGGTCGATCGCCAACTGCTGACGATGGCCTTGACGTGCGGAATCAGTTCATTTGGGATCCGAACCATCTCGGATGCTTTGGAAATGCGTGCCATGCGATAAAATCTCGTTGTGTTAGAACGCCCGCATCCTAGCTGACCGAGTTGATAGCAGCGCCCAACTGGCACAATGTAAGGACTCGTTTTTCCTCCACAAATGACGTTGTTAGTCCAACGCTAGTCCAGAGTCCAAAATGCTGGACTAACCTACGACCTGAAACTCTTTTTCTACTACGCTTTCAACCCTTTCTTAGTTAGCTTGATTAACTGCCCGTTGCGCAGAAGTCCAAAGCCGAAATCTTTGTTGATTCAATATTTACAGGGCTTTTGGGCTTTTGTGCCACTTTGGCGTTTTTTGGTCGAGATGCTTGCTGTTTGAGTACTTGACACTCTTAGGCAGTTCAGGGGGTATGATCCACATTATGGGTTATTGGATTAGAGACAATGCAAAAAAGACAATTAGCGCTTACAGTTTTTGGGTCTGTGTTGCTTTTTCAGACTTTGGCCATTGCTGGCCAGCCAGCACGGGCTGTGCAGCAAAAAATAGACTTGCAGGATGGAATGGTAGCGTATGTAGAGGAAGTATCCAGCCTTTTGGGTTTAGACGAGTCGGTGACAATTTTTAAAATAAAGCAACTTAGTGAGGCTGAGCTAGATGAAGCCTATCAAGATTCATTGCAGTATTGCAAAGAGTACCTGCTTGATCGGAAAGCCCCTAAGTCAAGGGCAGCATTAATCAAACGAATCAATGCACTGAAGGACAAAAGCCCGGAAGAGCGTCTACAGGCGTTAAGCATTGCTCAGACAGCTTATCGGGTGGCAGAAAAACAGCTGTGCCCGCGCTAGCCATTACCCCAATAACCGATTGTAACTCAGGCAATCGGGTTATTCGTTAGTGGTATGCGACACATATACCAAGGTGCTCCATCGTCCCAGTGACGATTGAGCGGTGCGCACGATGCTGCTGCGATCGGTGCGGTAAAACTCGCTCAAATGCTTCAGGGCATTGGTTTGGCTGCTGCGCACGGTGAATTCCACATCGGCGGCGGCGAAGTCGTCACGCCGATGATGCGCCAAATTTTCATGCGGTGGCTCTCCGTAGTTGGTCGATCAGTCCAGCGCAATCTGCATGGGAAAGGCGTCCCGCTCAAGACGATTGCGGCAATCACAGGGCGCAAATCCCTTGACCAACTGTCTCAGTACATTGATGTCACGCCGGAACAACGCCGATCGGCAATCATGGCGCGGTGATTAATGCCTTAAGGCTTCACTCGGTTGCCAGGTCGCCCCACAAATGGCCCCCAAGTATGCCAGCTAAAGCCCAACTTCTCGCCGCCACCAAGCCAACCGTACCAGACGTTTGTCGGGATTTCCCGAAGATAATTCTGCCAGCGGTAATGGTTGCAAACCACGAAATCGCTCCAGCTCACCGCCGATCGATTCTTAATGCCTGCTGCAACGGCTTCGATGGCTCGGGCTTGGCGCTTGGTGGGCTTGCGGAGCTTAGATACTTCCATCAGGAAACCTCTGAAATGTTTGTGTTGTGGGTTTTTCAGCCGCATCTTACCCGACAATACTGTAAATAGAACAGAACGTGCTAATCCCCTGAAGTGACGGGGTTTTGCCCATTTTTAGGCACAAAAAACCGCCCGATCGCTCAATGAAGAACGATCGGGCGGTTTGGTTTTGATGGGGCAGGCGGCTTGGGTGCGCTACATCAATTGAGTCGTCAGTTGATGTAGTAGCCTACGCCTCTGACGGCTGTAAGGTACAGTCCGAAAGGCTCAAGCTCCGATTTGACTTTTGCCATGATGCGGGTACTTCGGATATCCAATCCGCTGTATTCAGCAATTAATTCATAACTGACGATCGAGCATTTGCCACTTCGTTTGAAGAGGGCAAGCAATGTTTTGACAGTGCTCATTTTTATTGCCTACATAGATTTGCGTGAAAAATTTTTGTCACTCTGGGAGTTCAACCTCGCTCTATTGCACTGGCCTGTCTCGCTGTGGAGTATGGCGCGGGCATTAGCGGTTTTCACCTCTGGCGTCCAGAGAACGATAACACACAAACCCCCGATTGCCGCAATGGACGATCGGGTTTGTGCTGTTGCTCAGTCGGCGCAGTCGGTTCTGGTTCGCTGATTCCCTTTAGGGCGGTGAGTGTCAATTGCGCGCTAACACTGTTTGCGGATCGATCAACTGCCCTTGCCGCCGGATTTCCAAGTGCAAATGCGGGCCAGACGATGCGCCTTCACTGCCACATTCAGCGATCGGATCACCAGCGGCAACCGTCGCCCCATCGGGTGCGACTAGAATCTAATGTGGTGTTAAAATGCTAGAAGGTCATAGGAATTAGGCCGTTTTCCATCGCTAGTCAGGTAGTCAGACGATGTCAGTTTCAATCTTAGAACGAACCGATGAGTATGTGGTACTGGCGGTAA
>JANOQX010000002.1:0-1993 GCA_031415035.1 Cyanobacteria bacterium VAR_4_metabat_243
CTGAAACCCCATCGCATTGTGGCGCTGACAAGACTCCGCATCGCTATGAATGACCATTGCGGTATACGTTGTCCCCGCCCCATGGGGTTCGAGCGCGACAATTGCCGTGAACGCGAATGCGCCATGAGCCTCGATCGGTTGCGTCGGGGCTGGTCGGTAGCCCGGTTGCAGTGAATTCGTCCAAATGAGTTGCTCGTTGGGAATCACTTCCAGATAGCAGCCAATGTTGGGGAATTCTTCGCCTTCGGGCGATCGCATCGTCGTGCGAAAAATCCCGCCAGGACGCAGATCAATTTCGCAATCGACCGTTTGCCAGGGTGCAGGCGTGAACCAATGCTTGAGGTGCTCTGGCGTCGTCCAAGCTGCCCAAACCATTGCTGGTGGGATGTCGATCGTGCGTTCCAGTACCAGGTCAAGTTGCGGATCGGGTTGATGGATGAATCGATTCACAATGATTATCCTCTGCATTAGTGAATTCAAAATGCGCCGGGATTAGTCCAGCAAAATATGATCATCCCAGAATAACATAGTGCATCTGAGCGATTTAGCCACCCCAGTATGAAGCAACTTCCAGCCAGGGCAATAATCTGGTTCTCCTAGAATTCCCGTGGTAGAAACTAACTCAGCACTAGACTTGGTCTTTGAAGATGGAATTTTCTCTTCCCTGACACTATATGCAAGAGCTACCACGGGAGATCTGGTAGAGCCAATAATCTATCGCCGCTGCATCGATCGTAGCTGCTGCCCCTCCCACCAAATTGTCTCCTTCGTCCGTAACCCCTCCAACCGATACAGCCACTGCTGACTCTGGCTATCCGTCGTCAGATGCCACATCCCCACTACCGTCCCTACCTCCTTCGTCGTCTTCACCTTCACCACCTGAAAGAACCCAAACTCCGGCATTGTAATTGTTGGGTTCAGTATCAGCAATCGATCGCACATCATTCGGCATCATCCGGCTCCTCATTGTTGTAGACTTGCATCGCCTTTATCCAAATACAGTATATCCCGCGTACACATGGGATTATATGCCAGGGCACATCAGTTTGAATCGAAATATCTGATCGACAACAAGCTCGGAATGCTCCATTTAATAAGCTGGACTGATCAGAAAGATCCCAGGTACACTAGGGACAAAATTCATATTTCCTTTTTCCAAGGAGCCACTCTATGCCCCGCAAACCGCCGATCCGAGCTGACTTCCTGACCCGCTTTCAGCCGCAGGGGGATGTGCCCATGGCAAAGCAACCGATCACAGTGCGACTACCAGAAGACATTGACATGATCGTGCGTTCCCTGCCCAACCGCACCGAATGGCTACGTGAAGCAATCCTGGACAGACTTGAGCAGGAAGAATTGCTCCCCGATCGATATTTTGATGAATAATTGTAAAACTGGGAACTTCTTCGGAGAAATGCCGTGGGGGCATCGCGCGATCGTGTCCATCATTCTCTATTCGCATCATCAGTTTTATATTTTACTCATCCCCTTTGGTATTCTCTAATACACTTTTTCAACAAATTAGCACATGCCCAACATGCCCAGATTTTTCGCCAGTCACCAAAAATTCCTGGATAATTCTCCAAATCTTCCCGATACGAACCGATCGCTCAGGTTTCACCGTTCCCTTATTTCCATACAGCAATCCTAACTGATTAATGAGAACTCGCCCAGGCGATTTAGCTTGGGAAAATCGAAGATTTGCCCCTCAATGGATAACTCAAATAGGGTCTTGACGGATGCAAAGGTTTTGCACTGGTGATAGCATTCCCGCAGCCAGCGTTTAGCATGGAGCCAAATATCCTCGATGGGATTCTGGGTCGGGTCGTTCGGGGCAAACTGGAGGCAGGTGACGCGCCAATCTTCGGACCCTAAGCCGTGATTGACCGACTCCAGAAAGGTTTTGACGAGGCCACTACGATGATAGGGGGCACCATCCCAGATCATCACAATCTGGACATCGGGTAGCTGGCTGATCAAGTAGTTCAAATAC
>JANOQX010000003.1:0-25341 GCA_031415035.1 Cyanobacteria bacterium VAR_4_metabat_243
GGCAGGCAAGCAATCGATCAGCCGAAACAATTGCACCCGCAAACCGGGATTTTCCATCGTCCAATTGAGCAATTTGTCATCCCAACGCAATTGGTCACGCACCTTCGCGAGGAGCGATCGCTTCTCCGTGGTTTCGGCCAAAAGCTGCTGGGCGATCGTTTGGGTCGCCGCTTCATCGGTCGAAGTCATTTCCATCCAACCCTCCCCGATCGCCTGCAAAGTGCGTTATCCCCACTGTATCATCGCGGCGCGAGATCCGCCGCGATCGGTGCAAAAGTATGCAATGGTTGAGCGGATTTGCGGATTGATTTTTGGGCTTTAGGGGTCGATTGCCGTTTTTCTTCCACGACTTCCGGCACCGGCCCACGGGCATTAATTAAGTCGATCGCCCGACTCACCCGCTCCGGCAAAATCACAATCAAACTATCCTCCGGGGCCTGATCCAATGCCTGCTCGATCGCCGTCACTTCATCCAATTGAACCGTATAAGCAATGGGTGTGGCGGATTCAGTCAGACCCTGCACAATCAAATCGGCCACGGCTCCCACCGATCGTCCCCGCCGATCCTCATCCTCTTTGATCACGACCTGATCAAACATCTGTCCGGCCAAACGGCCCAATTCCACCAAGTCCTCATCTCGCCGATCGCCCGGTGCCCCAATCACCCCAATCTTTGGCCCCGACCAGTTTTTCACAAAACCACCGATCGCCTCGTAGCCCGCCGGATTATGGGCATAGTCCACCAGCGCATGGTAATGACCGAGATTAAACAAATTCATCCGACCCGGAGTTTGGGCGGCTGAAGCGCTAAAGCTGTGCAATGCCGATCGAATATCTTCCACCGACACACCTTGAACAAACGCCGCTAAACTCGCCGCCAACACATTGGCAATCATAAACGGCGCACGTCCCCCCAAGGTCAGCGGAATGTCCTTCACCGACTCGATCCGCATCGACCAATCCGGCTGATAAATCGCGACATAACCCTGTTCATAAATCGCGGCAATGCCACCATTTTGAATATGCGATCGCACCAGGGAATTCTCGGCATCCATGGTGAAATAAGCGACCTTACCCACCACATGCGCGGCCATCGCGGCCACTCTGGGATCATCGGCATTCAATACGGCGTAGCCCTCTGGCTGCACCGCTTCGGCCACGACTGCCTTGAGTTTGGCCAACTCATCTACGGTATTAATATCACCGAGTCCCAGGTGATCCGCCGCGACGTTTAATACCACGCCCACATCACAGGTTTGGAACGCCAAACCCGATCGGAGCAAGCCGCCCCGCGCCGTTTCCAGCACCGCAATCTCCACCGTCGGATCTTGCAAAATCACCTGGGCACTTTGCGGCCCTGTGGTATCACCCGATTCCACTAAGTAATCATTAATGTAAATCCCATCGGTCGTGGTAAAGCCCACGGTTTGGTAAACCTGGCGGAAAATATGGGCGATTAAACGGGTTGTCGTGGTTTTGCCATTGGTGCCGGTGAGCGCGACGATCGGAATCCGCGCTGGTTGCGATTGGGGGAATAGCATATCAACGATCGGTGCGGCCACATTCCGCGCCACGCCTTTACTTGGACAGAGATGCATCCGCAATCCCGGTGCCGCATTCACCTCGACAATCACGCCATTCACCGATCGCAGTGGCTGGGTAATATCCGTGGTCACCACATCGATCCCGGCGACATCCAAGCCAATCAATCGCGATGCCCGCTCCGCTAACCACACCGTTTCCGGATGAATTTCATCGGTGCGATCGATGGCCACACCGCCCGTACTCAAATTCGCCGTGGCCCGCAGGTAGCAAACTTGATCGGCCGCCAACACCGTATCCAACCGCCAGCCCTGTTGATCCAGCAATTCATCCGTCGTGCGATCGAGTTTAATCAGCGTCAGCACATTGTCATGCCCTTCACCCCGCCTTGGATCGCGGTTTTCCTGCTCGACTAAATCCGCGATCGTCGATACCCCATCACCGACCACATGAGCCGGGATCCGCTCTGCCACGGCCACGACCTGATGATTCACCACCAAAATCCGATGATCCCGCCCCGGATAAAAATGCTCCACAATCACGCCTGGCGACACATCACGGGCCATATCATAGGCCGCCGCTGCCTGCTCCCAGGTGCCAATATCGATCGTAATGCCGCGACCATGATTGCCATCCAGCGGTTTCACCACGATCGGGTAGCCGCCCAACCGCTCGATCGCCTCGGCTAATTCATTCACTTGATAAATCACTGTGCCCAAGGGGACAGGTACGCCCGCATCAGCCAAAACCCGCTTGGTGCTGGACTTGTCGCAGGCAAGTTCCACCGCCAAAATATTACTATGACTGGTCAACGACGCCTGCACGCGCTGTTGGAATTTGCCATAGCCCAATTGCAACAGGCCACGGGTCGGCAGTGCAAACCAAGGAATACCCCGCTGCTCCGCCTCTTTGACAATCGCTTCCGTACTCGGCCCTAAGGCCGCCGCCGTTTGCCGATCGCGCAGATCAGCTAAATCCTTCGCCAGCTCGTCCGGAGCATAGGAGCCGGTATCGATAATGCTCTGGCAAAGTCGCAGCGCCGCTCTAGCCGCATAGCGGCCCGCCGATTCTTGCTCATATTCAAACACCACCTGATAAATCCCATCAGTGGCCGTTTCACGGGTGCGCCCGAATCCCACCGGCATTCCCGCTAGCGTTTGCAATTCTAATGCCACATGCTCCATGATATGGCCCATCATCGTGCCCTCACGCACCCGACTGAGAAAGCCACCAGGACAACCGGGCGAACAGAAATGCGCTTCCAGACTGGGCAATATTTCCACTAAGCCCGCATAAAAGCCCGGAATCGTATCCGATGGCCGATCGGCAAGATCTTCTAAATCAACCCGGAGCACAATCAACTTCGCATAACAAATGCTCCAGTAGTTCGGCCCACGTAGCGTTTGAGTTTTGAGGATTCTCATAAGCCTAAAGCAGCGCAAAACCTGTCAAAAACAGGATGAATAGAAGCAAGGGAAATTTAAAGCCAAGCGAAACTTAAATCACGTGACGATTGCGGTAATCATAGCGATCGCCTTGACTGAGAATGTGGACTTTCAGGTTGTGCAAACTCAACGGTGCGGTTTCATCGACTTTAGGGTGATTGGTATAGGTGAGGCCACTGGGATCAATCACGGTGACAGTGCCTTTACCCAGGACTTGAAACGTTCCCACGCCGTCGATCGCCATACAGGTATCTTCATCAATCCCGATCCCCAATTTATCGGGATGGGCCGCGATCGCGCTCATCAGACGGGCCATCCGATTGCGATTGTGGAAATGCTGATCCACCAGCAGTTCCGGCAAGATCCCCAAACCGGGCATCAACTCCACCAGCGATTGACTGGGGGATTCGCCACTACTGCCACCCGCGATCATCGTTTCACCCATCATCGCTGCGCCCGCACTGGTTCCAGCCAGCGCGAGTTGACCGCTGCGGAGCTTCGCCTTGATTAGCGCCAGCAGTTCTGTTCCGCCAATCAAATCGCACAAGCGCAACTGGTCACCCCCCGTCACGAAGACGCCCGTGCATTGATTCAAAACTTCCAGCCAACGCTGTTCATTGGCCTCATTGGGGTAGCGGATATCGAGGATTTGCACCTGCTTGACCCCCATTTGCGTAAACAATTGATAGTAGCGATCGCCCACTACGGCGGGTTCCCGCGAGGCGCAAGGAATAATGCCGATCGTCGCCCCGGCCCCGCCCGCACTAGCGAAAAAATCGGCTAAGATTGCGCAGCCATTGACCTTATCTTCGGCTCCACCGACCACCATGACGGGGTACTGGGCAGAAATCAGCATATGCGGTTCAACTAAACGAGATTCCGACACCAGCATAAATCGATCCTAGTGATTAACCAAATCGGTGACGATGATTAGTAAATCATTGCACCGGGAACATGAATCCTAATTTCCCAAGCGGTGGGAGTTGAAGCGGGAACCAATGTCATCAAACTAACAATTGCCTGGGGCGCGTTTTGTAGCCTATGTTACAAAATCTTCGCCAATTGCCCGATCGGGGCAATTCTTCTTTTCCTTGATTGTCCGAAATGACCGATAAAGCAGGCGGTTCAGCGATCGATCTAGCCCAACTTGCAAAATGCCTCACCCCCTTGTTCGATCCAGCCATGAATCAAGCCAGAGGTGGATTGGGCTGCCCCACAACGACCCTGCCGATCGATGACGATCGCCCCGCCATCACCGTTCAGTTTCCGCACTAAATAGTCGATCCCGGCCTGTGCCGCCGCCGCCGCATCCATGTCGCAAAATTCCACATAACTGGCGATCGTCTTGGCAAAGACCGTCCGCAGAAATTGCTCCCCATAGCCCGTCGCCGATACGGCGCAGGTTTCATTATCCGCAAAGACGCCCGCCCCGACCACAGGCGTATCACCCACACGGCCCCAGCGTTTATTCACAAGGCCCCCAGTGGAGGTAGCAGCGGCCAGATTACCCGCTCGATCGCGGGCTACGGCTCCTACCGTTCCCAATTTCTGCGCGGGCCGAATCCGCTCATGATCCAACGTCATGCGACCAGCGGCCTGTGCCTCCGCCAATTGGGCCACACGGGCCGCTGTGATGAAGTACTCATCGGGACGTAGTTCCACCCCACAAAACTGCCCAAAGGCCAATGCGCCATCCCCCGCCAGCAACACATGCTCCCCATGATCTAAGACGCGCCGCGCCAGACCGATCGGGTTCTTCACCTGCTTCAGACAAGTCACGCCTCCAGCCTGCAAACCGCGCCCATCCATCAAGGCCGCATCCATTTCGACTTGGCCTTCCGCGTTCAACACCGAGCCACGACCCGCGTTGTACAGCCGATCGTCCTCCAGTAAGGTGACGCAATATTCCACCACGTCCAACGCACTGGCCCCAGACTCCAGCCGCTCCCGCCCCGCCGCCAAAATCGCCAACACACTCTGACGAAACTCCCCTTCGGTCGCCTCATATTGCAAATCTTCGAGCGCGCCCGCGCCCCCATGGATCATCAATGAATAGGATTGGGTCATGATTGTCGGGGTAATAAGACAGTGGTGGACGCAGCCATCGGCGTAGGCAATAACTCATCCAAAATCGTAAACCGAATATGGTTAATCGCCAAATCGCCCAGGGAAATATGTTCCGGCAAGTTCTCGGCCCGCAGCTTTTCAAAGCTAATGCCTTTGCCGATTTCCATATGATACCAAGCCAATCCCATGAAAAAGCGCTCTGGGTAAGGCCCGCGATCGATCACATCATCGACATTCGACTCCATCGGTAACCACCCGATCCCCGGCACATAAAATTCCAACCACACATGGTTAAATTCTGGCTCCAATGGCAAATGCCGTTGCTCCGCATGTTGTGGACATTTATACCGCCCGATCGTCCGACAAGCAATGCCATTCAACCGCGCCAAGGCCAATAGCACACCGACATATTCCCCGCAAGAAGCCACGCCCCGCGCCAAGGCCACATCCGGCGTATCGATTTTCGGCTGAATGCCATAGGACAGCCGATCGTAGACGTAATTGCGGATCTTCAGCATTTTGCGTAACAGATTCGTTTCCGTACCCACCGCTTCCTTCGCCGCTTGGCGAATACTCGGCTGATCCATCATCAAGTCATCATCATCGACCAAATAACCCTGCATTTCCACGGGTAATGGTGGCGCATCTTCCACGTCAGCGGGTGTCAAGTGATACTTCAGGCTATACATTTCCACCACGGCCTTCCAGCCAAAGATTCCGGCTTGGTGGGGTTGCAACTGATCGAATTGAAACACTGCCACCGACTGCCCATCCTGCTCCTCGATCGTAAACGGATGGCCGATTGGTTCGATCTGTCGCACCTGCTGCCGCAAGGTATTCGAGGGTAGCGCAATCCGCCATTTGGCCTGATTCAGCGTCACCGTTTCCAGCGGCAGCAATTCTTCGACATAGGACAATTCGACTAAGTAGCCATTCGATCGCGTGTAGTGGGCCTCAATTTGATGATCGATATGCAAGGGATGAATCCAAGTCCGATCGCGGAAAGTCAATTGGTACGGACTATCGCCATTGGGATCATCACGAATATAGGGTTCTTCCGCCGTATAGGCGACATAGCACAGCGGCGCTTGCCCCTTGCTCTGGGGATAAAACGCGATCGCCATGGGATTCGGAAACGGCGTCAATGCACTGTATTGAATCACACCCGTAGTTCGATCCAAACAATAAGCCGTTTGCTCGACCCGATCGCAAACCCAAACGCCCGCTTCCGTAACCGTCAAATTCTCCTGTCCCACACCGGGTTGCGGCCACTTCGTAATTAATTTCCCCGTATCCCGATCGAACAGGTGAATGTAACCCGATTTTTGACAGGTGACATATACTGTCGATTCCCAAACCGCCACCCCATCAACGGGATAGGGCAGTTCAGCGAACACCGTTAATGCCAACGATTGCCGATCGCTCGCCCACACTTTATGCCCATTGGCAAACCAGAATCGATCGGCATCGATCGCCAAACCCGTCGCCCCGATCCAATCACGCACCTGCTGCGGATTACGAATCGTAGCGTTCTGACGATCGGGATCGATTTCGAGTAAATAGCCTCGGATCTGATCCACCGCAAATAGTGCGGCCTGATGCCCGACGCGCTTCGGTTCCACCGCTAATCCGGATAACGCATAGGCTCCGATCGGGCGCACCGTTTGATGGGTCAAACGGGAGTTCGCCGACCGAGACGATCGCCCATGGGGCAAGACAGCATGAGAATTCGGCATAGTGGGGGCAGCATTGAATAATTCAGTTGAGTAATTCAACAGTAATCCCAATCCCCGATCGAAAGTCAACGGAATCGTGAATTCATGGTAAAAATAAATTTCCCCACCCAACTTACGACCTTCAGCCCCACGACCCTCAGCCCCACGAGCATTTTAAGGACAGCCATTACGATGAAAGTGACTTACGATCCGGAGCAGGACATTCTCCAAATCGCCTTTACCACAGGTTCGGTCGAAGAAACCACCCAAATCGCTCCAGGGCTAATCTTGGACTACGACGAAGATGGCAATGTGGTGGGGCTAGAACTCCGTAAGGCATCACGCAAAGTGTCCAACCCTTACACGATCGCCTATAATGTTGGCCGCATCAACCCCAACAAACCCCAACCCAAAGTCACAGAATAACCCACCTCAAATGTCAGGGGATCATCACAACCCTAGGGCGTCATGCATTAATTAATCAATTAATCATTCACCCAGCATTCTTGGCCCACTAAGTCGATCACATTGTCACGCAGTAAGTAGTCATGGCTTTCGAGCAATCGCTCGATTTGATGCCATTCCCCATAGCCGAAAAACTTGACCAAATCATAAAGGTGATTGTGATAACTCACCGCACCGCGCGTGACGAGTGCCTGGACTTCATCCTGGATATCTTGGAGCGTATATTCTCGTAGCTTCAACATGACCACACATCCTACAAAGTTAAGCAGCACAAGACTTAAGGGATTTATTAATGACGTAACCGCCGATCGCAGCAGCTTGGCAGCCCAACTACATCAACTTTTCAAGTGTAACCGAATTTAATCTTAAATAGTAGTTTACAGCACCTTTTAAAGCGTACTGCCCTAGGCAATATCATAAGTCAGGGTTTCCTGTGCTTAACTAGTCTATTCTTGAATCGAATCAATGCAAAAAGCGCATTTAGTGCCAACTCAAATTGCATTTTCTGCATTGATCTGACCCGGCAATTCAAGCCCATTTGGCAATTTTTTGAGGTCAATGTATGACTGATTCAATCCGAATTTTGATGTGTTCGCCGCATCACTATGATGTCGATTACGTCATTAATCCATGGATGGAAGGCAATATCCATCGGTCATCACGGGAGCAAGCCGCAGCCCAATGGCAAAAACTCCACAGCGTGCTCCAAACCTATGCCACCGTCGATCTAGTCGAGCCGCAGCCGGGATGGCCCGATATGGTCTTTACGGCCAATGCCGGATTGGTATTAGATCGAACGGTCGTACTCAGTCAGTTTTTCCATCCGGAACGCCAAGGTGAAGCCGCTTATTTTCAGCAATGGTTTGAAGCGAACCATTTCACCGTGCATACGTTACCGCCGAGTTTGCCCTTTGAAGGAGCCGGGGATGCGTTGTTCGATCGGGCTGAACATTGTCTATGGGCGGGTTATGGCTTTCGGACGGAATTGGATGCCCATCCTTATTTAGCCAAATGGTTGGATATTGAAGTGCTCTCTTTGCGCTTGGTTGATCCGCGCTTCTACCATTTAGATACTTGCTTCTGCCCGCTGACCGATGGGTATTTGATGTATTACCCACCCGCCTTCGATACCTATTCCAATCGCTTAATCGAACTGCGCGTGCCCGCCGAAAAACGCATCGCGATCGATGAAGTAGACGCGATCAACTTCGCCTGCAATACGGTGAATATTGATCACATCGTCGTGATGAACCAGACGAGCGATCAGCTGCAAAAAATCCTCCACGATCGCGGCTTCACCGTCGTCGAAACCCCTCTCAGCGAATTCCTCAAAGCGGGCGGTGCCGCCAAATGCCTCACCCTCAAAACCACGGAGCCACGCCAAGTATCATCGCCGACATCAAATATTCAAAGCCGGGTTGTCCATTTAGCCGGACATCTACTCGATTCCGGATTGGTCAACCAGGTATTGGATACGATCGTCGCTAGTGGTGGCAGTTTTCAAGTCCTCGACTTCAAATTAGGCAAACAACGCCAAGATCAATCCACCGCCGAAGTCAAAGTCTCTGCGCCCGATCGCACCGTGATGGAAAGCATTATGGGGCAACTGATCGATCTCGGAGCCGTCAGCCCGCCCACCACGGTGATCGCCGCCACCTTAGCGCCCGTAGTCCAAGCCGGGGTCGCACCGGATGATTTCTACGTCACCACGATCTACCCCACGGATGTGCTGATTGATCCAACTTGGGTTCGCATCCAAGGCCAACGCATGGATGGCGCGATCGCCGTGATCCAAACCCCCAACGGCCCGATCGCCCGTTGCAAATTACTCCGCGATTTAGCGGTGGGTGAATCCGTCGTCATCGGCAGCGACGGCATTCGCACCCACCGCAATCCCACCTCACTGAAAAAAACTAGCACAGAAGAGTTCAGCTTCATGGGTGCAGGCGTTTCTAGTGAGCGCCGAGTCGAATTGGTGGTGGAGCAAATTGCCTGGGATCTGCGGCGGATTCGCGATCAAGGCGGCAAAGTCGTGGTCACGGCTGGCCCTGTGGTGATTCACACGGGCGGTAGCGCACATTTGAGTCATCTGATTCGGGAGGGCTATGTCCATGCCTTACTCGGTGGCAACGCGATCGCCGTCCACGACATTGAGCAATCGATGATGGGCACCTCCCTCGGCGTCGATATACAACGGGGCCAATCTGTCCAGGGAGGCCATCGCCATCACCTGAAAGCGATTAACGCCATTCGCCGCTGTGGCAGCATTCCCCAGGCAGTCGAGCAGGGCATCCTGACCCACGGCATCATGTATGAATGTGTCAAACATCATGTGCCATTCTCCCTTGCCGGATCGATTCGCGATGATGGCCCCTTGCCCGATACAAAAATGGATCTAATCGCCGCGCAGGCCGAATATGCCCAATTGATTGAAGGGGCGGATCTGATTTTGATGCTGTCGAGTATGCTGCACTCGATCGGCGTCGGCAACATGACCCCAGCGGGCGTCAAAATGGTTTGCGTCGATATTAATCCGGCGGTGGTGACCAAACTCAGCGATCGCGGTTCAGTGGAATCGATCGGGGTGGTGACAGACGTGGGATTATTCCTCAGTTTGTTGGTCAATCAGTTGGGCAAGCTGACGGGCGAATATAGCAGAGTAAAATAGTCAACTGGATCGCCCCAAAATTAAATGCTAACGCCATGGCGTCGATACGCGATCGACGCCAACAATCCTTATGGCTTAAGGAAGATGACTGAACACTCGATCACGATGTGTGATTTTAGCGTAATCTAGAGCACAGTAATTTCGACTGTAGCATTGATATGACGCAGCGCATTGGGGCAACCAGCAAAGCAACGATCGCGCCAGCGGTCTTGCAGCAATTGAATCAAGGTGTTTTGACCACGGCAACGCTATCGGAAGCATTAGCCGTCGATTTTGCTGACCTAATGCAAAATGTATTTCCGGCAATTACGCCCGACGCCATCACGCGGATGCAGCAGGCCGCTGGACTGGGCATCACCAAGCGCATGGAATTAGCCGCGACAATGTTGTCCGAACAGCTTTCCCCCAAACAGCTCAACGCCCTATCCCAACATCCATCGGATACCGTGCGGGGATGGGCCGCATACAGCATCGCGATCGCGCCATCCCCCCAGCTCGAAAATACCCTCGATCGGGTGATGGAAGATCCATCGCGCTACGTGCAAGATTCCTGTGCTAACTGGCTGAACGATGCCGCCAAAAGCAACCCCGACTGGGTTATCCACTACTGCGACCAATGGCGCAAGCAAAGTACATTGGCGTCATTAAGTTACATCACCCGCCGCGCCCTACGCAGTACAACCGATCGCAAATAAATCCACGATCAAGCGCAAACATCGACTGAACAGTCTTCCCATGCTGTGGCTCACACCATGAATCGATGCAATTCTTAATGCAATATTTTGTCAGTTCGGCGACGATCGTGGCAGTTTTAACCCCGCGCCATTCGATGCAACGCAATTACGGCTGCCGATCGATCGGGTGCGGGAGACGGGGGCTGACCGATCGGCCGATGAAGGTGCATTGCAGGATGAAGTGGAAGCACTCCTGGGCCAACTGAATCAGCAGTTAACCGGGAATGCAGTGGCTCCGAGTGAGGTGGAAAGTCTTGACCGGGCTTACTTTGTTGAATTCTGAGCAACGCGATTGCGTTGGGATGTGAGGCATTGCCCAACCAGGGTGGTGTCTCCATTCCTTTTGCAATCAGGAAGCCAAAGTATGAGTCACTTTTCATCGTTACAAACCAAGTTGGTTGATCGAACAGCATTAGTCGCAGGATTAAATGCTGTGTTAACTGAGATGGGGATCACCCCGTTGATTGCTGTCCTCGATCGGCCAGGGGCCTTGGAGAATTCCTATGACCCGACCGATCGGCAATCCGCCCATGTGATTGTGCGACGGCGTTGCATTCCTCGGCCCAATTGGCGGGATGGGATCGCGGCGATCGACATTGGCTTTCTCCAGCAGGAAGACGGGAGTTTTGTGGCGATCGCCGATGCCTGGGACATCGACGATAACGCGATCGGTCAGCATTACCCTCACTACAACAAACTCGGTGAATTCCTCAATGCGGTGCAGATCGAACATAACAAAGCCTATGTGCTGGCCCAATATCCAGTATCCCAATGGGCACAGAGCGATTGGGTGACTGCCGAGGATGGCAGCCTCCAACTGACGCTGACCCAGAAAGTTAATTTAGCAATGGTGTAAACAATGCAACCACAAATTAAAGTCACATTGCTACCGAATGGGGAAATGAAGTTTGAAGTGAATGGCGTTCAAGGCCAGTCCTGCCAGACTTTGACCAAACCGCTCGAAGCCCTCGGTGCGGCTCAGACTGAACTCAAACCGGAGTTCTACACATCAAACGTCGAACTCACTACTGCTGTCACGATCGGAGGATAACCAAAATGCTAGACCGACAGGGCATCAGCACCCGCTTCAAAGCGGGGATTTCGGTGGTGGCACTCAGTTCCCCCACGGCAGCCGAGAATGCCGTAATCCAGGAATTGGTGCAGGAGTTTGGGGCCGATCGGAGCGTGCAGACCTGGGATTGTAGCCACCAACTGCAAACCGTCCGGGCCAGAATGAATGGTCGGACGGTCACGGGGATTGAACGACAGCCGGATACCAGCTTCCAAGTCAACGGCCATCCGGTCGATAGCTTGCTGAAGCACATCACGAATCTTTGCCAAAATCCCAACCAAGCCGGGTCGAAAACCCTATTCATCGTGAAGGATTTATACGCCTTTGTGACTGGCACTGGAGCCAATGCGGCCTTAGTCCGATCGCTGAAGGAATGCTGCTTTGCCCTGAAACGGTCGAGCAACCGCATGGTGATTCTGCATGATGGGTTGAGAACGCCTTTGGAGTTCCAAGATCTGATTGCCGAGATGTCGCATCCTTTACCCGGTGAAATCGAAACAGCGGCGATCGCCCAGCAACGCATCACCATGCTACAACGCGCCGCGACATCCGCCGGACATAGCGTGGAGCAACAGCTCGACGATGATGGCATGAAACGCTTAGTCCGATCGCTCCTGGGCATGAGCCAAGAGGGGATGGAGGATACGTTGCAACTGGTGATTACCCATGATGGACATATTACCGAGGGGACGATCGGGGCCATCAGCCAGATCAAGCAACAACGCTTTGCCAGTCAGGGGATTGAGTATGCCCCTGCCCCCGATGTCACAGTCCAAGGGATGCCGAATCTCACTAATTGGGCACAAACCCTAGCGAAGTTACTCGAACCTGCGGCTCAGGAGGAGTGGAATATTCCCTTCCCGAAAGGCGTTTTGCTCGCGGGTGAAGGCGGCACGGGAAAGACATTAGCGGTGAAGTGTTTGGCGCAAGAACTGGGTTTACCCGTAATTGTCTTAGACACGTCAAAGTTAATGCAAAAGGAACTCGGTGCATCGGAAGAAAATCTTCGTAATATCATTGCGGCAGCAGAAGCCATGGCCCCATCCATTTTGTTTATTGACGAAATGGAAAAGATGTTTGGTAGCAGTGATTTGGACGGTGGGACGAGTAGTCGGATGTTTGGCTATTTGCTCCAATGGTTCCAAGAGCATGAATCCCCAGTATTCGTAGCGGCGACAGTAAATGAACCCTGGCGGCTTAAACCGGAACTGCTGCGACGTTTTGCTAAAGCCTTTCTGGTGGATTTACCCGATATTGAAGCAAGGCGGAATATCTTCGCGGTGCAGACCGACCGGTTCAAGCTCTCGATTCCGTCACCCGATTTGCAAACCTTGGCAGAACAAACCCCGGATTTTACCGGGGATGAGATTCGCAAAGTGGTGCATGAATGTGCGGCGGCAGCTTATGCCAATGGGCATCCGGGTCAGGTAGATTTGGACAGTCTGATGACGGAAGTGAATCGCAAGGAGCCGCAATTTCGGAATAATCGCGATCGGTTAGACAAACTGCGGGCTTGGATGAGTGCGGGCAATGCTGAACCCGTGCGATCGTCACCAATTCATCCAGATCTGGTGAACGATCGGTCAGTTGCGGTAGAATTTCTCTAACGCACGAAAAGTACTACACACTCACACGGGAGAAGCCTTCGGGTTTCTCCCGTTTTTTTGCGAACGTTTGAGAATTTCTATTGGGTGTATTGCTTGGGATAGATGTTTGCAATCACAGTAAAAAAGCCCAACTGAAATAGTACAATTCAACTGTGTCTCCTTCATGTTCTATGCCAAAATTTGTTCATGACGATTTTACTAAAGCCTATCTCACTGAGATCCTTGGGCTAATTGGTAAGGTGTCTGCGGGACATCCAATTCGCGCGGAAAGCCGTGAAGCCGATATCTGGTTTCAGCCAGTCGCCGACTCAGCGAGTAACCGAGTGTTATTGGGCCTGTTGGGTCAATTAACACCCACGGAATGTTTGATTGAAGCATTCCGCAACCCAGCCAGTCGATCCGATGTTCGGAGCTGCCTTGGCAAGCTGTTTTCGCTTTGTACTGCGGTAGAGCGCAAAGCCACCAGGGAAAAGCGGCGGATACAGGAAGCCGATCTACCCTGTTTGCTGATTTTGGTGCCCTCGGCTTCAGTGGCCTTTCGGCGACGGTTTGGCTATGGCCGGACGGAACGCGATGTGGCGGGAATCTACTGGATGCCGGAGGATTGTCGGAATATGATGGTGGTGCTGAACCAATTGCCGAAGACTCAGGATACAATGTGGTTGCGGATGCTCAGTCGTGGGCGGACGCAGAAACAGGCGATCCAGGAGTTTATGCAGTTGGACGCAAGCCATCCACTGCGCGGGGCGATCGCTGACCTGTTGAGCGATTTGAGCGCCAATCTAGAGAAACGTCGTAGTCTGACCGATGAAGAGGAGGATCTGATCATGAATTTGTCGCCCGCCTATCTGAAGAAACAGCAGGAATGGAAAGAGGAAGGCAAAGAAGAAGCCGAGCAGCGCATCGCTAAAAATATGCTGCAAAATGGTTTGGCCATTGAGGTGATTGCTGAAGCAACCGGACTCTCGATCGAGGCCATCCAACAACTCCAAACCGAACTCAAATAGCAGTCGGGCAGGATTTATGTCGGGGCCAGGAGGAAACTCTTGGCCCCTAATTTTTTGGAAAGCGCGATCGCGCGGCTCTGTGACGTTTTTTCTCACAGAAGGTCGAGTCGTATGCGAAAAGTCACGTTAACCTGCGTTGATGCCGTCCACAACCATCACAAGTTCTGGATCGGTGGGTGTTAGCCAATGGGAATTTGAAGGTCGCCTGGGGGCGCGTCGGCAGTAAAGCTCAGGAGAAGATTCATGCCTTGGATAACTTTACCTTGGCCGATCGGAAGTTGAGCCAGTTGGTCAGGGACAAAGAAAGCAAAGGCTATCGCTACCAGCCCGAAGCCGCTCCTGCTGAAACCTTAAACTTTAGTCAGTTGGCCCAGGGCGAAGTCATCCTGGGCCGGATGCAACAGGTGGAAACGATTCTGCAACGGTATGCGGCCAAGTTGGATTTGCACTTCGACCGCAATACGGGGCGATTGGTGTCGCAGTTGGGGGTGATCGATCGGGTGAAGATCAATCGAGCCAGAAGCCTATTGGTTGATTGTGAACGTTCCTCAACCTTGTGGCAACAATTGACCGAGGAACTGCTGCTGACCATTCCGTTGAAAAGTCATGGCCGGATTAGTCCGACGGAATTACTGGGTGATGCGGGCAAAGTGAATGCGATGCGGCGAATGCTGACGGAATTGCTGGAATGCACGAATATCATCGATGCAATTCGGGAGTTGATCCAAGCCGAGATGGCGAATCCCAGTCAGTTGATTGCGGATAAAGCGCAGTGGGTCGAGTGGGGTGCAGTGGATACGATGCTGGTGGCAGTGGCGATCGAGGATGAGCGGATGGCCTCGATCGAATGGTGAAGCGGGGCGATTGCCCTGTTGCGACGGTAAACAATCCGCTGGCGGGGGCTGGCGGTGATTGATCGGGGAGGAAATATCATGGACGAAGCCGATGCGCAAATGCTGGCAGCGATCGCGGCTGATCGGGATTATTGGGAATGCGGTGGGAGTTGGTAATGATCGCAATTTTGAAGGCGGAGGATATTTTGGGCAAGTCTGTCCGGCTGAAGGAACCTTGCAAGCCCGATTATTGGGCGATGCGTTATGGCTTGGATTTTCCTGGATATGAGCATGGCGTGGTAGTTCAAGTCCTGTCTTGGCACACCGATCGTCGCCACGGCAAGTATGTCCAACAAGTGAGTTTGCATTTGTTCGATCGGTTGGGGCAACTGTATCTGTCGGGCAACCGCAGTGGGCTGCCGTTGCCTGCGTTTGTGGACTTTGCGACGGAGGAGTTGGTTCTTTGCCATGCTGATATGACGGCAGGTGAGGCTTTGCGGTGAGACAGATTTTGGGATTTCACGCTGGGGGAAAATCCCGCGTGAAATATTTTTGAAGGTTTGAGATTTTTTGGAATAGGCTCGATCGCTGCTATGCCTCAGAATAGGGAGTAACAGAACCGATCGATGCCTAATCCACTTCTGGGTTATTCGATCGTATCCCCACTCCCTACCGTCACACCTTTCCCAAAAGCGCGATCACGCTTGCATCCAAACTCGATCGCCGCCTCCTGAACCCCAAAGAGAGCCAACGGTAGTTTTTTGAAAACCGATGCACGATCCGCTAGATGCCCTACGGAATATAAATTCGACTGACACCTAGATAATTTTCAACATATAAAATAATGTCAGCAATCCTGGCACTACACTGTTCCCGGTACTCCCGTTCAATCAACCGATCCAAACTGCCGATCGTCAAAACAGGCAATGACTTTTCATTCCCTTGCTCACGGATCGTTTGCTCTAGAGAATTTTCTCCCTTCGCATTGCGATTCCCCGTCAGCAGCAGCATTTGATTTGATTGGGCAAATTCCCAAATCGTGCGATCGTCCGTATTTGCGGCTAGTCCTGCTTCTTTCAGCGTCACAAATCGAATCGACAGCATATCAAGCCAACCCTCGGTGGCCAAAGTCCCCTGAAAGAGCACGATATAGCCCGTCAGGTTGTAATCCACCAAAATCAGCATTTGCTCATACCCAACCGGGACTTCCAGGCTTGGAGCTTCGCATGAAGCGCTGCCTGCTCTGGTTTAGGTGGCAGCTTCGCAATTTCTGCGAGCCGATCGCGATTCTGATCTTCCCAGTAAGCCCGAACTTCTTGGGCCGACTGGAGCACCGCTTGATATTCCGCTTCTACTTCACTGCGGTGCGCTTCAATATAGGCCAGAGCCGCTTCTAGCTGCGATTCGCTTAAGGGCAGCCAGTTCAAGATCAACCTTGGCGTCCAGCCTGCATTGAGGTGATCCATGACGTCATAGAGCGTGATGCGAGTCCCATCGATCGTGAGTCCCGCCTCAGTCCGAATGATGATAGCTTGGGGGTCTGTGGCAAGCATGATAGCGATAAATCCTCTGGGTGCTCGGGCCTATCTGCGCCAATTATAGCGTGATCGCCCATCGCCACCAAATTCGGGAACTCAATTTCTCGATCAGGCTCCAATCTACCATCCGTAGCTATTTTCCCGTCCCCACGTCAGCCAAGCCGCCGCCATCTCATCCAACCGCCCCCGCTGTTCCGGCAGCACCGGATTCGCCCCAGTAATCGCCTCCAACGCCCAAAACCAGTGATCCGGTTCCCACTCCAACTCCCGCAGAATTAATGGCACCACGGGTTGGCCTATCCCAATAATTCGCTGATAGGCCGGATGCATCACCATTTTCTGCACCAGTGACAGCATCCCCGTTTCCCGTTCCCACTGCGCCGCCAGCTCAAGAAAGGTAGCTTCCAATCCCGATGTTTCAACCCAAGGAAACGCATAGGCTGGATTCTCACGATGACCTTCGGTCGGTCGTAGACCATCGACCTGATCAATCATCGCCATCGTCCCACCGCCATTGCAACTTGGCCATCATAGTCTGTTGCGTTGCCCCATAGCCTTCAGGCACGAATCACGGTAATTTGCTTTCCAGTTGCTGTTTCAGAAATTGTGGTTTGCAGCCGATCGACCAATTTGGGAGCATTGTCCCGCCGATCGAAGATCACCAGCCAGCCTTGATCTTGACCGAGTCGCGCCAAATAGCTGTCGAGCTGTGCCAATCCCTTGGTGAGCGGATCGGCTTGGCAGGTGCGCCAGACCTTCAGTTCGATGCCCAGAATGACATTACCGTAACGCAAACAGAGATCCATCCGATCGCACCCGATCGCGTATTCCCGCTCCAGCGTACCACCACCATTAACGACACGATGTAAAAACGCCATCAGTACGAGATGCGGGGCAATTTCATGATAAGCGGCGCTCTTAAGCAGGGGTTCGCCGTGCTGTCGCCAGAAGTTGAGAAATGCGGTCAGTAATGCTTCCGTGTCGATTTCTCCGGTGGCGGTGAGCCAACTGGGGCTAATAATCGGCAGGCTGTCCTGGGAACCTTGGGCTAACACGCGGGGTAAGACTTCGCGATAAATTGGATTGGCAATGACCAAACCGCCAGCGGGGTCACGTTTTAGCAACCCTAAGTCCACTAAATATTGCCGATCTTCATTGGATGTTTGGGGTAGGTCTTGTCCACCGATAATCGGTTCGATGATGGCTTTGACGCGGTCTTCGCGCAGTCGTTCGGCCAGACTATCCAGGTGTGTATCTTGCCGACGAATCAGGATTTCCTTGGCGGTTTCGACCAGCGCTGGGGTAATGGTGGTGGTGGGATCAGGGGCGATCACTTCGGTGAGCTGACGGGCGATCGCGTTAACGAGCCAGGGCTGTCCTTGGGTGAGTTCAAAGACTAGCGCAATGGCATCTTCAGTAAAGATCTGGCCTGTTGCTTGGGTGTGCTGCTGGTAGAGTTCAGCCACTTCGGCGGCAATAAAGTCCCGCATTACCAAGGATTCGACTTTGACGTTGAAGGGACTGGCCGTATTCAGTCGTTCACTACCACCAGAGGCAACTTTGTAGTCGCGGACATCCCGCAAACCAATCAGACCGATCGATTGGGGAAATCCCTTAGGCCGACGGGGATAGCTGTCGCGAAGTTGACGCAAGACATTGATCAGGGATTGATCTTGCAGGGCATCAATTTCGTCAATGAAGAGGGCGATCGGGCGGGAAGAGACTTGTGCCCAGAGACTCAGCGCTTGAGAAATCCGGCTCCCGACGGGCAAATCGACCCAATTGGGTGGCTGAAGTTCTGGGGGCAACCAGAATTGCAGACCACTTTGCCAAGCATTGAGGATAGCTTGTTCGGCGGCGGCAATGTCGTTACCGAAGGCAGAACCCGCTTCAACCGAAACCAGGGCAGCAGCATATTGTCCGCTCGCCGTGAGTTGCTGAGCCAGGGCAATCATCGCCGTGGTTTTGCCCACTTGTCGCGGTGCATGGAGAACGAAGTAACTGCGCTGGCCAATCAGTCGCTCCAGGGTCGGGAGGCGACGGGTCGGGGGCAGCATGTAGTGAATATCGTCCTGGCAGGGGCCAGCCGTGTTGAAGCAGCGGGGCATAGGGCGAAGGGCAGTAGTTTCATCCACTAGTGTAGCCTCCATTGGAACTTTGGTCGATTGCACTATGCTTCAGGAGAGGGGTAGCAGCATCGATCGATACTATCCTCAAACGACTCAAAAACAGACCTAGCGACGACGCTGCTGAAGCAATACTCTGATCAGCTTTTGCTGTTGAAGGAGCAACCGCTTTTGCTCATCAACGACTGCCGCAAGCTGATCATTTAAATAATCAAGCGAGGAAATCACTTCCTGAGACCGCAGTAGCAATTGTTGTGACTCTGCCTGACGACGGCGGTTTTGCCGATAGGCGACAAGTTGCAATCGATTCAGCCGCAGATGCCCAATCGTAAACGTACCCACAGTCGTCAATGCAATTAGCTGTCCATTCTCAGTTTCGGTAAAATGTTCGGCAAAATCTTCATTGCGAGGATTCCAGAGCCGTAGCGATTGGGCATCCGTTGGCCAATAGTCTTGTTTGTACTGGTTACAACTAGGACAGGCATAGACCAGATTATCAGACGTATCCGAACCACCCTTCGATCGCGGTTGAAAATGATCGATCGTTAAAGTCGCGCCTGCATCGTCTTCCCGAACACCACAAAATTCACAAGCGCAATTAGCACGCTGGCGCACATGCTGACGCACATCAGCAGAAATACTCATGCTGATTCAGGCACAATCAATAACTGCTGCAACTCAAAGATTTCCTGCCGTAAAACCGCATTTTCCGATGTCACCTGACGAATGCCCTGAGAAACAGTACTGATTTTCTCTAAAGACGCATCAATTTGCGCTTGCAGGGCCACACAATCCACATCTGCTGTAGGCATCTTCAGCAACTGCGCTTCCTGCGAATCCTTCTCTGCGTACCAGGCTTCAAGCTGCTCCATCTCCATAGAACTCAGTGCTTCACCTCGACTCACTCGACTATGCAACAAGCCACCCAACTGATCTGGAATCATGATGGAACCCAACCTCCAATTTCATCCCAATACTACCAAAGTATAACATTCAAGACCCGTAGGCCACGTGATGCGATGGAATGCCCTCATCACCCTCACATGAATCAAAATTTTCAAACGTTCAAGATGTTTTACTCAAGGCTGGGCTGGCGGCGCGGTCTCGGCTCAGCAGCACCTGAATCTGTGCCGCCAAATCCTTGAGCTTCACTGGTTTCGTCAGATAGGCATCCGCCCCCGCCTCCAGACAGCGTTGTTGATCCGAGGCCATGGCTAAGGCCGTCAGGGCCATAATCGGCCGATCGACGAACGAGGGCTGCTGACGAATGGCTTGAATCACCTCCAAGCCATTGCGTTTAGGTAACTGAATATCAATCAGCAAGAGATCGGGTTGATGCTGCTGGGCCAGACTCAATGCCATCTCCCCGTCCGATGCCACCACCATTTTGTAGCCATGGGTCGAGAGATAATCGCAAAAGATTTCGGCATTCAGCGCATTATCTTCTGCCAATAGGATCACGGGTTGAGGATGAGCCACCAGTGGCCGATCGGGTACATCTGCCACCGGATCGGGCGCAATGACCATGGCGGATCGCGGCAGGACATCGGGCAAAACTACCCGAAAGCAACTGCCCTGACCATATTGGCTGTCCACTTCAATCCGTCCCCCATGCAACGTCACAATGCGCTGACTCAGGACTAATCCCAGACCCGTCCCTTCATGGTCACGGGCGAGGCGGCTATCGAGTTGAATGAAGGGCTGAAACAGCTGATCCAAATCCTCGGCGCGTATTCCAATTCCCGTATCTTGAACAGCGATCGTCACGGATTGAGTCATCGGATCAAGACTCACACTTAAATCCACGGCACCGTGATTATCCGTGAATTTGATGGCATTACTCAGCAGGTTAATCAGCACCTGTCGCATCCGCCGCTCATCGAGCATGATTGGCGCGATCGGTTCGGGGAAACTAAACTGAAGCTGAATCGACTTCTTGGCGGCCCAATGGGAGACATAGTCGAGACTGGCGGCGCAGAGTGGCTGGAGACTGACGGGCTGGGGCTTGAGTTCCAGAGTGCCCGCTTCGATTTTCGCCACATCGAGGATGTCATTAATCAGGGTCAGTAGATGCTCGGCGCATCCAGTCACTTTATGGAGATAGTTGGTTTGGCGTGGGTTCAATGGCCCACTCACTGCATCACCGAGCATTTCCGCAATGCCTAAAATACTATTCAGTGGTGTGCGCAGTTCATGACTCATGCAAGCCAAGAATTCATCTTTTAATCGCGTCGCCTGTTCCAGTTTGGCATGGGCGACCAATAGGTTTTGGTGCGTGGCTTTCAGGCGTTCGTCATCGAGCTTGCGGGGATGGATATCGATGATGAATCCCACGACGCAGAGTGAATAGCTGGTGGAATCGACAAATACGTGATTTCGGTCTTCGACCCAGCGATATGCACCATCGGCATGAAGAATACGATACTCAATCCGTAGGGGCTGGCGTTGGTCAATACAAGTCTGTACCGAGTTCCGGAAACTATCACGGTCATCGGGATGGACTAACTGTGTCCACTGATCGAAATTACCGGGCATCGCATCGGCACAGTAACCCAGGATTTGTTCCGTATTCGCACCCCAAGTCGGTGAATTATGCAGAAAGTTCCACTCATAGAGAATTTGACCACTGGCCCAACCCGCTGCCTCGTAGCGATTCTGCCAAGCGGTTAAATGGTTGACGGCGCGATCGGTGGGGTAAGGGGAATCGCCCACTTGTTTCGACTGCAACTGTCGGTCGAGTAATTGGTGGTACTGGCTTGATTGCTGTAAAATCATTGCCATTTGCCGACATTGCAACTGCACTAAATCGTGCGTGCGTGCTGCTAGACCGGGTCGATGGACGATACAAAGCACGCCATGCAAATGCGTCTCTAGCACCAACGGAAAGTAACTGCAAATTAATCCACTACCCAGCAGGCGCGTCTGACCCGTTGGCGGGCCTTGACGCATAATCTGTAAACATTCGCGGGATAGGTAATCCAGCTCATCCCAACGCATTTGGGGAAAGACGGTATAAGCCTTAATCGATTCAGCTGCATGGGCGGCCACTACCCAATCCGGCGACTGATCCAGTAGTAATACCGCACTTTGGGCCGCTGAAATTTGCGTAATAATTTCAACGAAATTCGTCAGCTTACTGGCCATGCAGGGCTGAGTTATCAGATCAATCATCATACTGGGGGTAATAGTGAGCGCACAAACAACGATGCGCTGATTTCATTCAAGCACCAGCGTGATCGAATGAAATCAACGGAAAACATTACCATGCTAACAGAAATCAGCAATTCGTCAATTGTGAAGGAAAAGGGAAACTGTCTAGACTAAAGCCTTTGAAGTTGCTTAAAGTTATCGTTGGATAAATCATGATCGTGACTTTGTCGGATTATGCTGACTGGGCAGAGGCAAACAATGCGCCATCCGGTCGGTCAATTTGTGTTCTACATTACGGTGTATTTTCATGCAAGCGATTCTTCAGTTGGTTGAAACCCGAAAGCAACAGTTTGCGGCATTGCCGATCTTTCAGTACATCCAGGATCAACAGATTACCCCCAAGCAACGGCTGTGTTGGCTGCCTTGCCTTGCACCGCTATCCCTCGGTTTTGGTGACTTGTGGCGCGATATCCTTTACCGCCAGGATGACCAAGGTGATCCGCTCCAAATCCTGATTAACCGCCATACCAAAGAAGATGCCAACCACTGGAAGTGGTACATCGGAGATATTCAAAAGCTCGGTTTTCTCGAAGATTTGCGATTTAGCCAAACCCTTGATTTTCTCTGGAACGCGAACACCCCCCAAACCCGGCAAGTTTGCCTGAAGATTGCGGGACTGACCTATAAGGCCGAGCCAGCAATTGTTTTGGCGGCGATCGAGGCCCTTGAAGCTACGGCCAATGTGGTATTCACCCTGACCGCTCAGGTGATTCAGGAGTTGCCGATCGATGAGCGGGCCGGATTGCGCTATTTCAGTAGTGTACATTTATTGGAAGACAGCTCCCATTCGATTTTTGACACGGATCAACAACTGGTCGAAGATCTCGTTTTATCCGATGCTCAACGCCAGCAAGCGATCGACGTGGTTGAAGAAATCTTCCAGAGTTTTGAAGCCGCTTTCCAAGAAATCATGGATTATGTCGAACAATCGCCCGCACCGCATCGTGGTGTCTTGCTGGCAGTTTAGTCCGATCGATGATCAACCATTTTGGAATGTGAGTCACATCATGGTGCAAGCCGCCCCCAGTCAGACACAACGGGTGCAATCCGTTGATGCCAGTCAAGATTTTGGTCATTTGATTCGCGGGGCGGCCAGCACGGTGGCACGACCGACGAATATCGATGAAATTCAACAGTTGGTCGCAGTCGCCCGCCAGGGTAATCTCAAGATCACCCCCAGGGGAAAGGGCTATAGTCAAAGCGGGCAGTCCATTAGTTTGGATGGGATTGTGCTCGATACGACCTATCTGCAACAAGTGGACATTCGATCGGTGACGCATCAAGTTACTTGCGGGGCCGGAATCACCTGGCGGGATCTGGTCAAAGCCACGGTGCCGCAGGGCTTAGTTCCTTGCACCATGCCACTTAACTTGAATTTGACCGTTGGGGGCACGCTCTCGGCGGGGGGCATCGGCAGTAACAGTCATCGCTATGGCAGCTCGACGGCGAGTGTGTTGGCGATCGAGGCGGTGACGGGTGATGCCCAAAGGCGCTCCTGTAGCCCTCAGGATTTACCGGATCTATTTGATGCCTTACTGGGTGGACAGGGCCGTTGTGGCATCATTGCCTCGGTCACATTGCAGCTGCATCCCTTTCGCCCACGGGTCACGTTATACCAATTGCAGTATGACCAGTTGGCACCATGGCTGGCGGATCAACAGACCATGAAGACCGATCCCGCTGTCAGTCATATTGAGGGGTTCTGTCTGACGGCTCCATCGGGGCAGTGGCAGTACAAGCTGAATGTCGCGATCGAGCATGATGAACAGCCTGATGGTGGCAAGTTTGCCCTGGAGACGCTGCAATATGACCAACTGCTTGAAGTTTCGCAGTTTGCCACCGTTGATTTCCTGGCCCGCTATGATGGGCGGTTTCAGGCGATGCAGGCGACGGGTGATTGGCAATTAGCCCATCCCTGGTTTGAGTGCTTTTTACCCGCGTCACAGGCCACCGATTTGATTCCCCAAATCCTCGATCGGTTACCCGCTTGTTTTGGTCAAGGCCATCGGGTGCTGCCGATTTGCACCCAAAATAAACCCAAGTTTTTCATGACGCCAGACTTACCGGAGCCGACCCTGTTATTTGCCGCACTGCCGACGGGGATTTGCGATGCGGATATTCCCGCTGCACGGCAGGCTATTCGGGAACTCAATCACTTAATCATGGCCGCTGGGGGTCGGCGTTACCTATCGGGTTGGCTGGAAACCACAGGGAATGATTTTTGGCAGCAGCATTTTGGCCCGGTTTATCGTGATTGGCTGGCGGCGAAGCAGACCTATGATGCTCAAACGGTGTTTGGTTCCACGCTGTTTCAGGGCGATCCGGTGCCCATGCTTTGGTAGGAATGGCGATATCTTGGGGAGCCATTGGGCAGTTTGAGATTTTTTCGGTGCATCCGATCGGTCAATTTGCCCATAATCTTGTGGCGCATATTGACCAAAATCGGCACAATAGGATTAATTCTCTCTCTAAAGTCATATGTCCCGTGCTGTCATCCTCACCGCCTTGCCTGTTGAGTATTCTGCTGTTTGCCGCCATTTGACTGAGCTGCGGGAGGAGACGTTGCCTCAGGGCACAATCTATGGGCGCGGTAAGTTTACCGCTAATGGCCAGTGCTGGGATGTGGGCGTTGCGGAGGTGGGCGCGGGTAATGCAGGTGCGGCAGTGGAAGCGGAACGGGCGATCGCGCACTTCCAGCCCGATATTCTATTTTTTGTGGGGATTGCTGGGGGCATCAAAGATGTGGCGATCGGGGATGTGGTGGTGGCAACGAAGGTGTATGGCTATGAGTCGGGCAAAGTAGAAGACCAGTTCCTCACCCGACCAGAGACGGAAAAATCGGCGTATGCTCTGGTGGAACGAGCGAAACAGGAGGCGCGGGGAAGTGATTGGCTCACTCGGTTGCGGAGCAATTCTACGCCCAATCCCAATGTATGGCTGGGGCCGATCGCGACAGGTGAAAAGGTCGTTGCCGCCAAGGATTCAGAGATTTTCCGATTACCGAGGAGTCACTTACCCCAACATGGAAGCCGCACTCCAAGACTTGGAAACCGGGATTAAAACCTATCTGGATGAACATGGAATTTGACTAGATGATCAAGCTAGAACTAAACTGTGAACCGATCGTGGATATTTTCCACATCCCCTGATCGCGCCATTTCAAACATGAGCTAAGGTGATTTCCAACTAAGAAAGTACCTTGACTTGGGGCCGAATCCAAATATCCCACTTCGGCAGTGTGGGATGGCGTTCTAAACGTCTTTCCACGGGTCTCATCTCAACTTTGGAAAGGGAAATACCCGTTTGATAATC
>JANOQX010000004.1:0-18889 GCA_031415035.1 Cyanobacteria bacterium VAR_4_metabat_243
TTAAAGCCCATGAGCTGGCGGGCCAGATGTTTGACAATGCACACGATTTGGCGATGGCAGTCGAAGCCAGTGTTGAGCACCGATATCAGTCGAAAGAGTTGCAAGTCGAACGTTTTATATTTAATTCCCCTTAGCTACTTAAAGGCGTAGACCGTAATCCCATCGGGGTCAAGGGTTTCGCATTTCCGCGCCAGGGCCACCGTCGATTCCTCGGCCTCCACCCACCGACTCCGCCCCAGCGATTTGGCCACACTCGACATACTGCCGCTTTTATCCAAGATCAAGGTGTAGTCGCGGTTTAGCAAGATTTGATTCGACATGGTTTCCTCCAAAGTCCTGAAAAGTGAAAATAAAATAAAATTGCTTTTCATAATCTAGCACAAGGATTTAAGGAATAGTGAAAAGAAAATGAAATCCCTAGTAGCCACACCGATTGGGTTTCCCGGTCATGACTTCGACGTTGTAACGCTCTGGTGACAGCAAGACCTGCATTCCCCGATCGGCGGTGACCTGTGAAAATACGCGTAATAGCGCCATCCGTTGTTGCTGTTGGCTGTTCAAGTTTTGGTTTTGTGCGCAGATCTGGGTGTGATAGGCGGCGTACTCGGGTGATTTGTCCAACCGATCGAGGAGGCCTGCAAAGCCGAGTACGCCTAGCCCGTAGATCAATTCCCGACAAAATTTGGCGTCGTCGCTGAGATAGCCGCCGTGGGGATCGATTTTGCCTTGGGCCATGGCGATCGTCAAGCGGCATAAATCCCCGTAACTCAAATTGCGTTTGCCTGTGGCTAGACCGAGAATGCCCTTTTGCTTGGTAATTTCGGTTTTGGGATCGACGATCGGTTCTTGGTAATCGGTGCAGTCAAAGTAGGTGAATAATTCGGCGATCGGTTTACGATCGATGTGGAGGACTTCTGGGCTGTGGGTGTCTTGGCCCCAGAGTTTGGCTTGGCGGGTGGCGACGGAGTAGTCGGCGTGAATCGCGAGGTAATTGATGAATCCAGCCCGATCGGTCAGTTTGCCGTCGGTGTTCAGGTTGACGACGCCGTATTGCGGCGGTGCCTCGGGCTGGTAATCGGGGGGGCGCACGGTCAGCGCGCCGAGGCGATAGCCACCCTCGCGGCTCGCGGCGGGAAAGCTGAAGTAATTGGCCACGGTGGATGCCAGTCGCAGGGCCATGTCGCCTTCATTGCAAAACACGTAGGCTTCTTCAAACCGCCGAATCGCCGATCGCAGCACATTCCCCCGCCCCGAAATAATGCTCTCGGTGGAAATGTCCGGTGCCACCAATACTAAGCGTCCCAACCGAAAAATATTGCCGATCGATGAAGGGGGCGGGGCCGTGCGATCGCTCAAGTCCAAGGTGGAAATTGATCGGGTGTCAAACACATCCGACAAAATCCGCACCACCTGCGTCACCACAAACGCACCCATGCTGTGGCCAATGAAGGACAGCCGAATTCGATCGCCCGGCTCCCATTCCCCATGGACTTGGGCAATTACGGCCCGATCGAGTTGGCGCATCAACTCGACGAGATCCAGTACCCCGTACTTTTCGGCCCGATGTACATCGCGAAAGTAATTCGATAAGCGCAAGGCCAGCAGCGTCAAAATCGGCAGCATCACCGCCACTGCCAGCAGCATCACCAAGAGAAACAACACAATCCAGGCAATAAACCCTGTCCCTCCACTAATCGCCAGCAAGACGCCCAAAATCAGCCCGATCGCCCCACCGATCAAACCCCAATTCGACCCTGACGCAATCCACCCCAAAAACTGCGGCAATACTCTCTGTGCCTGTTTCACCCGCCGCCACAAGCTGATTTTGACGGGGGGATTGGAGGACTGCGCCGGAGCCTCGGGGTCAAAGGACTCCGAGGGCCAGCGATAGCCGATGTAGAGCCTTGCCCGATCGTCATTGGCATATTTTTCCGCCAGTTCGTTGGCGGTGCGATCGTAGATCCAGCGGGTGTAGCTGGCTTTCATGTTGTAGCCGTGGACTTGGATCAGGATCTCGACGGGGGTGTTGTCGGCGGTTTGGGCGGCGATAAATGCCGCCATTTCTTGGATGCGGAGCTGTGGATCCCCGCTGGTGCTGCCGATCGGGCTGTCCTCAACGTTGACGGGGGCCGTGCTGGCGATCAGATAACTTTTCAGCCGGGGGTGGTGGTTGGGGCCGATCGGCTGGATGTCGAGGAGATAGGGGTGCGGCATGGATAAAGTTTATCGCGCTAGCGATTCGTCCTTTATGATTGATGGGATCTTGCAATTTTTATAGTTTAAATGCTTATGGAGTGGCACATTACCGATGCCCAGAGTCTTGCCGTGATCGATCAGGAGATCGGGACGCATACCTTGTCCCCAGCGGAGTACGAGCTGGTGCGGCGGGTGATCTATGCGACGGCGGACTATGACTATAAGGGATTGATGCGGTTTTCCGATACGGCGCTTCAGTCGGGGGCGGCAGCGTTGGCGGCGCGGGCCACGATTATTGTTGATGTGCCGATGGTGCAGGTCGGCATTTCGCCCGTGCTACAGCAAACCTTCGCCAATCCGATCTACTCCGCGATCGGCACCCTCACCCGGCCCCAAAAGGGCAAAACCACCTCCGCCTGGGGGATCGAAACCCTGGCTCGGCGCTATCCCGAAGCAATTTTCATCATTGGTGAATCCCAGACGGCGCTGCAAAGTCTGACAGAATTAATTTTGTCGGAAGAAATTCGTCCGGCTTTGGTGATCGCGACGCCATCGGGATTTGTCCATGCGGCGACGGCGAAGCAGCAGTTGAGTGACTCGGTGGTGCCGCATATTCGCACCGAAGGGCGCAAGGGCAACGCGGTGGTGGCAGCAGCGATCACCAACGGATTGGTGGAATTGGCCTGGCAAGCTTATGGCGGCGAAAGTGTAATGCCCGCTACATAACGATCGGTTTAACTGTTCAGGGTGGTTTTACGGATTATTTTGTCCGGATAACCCGAAACCCCCACTGAAAGACAGGTATATCCCGCGAGGGGGTTTGCCTTGGGTTCGAGGAGAATAGTGAACGAAGCCGAGGAACGCTCACAGCGGACCGGAACGAACTAGGGGGCAACTACAGTTCATTCCATGTCTTAAGTGGTTTCAGTATTCCTCGGGTTTCAGCCCGACCTTGGGGGCTTTAGAGGGTCGGGCGTTTTTCTTTTTAAAGGGGTGGTAGAGCGACCCTGATGCAATTGACCTGATGATATGGGGGTTGCTCACCGATTACCCGCGTTGTGACAGCGCCAATGCATGAGCGATGTCGCGGGTGTGCAACTCGGTGCTTTAGAGGGTGTGTTTTTTCAAACCACTCTAGACTACAGGAGTTTGTCAACTGGGATGCGCCGATCGCGAAGGTTACGCCGATCGGCGGATGGATCAGCCCTGGGGGATATGGCAATGCGCGATTGCCCGAAAGTTTAGACCGAGTCCGAAAAGCGGTAAGATTTGAAGAGTCAATTGCCGTCAGAGTCGGTCATCCATTGTGATTTTTTGCCGCGATCGGAACAATTCTGCCCAAGCCCCCATCCGCCGGACTTGGCGACGCCAACATCCTCGATGGCGTTGCGGGTAACCCGGCTGTGCGCCTTGGCGGCTTTGTTTGAATATTCAGGCGATCGATTGCAATCTCTCCCCAGCATTATGACCTTCCCCAGTTTTGCCCAATTCCAAACCCTGGCGACCCAGGGTAATTTCATTCCGGTTTATCAAGAATTGGTCGCGGATCTCGATACGCCCGTGTCGGCTTGGTATCGGGTCTGTGCCGGACAGCCCTACAGTTTTTTGCTCGAATCGGTCGAAGGCGGTGAATCGATCGGGCGCTACAGTTTACTCGGCTGCAATCCCCTCTGGACGCTGGAAGCGCGGGGCGACCAAACCACCCAAACCTATCGCGATGGTCAGCAGCAGACCTTTGACGGTAATCCGTTTGGCGCTTTGGCCGATTGTTTAGCGCCGTTTCGGCCAGTGAAGTTGCCCGAATTGCCGCCGGGTATTGGCGGATTGTTTGGCTATTGGGGCTATGAATTAATCCAATGGATTGAGCCGAAGGTGACGGTGCATCCGATGCAGGCGGGAGATTTGCCCGATGGGCTGTGGATGCAGGTCGATCACCTGCTGGTGTTCGATCAAGTGAAGCGCAAAATCTGGGCGATCGCCTACGCCGATCTGCGCGATCCGCAGACTGACCCCAAAACCGCTTATGAAACCGCCTGCAAACAAGTTCAGGCATTAGTTGACCAACTGCGATCGCCCCTCAGCGCCCAAACGACATTCCTTAACTGGACACCGCCCGCCGCCGGAGCCAAGGACGCCAGCGAAACCCTGGCGCTCACCAGCAACTTCACCCGCGATCGTTACTGCGAGGCGGTGGAAACGGCCAAGGCGCACATCAAAGCCGGGGATATTTTCCAGGTTGTGATTGCCCAGCAGCTCTCGACTCCGTTTGTGGGGGAGCCGTTTGACTTGTACCGATCGCTGCGGTTGGTCAATCCCTCGCCCTACATGGCGTTTTTTAACTTTCAGGATTGGCAGATTATCGGCTCCAGTCCCGAGGTGATGGTGAAGGCGGAGAATGCCCCCGACGGCACTCAGCGGGCGATCGTCCGACCGATCGCGGGCACCCGCAAACGCGGCCAGACCCCGGCTGAGGACTTGGCCTTGGAGCAGGACTTGCTCGCCGATCCGAAGGAAGTGGCGGAACATGTGATGCTCGTGGACTTGGGCCGGAATGATTTGGGTCGGGTCTGTCAGAGCGGCACGGTGAAAGTCGATGAACTGATGATCGTCGAGCGCTATTCCCACGTGATGCACATTGTCAGCAACGTCGTCGGCACCCTGCGCCCCGACCAAACCGCCTGGGATTTGCTCAAGGCTTGTTTCCCGGCAGGCACCGTCAGCGGCGCTCCGAAGATTCGCGCCATGCAGATTATCAACGCCCTCGAACCCACCCGGCGCGGCGTGTACTCCGGGGTCTATGGGTACTACGACTTCGAAGGGCAACTGAACAGCGCGATCGCGATTCGAACGATGGTGGTCAGGCCCGACGGCGCGGGGCAGCATCAGGTGACCGTGCAGGCGGGCGCAGGTTTGGTGGCGGATTCGGTGCCGGATACGGAATATGAGGAGACGCTGAGTAAGGCGCGGGCGGTATTGGAAGCGATTCGGTGTTTGGGCTGACGACGGGGGCAAACCGCCCTGGACTGGAAGTCCAGGGTTACAAGCCCGATCGGACTACTTCAACCCGCTTCGCATTCACGCCCAAATCCGATTCGCCTAAGCGTGAGGCCGATCGCACCTGGATCACCGCATTGTCATCGTAAAACTCCACATCATCGACAAAGCCCATCAAGCCACTGGTGAACTCGGCGTAAATATAATTATCCGACTCGGTAATAATTTTGCTGCCGGGGAGGGCGACGATCGCGGCTTTAACTTTTGCCAAAGCCGCTGTGCCATCGCCGGTATAAGCCAATGGGGCAATTTTGTGGGTGGCATCGATCGCCTGCGAACTGACGCAATTTGGGGTGGCGGGACAGGCGGCGAATTGCCCGGAATTGATGCCTAAATTGGTGGGCCGATCGCCGGAAAACGCAAAAACTGATGCCTGGGCACAGGCGGTGGCGGAAAACCAAATAGTCAGGGTGAGGACGATCGCGGTGAGAATTCGCATGGGAAATCGAGGATGGGGGGCACCCTTATTTTAAGGCGTTATCGTCGCACCACGGTGCCTGTCGTATCCAACCGCAGCACTAAAGCCGTTGTCGGGACTCCCGCCTGTTCCCAGGTGTCAAACATCGCTTGGCGGACGGTTTCGGCTTGCTCGATCGGGGCCAATGCCAGCAGCGTGGGGCCAGCCCCACTGATCACTAAACCGTAGGCTCCAGCGCCGATCGCGGCAGCATGCACAGCGGCATAGCCGGGAATCAGGCACTGGCGGTAGGGCTGGTGGACTTTGTCTTGGAGGGCGGCGGTGAGCCAGTCGCGATTGCCCGTGGCCAAACCTTGGAGCAACAGGCCCAAATGGGAGGCATTGAAAATCACGTCCGATCGGCTGTAGGTTTCCGGCAAGACCGATCGGGCAGCGCGGGTCGAAAGTTCGAAGTCAGGAATCGCGACGATCGGGATGATCGAGTCATGCCAAGTGAGTTCGGCGATTTCCCAGGGGCGATCGTGGCCTGTGGCGGAGATTCGCGCACCGCCGAGGAGGGCGGGCACGACGTTGTCGGGATGGCCTTCCATTGCCGTGGCCAGATCGGCTAATTGGGCGGTGCTGTAGGGCTTTCCGGCGAGTTCGTTAGCGCCGACGAGTCCCCCAACGATCGCGGTGGCGGAGCTGCCCAAGCCCCGCGCCAATGGCACCTGCATTTCGATGTGGATCGCGACGGGGGGGACGGGCTGATTGATCCGATCGTAAAGTTGGACAAAGGCTTGGTAGACCAGGTTATCGGCGTCCCGGCCGACGGTGGCGCAATTTGGCCCGGCGACGGTGATGGTTAAAGCGGTATCATCCGCCGATCGGCTGAACCGAAATTCGTTGTAGAGGCTGAGGGCGGCCCCCAGGCAATCAAAGCCGGGGCCAATATTTGCAGTCGTTGCGGGGACACAAACGGTAATAGACACGGGTGTAGCTACCGGAGAAGAACGCATGGGTCAGATGACCCGAAATATCATCCCCAGAATCAAAACGGGTAGCACGCATCAACGCACTACCCGTACCTGGGACGATCGGTGGAGCCAGTCAGGCCTATTCCTTCTTGTTCAGGCCCAATTCGTTGGCGGCGGAATAGCGCTCCATGAACCGGATGAAGCGATCGAAATCGGTGGGGGAGGTCATCACATATTTGGCTTCAAGGGCCGAAGGGACGCCATTGACAAACTTCGCCTTGACGTCGCGGGTGAGCAATTCGCCCTCTTCGTCGGACATGTACATCCCCGTCACATCTTCGGTAAAATCTTGGCCCAAGGCATCAGGCTTCTCAAAGTAGAAGGTGGCAGCGCCATTACTGCCGTCCTTCGATCGGGTGATCCGCACATCGGATGGTGTCACCGTTTCATCGATGCCCCTGGCAAATTGGATTTTTGCAGTCATGGTAGTTCAGTAAAATAAGCTTGGACAACGGCGCGAGGCTCGCATCCATTCTCCCATCAATTGCCAATTTATGGCGTAGGGTCGGGTTAACGATCGTCCGGCTCGAATCCCGTCAAATCGAAGCCATCGAATCCCGTCATCGCCTGTTTTTCCAACAGGCCAATGCCCAAGGCTTCGGGCTTCAGCGCCACGATTTCGTACAGCGCCACCATATCGGTCACCTTGGGATTGCCGCGACTTGCGCCTTTCATCCCCTTGGCAATGATCAAGCCGCAGTAGCCCTTGGTCTTGCGGCAGCGTTGATCCCACTTGATGCGGGCGCTTTTGTGCATCGGATCGTCATTCAAAAATTCACCAAACAGGTGCAGTTCGCCATTTTCGGCCTGCAACAGACCCAGGTCATAGGCTTCACCCAACAACTGATCCGAACCCGGATTGAAACAAACACCGCGCAGGCCACCCATGCTGGCGATCGCGCTGATCATTTGCTTGGCCTTCGGTTGGCTGGTTTGCACCACAATCACGGGTAAACCATCGCCCGCTTCCTTGGCCGCGCCGGATTGGTGGTGTTTGACCAACGATCGGGCCGTACCCGCCATCTCCCAACTGATCATGCCGAGGCTGAGATAGGCATTTTCGGGAATCAGGTCATCTTGAATCAGCGGCGATATCACATCATCATCGCCGACCAATTCGTACAACTGCTGGGCCAACTCCGGCTGGGTGGCGAATTTGAGTGAAACGGCGGCTTCGCCGTTGAGCGGCGTGATCTTGTAGCGACTGCTGAGGCTGGGGAACGGGGCCTCAGCCAAGGCGGCGCGATGGGCTTTGGTAAATCGACAGAATCCTTCAACGATCGCGCTCAGGGCGATCGCTTCTTCGTCATAGAGGAACGATCGCAGGCCCTCCAATGGATGTAGATTGCCAAATACCGGCTGCATCGCGGGTTTCAGCAGCCGCAGAAACGGTGCCGGGGCATTCGGGGGTTCGTCGGCTTCGTAGGTCAGAAACAGACAGTCCTGCTCCAGAAACGCCTCTTCCATACTGTTGGGCGAACTTCCGGCCAGCACCACCCGTTCCCGAAATTGCTGCAAGGACTCGAGCGATCGGTAGAGTAAGACGCCAAATTCCATGCCCAGCATCCCCATTACCGAGGCGTAGACCGTCTCCAGATCCCAGTGATTGACGGTGATGGCGATGATCTGGTGGTCGGCGAGGACTTCCCAGGGGGCGAGCTGCCACAGTTGTTCGGCCTGTTGGTGCAGGGTGGCGGCGTATTCCGGGGGCAATTCGGGGGGGCGATTGTCGGCTCCTTGCTCAAAGCTGCGGAAGATCTCCTCGATCAACGGCAGCTCCGGCACGTATTCCAAGCTAATTGCCAAATCTTTGAGGACGCTGCGCAGGTAGAACTGCAACTCGCGATTACGCACCACGACCTTTTGGGGGCGGGCCGGATGGCCGGGGTCATGGGGAAATTCGATCGCCCGCAGCAATGTCCGCACCACGGCTTCATGGCCAACTTCCGGCTGCACCACATCCATCGCCCGCACCAAACCCTGGGAGCCATCGACCCAGAGAATGCAGTCGCCCTCCGCATCCGTGCCCAAATCCACCCGATAGCCCCCCTGCTGCAAAGGTCGGCGATCGACCTCCCAGACAGTCGGGAGCTGCGGCAATTTCAGCAGGCGTTTACAGGTGGCGGGGGTTAACCGAGATGACATAGCGGGCGCGGCACATTCAAGTCCTAATCATCTTAAACGGTAGCCCTGATCCGGCGCGTCGATCGAGTTTGCGATCGAAAGATTTTCGATTTGCCGCCCCGCATTCATCCCGAGGAATTCCTGCACTTTACTCCCGGCGTTCATTAGAATGGAAGCAGTAAATGGAGATCCGCCGCCCATGACCCAAACCACTGAACTGATCCAAACTGCCGAACCCGCCAAAAAAGGCATTTTGATGACCGATACGGCGGTGGCGCACCTGCGGCAACTGCGATCGCAGCAAGGCAAAGACCTCTGCTTGCGAGTCGGCGTCCGAGGTGGGGGCTGCTCAGGGATGTCCTACACGATGGATTTTGAGGATCCGAGCAACATTCGGGAAGATGATGCGGTTTACGACTACGTTGACTTCAAAGTGATCTGCGACCCGAAGAGCTTGCTCTACATCTATGGGATGCAATTGGACTACAGCAATGCCTTGATCGGCGGCGGTTTCCAGTTTGCCAACCCGAATGCGGATCAAACCTGTGGCTGCGGCAAGTCATTCTCGGCCTAAAGCAATTGCCCCCGACACCCGCATCAGGCTAGTATTTAGCGGAGAATTTGCGAGTGACTGGCTATGACGACCCTATCGGCTGACGAACTATTTGACCAAGGACTCGAGCGTTACAAAGCGGGTGAAAGCATCGAAACGCTAATCCCGACGTTCAAGACAGTCTGCGATCGCACCAAAAAAAATAGTTCAGCCTTCACTTGTTTGGCTTGGCTGTATTTGCTGAATGACCAACCTGCGCTGGCCCTCACCACCGCCCAGAAAGCCGTCAAGCTGAATCCCCAAGACCCCCAGGCCCGGATCAACCTCGCCCTCGCCCTGCTCGACTCCGGCAAAAAAGGCGTGCGGGAGCACGTCCAGATCGCCGGGCAGATCATGCAGATTGCCGAGGACATGCAGGAAGAAGTGCTGCACAATATCGCCGATGGACTCGCCCGCAAGCCTGAGTGGAAGAGCATGGAACGGATTAAGGCGTGGTTGTTGGAATAACGTCAATCTGGCGCAATAATCAGTTGATTTGGTATAACTTCAGGATCGGTTGATCGGCGAAATTGAAACTGCCGATCGATGCTGTTTTTGGGGTATGAATTTTTGGGGCGGTCTAGGACTCATTATTCCAACTGGTCAGGGCCTAGTTTGATGTGCTTTGTACCTTGTTCATCGCGATCGACCTTGACCAATTTAGGGCGATTTTAAGGGATTTAAGCGACCCGATCGCCGCACTCGACGTAGAATTCGGGCAAATATTCCATTTCCTCAATGTCGGTATCGAGCCGCATTGCAGCGGTTTTGATGGCACTGTCATTAAAGGTTTGAGCAGCGTGATCTTATCGTCGTCAGCGCAACCAGTAAACATAGGATGTTTCATCTGGGATTATGAGACTCGACCTTCGGCGTAAACGCAGCCATATTCGAGCATCGCTTCAAGCAAAATTGGCTGCAACTGATCGCGTGCCGCCAATGTACCATCCCCCCATGCCGCCCTTGATAGCCGATCGGCGAAACCGGGCACTATAAAACTGACCTCAGTATTGATCTCCGGGAATGTACCGCGAATCGACTGCGGTCGGAATATTCTTTTGATGAAACATCAGTGCTTGCGCGGTGCTGACATCGGAAATTCCCCGCCTATCCTAAAGGCAATCCCGTAGTGCCATCCGTCGATGGTCAAAGACCGACCGGAGGTCATCGGCGGATTAATCACGACGTCAGATTGCCGCATTGCCAAATTGTTTAATACGGCAAATTGCACGATCGTTCGCTGGCTTGAAGCGCCTGCATATTCTGTACTTGCGAACTAATCGTTTCTACAGGGATGGCAGCGTGCCATCCGGACAAGTTTCGATTCCCGTTCCTCCTAGTGTGTTCCAGCCATCCTCATGATCAAGACTTCTTCGCCCACGGTGGAGGCGGCTTCGCCCCTCAACCAGGTTCAGCAATACATCGGATTGAGCCTACCGCCGGACTTGCAAGTATTGCTGCCCAATACCTGCGTGACCGAGGTGATTCCCCTGTCGGCTGAACAGATTGTCAGTCTGCCGGAGATGGCTCCCTGTGTCATGGGCCTGACCAATTGGCGGGGTGAAGTCCTCTGGCTCGTCGATGTCAGCGTCGTGATGGGCAAAGAACCGCTCTACCGCCGCAGCCAGCAAGGGGGTCGTCAAGGTCGGTTTGATAGTTTGGTGGTGCAGTATCAGCATCACACCGTCGGTCTGGTGGTGGATCAAGTGACGCAGTTGCGCCAGTTGACGCCCCAGGAGATTCGACCGCTATCACTCGAACGACGAGTCCCCACCATTCCTGGCTTACAGGGTGCCTGGGTCGCGCCGGAGGGGCAACGCCACTGGATTCTCGATACCGCCGCCACGGTGCAATACATTGCCCAGGCGTTGGCTGGAAAATCCGTCGAAGAATGACGATCGCCCGTGATCCGTTGCCCATCGCCTGACCCGCAATTTTCACACAAAGTTCTTCCTACATCATTGTCCTCTTTGGTGTTCTACCATGCAACCGAACGGCCCGACCAACTCCCCCAAACCCGCTGCGGCGATTACTCCTGCCACTGGGGATCAAACCCAACGCAGCGTCCCCTTGCCACCGCCGATTAAAGGCATCTCCCTCCATGCCGATCGACCGGAAGCCGTGGCCGCCGTGGAGCCAGTGCCCGCCGCCAAGCCGCGCAAAATGCGGTTGCGCCTGGCGTTGCAAACCCTGCTGACCGCCACCGCCGTGGGCGCTTTGCCATTATTGGGGCTGGGGGCAGCGGGCTATGCCTGGATGAATGACGCCCTGACGGCGGATTTGGCCCACCAACAGCAGCAGCAAGCGGGCCAACTGGCGCAGCAATTGCAGCAGTTCTTGGGGGAGCGGGTGCAGGATGTGGCCCAGGTGGCCGAGGCCGACCAGCTATCGCCCGCCGACAAACTCCGGTTGTTAGAACAGCAAAAGGCGGGTTCCAGCCAGTTCCAGCATCTCGCCATCCTCGATCGCACGGGCAAACCCCTGGTTCAGACCAATGGCTCCAGCCTGAACAATCAGTCCGAGCAGGACTACTTCCAGCAGGTGATGAAGACGAAGGATGCCCTGGTGGGCACAGTCACGACGCCCACGGGGGGCGTGACGATCGTCATTGCCGTGCCGACGATGAATGGTGCAAACAAAGAAGTGACGGGCGTGGTGATGGCCCAGCTGCATCCCGATGTGATGCGACAGCAGTTAGGCAACGCTACCCTGAATGCCGCCCAGCCCTACATCATCGATCACGACGGTAAGGTGCTATTCACGATCGCGCCCAACCAGTCGAATCAACCCTTAGAGAATTTCTTGCCAGGGCTGCCCGCGAAGGTGCAGGCGCAGTCCGGCAATGGCAGCTACGTCGCGCCGCGCTTGCAGTGGGGCCTCTCGGTCTTGGGTGCAAAGGATGCGGCCCAGCCGGATCAGTTGGCCAGTTGGACGCCGATGCCGACGAGTCCGGCGTTTGCGCCGTTGCCGTGGCGGACGATCGTTGCGGCGGATGCGGGTACGGTGTTGCAACAGCAGCAGACCAGAGCGGGACAGTTTGGCTTGGCTTTTTTGGCCGCCTTGGGCGTGGCGGGATTGGTGGGACTATTGGTGGCGCGGCGCACCAGTCGCTTGGTGAACAATCAAGTGAATCAACTGGAAAACCAGTATCAATCGCTCCAAACCCAGCAAAAGCGCGGTATCGAGCGATCGCAGTGGCTGGGCCAGATGATCGAAACGATGCGGCAGTCGATGGGGGAAGCGGCGCTGTTGAATACCACGGTGACGGAACTGCGGTATGCGCTGAACGCCGATCGGGTGATGTTCTATCGCTGTAACGACGACTGGAGCGGGACGATCGTCGCCGAGTCGGTGGGTTCCAACTATCGTCAGTTCATGGGCCAGACGGTGAATGATCTGTTCCGCGAAGGGACGATCGAACGCTATCAAGATGAGCAAGTCCAGGTGATTCCCGATGTGACCCGCTTGGGCCTGACCAAGACCCACCGCGAGATTTTGGCCAAGTTCCAAATCAAAGCCAGTTTGATTGCGCCGATTTTGCAGCATGGCAAGTTGATTGGGCTGCTCTGTGCCCACCAATGTGCGAATGTGCGCGATTGGGAGCCGGAGGATGTGGATGTGTTTGCCAAGCTGTCGTCGCAGTTGGGCTTTGTGCTGGAGCAGTCGGCCTTGATTAGTCGCCAAGCCAAGAGCGTCGAGAAGTCGCGGGTGCTGAACGAGATTGTCGATAGCATGCGCCGATCGTTCAAGGAAGACGACATCCTGAATACGACGGTGAACGAACTGCGCTATACGCTGAATGCCGATCGGGTCGTGGTCTACCGCATCGATCGCGATCAGGCGGCACTGATTTTGGCCGAATCCGTCGGCCTGACCTTCAGCAAAATCGTCGGCCGCGTCCTGCGCAATCCCTTCCCCGCTGGGGTGATGGAACGCTTCCGGGTGGGTCAGGTCTGGTGTATGCCGGATGTCGATGCCGAGGGCTTGCCACCGGATTTTCGATCGGTGCTAGATGAATTTCAAGTGCGGGGCAGCATTGTTGCGCCCGTGATTCAGAATGGTGACTTGGTGGGCTTGCTGGCCGTCCATGCCTGCACCGAACCCCAAGCCTGGGAAAAGGAAGATATCGGCTTGGTGGCCCGGTTGGGGGCGCAGTTGGGTCTGGCGCTGAACCAAGCGGCGATCCTGCGTCGCCAAACCCTGAGCGCCGAACGGCTGCGGACGCTGAACGAAATTGTCAGTGTGATGCGCCGATCGCTGAAGGAATCGGAAATCATGGGTACGGCGGTGCAGGAATTGCGGCTGATCCTGGAAGCCGATCGGGTGATGGTCTATCGGTTTACGTCCCCGACCAGTGGCACGGCCTTGGGTCAGGTGGCCGCCGAAGCCACGGCCCTGTCTTCGGAGCGGCTGACGGGGCGGGATTTGCAGGCCTTGTTTGCCGACATGCCCCACGATCGGTTCAAGAATGGCCATGTGCAATCCGTGGTGGATGTCTACCAGGCCCAGCTCTCGGCCCCCCATTTGGAAATCTGCGAAGACCTGCAAATTCGGGCGAATATCGTCGCGCCGATCCTGCAAAACGGCGAGTTGACCGGACTACTTTGCGCCTACGACCAAAATGCCCGCCGCTGGGAAACCCAGGATCTCGACCTGTTCGCCAAGTTGGCGATTCAGTTGAGCTATGCCCTGGATCAGGCGGCATTGATTGCCGATACGGAGCGCGAACGCGAAGTCGCCCAGGCGGCGGCCAATGCCAATGCGGCGGCCCAGCAGGAGCAACAGCAATTGTTCCAAGCCCGCGCTCAGGAATTGCTCAAACAGGTGGAACCGCTGCGGCAGGGTGATTTGACCGTGCAGGCGCGGGAGTCGAACGATGAAGTCGGGGCGATCGCCAAGTCCTATAACGTGGTGATCGATGGCCTACGCGAAACCATTGCCCAAGTGCAATATGCCTCCCGATCGGTGGCCCGGACGGCCTCCGACAGTGAAGGTGCGGTGGCCTCGCTATCGAACGAAAGTCGCCAACAGATCCAAACCGTGGCCCATGCGATCGAGCAGGTGCAGTCCTTGATGAATGCCCTGTACAAAATCGCTGAACGGGCGGAGCAAGCCGAAGGCAATGTGCTGCTGGCGACCCAGAAGTTGCAAGCGGGCGATGAAGTGATGGATCGCACCGTGATGGGGATGTCCTCGATTCGGGAAACTGTGGCGGAGACGGCCAAGAAAGTCAAACGCCTGGGCGAAGCCTCCCAGAAAATTTCCCGCGTGGTCAACTTGATTAACGGCTTCGCGACCCAAACCAACTTGCTGGCGATGAATGCCTCGATCGAGGCGGCCAAAGCGGGCGAGGAAGGCCAGGGCTTCGTGGTGGTGGCGGAGGAAGTCCGCGCCCTGGCCCAGCAATCCGCAGCGGCCACGGCGGAAATCGAGCAGGTGGTGGAAGAAATCCAGCGCCAAACCAACGAAGTCGTCGCGGCGATGGAAACGGGCACCGAGCACGTGGTCAACGGGACGCAGCTGGTGGAAGAATCGCGCCTCCATCTGAGCCAAATCACCGAAGTCGGGATGCAGCTCAACCAAATGGTGCGTGAGATTTCCCAAGCGGCGGCCCAGCAAACCGAAACCTCCGTGGCGGTGAAGCAAACGATGCTGCAAGTGGCGACCCTGGCGGACAGCACTTCCCAGCAAACCCAAACCGTCGCCCAATCCTTTGCCCAACTGTTGCAGATGGCGGAGGACTTGCAGTCCAGTGCGGATCAGTTCAAAGTGCGGCGGGGCAAGTAGGAGTCTGTGGTTGTGAGGGCGGCGCTAGTGCGGGCGGGTCAATTGTAATCGAGGTCAGTGGGGCGATGGCAGACAATCGAAGCAGAACCAATCAGCAGCAATCGCCGGATCAATCATTCCAGGCGCGGTTTGAGGCGGAAGTGGCCTCGGACTTGGACTATCTCGCCACGGTGTTGCGGGCGGGCGATCTCGATCGGTTGATTGTGGCCCTGCCCGCGTTGCTGAATGCGGCGATGGGGCTGACCCAAGAGACCGGTTTGGCGGGAATTAACGCGATCGTCACCCTCGTCCAAACGGCGTTGCTGAATCGGCCCGAGCAGGTGGTGGACATTGCCCATCTGGCCTTGAGCCATTTTCAGCGGGTGCAGGCGGCGGCTCAGGGCAAGGGGGATTTGCAAACGATCCACCCGAACGAGGCGCTGCTCAAAATCGCTGAAACCCCGGATGATTTGATCGAGTTGTCCCAGCATTTGGCCGAACTGGAAGCCCAATCGGCGATGCCGCTCCAGGTCAATCCGTCCCAGGGCACCCACACCCTGCCGAAATTTGTGACGGATTCCTTGGTGCGGGAATTGGAAGCCGTGCTGGAAGATGATGTCTCCGGCGTGTTTGTCGATCTGGCCCAGGAACCGCCCACTCTGACGCCCCATCCGCCGATGCCGGATGTCCAGGAAGAACTGTCGGATTCCTTTGTGCAGCAGTTGCAGGCGTTGATTGATGAGCCGAGCGATCTGCCGGATCTGACCTCAGCCACACCGCGCACAGAGACGTTGCTCGATCGCGCCATTGCCCAAAGTAAAGCCGCCCAAAGTAAAGCTGCCCAAAGTAAAGCTGCCCAAAGTCAGGCCGCCCAAAGTCAAACTGCCGCGCCTCCCGTGCCCCCCCTGGTCGAAACCCTGGCCCCGAGCCATGAGGCGGAAACCGCTGGCAATCATCGCCTCCAAGTCCGCCCGCTCGAAGTCACCTCCACCCTGCGCCAAGCGATCGTCAAAGGCAATCGATCGGGCGCGGCAGCGGCATTTGGTGAATTTAACGATCCGGCCCAGTCGATCAAATCGCGACTGACGGACTACTACCTCGCGACCACCGTCCGGGTCGATCTCAAGCGCCTGACCCAGTTGCACAACCTGGTGGGCGAACTGGTCACCCAAGAAAACCTGGCCAAACTGCATAACCAGCAGTATCAGGGCATCGTCGATTCGGTGGAAAAGCGGTTTCAGCAATTCGACTTGATCACCCAGGAACTCTACGACTGGCTCGACAAAAGCCAAAATACCCGCGCCCAGATCTCCACCGCCCATGCTGGCGGCTCGTCCAGCGGCCTGCTGCCCCCGGCGGCGGCGCTGCCGCGTCCGGCCAAGCTGTCGAGTCCCGACTTCGACCCATTGCTGCTGGATCACTACAACACGCTCTATGTCGTAGCCCAGTCCTTGATGGAAGAACTGGCCCAGTTGCAGGAGGCGGTGCAGGATATTCGCCTGCTGACCAATGAGTCGAAATACACGCAGCATAAACGCCAGCACACGCTGAAGCAGGTGCGTGACCAGCTCTTGCGGGCGCGGATGTTGCCCGTGGCCGATGTGTTGCAGCGGTTTCCCCGGATGGTACGCGATTTGTCGTTGCAGCACAAAAAACCCGTCAAGGTCAAACTCAGCGGCACCCAAACCCTTTTGGACAAGGCGATCTTGGAGAAATTACTCGATCCCCTTGTGCATCTCGTGCGCAACGCCTTCGACCACGGGATCGAATCCCAGGCCGGACGCATCGCCCAGGGCAAACCGCTGGAGGGGACGATCGAGATCCGGGCCTATGCGCGGGGCAACCAAACCTACATCGAAGTCCGGGATGACGGGCGCGGCATCGACTGCGACGCGATCGTTCGCAAAATCGTCGAGCGCAAGCTACTCAGCTTCGATGCGGCGGTGCAACTGTCACCTCAGCAGCTCTATGACTATATTTTCATGCCGGGCTTCTCCACCACGCGGGCCGTCACCGAACTGTCGGGACGCGGCGTTGGCATGGATGCGGTGCGCACTCAAGTGCGCCAACTCAAGGGATCGATCGCCATCGAATCCGAGTCCGGCAAAGGCACGGCGTTCAAACTGCGCGTCCCCCTCACCCTGACCACGGCGATCCTGGTGGTGTTCCAAATCCACAACCAATTGATGGCCTTGCCCGTGGATACGCTGGTGGCCGTAGCCACGGCCTCCTTGGATCAAATCGACCTGATCGACGGCCAGCAAGTCCTCCTGTGGCAGGACAAAAAAATCCCGCTCTACCCGTCGGAAGCCCTGCTCGGCTCCTATCCGTTGGCCAAGAAGATGCCAACCTATGCCCGCTATGTGCCGCTGTCCGAAACCCACGAAATGCCCGTACTGATTCTGGCTGGGGAAACGGAGATGCTGGCGATTCCGGTGGATCGCTTGCTCCAAGAGCAGGAACTCGTGGTCAAACCCTTTGGCTCGATCGCGGCGGCTCCGTTGTACTTCTACGGCTGTACGGTGTTGGGTGATGGGTCGTTGGTGCCCGTGTTGGATGGGCAGGCGTTGATCACCCGATCGAAGACCATGAGCTACGAACAATTGCTCGCGCCCTCGGCCTTGGATGCATTGCTGGATGGCAATGACTTCAGTCAGTTGGAAGGGATGGAAGGGATGCCCGTCGCCAAGCAAGCGGCGATCGTCCAGAAAACGATTCTGGTGGTGGACGATTCGCTCACGGCCCGTCACTTCCTGTCGATGACCTTGGAAAAGGCCGGATTCCAGGTGATGCAGGCCAAAGACGGGCGCGAAGCCCTCGACTGCCTCTCACTCAACCCCGAAATCAAAGCCGTCTTCTGCGACGTCGAAATGCCCCGGATGAACGGTTTCGAATTCCTGGAGCAATCGCGCAAGTCCCTCGGCGACAGCGCCCCACCCGTGATTATGTTGACCTCACGCAGCAGCGACAAGCACGTGCAAACGGCCCAGTCCCTCGGCGCGAAGTCGTACTTGACCAAGCCCTACTTGGAGCAGGAATTGCTCCAAGTGTTGGACACCTGCTGGCACTAGCGCGATCGGATAAATACTTGCGTGAAGTAGATTTCGCCTTGGGCATTGCGGGCGACGCCGAGGCCAGCGGTGTCGTAGTTGCCTTCGATGTTTTTCAGGTGGCCGGGGCTGGCCAGCCAGCCTTTGACGGCTTCACCCGCAGGGTTGCTGTAGCCTTGGTTGTAGGCGACGTTTTCGGCGGCTCCTTGGTAGGTGACGCCACTGCCTTGGACACGTTCTTGGAAGCCGCCATGACCGAATGCAGTTTGGCCATTGGCCATGGCCGCGCTGTGCTGGCGGGCTTGGGCGGCTAGTGCCTCATTCCAGACGAGGGCGGGCAAGCCTTTGCTGGCACGGTATTCGTTGATTTGTTTGTGGGCGCTGACTTCTAGGCTGTCGGCGGCCGCGATCGTCCGGGGCGCAGCAGCGGGTGCGGTGACCTTGGGAGTCCTGGCTTTACGTGGTTTGCGGGCCATGGCGGCGCGGGCTGTGGGCGCACTGATTACGGTGGAAGCCTGGCTAATTTTGGGCAGCGTTAGGTGATTTCCAACTAAGAAAGTACCTTGACTTGGGGCCGAATCCAAATATCCCACTTCGGCAGTGTGGGATGGCGTTCTAAACGTCTTTCCACGGGTCTCATCTCAACTTTGGAAAGGGAAATACCCGTTTGATA
>JANOQX010000005.1:0-11860 GCA_031415035.1 Cyanobacteria bacterium VAR_4_metabat_243
GAAATAGGCATTCTGATTCAAAGTCCCCCTTTTGAAGGGGGATTTAGGGGGATCGCCAATCACGCCACAGACCTTCAATTTCGAAAAGTCATCCCATCACTTCGATCTTCCACCGATTCAATTTCCCCGCATTATTCGCACTCAAATCCGCCACAAATAACGTCCAATCGCCGCCACTATCGATCCCCCGCACCGATCGCAGCATGGGATTATCCGTCGATCGCCAAGTGTAGATCAGATTATCGTTCTCCCCACCGACTTGGTCGTGCAACGTCATCGGCACCCCATTCGGCGGAATCAATGACACCCGCAAATCACCGATCGCCGGATGGGTAATATCGACAAACACATTCAGATCCCGGATCACCGTGCCCTGCGGTAGGGCCAGGGTTTGGGCCACGCCGCCGGGATTGCCGTCGGGGATGATCACCGAATCCGTGGATTCGCTGCTGTGGGCGCTGCTGAGATTGAGGATCTCCAGCTCCATGCCCCAACTGGTAAACGTCCCAGTATCGAGTTTGGCCCGATCGCTGACTTGCAGCTTCCATTCGCCTTGGACGGAGGTTTCCAGGAGGGTCGCCAGTTCCGGGACGTTTTGGGGGGTGTAGGTTTCCTGGATTTTGGTATTCCGGGAGCCGCGCCGATCGTGCAGCACAATCCGATTGCCGCTGGGCGCAATCAGCATCACGTGCAGGTCGCCGACATATTGGTGGGCGATATTGACGGTGACTTTGAGGCTGCGGATTTTGCCCGCCGCATCGATCGTCATCCGATCGGTAATCCCACTCACCCGATTGTCCGGAATCTTCTTCGCCGGTGTCGATTCGATTTTCACCAATTGGCTAATCGGCGCAGCGGGTGGCACGGGCGTTGGTGTTGGCACGGGTGGCGTTGGCACGGGCGTTGGGCCAGGCGTTGGGCCGGGCGTTGGGCCGGGAATTGGCGCAGGTGGCGTTGGGCCGGGCGTTGGCGCAGGTGGCGTTGGCACGGGCGTCGGCACGGGTTCCGGCGCGATCGCCCGCAACCGCAGGGCTTCAGCCACCGCTGCTTTGGCATCGACTTTACCGTAGCCAAACCACGGACTCCAGGTGCCATCGGGACTTTCGATATCCGTGAAGTCGCCTTTGTCGAAGGGCGCGATCGGGGAAACGTCCCAAACCGGATTCGGATCAAAATTCGCGGCGGGCGTTTTCGGATAGGGCATCAGGTTCAAGTCCTTCGCCGCCGTGCGCTTCAGCACCGAAATCACCTCCAACGCCGACAGATCCGGATTCGCCGAAATCACCAAGCCAATAATCCCCGCCACCAACGGCGTGGCACTCGAAGTCCCGCCAAAGGCCCGATCGACGGGATCTTGGCCGCCGTTGGTGGTGATGATCCCGAGGCCCTTGACGCTCTGGAGGCGGTAGTAGGAATGCAGGTTATTGCTCGGCGCGCAGAGGCCGATGCCGGGGCCGTAGTTGGAGTAGTGACTGCGCTGGGCCGTGCTGGCCAAAGCCGCCACATGCATCACCCCCGGAATCCCCACCAGATTGTTCTGGAAAATCCGCGACGTCTTCGGCCCAACCCACATCGGCTTATTCCCCGGCCCAAATTCCCAACCGGGGGTAAAGGGCACATCGACGCTGGCTTGGTGGTTGATCAGGCAGTTCTCGTTGCCAGCGGCCCAGAGAAAGACGATGCCCTTGCCCCGACGGCCCCCGGTTTTGGCCAAATCCTGAATCCGATTCACCACGGTTTGGGACCACAGGTTACGCGGCACGCCGCCCCAGGAGTTGGACAGCACATCGACTTTGTCGCCGACGTAGGCCAGCATCCCCAGCATCCGCGAGTCACTGATCGCCAAGCCGCCACCGCCGAGCGATTGCCATTTCACCGGCAGGATGCGACAACCCGGAGCCGCGCCCACGGTCAAGGCCGCATCGACTTCCGCCCCGATGACGCCAGCACAGGCCGTGCCATGGTCGTTTCCGGCCTCGTACATCGCCTGGGGGGCAGCACTGATGTCGCGGTTCGTGACGAGGGTACTGCCGACAAAGTAGCCCCACCCCGCGAATTTGCCACTGCTGTCGAAGTCGGGGTGGGTGATTTTGCAGCCGTCGTCGGTGACGCCAATCACCACATCCGCCGCACCAAAATTGTTCAGAATGCCCCAGGCGGCTTCGCACTGACTCGACGATCGGCGATCGTAGTCGGGATGACTAAACCGTTCGTGCAGGTGCCATTGCCGCTGGTACTCCGGATCCGTGGGCACCACAAACTGCATCTTCGTGATGTTGTAGTTCAGATCGTTCTCGACCAGGGCCACCGTTGGCTCATTCTCCGTCAGGGCGACCACCAGCTTCACGGGGTTCATGCCCGTATGGTCGGTGAGCTGGAACAGGTAATCCCGATCGCCATACTTTTCCTTCAGCAGCAGGCCATACTTCCCCGCAAACTCCGACACGGCCTGATCCGCCAGGGTTTCCTTGAACGTAATAAACACCCGATCGGTGATCAAATAATCGTCGCCCGTTTCCGCCACCTGATAGGCGTGGTGGGTCGGCGCGACCTGCCGCAATTGATTGATCGCATCATCCAGCTTGGCCGGAGCCACCACAATCCGCGCCGCCGCCGAGGAGACCATCTGCGCATTTTGAAAGCCCATTTCAGCCAATTTTTCGGGTGCAATTCGGGCGATCAACTGATCCCGCACCTTCGAAAGCACCACTTTTTCGCCCCCACGGTAGGTGTAGACACCTTTGGTTGCAGCCATATGCGTATGTTCTCCTTCGGGGGTAAGTATGATGATCGGCGACTGAGTGATGTTTTACACCCATTTCCTCTTAGTGGGGAGAATTTCTCGCGCGCAATCTGGATTGATTCTGACAAATTCTGGCCAAAGTTGCACCCAAGGCCGTTGCATTTCGCAATGTTCAATGATTGGCGAATCAGCGGCGAATTACGCATTCAAATGGGCGCATTCGATCGAGAAGCCAACGGCACAATCGCTTGATTCAAAATCGGGGATCAAGACAGTTAAACTTCCATGTCGATCGGGCTAACGAATCATGTCACAACCCACTGATCCCGAAATAAACCTGATACTTTGAGGACATCAACCCCCGATGGGGGGACAAGCGGGGATCAAACAATACCAATGAAAACAACACAAACGAACCTGGGTTCATCCTGGGGATTAATGCTTGTATTTGCCGCTGCAAGCATCGGTGTGGTCTTACTTTTAGCCTACTTTTAAAACACGTTCCGAATTTAGCTAGTGACACTCTCGAATCACATACAGGCGGCAACTTTTTCCGATCAGTTGTCGCCTGTTTTTTGGCGTTAAACCCGATAGGTCAAGTTCAAGCCGTGGGTGTCGGTACCGCAGGTGTTGAGCAGATGGTAGGTCTGGCTCAGTTGCTGGACTTCGGCGGTTTGGGCGGGACTGGGCGTCCAAGGTTTGGGGTTGTTGTAGGCATAGTAGGTTTCGACGCCGTCAATGCCGATCGCGACGGCGGCGGGAATCAGTTCTTCCTTCGATTTGCGGTAGCGGCCCGGATGCGCCAGGACGGCAATGCCTCCAGCTTGGTGAATCGCACTAATCACCCGATCGGCCTCAGCGATCGCGCCCTTCGGCGAGTCACCCGTGAGATAGTCCGCCAGGGCGGAATGGTGGGGATTGAAGGCGTAGCCGAGAATGTGGACTTCGACCTCATGCAGCAGGCTGGTGATTTCCATCCCTGTCCAGAGCTGGGGCACGGGCCGCGCGACGTTTTCGGCGCGGCGCTGCCAGCCAATCAAGTAATCCTGCGCCGCATAGAAACCGGAAACTTGGTGGTGGTCGGTAATCGCAAAGCCCTTGAGGCCGATATCGATCGCCTGCTGGGCGAGCAAATCAGGATGCAACTGACCATCGGAATGGTTGGTATGCATGTGAAAGTTATAAGTCTGGGGACAACTGTCCGCATCGATCGTCGCAAAAACAGCACGGAGCGCCGCTCGATCTTGGGCAGCAGGCGCGCGATCGGTTTTGGCCGGAGCCTTGAGCACCATCATAGAATCATCCTCAGCCCAACATTACAGGTTGTTGATAAAGGGTTGACATTTCCACTTTAGTGCACAAGGTCGAACATTGGGGCCGGGAAGCATACCAAACCCCGATGTCGATCATCAGCAAACCTACCCCTGCATCGTCGTCCGAATCAACCCATGCTCTAAGGCGTAGCGCACCAGCTCGGTGCGGCTACTGGTACCCGTTTTGCTAAATAGCCGACTGACGTATTTCTCGACGTTGCGCACACTGGTTTCGAGTCGCTTGGCGATTTCTTTATTCATCAGGCCATCGACCACCAGTTCCAGTACGCTCTGCTCACGCGGCGTAAAGTCATGCTGCACGGGCGGCGGCGTGATCGCTAAGGATCCTTTCTGCTGCAACATCGCCCGAATCTCGGCCATCTGTCGCGCCAGTTCGGCGATGCTAATGGTTTCGTCATCGACGGCGGCGGCTTGGAGTTTGGCCTGGCGACCGAGCAAGTTCTTCACCACGGCAACGAGTTCGTCGGGATCGAAGGGTTTGGGCAAATAGGCATCGACACCCGCTTCATAGCCCTGAATCCGATCGCTGGTCATGCCGCGCGCGGTCAGAAAGATCACGGGGATGGATTGGAACCGCTCATCGCCCCGGAGTGTCGCGAGAAACTGATAACCATCCACCTGGGGCATCATCACATCACTCATCACCAACTCAGGCAACACCCGCTGCACCAATTCCCAGCCCTCGGCCCCATTGGAAGCCGTATGGACGGTAAAGCCACTCTCTTCCAAGTAAGCCTGAATCGCATCCCGCAAACCGGGTTCATCATCAACAAGAACGAGTTGGCCTGGCATAGTTGTAGGTAGTTTGAATCACGGGTCTTGATCATTTTAGCGAATTTAGGCGACATTCGCCGTCCGGAGCGCAATGGACAATTATTATTCTGTCACGAGAACTTTCCGTAAACCGCATAAGTTACGGTGTAAATAGAAGTAGATAGTGATGTTCTGCGCAATTGGACAATTTTTTATGACTCGTCTTAATTCTTCGGCTCGGGTATTCGGTGCATTATCAGTTTTGACTATTGTGATGGCGATCGCGCCGCTGGCCCAGGCGGCCAAAATCCCCGCACGCCAATTGATTGCGGCGCAGGATCGGTCATTTTGCTACGGCAGTTTGGGCGGCAAAAAGCTCAACCTCGATCGGCTCTGCGGCGTCGGCGTCGATAAAAGCAACACGATCGACCTCAGCATCGATGCCAACAAGGACGGCGTTTCCGACCAATTGCTGGTGGAGATGCAGAAGTTCCGCAAGGTAATCGCCAATGCCAATGCCCCGGAGCAGTATCAAGCGGCGTTCCAGAAATTGGAAGAGCGGATGCCCTACTCCAGTAATGTCAAGCAGCTCCAAGCCCAGCAGCGCCAACTGCAAAAGCAGATGGAAGCCAACAATGGCGAATACAACGAGCAGCGCTACCGTCAGCTCAGTAGCATCCAAGAAAAGATCTACAAGGATCCGAGCTATACCAAGGTGCAAGCCGCGATGAGCAAGGTCTATCAGAAGCTCGATCGGTAGACTGCGGCCCGAGGTTGGCCCTCACCCTAAATCCCTCTCCCCTTGGGAGAGGGACTTTGAGCGGGATTTTGATGTTGTTTGTTCTTTGGAAGTTGAATCATGATGCTGAAGTCGGCGATTTTTGCGGTTGGGTTGATGGTCGGTGGGACGATCGGTCTTGCGAGTTCGGCGATCGCGCGGCAAGCCCCGCCGGTCGTGCGGGCGAGTGGGTTTAGTCCACAAGTCCCGGCTTGTTATATCGAAACGACGAACAGCGGTTTTCAAAATCTGGATGCGGCTTGTTTGATGGGGAAGGTGCCTGATCCGCAAATGTTCGATATGGTCACCGATCGGGATCAGGATGGGGTGCCGGATGATCTCGTGCCGCTGTTTAAGCAGATGGATGCGATGAACCGCATTTCCAGCAGCACGCCGGAAGGGCGTGAATTGCAGGTAAAACAGATGCAGCAAGTATTTCAGACGATGGGCCAACGGACGCCGATCGCGGCGGCGACCCGCCGGAATCTCAATGAGCTGGGGGAGACCATGGCAGCGTTCAGCAAAATGCAGCCGGGGGCGGCACCCGACGAAAAATTAATGAAGCAGCTTGAGCGGATGGGCCAGTTGTCACAACAACTCGACAAAGACCCGGTCATGAGCAAGCTCAATGCCTATTCTCGCCGTTACAGCATGAATCAGGCCAAGCGCTAGTTTCGGCGACTGGCAACCCGGCGGGTTGGGTCGGCGGATAGGGCGCGATCGTCTTGGCGTTCTCGGGCAATTGAGCCGCTTCTTGCCCTTGCCAACGGGCGTTCAAACACATTAGCCCGATCGGGGTGCTGACCCAATCGACTAGCTCCGCACGGCCCAGGGGCGTTTTGACGATCGCGAGGGGTAGTTCTTTGAGCAGCCAGCGGGCCAGCCGTTGAACATATAGCTGAGGCGTCGGCTGGGCCATCCGATCGATGCCGTGGAGTGCGTGGAGGTATTGGTTCGATCGGCCATAGCGACGCCATTGACTGAGCAACTCGGGCAGATTGTCGCGGTGCCGATGCCGGACGATCGCGCGATCGGCAAACACCCACTGCCATCCCGTCTCCCGCAAAATCCGCCAACACATATCCGCATCGCCGCCCGTGGTCAGATGGGGCCGGAACAAATCGGTTTCCTGGAAGACGCAGGCCCGGATCGCCACGTTCGCGGTTTGGCCGTAGGGACAGAAGGGATTCGCCAGGGTGTGCTGCTGGGACAGGGTGGACTGCCGATCGGCGTAACGTTCGAGCAGGCGATTGCCCGGCAGCGCTTGGATTTCACCGACAACCAGCCCCACGGATGGGTCATTAAACCCTGCCACCAAATCCATCAACCACTGCGGTTCGGGCCGACAGTCGGCGTCGGTGAAGGCGAGAATGCTGCCTTGGGCCGCGAGAATGCCCCGATTGCGGGCGGCGTAGGAACCTTGGATCGCCGTTTCCTGGAGGGCGATCACGCCGGGGGTGGCTTGCAGCTGTGCCCAGGTAGCGTCGGTGCTGCCATTGTCCACCAGTAGCCATTCCACCCGATCGCGCGGGTAGGTCTGGGACTCAAGGCAAATCCGCAGATCGGGCAGATCGGCGACGCCATTGTAAATCGGGATAATGACGGAGACAAAGGGCAGCAATTGGGAATCCATGGGGCCAAGGGGAAAGTGAGCCGGGAAAGTTCTCAGAGGAATCGGTGATCCTGCCCCTATAGTGGGCCGATCGACGAATTTCCTAACAGGCTTTACCAGGGCTTAACCAAAAACGCCCCGCATTCCGCGAACGAATTCTCTAGAATAGAAAGCGATGTATTTTTCTACCCATTGCTGCCGTGGTCAATCCCATCGATCGTGATAAGGAACAGTTTTTCTACCCGCGTGCGCCGTATCGGGGCGATTTCACGCCCGAGCATTTAGCCTTCAATGCCAACTTGCAGGAATTTGCCCAACGCGTCGGCGTGTTGTGCAACCTCGAAACGGCAGGCAAAATGCCGCCCGAAAAAACCTACAAAGAAATTAAAAAAATGTGGAAGGAACTCAAGGCCTCAAAGCGGAATTTTCTGAATCCGGAACCCGATGCAGGTCAAGATCCCTAAGTTATGGCTACGAACCCAAATACGCCTCTAACACCTGCGGATTGCGCTGGACTTCCGTCGGCGTCCCCACCGCGAGATTCGCCCCTTCGGCCAACACCCACACCCGATCGCACAGTGACATGATCACATCCATGTTGTGTTCGATCACCAGGAAGCTGACGCCTTCTTTGTTCCAGAGCTGGATGTAGTCGCAGATTTGGTTGATCAAGGTGGGGTTGACGCCAGCGGCGGGTTCGTCGAGCAGGATCAGCTTGGGCTGGGTCATCAGAGCACGGCCAATTTCCAGCAGTTTGCGTTGTCCGCCGGAGAGTCCCCCAGCGTAGTCATGGGCCTTTGCCGCCAGTCCGATCGAGTCAAGGATTTCCATGGCGCGCTGTTTGGCTTGGCGTTCTTCCTGGCGGATACGGCCCGGTTGGAACAACACATTAAAGAAATTTTCACCGCTTTGCGCGGGCGCGCCCAGGAGCAGGTTTTCGAGGACGGAGAGCCGGGAGAGCGCCTTGGCTACTTGAAAAGTCCGCACCATCCCCTGACGCGCAATCCGATGGGAAGGCAGGGTATGAATCGGCTGCCCATTGAACAAAACTTCGCCGCTGTCCGGTGAAATGAAGTTGGACAATAGGTTGAACAGCGTGGTTTTACCTGCGCCGTTGGGGCCGATCAGTCCGGTGATGCTGCCCGTTGCCACCTCGATCGAGGCGTCTTGGACGGCGGCGACGCCGCCGAAGCTTTTGTGCAGGTTTTTGGCGGTGAGGATAGTCATGGTTTGAGCGGTGGTGAATAGATGGAGCGTCGATCGGACTACATAACTTGCCCGCCGTTGACGCGCGGGTGATGGGGGAACGCAGTCGGTCAAATTTTGAATACACCTGCAATTGGCGATTCGGGATCGATCGACCATTAACGATTCAGACTCAGTTCGTCTTTGTTGCCCAAGATGCCCTGGGGCCGCGCGATCATCAGCCCAATCAAAATCAGCCCAATCAGCATAATCCGCAGGGCACCGAGTTGGCCGTCTTGCAGTCCCGACAGGAAGGGTAATCGATCGAGATAGCGCGTCCCCACACTATAAACCCAGAAAATCAGCGCCCCCAACAATGTCCCCGGATTGCTCCCCGCCCCGCCCAGCACGACGATCGTCCAAGTCGTAAAGGTGATATCGGTCTGATATTGGTCGGGATAAATATTGCTCAGTTGCCACGCCTGAAACACCCCACCGATGCCAGCGATGAATCCCCCCAGCATCAGCGATTGCAGCTTGTAGGAGAAGACATTTTTGCCCAGGGCGCGGGGCACGGCTTCATCTTCGCGAATTGCCTTCAGCACACGCCCCCAAGGCGAATGCACCAGGGCTTCGAGTCCGCTGTAAACGATCGCCAGGGTGACGATCGACAGGAACAGCAGCGCATTATCGTGGGGATTGCGTTGAAAATTCAGCAACGACTGAGCGCACACAACATACAGCGCCAAGCCAACCAGCCCGGTCAATCCAGCCCCCAGCCCCGTCCACACCAACGGCATCCCCTGGGCCGATCGCAGTTGCTTAATAAAGTAACGCCAGACTTGCCAAGCCCCCAGTCCGACGATCACACTCAACACCGCCACCATGCCGTAGCGCGTCAACAGCGTGGGCCGAAAGTTTTCTTCCAGCGGCACCTTCAGACCCGTAACGCCGAAGGTGCCTTTCGTCAACCACTCCTCATTCTTTGCCACCAGCCGAATGATCTCCGAAAAGCCAATGGTGACGATCGCCAAATAATCTTCCCGCAGTCGCAGGGTCGAAATCCCCATCAACAAACCCAACAATGCCGCCGCCCCACCGCCAATCAGCAAGGCGATCGGCAGGGGTACGCCATTCAGGTTCAGCAAGATCGTACTGTAAGCCCCGATCGCCATAAACCCGGCATGGCCGAAGTTCAGCAAACCCGTGAAGCCCCATTGCAGATTCAGGCCAAGGCTAAAAATCGCATAGATCGCCGCGATCGTCGTTAAGAAAACCAGATAGTCCGGAGAAAACATTCCCAAAGTCCCATGAAGGAGGGCAACAGGATTTTACCTTAGTCTGTGAAATTTCAGTCAACCGCAGGCGATCACGGGTATGCCATACGGGCTATACCATCCGTGCGTGCAATCACCGGACAACGATCGCCGAATGAATATTCGATAAACTTTCAGTCGTAATAGTTAAAACTGGTTAATCTTTCGATTAAGGTGAAGGAGAACGACAGTCCGAATGCACCTGTGCCGATCCGTCAACTGAGCAGCCGACGTGGCACACCCAAAATTAACCAGTCAGAGTAAATTCGTGGCGATTGGGATCAAACCCAGTTGGGCGGACGGAACCCAAAATATCAAGAGATTGTCTCATGGAAATGCAAATCAGCCTCAGGGCACGATCGGTGGCACGGAAGCTCCTACTAATCGTGGCGAGTCTCGTCGTGCTCTCGGTGCTCGGTCGGCCCCTGCTGTTTTATTGTGAACAGGTGCCGGGGGTGAAGGCGTTGGCCCATCAGTTCTATCTGGACGAAGAGTTCAATATTCCTTCGCTATATTCGGCGGGCGCGATCGGCTTTGCGGCAGCGTTGTTGTATGTGATTAGTCGATTCGAGGCCTTGAAACAGGCGGCACATGCGCGATCGTGGAAGATTTTGGCCGGGATTTTTCTGTATCTGTCAATGGATGAACTGAATAGTTTCCATGAGATTTTGATTGAGCCATTGCGCCGCCGATTTGGTCTGAGCGGGCTATTTTATTATGCTTGGGTGTTGCCCGCGATCGCATTGGTAATCGTGTTCGTGTTGGGGTTCATGAAATTTTTGTGGCAACTGAATCGTTCGACCCGATACCAATTCCTCGCGGCGGGTGGGATGTTTGTGCTAGGAGCGGTGGGGTTTGAGATGTTTGGGGCAACGGTGGTCGATCGATTGGGCGAAGCGGGTGTGGTATTTAATCCACTCTATCAAGCGTTGATGACGACGGAAGAAACGTTGGAAATGCTCGGGATTATCGGCTTTATCGATGCCTTATTGCGCTATCTGAATCGGCACCACGGCGTGCGATCGCTGATTCTACATTTGCCAGTCCAGCGCTATCCCCGATCGGGCGGGTCGATCGCGCCAGCTGAACCCACATTTGGGCCAACCGATCCGGTGGTGTAATGGCGACAGGGGTGAGCCGATCGGTATAATAGAAAGCAGCGTAAAGATAGCGGGAGCTAGTGATGAATTTACCGATCGCGACCGTGGCAGCAGCCGCGCCGATGGCTTGGCATTTGATGGTGGAGTCGTTGGCCGATGGACAGGTGGCGGCTTGGGTGGCGGAGTTGCCGGATTGTCGGGTGGTGGCGGGGTCGCGGGATGCGGCGATCGCGCAGTTGGAGCCGTTGGTGGATGAACGGATGGCCTCGATCGATGCGGTGGAATTTTATTTACCAATTCACGCAACGCCCCAACCACATCCGCTGGATGATGTGCCCTCGATCGATAAAGACGACCCAGCTTTCATTGAGTTCATGGCGACACTCCGCGCTAATCGGGAACTCGATGATGACAATCCGGCATATACGATCAATTGGTAGGGTTATGGTTCGATACATTTTGGATACGGATCATGTTTCGCTTTATCTGGGGTTGCAACAACCCACATACGATCGGGTCAGGCAAGAATTTGCCGATTGTGGCGTCTCGATCATTTCGGTGCAGGAAGTCTTGAATGGCTGGGTGGGTCAGCTTGGCCGCATCAGCAACGAAAATTATCAGATCGCCGCCTATAAAAAGCTCCATGCCGCATCCCGGTTTTTTCAGAAGTTGCCGATTCTGAATTATGAAACATCGGCGAGTCAGGTTTATCAGCAATTGATCAGCGATCATCCGAAGCTGGCAAAGCGGAAATTAAAAAATGATGTCCGGATTGCCGCGATGGTCTACGACCGACCGTAGGTCATCGCGCTTTCACTCGGCGCAACGATCGTGACCCGGAACCGGAAAGATTTTGAGTTGGTGCCGGGGTTGGTGATCGAGAATTGGAGTCAGTGAGGCGTTAGGTGATTTCCAACTAAGAAAGTACCTTGACTTGGGGCCGAATCCAAATATCCCACTTCGGCAGTGTGGGATGGCGTTCTAAACGTCTTTCCACGGGTCTCATCTCAACTTTGGAAAGGGAAATACCCGTTTGATA
>JANOQX010000006.1:0-51648 GCA_031415035.1 Cyanobacteria bacterium VAR_4_metabat_243
GTCACATCAATGTCATAACGCCGCAGACCCAGCCCCACAGCCAACGTCACATTCTCATCCAAATGAAATCGAATTCGTTCAACCACGTTGCATCTGCCCCAACTTCATCTGCAACGGCGAGACCTGACTCTCCCGCATCGCCTCAACCACCAAAATTTCTTCTGCGACCCGCTGCTCGATCGCCTCGCGATGATCAAAGTAATAAGACATCGCCGCATGCGTCGCCGCCAACGAAAGACTGTGCAACCCCGCAATCTCGATTAACGACTGCCCCAACTTCAGATGCATCACCGCCACATCTTCCACCGCGATCCGAGTGCCCGCAATACAAGGCTTACCACCACGTATCTCGGTCGAAACTTGAATATGCTCCACACTGATTGCCTGCAACATCAGCCTGTCTCCTCGGACTTCACTTCTCCCGCATTCTAGCGCGCCCCAAACAGCGATCGCCTCAACCCACAAACCGAAACTGCTTCAGCCCTTGATAGCCCACCATCCGCGACGCATCCAACGTGAACTGACTCACCGACGGATTGCCCCGCTGGTCAATCACCCCATGTACCTGCTGCCATAGCTCCTGGGGTGCAAGCGACACTTCATAACCGCGATCGCCCAACTTCTTAACGTAATACCATTCCGTTTGCTGGCAATGCTCACACCAGAACGCCTCCAGCCACTCACCATCAAGGGCGATCGTCGTCCGCGTTGCCATCAATAACCGCGCCGATCGGGCCGAAACCCCCCGCGCCTCTAACTGACCCACCGTATCCGCAAACATCGGATACTTTTGACTCGCACTTTCAAGATACGTGCCATGAATCGGACAGAAAATCTTGCGCCGCTGCGATCGCTGACGATTGCGGGGCGATTTTTTGACATAGGTATCCTGCATACGGCCTCCATTCATAGATCAGTGGGACATGACCCACCAGAAGGTTCGAACAGAGAGACGGTGATCAAAGCTGACCAGCAACGCCCACTCCGCAATTAGAACTCATGTAATATTCAAATTTGATTAAGGAAACATCTACCTTTGGATGGATAGCGTACTTTGAGAAAATGCGCTTTCGTCCAAGCCATGAATAATATGGCATGAACCGGGGGGCAATTTTACAACACGCCACAACTTCAATAGAACTTTAGAGAATTGACCCATTCGGGGGAATTGCAACGGCTATCCCGATCGGCTGAACCCAAGGTCACAGCCGGGTGAGGATACCATCACTGAAGTGGCCCGATCGTCGTCGAAAATTGATCATTGATTTAGCACCCTGTTCGTCAATCGATTACCGAATCATCACCGCAAAGACCGATTGAGCCGTTGACTCAAGATTCTCGGTGGGGGTCAAATGACCCATACCGCAATGCGGATGCCTGCACTCCACTGCGTATCGCTACGCAATTAAGTCTCAGTTTATACTTTCATTTTACCCGTAAGTTCAGTATATGTCACGGAAAAAACCCGAATTTCTTTCCGGATAGCTCACAATTTATTAGTAGTAAAATATCCACTACATCCCAAATCGGCAATTCCACCCGAACACCAATTAACGTCTTATAAAAAGAAAAATTCATTAACGCAATACAATCAAGTTGTTCCGCCGCCACTGCTCACTCGTCACCACCCATCGCCATGAAGAATTTTTTCCAGCGCTTCGGGGCGAAATCCACGCCATCCGCCACGCCGAATCAAAGTCAATCGAGTGAACCCAACTCCAAGGTGCCGTTTCGGTGGATCATCGATCGGCAGCTCGCCGTCGGCCCGATTCCCGACCAGACATTGCACGATCAACTGCTGAATGCGGGCTTCAAATCAATCCTCACCCTCTGCGACGAAACCGAAGGCAACCTGTACCCCGAGGTACCGAAAAACTTTAATTGGCAGCGGCTGGTCTTACCGGATAGCCACTACGAAGAATCGATGCTCCCCGATCACCTGGCCAAAGCCGTCGGCATCGTCCACACCGCCATCACCACCGCTGCCCCGATCTACGTCCACTGCCTCGCGGGCATGGAACGATCGCCCAGCGTTTGTGTATCCTATCTCTGCGTCCACCAAGGCATGGAAGTCTGGGAAGCCCTCAACTGGGTAAAGCAACGCAACTCCCGCACCAGTCTCAGCACCAGCCAAGTCCAGGCGATTCAAGCCCTAGTCAAACAGGGTAAACCCAAATAACCGCGCCCCACTTGCAGAGCAAGCAGGGCGCGGGAGCGAGCGATCGCCGAGTTATTTATTCGCCGTGACGGGCAACTTGAGCTTCTCACTCCCATTGCGATCGGCGTAATATCGATTGTAGTAATGCTGATAGTGGTTCGCGCCACTGCTCTTCATCCCGTTCGGCACCAAGCCGAGGATCGGCGCTGGCGAGGAGTTTTCCAGATCCTGGCGAATCAGGGCGAAGTTGGCGCGATCGGTCTTGCCAAGGCCGAGCACCAGCAAGATCCCGTCGGTACAGGCCGCTGTGAGTTTGGCATCGGCAAAGCCCTGCACGGGTGGCGCATCGCAGATCACCAAGTCATACTCTGCCGTCATTTCTTGAATGATCATCTGCATCTTCTTCGAAGCCAGCAATCGCCCTGGTGCAGGCGGCATGGGACCCGCCGACAGGACATGCAAGTTCGGATCCTGGGGCGATTCTTGGATCAATTGGCGGACATTCACATCGGGCGAGGTAATCGCATTACTCAAACCCCGCAAGTTCTGCACCCCAAACCAGAGGTGGGCCTGGGGGCGGCGCATATCCGTGTCGATAATCAACACCTTGCGACCCATCGTCACAGCGGCCCAGGCCAAGTGAGACGAGATCGTCGATTTGCCATCGGAGGGACTGGTCGAACTGATCGTGATCGATCGAATCGGCTGATCCGAACTCAGCAAGCGAATATTCGCATCGAGCGAGTAGAACGCCTCCATAAACATCATGTGATCGCGGTGAACGCGATTCGACATCTTCTGAATCTGGGCTTCGTCGGCCAGACGACCGACCAACAAGGGACTTGCTTCCTGACTCAAGCCCGAATTGAACGGAATCACCCCCAGGCAAGGCAGACCCGTTTCCTGGAGATCCTCGACGGTGTGATAGACCCGATCGAACTGTTCCGCAATCAGCGCCGCCGCCACCCCAATCACCGCACTCGCCAACGCGCCGAGCAAGAGCATCAGCATGCGGCTGTTCTTCGGCTTGATGTTGTCATCATTGATACTGGAAATAATTTCCCAGGGCTTGGCCTGACGGGTGATTTCCAATTCCAGGTTTTCACGGGCGGTCATCAGACGGCCCAGGCCACTGGTGGCAATCACTAGATCCCGTTGGATTTGGCCATACTCGCGGGAGACCCCGGCTAAGTTCTGGGTCTGCTGATTCAGCAGTTCCAACGCCTCACTCAAGGCCAATTGCTGGGTTTGCAAGACTTCGGCACGGTTGGCCGTCTCCACCAGTTCCTTGGTCAGGTCGCGGCCCACCGTGCCCTGAAACCCCTGGGATTGTGCAAAGTTACTCGTGTTCACCTTTCCGCCAAACACCCGGTTGGCCTCGGCTTCGAGCAAGGGCAAGAGTTCTTTGCGCTGATCGAGCAGCGCTTGGACGATCGGGGTTTCCGTCGTAAAGCGGGCCGACTCGACGGCAATCTGCCGATCAACTTCGCGCAATTTACCCAGGAGATCCTGATAGATCGGCGCTTCACTCAAATTCGCCACACTCAGGGCGGCATCCGGGGACAGACCCACCTGGCCGCGCAGTTTTTGGTAGAGCGTGCGGGCGGCGACGAGCTGCACGCGGTTTCCCTGCTGCTCCCCAGCGATCGACTTAATCCGATCGGACAGGGACGACGCTGAAGTCGCCGGATCGAGCAAATTATTCTGGCGGCGGAAGCCTTCGAGCTGGACTTCCAGCTTTTCCACATCACTGCGCTGACGACCGATTTGTTTCACCACAAATTCAATGCCCTTCTTCAGATTCGTCTCGCGATCGGTCAAGCTGTAATCAATAAACGAATCCGACAGCGCGTTCAGCACAAACTTAATCTGTTCGGCGTCGGTACTCTCGTAGCTGACATCGAGGATTTTCGCATCCTTCGGACGCGTCACCTTGAAGCGTTTCTGAAATTCCTTGTAGGTGATCTCGGGATACTTCTGTTGGATTTTGGCCAAGACCGGGGTCAGCAGCTTCTCACTTTTGAGCACTTCCATTTGACTGATATAGTCCAGCCCGTCTTTGCCCAAGCCACCGCCCGCGAGAGGAGCCAAGGTTTGCAGCGTATCGGAGGTGAGCGAATCCGTCAGGCGACTGCCTTCGGTCACGGGTTCGACCAGTAAGCGGAACGCCCCCGCGAAGGAAGGGGGCTGCGTCATCACCAACGATCCGATGCCAATCCCCGAGGCCAACGTCACGCCCCCCAGCACCCAGGCTCGCCGTCTGAGCACGGTGAGAATCTGCTGAAGTGACAGTTCTTCTTCGTCATCGGCATCCCCGATCGTGTTGGCCGCATTGGGGTTGAACTGACCGTTCGGGCCCGATCTCGAACTGGGGTTAGCCGGCTGAATCGAATATTGGCCATTGCCATTATGACCATTGCCATTATGACCATTGCCATTCTGGCCATGATTCATGTTGGAAGAATTGGAATCGTTCGAGTGAGGAGTAGAAGACATACTAATTGTAAAAAATTTAATGGTGCCTATAGGGACGGTGCGGATAGCCAACATCCCACCAAAAACATCAAACGCCTGCGTCACCAGCGGGTGATCGAGCGGGAAAAGCAGACGTTAACGCGGTAGATTCAAGACTGACATTAAATTCATCCCCATTATTCAACAGTTAAGTGCATTAATTGATGAAGAAGCCGTGAACGTCAGTGAAGCCAGTATTTCTCCATCGGAGCGGAGAAATACTCGTCAGCTAGCGATGGGAATCACCTAAACAGGAATTGCAACAAACTCAAGACAGGCGAGAAGAAACCGCTCAAGCCCTTGGCCTTATCCGTAACTTTGGTCGTACTGGTACGCGGCACCACCACCACGTCGTTATCGCGGACGATCGGATTGGTTGCGTCGTTGGGGGGGCTGGCCAGATTCACGGCAATCAACCGCTTATCCACCGTGCCATCGGTATTCAGTCGGATAAACTCGACGGCATTCTTTTGGGCGCGATCGTTGTCGAAGCCGCCCGCCGCGAGCAAGGCTTGATTCAGGGAACTATTGGTCGGAATTTCGACGGCTCCGGGGCGCGTCACTTCACCCACCACCTGTACCCGCACACTGCGCGGCGAGAAACTGGCTGTCCCCAACCGCGCCGCCATCGTCGGGTCGATCGCCACCGCCTGCGGCACCACAATCACATCACCATCACGCAAGGTAATGTCCTGTTCCGCATTGCCCGCCCGAATCAACGACCACAAGTCCACCTGGGTCACCCGCATCCGGTTATCCCGCAGGGGCCGTCGCACCATCACCTGACGGATATCCGCCTGCGGCGTGATCCCACCCGCCGTTTGCAAGGCTTGGGTCAAGGTCGGCCACTGCAACAAATTCCGATTGCCTTGCACCGCCGCCGTGGCGGTAAAAGTACCGGGCAGGGCCACATTCTGGGCCGCAGGCTCGTAGGTGCCCGGCCGATTCACTTCCCCGGCCACAACGACGCGCACCGGGCGCGTTTCGAGCAAGGTCAGGGTCACTAGCGGCGGGCGCTTCAAAAAGGGTTTGTATTTCTGAGTGAGCAGTTGCTTCACTTCGGCCAGGGTCATGCGGTTGGCCGACACGACGCCGATCCAGGGCAAGTTCATCTGGCCATCCGCCCCGACGCGGACTTCGCCGCTGAGTTCGGGCACGTTGAACAGGCTGATTTGCAGCTTGTCGCCCGCGCCGATCGTGTAGGTTTCCTCGATCGGCGCGGCGATCGTGGTGGAAAGCGTGGGCGGTGGGGCCGCTGGCATCGCTAACGACGGAATCACCGAAGGCGCAACGGGCGCAGGCACCACGATCGACTCACCAGTGGGCGGCACCGCCGCTGGCTGAGCGGCCCCGAAACCCGCCGGGGACTGAAGACTCGGCAAAGGCGTATCCAGCTTCAGCAAATCCGCCTGGGCCAACGCCCGATCGGGCACAAAGCCGATCGCCGCTGCGGGTAGCAACAACCCCAGGCTCCACACCCGAGCCTGCGGCCCCATAAAACTCAACCGAGAGGTAATCATGGCAATTAACTAATCAGAACAAATAAACCGTGGGGCCGACAGTATCGTGTCCCCAACCAGCAAAACAAGTGAAATTTAGTAATTACTTTAGGCGTAAGTAGCCGAATCGGTTCGAAACTAATTTAAGGACTTCCCTAAAATTGATTCAGACACTCCCTGACGTACCAATCACCTTAGACCAAATCTCCCCCGGTTTCTAGGGCCACATTCCCAATTTTGCGATTCCTAAAGAAAGCAACATATTGCGCGGATGGGATCGCACCGTACGCTAACTACTAGAGAACAGGCATCTCCGGATAAATTCCTGCGTACAAGTACATAAATCCATGTGAAGTCCCCATGAAGGAATCTCCGTAGATTCCCTAGGCTCGATCCGGCACATGCCATGGCGATCATTCGCCGTATCCCGCACCCCATCCGGACAGAAGCCGCGATCGACACCACAACCCAGCGTGAGGACGATCGCTTGCTAAACTAGAAACCGATCGGGAAATTAGGGCCATCACCATGACGAAAGCAGCGGCAAAATCCACCACAAAATCGTTTTTTGGGCTGATCCGGCGGCATCACCTCGGCGGTTGGCTCCTCATTAGTGCCGCGATCGGATGCAGTGGCCCGATCGCGCCCGTCACCGCCGCGCCCCTCTGCGCCGCCGGGGTACTCGACCAACTGATCCAACATCGGGTCGCCTCGGACGAAACCCTGGACAGCATTGCCCGGCGCTACCGACTGCTGCCCGCCACGATCATGGGCTTCAATCCGAGTACCCGGAACGGCACCGCCGCCGTCGGCACCACCCTCACCCTGCCCCCCTACAACGGGATCCGGATCGAGGTAGCAGCGGGCCAAGATTTCAAAACCCTGGCCGCCCGGTACAAAGTCCGGGCCGATGTGCTGTTTGAACGCAACGGCTGTCAGGCCAATCCTCGGGTGGTATTTATTCCTGGGGTGAACTGGTCGCCCAGCGGTCACAGTGGCGCAAGTCCCGCCAACCTGGACAGCCGCCCGACGATCGCCTTCCAATATCCCCTCGCCCAACGCGGGGCCGTACTGATGGGCTATGGCTGGAAATTGCGCAGTGCGAACGATCGCTCCGAGGTCGCCCTGCATTCTGGGATGGATCTAGCGGCGGCGAGCGGTACCGAAGTGCGCAGCGCCGCGGCGGGCACCATCGCCTTTGTCGGCGAAAAAGACAGCTACGGCCAACTGATCGTGATTAATCACACCCAAGGCTATCAAACCCGCTATGCCCAATTGGCGACGATCACCATCAAGCTCGGGCAAACCGTCAATGCCGGACAACCGATCGGCACCGTCGGTCAGACGGGCCAGCCCAGCTCCCCCGAGGCGCACCTACATTTCGAACTGCGATCGAATTCCAAACTCGGTTGGGTCGCTGAAGATCCCGCTGCCAGCCTCAAGTAACCCCAACGCAACCCCCGACATCGCACCGGGACAACCCTTGTGATCATACGGAGTACCCCGTATACTTAGCTACATCTGCCCCGAAAATAGAAATGTTAGAGTGAGGCCACAGTTTTAACACTGAGTAATATATATTACTAAAAGTATTGGCCCGAGTTTGGCTTGACGGCCGCATCTGACGATCGGTTGGCAGCGCGCCTCGAGTCCCCCTGTTGTATTGTCGAACGTGTCGTCGAAGATTTGGCTAAATGTTGGGGTTGGTAATCGCGCGCCTTGAATCGAGGCGCTGGCTTAAGGTGAACATGAAGAAAATCCCTGACGCCTACCGTTGGCTATTGAGTATTGGTGCGCCCGCATTGATTTGCCTAGTTGGCTGGCATCAAGTGATCACCCAGAATCAACAACTCCAATCGAAAACCATTCGCACCCACCAAAATGCCCAACTAAAAACCCTGCAAATGCTGTCCCAGCATCTCGGACAACAAATTATTCAAGCCCGGCTCCAGCCCACGACCGCACCAATCGATGTGGAGCGCCAGATTATTCAGCCGTTCTTACGCCGGTCGCAGCCCGTGGACAATCGCCCCGTGGAATTTTATGCCTTTGCCGTGGGTGCACACTCAGCGATCGGGCCAGCCCAATTCAATGACATCCCGATCGATGAACTGCGCCGCCTCAACCCGGTGATCCCATCGATCGGCCCCACGACGCAGTTACCGTCACCGCCCACCAACCCACCACTGCCGACACCACTGCCGCACTGGCCCATGGTACAGAGCCGCCAAGGCATGACGGGCCTCCCGAGCCATGGCAATTGGCACCAACCACGCCCCGCAGCGATCAATACCTGGGTGGCGATCACCTTGTTTCCCGGCACCCCAAAACAGGAAGTTTGGGTGATTGGCAGCGCACACCAGTTGACCGCCATCATGGAAGAATCGGAGAGCGATCGGCAGATCACCCGATCGCTGATGCATATGTCAATTTTCACGATCGGCATGATTGCCCTGGCGGCGGTGATGTTGCGCTTGCAGCACCAGCAAAGCCAATATGCCAAAGCCGTCGTCACCCAGTTAATGGACACCGATCCACTCACGGGTCTGGCCAATCGCCGCAAGCTCCAACAGTGTGGCACGGCCGCGCTCCAAGTTTTGGATGAGCGGCAATCCCTGGCCTTGGTGATTTTGAATCTCGATCGGTTTCGGCCCATTAACGATCTGCTCGGCCCGGATGCGGGCGATGAGCTGCTGATCAAGGTTTCGGCCCGGTTGCAGAGTTGTTTGCGCAAGGAGGATTTGTTGGCCCGGTTGAGCGGGGATGAATTTGCGGTGTTGTTGCATCACAGCAATGACTACCATGCGCAGATTTGTGCCGAACGGCTGTTGCGCGAACTCGATCATCCCTTCTGGATCAATGGTCGGGCCAATCACCTGAGCGGCAGCATTGGCATTGCCACCACCAAAAGCCCCACGCTCAGCTTTAGCCAATTCCTCTCCCAATCCGATGCGGCGATGTCGCGCACCAAACACCAGCAACAGGGCGGCTATACCCTGTTCAACCCCTCAATGTATTCCGAGACAATGGATCAGCTTTCGCTCGAAGCCGATCTGCGCCGGGCGATCGAACGCCACGAATTGCGGGTCTACTACCAACCGATCGTCGATCTCCAGACCCGTCAAACCAAGGGCTACGAAGCTCTCGTCCGCTGGCAACATCGCCAACGCGGGCTGCTCTATCCCGGCGCTTTCCTGCCGATCGCCAACGCGATCGGCTGGACGATTTCGATGGAACGTTGGGTGCTGCGCCAAGCCTGCACCCAGATGTCCGCTTGGTATCGCCAAGCCGACGAGCATCGCGAATGTCTGCCCTCCGTCAGCGTCAACATTTCGGCCCAACATCTGACCCACGCTTGTTTGCCCCACTACGACTTGATCGGCTACATCGAAAAGATCCTGCAAGAGACCGACTGGCCCGCCCATTGTCTGGTCTTAGAAATCACCGAAGATGCCCTGATCAACTCCGCCGAAGCAGTCGCCGCCCGCCTCGCCGAAATCCAAAAAATCGGCGTGCGGATTAGTCTCGATGACTTTGGCACAGGGTATTCGTCGCTCAGTTACTTGCAGCATTTCCCAGTGGATATTCTCAAAATCGACAAATCCTTCATCCGCCTGATCCACGATCAGTTGCAGGACGGGGCGATCGTCAAAACGATCATTGCGCTCGCCAACAGTTTGGGCGTCAGCACGATCGCCGAAGGGATTGAAACCGAAGCCCAATTCGAGCAATTGCAATCCTTGAATTGCCAATATGGCCAGGGCTTTTTGTTCTCCCGACCGTTGCAACATCTCGGCCCCGATCGGCGGGTACAGTCGATTCCGCCCACGTCGATCATGAATTCCTTAATGCCGGATATCGCCCCCCAAGTGATCCGCCATGACCGCCGATCGCTGCCCAGCCACACCCCGCTCTTGCCATCGTCCCAACTCAGCGCGATCGGGCCACTGCCTTTGGAGGAAGCATTCAACCCAGACCGTTAACCGCAATCTATAATGTTCGGAACAATTTCTTCTATTACTTAATTTTTTATGACTTCTCCGTCGATCGCCCACGCTGCGGCAGACACCGCACAACTGACCTGCCCGATTTGCCAGAGCGCCAGTCAGACCCACTTCGAGAAAGCCGGATTTCGGATTCGCAAATGTGGCAACTGCGGCCATCAGTTTCTGGAAAATCGCACCACCGCCGACCATATCGTGGCAGTCTATGGCGATGATTATTTTGATGGGGGCGGGGCGGGCTATCCCGGTTATTTGGCCGAAGCGAAGCTAATTCGCGCCCATGGTCGCCGTTACGCCAAAATGCTCCAGCGCCATTGCTCTCCCGGTCGGATGCTCGATGTCGGAGCCGCCGCCGGATTCGTGCTCCAGGGCTTTGTCGAATCGGGCTGGCAAGGCACCGGGGTGGAACCCAACGATCGGATGGCCGCCTATGGCCGCGAACAGCTCGGCTTAGACATTCGCACCGGATCGTTTGAGCAGGTTGATCCCGGCGACACCTACGATCTGGTGAATATCGTCCAAGTCATCCCGCATTTTTGGGATTTGCACCAAGCGCTCGAAACCGCCAATCAAGCCACCAAACCCGGCGGCTACTGGCTGATCGAAACCTGGAACCGCGAGAGCAAAACCGCCAAGTTCTTTGGGCCAAACTGGCATGAGTACAGCCCCCCAAGCGTCCTACGCTGGTTTTCGCCCACGGATCTAGGCTTATTGGCCAAGCAGTACGGCTTCGAAGAAGTCGATCGGGGCCAGCCCCAAAAATGGATCAGCGGTGCCCACGTCAAATCCCTCGTCGGCCACCAACTCAACACCATGGGTCGCTGGAAACATTTGCGCGTTTTCCTGCGGCTAATCCCGGATTGGCTGCGCCTGCCCTATCCTGCCGAGGATCTGTTCTGGGTGTTGTATCGCAAAGCCGATCGTCCAGCGGCATAATCCCTGCCCCACCGCCAAAAATCCGTAGAAAGACGTAGAGCAGGATATGCCTCTAGGTAGTTAGAACACGACCTTGAACTTCGCTATATTCAATTTGTCCAGAATCCATGGCCATCCGTCGGCCGGAATCGGGGCAATATCGCCGATCGACTCGTGGGATCCGCGATCGCCCGTGAACGCATAGTTTGGGGCGATCGGTCGTATGGACTCGAATGCGGTGCGAATGTTTTTAGGAGATGATGACCATGCAGACAATCATTCAGCGGGGTTCAGCATTTAAGGGTGTGCCACATCGGCATGATGGCAGCCAAGGCCTCCAGTTGGAATCGGTTTGCTGCGCGGTTTGCGGCTCCGATGAAGTTCGGCCGATCGCCGTGGGTGAGGATTTTGAATATCGCACCAGTCCCGATGACTTCCTGGCCGTCGAGTGCCTGCACTGTCGCCTCGTCTACCTGAAAAATCGGCCCGCCATGGGCGAACTCGATCGGATCTATCCGCCGGATTATCATGCCTTTGACTTCAGCGCCGATCGCTATGGCTTCGTCTACAAAGTGCGGCAACGACTGGAAGCCCGCCGCTTACTGAAAGCCTGCAAGGGCCTCGGTCCCAATGCGCGGATTCTCGATGTGGGCTGCGGCGACGGCTTTCACCTGAAACTACTGAAGGATTTTGGCCCCAAGACTTGGCAGCTCGAAGGCATCGACATGAGCGATCGGGCCGCCGAAATGGGCCAGCGTCAGGGTCTCCAGATTCACCAGGGCACGGTTCAGCAGATCAATCTGCCCCCGGCCAGCTACGACTTGGCCTTGATGATCGCCACGATCGAGCATGTGGATGACCCCAAAGCCGTGCTCGAATCGGTGCGACATCTACTCAAACCCGGCGGCCGCGTCGTGATCGTCACCGACAACACCGACACCCTCGACTTCCGCATCTTCAAGGGACGGCATTGGGGCGGCTACCATTTCCCCCGCCACTGGAGTTTATTCAACCCCACCACCATCCGCCGCTTGGCCCAAACCACGGACATGGAAGTAGCCGAATTGGGCACGATCGTCAGTCCGGTGAACTGGGTCTATTCCGTCCGCAATCTGCTGGTGGATTGGGGTGCGCCCAAGTGGCTGATCAACCAATTTAGTCTCAGCTCGACCCTTTCGCTGGGCGTCTTTACGCTGTTTGACCTGCTGCATCAATGGTTGGGCCATGGGGCGTTGATTCGCGCCGTGCTGCGCCGCCCGTTCTAACGGCATCGACTGTCTGTGGCTAATTCCACGATCCCCCCTCGCCCCCCTTAAGAAGGGGGGAACCGGATTCAAAGTCCCCCTTCATTAAGGGGGATTTAGGGGGATCGTGGCATTTGCATCGAACCGTCAAACTTCTGAAACATCCACTCGCATTTTCCTCGACCCACCCGGCACATCACCCTATGAACTACTCGGCTCAAACACCCATTGCAATTATCGGCGGCGGCCCCGCTGGCCTCACGGCGGCTTCCTTCCTGCGCCGCCATCAAGTCCCCTTCATCCTCTATGAAGCGGGGCCGAAGGTGGCGGGTCTGGCCACCAGCTTCCATGACGACGATGGCTACACCTACGACTTCGGCGCGCATTTTATCAACAACCGCCTCGCCGCCGCCGTCGGCATCGGGGCCAAATGCCGCGATGTCCTGTACTACGGCGAAAGCGTCTACCTACACCACAAAACCTACAGCTACCCCCTCGGCCTGATGCAGTCGCCCCGCTATGCGATCACCGGGGCCTGGAGCAAACTCATGCCCCACAGCCGCAAACGCACCCACAGTTCCGCCGCCGCCTGGTTCCAAGCCAATTACGGCAATACCCTGGCGAATGAAGTGGCGATTCCCCTATTAGAAGCCTGGTCGGGCGTCGCCGCCAGCGATCTGGCCGCATCCGTCGGCGACAAAATGCAAAACACGATCGCCCAAACCCTCCTCCTCAAATCCGCCAGCGTCGTCACCAAACGGGCCGTCGGTTGTGGCTACAGCCATGCCTTCCCCGAGAACGCCAATGTCTGGCACGTCTATCCCGAAGGCGGCGTCGGCCTGCTGTGCCAAAAACTCGCCGCCGAAGTCAGCAATGCGATTCGGCTCGAATCCCCGGTGGAAGGGATTATCGTCGATGATGGCAAAGTCGTGGCGATCCGATCGGGCGGCCAAGAGCAGCCCGTCAGCGCCGTGGTCAGCACCGCCCCCTGCCACATTTTGTCGCGGATGATCGAAGGCAGCGATGTGCTCAATCCCCTGGCCCAGTTTCGCTATCGGCCCATGACCTTCGTGAACTTGCGCCTCGATGGCCGCGACTTACTGAAGGACACCGTAATCTGGACACCCGAAGACCACTTCACCTTCTTCCGCCTCACCGAAACCACCCGATCGATGCCCTGGCTGGCCCCCACAGGCAAGAGCTTGATCACCGTGGACATTGGCTGCGAGAAGGGCGATCGGATTTGGGCCATGGACGACGACGCCCTGGGCGAACTCTGCGTCCAGGAATTGCAAGAACTGATTCCCGACATTCGCCGCCGCTACGAAGGTTGCCGCGTCCTGCGCACCCCCGCCGCCTATCCGGTGTACCTGAATGAGTACGAAGATGTTCGACTCAAACTGGAGCAAGGCACCGGGATTGACGGACTCTACACGATCGGGCGGAACGGCGAGTTCTCCCATGCGTTGATGGAGGATGTCTACTGGCGGACACAGGACAAGATGCGATCGATGTTGCGGCAGAATCCGCAGTTTAGTGAGTTGCGGATGCCCGTGTTGGCGTAGCGATTTATTTTTTCAACTGCTCGTACAACTTGACATATTCCACGGCCGATCGCTCCCAGCTAAAATCCTGGGCCATGCCGCGTTGCTGAAGCGTCTTCCACTGGCGTTTATAACGGAAGCCTTCAGTGGCGCGCACCATGCAGCTCAACAGATCCAACGGCTCATACCGATCGAAGCAATACCCTGTGCCCAAAGCATTCTCAGGATCATGGTGTTGCACCGTATCAACGAGTCCGCCCGTGCGCCGGACGATCGGGACGCAGCCGTAACGCATCGCCAGTAACTGACTAATGCCGCAGGGTTCAAACCGCGAAGGCATCAAGAAGACATCGGCTCCGGCGTAGATCCGCCGCGCCAGTCCGTCGTTGTATAGCAAGTAGGTCGCAACCCGGCCCGGATAACGCCCCGCCAATTCCCACAGCGCCGTTTCGTAGTAGCGTTCGCCCGTGCCGAGGACGACGACTTGGGCATCGTTGTAGGCCAAGAACCGATCGAGTACCTGCAACATCAGATCCAAGCCCTTCTGCTCCACCAAGCGGGAGACCATGCCGACGATCATCGTGTCGGGATTGATATTCAGGCCAACTTCTTGCTGGAGGGCCAGCTTATTCGCTTCGCGATCGTCGATCGTTGCCGCCGTGAAGGTTTGCGCCAATGCCTGATCCGTGGCTGGATCGTAGGATTCGACATCAATCCCGTTCAAAATCCCCGACATCTTATCGCCGATGAAGGACATCAGCCCTTCCAGCTTTTCGCCGTAGGTGGCGGTTTTGATTTGCGCGGCGTAGGTGGGGGAAACGGTGGTGACCCGATCGGCAAACTGCACCGCCGCTGCCATGGTGTTGTGGCCCTGCATATACCAGGGGCACCAAGTCATCCGATCCAACTTCCAACGCCACGGCCCTTGGTAGGCCAGGTTGTGGATCGTAAACACGGTGGAAATATCGGGATCCTGGTGCATCCACACCGGAATCATCCCCGTATGCCAATCATGGCAATGGATCACATCGGGTTTCCAGTGATTCCAGGCAAACTCCGCCGCCGCATTTGAGAAAAATGTAAAGCGCCATTCCTCATCTTTAGTGCCATAGATCGCGCGCGGATCGAACACGGGATGGCCCATCAAGTACAGCGGCACATCGGTCTTGGGCAACAGCGTTTCGTAGACGGCGAAGGGATTGAACATCGCCGAACCTTCCCAGACGGGTGCCGTGGGGATGGCCACCCGATCGCTCAACCCGCCGTAATAAGGCATGAAGATCCGCACATCATGTCCCATCTGCCGCAGCACCTTGGGCAAAGCACCCACCACATCGCCCATGCCGCCGACCTTCGCCAGCGGCGCGACTTCCGCCGCCACAAATAAAATTCGCATGCTTCCCCACAATCCCAAGGTTCTGGCCCAGAAATCATCATACTGCGGATACCGATCGGGAAACGGTCGAGCCGGGGATTGGCTAATCGACCAGAAAAGTTCGGTAATATCTGTCTTAGGGGAGATATCCATCCTAGAATTAATCGAAGCATCGGTGCCTTCTCGCATTTATCGACCGCAATTCACCAGTTTTCCCATGGTTTACTCTAGCCAAGATTTTGATCTCCGGGCGACGCTGTCCGGCGAATTAACCCAACTGTCGCCGCCGACGGTATATTACCTGCGAAAACTGCTGCGCCACAATCTCGATCGGCTCGAAACCGCATCCAGCGTAGACTACGCCTTCGATCCCGTGAGCAATCTGAATGCCGCGATCGACGAGCTATATCCCGACCCGACATTGCGCGACGCGAATCTCCACACCCTCGAACGCCTCGCCCTCTACCACCAAACCCTCACCACCCAAGGCTCCCAACACAACCAGTCGCTCACCGACACCGAAGAAAAGATTTTTCATCTGCTGGGCTACAACACCCAGAAACTCGCGACGATCGGCACGATCTTGATCATCGACGACACGCCCCAGGATGTCAGTCGGCTCACCCGCGCCTTCACCCAGCAAACCTACCGGGTACTTCAAACCAATCGGCCCGCAGGCGCGATCGCCCTGGTGGAAAAAGAATTGCCCGATCTGATCTTGCTCGATGTGCTAATCGCCGGAGTGCATGGCTACGACCTCTGCAAACAACTCAAAAGCAATCCCGACACCGCCGACATCCCGGTGATCTTCACCAGTTCGTTCAACGACGCCCAGAGCAAAGTCGATGCGTTCAAATCGGGGGGCGCGGACTTTATCATCAAGCCGTTCCAAGTCGAGGAAGTCCTGGTGCGCGCCCAACACCAGATGCAACTGCGGGATCTCCAACTGCGGCTCGGCGAACAGAACATCCGCCTCCAACTTCAAATCCAAGAAAACCAAGAACTCGAAGGCCGCTACCGCAGCATCATCGAAAGCTCGATCGATGGGATTTTTCAAAGCTCGATCGATGGCCAGTTCATCAGCGTCAATCCCTCCCTGGCCCGAATCTATGGCTACGACTCGCCGGAGGATCTGATGGCCAATCTGACTAATATTGGCGCACAGCTCTACGTCCATCCGAGCCGCCGCGACGGCCTGAATGCCTACCTCAAACAACATGGCCAAATCGTCGGAGCCGAATCCCGCGTCCACCGCAAAGACGGCAAAAAGGTCTGGATCTCCGAAAACGTCCGCGCCGTCAAGAATAACCACGATCGCATCCTCTACTACGAAGGCACGGTGCGCGATGTCACCGATCGCCGCCGGATGGAATCGGCCCTCCGCCACCAACGTCAGGAAACCGAACGCCTGCTCGCCAGTTTGCTCCCGCCGAGTGTGGCCGATCGCTTGCGCGATCGCCGCGAACTGATCGCCGATCGGGTCGAAAATGCCACCGTCCTCGTCGCCGACATCCAAGGCTTCACCGCCCTCTCCCAACAACTCTCCACCCAGGACTTGCTGGAACTGATGTCCCGGCTATTTTCCAGCTTTGATCACCTCGTCGAAGAAGCCAATCTCGAAAAAATCAAAACCATGCGGGATGTTTACATCGTCGCGGGCGGCGTCCATACGGATAAACCCGACCACACGATCGCCTGTGCCCAACTGGCCCTCGACATGCAAGCCACCGCCGCCCAAATCCAAGCCGAACTCGGACAGCCGTTCCAACTGCGGATTGGCATCAGTACCGGATCGGTGATCGCCAGCGTCATCGGCTTGAAGAAAATCACCTACGACCTCTGGGGCGAATGCGCCAACCTCGCCAGCCGGATGCAATCCAGCGCCCTCCCAGGGAAAATCCAGGTGGCACCGAGTACGGCGGCAGCGTTGCAGGATCAATTTATCCTCGAATCACGCGGCCCGACGGAAGTGTTGAGTTTGGGGACGATCGAGCCGTTTTGGTTGCTGGGGAAAAAATTAAGAATTGAGAATTGAGCATGGTGAAGCGGTTGCGGTTGGTGCGGCGGCGGGAACGGTGGGGGCTGACTGGGCGGGGTTGGTTGGTTTTGGGGTGTCTAATTTTGGCATTGGTGTGGGGAATTGGGCCTCGGATTCATCCGTTTTTGGCGGCGGTGCAGCCGATCGCGGCGGATGCGCTGGTGATTGAGGGCTGGGTGACGGATGAAAGTCTGGAAGATGCGGCAACGGAATTTCGATCGCGGCCTTACCAATACTTGTTGACGACGGGCGCGACGCTGACCCAAGGCCATTATTTGAGTGCTTACAAAACTTACGCGGATTTGGCCCAGGCGACGCTCGTCAAAATCGGGATTGCCCCCGATCGCATCATTGCCGTGCCATCGCCCAAGGTGCAACGCGATCGCACCTACACCAGCGCCATCTCCCTCCAAACCTGGATCGACCAAAACCCCGGCAAAATCCACCGGATCAATCTGATGACCCCCGGCGTCCACGCCCGTCGCAGTTGGACATTATTCAAAAAAGCGATCGGCCGTCGGGCCGAAATTGGGATTATCGCCATCCCCGATCGGGACTACAATCCCCAATCCTGGTGGACGTCCAGCGAAGGCGTCAAAAAGGTCGGCATTGAAGCGATCGGGTATCTCTACACCACCGTGTTTAATTGGGTGGAGTAGCGTAAGTGAAGTAGACGTAGGTTGGGTGCAACGAAGTGAAACCCAACACCCACAATCGATCGTGGTCGGTGTTGGGTTCCGCGTTGCTTCACCCAACCTACACATTCCCCTTTCCGGTTCTCCTGTTCTACTCCCCGAAGAACTAACTGGACACCAGAGGAAATGACGTGCGCGATCGAGCTTATTGGTTAGCCTGGTCTCAGATTTCAGGCGTGGGGGCGATTATTCGCAAACGGATTTATCAGCGGTTTGAGTCAATGGAATTGGCTTGGGACGCGGGTTTGGACGATTTGCTGGCGATCGATGGGATTGGCGAAAAGCTGAGCGGCGCGATCGTGGCGCAACGGCAGGCGATCGACCTCGATCGGCTACTGGATGAGTATTTCGAGTCGAACCCCAGTTTCATCACGCCTGCTGACCCAGAATATCCCCGCACCCTGTGGGAAATCCCTGATCCGCCTGCCCTGCTGCATTATCAGGGCAATCTCGACTTGCTCCGATCGAGCGATCAAGCCACCAGCGTCGCCCTCGTCGGCACCCGCAAGGTCACAGACTACGGCAATCGCTGGACGAGTCGGCTAAGTCGAAGTCTGAGTCAACATGGTTGGACGATCGTCTCTGGTCTGGCGGCGGGCATCGATGCCGTGGCCCATCAAAGTTGTTTGGATGTGGGGGGCCGGACGATCGGCGTCCTCGGCACAGGCATCGACATCGTTTATCCCACCTCCAACCGCAAGCTCTACGAGCAAATGGGCAAAGTCGGCCTGATCTTAAGCGAATATTCTGCTGGGACACCCGCCGATCGGGCACATTTTCCGGCCCGGAATCGGATTGTGGCGGGGCTGAGCCAGGCCACGATCGTCCTGGAAGCGGGCCTTGGCTCCGGCGCACTGATCACCGCACGGCAAGCCAATGACTATGGACGCGATGTTCACGTCCTGGCGGGCAGTCTGGACAATCCCGAAGCAGCGGGCGGCTTGCAATTAATTAGCCAAGGCGCGGCGATTATCACCAGTGAAGCGGGATTGTTGGCAGCATTGGGCACGATCGTCCCCGTGACGCAGTTAGATTTATTCGCTGTAGCAGCAGTTCCGATCGCCATCAAACCCACCCCGATCGACCTCAAACCCGAACTCCAAACGATCTGGCAGATCATTGCGGCGAGTCAGGAACCTGTGGTGCTGGATGACATTGTCGAGACGACGGGATTGCCGACGGGGAATGTGTTGAGTGGATTGTTGGAGTTGGAATTGATGGGGGCAATATCGGAGCAGGCGGGAATGCGGTATCAGGTGGTTTAGGCGTTAAATTCAGCCCTCCGACTACGCTGCGGCACCGCCCCGCACGTCAGCAGGGCTAGTAAGGAAAGGCCCCTAAAGGGGCCTCAACCCAAATCTTAGCCGGGTTTAGCCGGGTTTCCTTACTAGCCCGCCGTTCACGCGCGGGGCGGGCTAAGTCGGAGCTAGCAATGGTTGCACCGATCGAATAATTTAATTTAGGCCCGCTCACACATCGCCAATATATCGCAAAAAAAATTGAGAACTAAGAACTAGGCATTGAGCACATCTCAATCCAGCATTCTCAATTCTCAATTCAACATTCGCAATTCCAACTAGGCGCTGAGACTCGCAGCCGCTTCCGCCGTCATCTGCTCGCGCACCTGCACCATCGCCGCCACCAACTTGTCCATTTCCTCGCGGGTATGCAGCACATTCACCGTGGTGCGAATCCGGGGCTTGGAAATAAACCAAATCGCCGAGGCCCAAATCCCATATTCCATCATCAGCTTGCGGGCAAACTGCTTGGGATTGAGATCCGGGGGCAGCAAAATCGGTACCACATTCGTTTCGCCGATCGTCTCAAAGCCATGGGCCGCCAACTGCGATCGCATGTACTTCGTACTTTCCTGAAGTCGCTGCACCAATTCTGGCTGACGCTTGACGATCCGCACACTTTCCAGGGCCGCTGCCGTCAACGGCGGCGCTAAGGAGCAAGTCCCGATCGACGTCGGCGACACGTTCAACAACGGAATCAATTCCGGGATCGGACTACTAATCGCCGCCCCCACCGAAGCGCCAAACTTCGAGAAAGTCGTCATGATCAACGGACAAATGCCCTTATCGATCGCATCCTGGGGCTTGAGGCCAAAATGCTCATAGATTCCCCGACCGGTTTCCCCGATCGATCCACTGGCATGGGCTTCATCCATCACCAAGGTACTACCCGGATAGTTGGAGAGGATTTCGATCATCTCCGGCAAGGGCGCAATATCCCCATCCATCGAAAACACCGCATCCGAAATCACCAAAATCCGATCGTCCGGCTTCGCATAGCGCTTCAGCTTCTTGGCCAAATCCGCCGCATCGCAGTGACGGTAAGCCCGCACCCGGACATCGGGACTATAGCCGAACAATTTGCCCGATCGGGTACCCGCATTGGCCAAGGCCGTCATGATACAGCCGTGGTTCAGCACATCGGACATAATCAGCGTCTCGCGCTTATGCTCGAAGCCCGGCACCGGAATCGCCAGGTGACAGAAGGCATCCATCAAGGCCTGCATCGCCATCCAAGCATTCAAAAACAACTGGGTATACCCCATATGCTTAAAACTGCCAATTTCCTGTTCGAGCTGACGGTGCAAGTCAATCCGCCCACTCAACACCGAGGTTGAACTGGTGGACGTGCCGTACTGCATGATCGCGTCGATCGCCGCCTGCTTCACCGAGTCATTTTGGGTCAGACCCAACACATCATTGGTACAGAAGGTCAACACATCGCGCCGATCGCCCGCCGCATCCTCAATGTGCACAATGTTGCCATCGCGGCCATGCACAATGTATTCATCTGGGTCTAGACCGCTTTCCGTCCAGCGCTGGACATATTCCTGAACAACTTGCACGCTACACTCCTCTCACCAATGATGTGATGTCAATCGCTTTTCTGCCCAAGGGTTTGCCCATCCGGTTTGCCCAGTATATCGTTAGTTTAACTTTTGTTAAGCCCAACTGAATACCCCCTGCGGTACTGACCTCAGATTTTTGGATCTTCAGCGTATCAGCACAGGGGTAGCCTGGGTAGGGGGAACCCAAAAGCAACTTGCGACAACCCCTTAACCAGTATAAATCCCAAAAAGCCCGCAAACTACGGGCTTTTTGGTGCCGGACGATCGCCCGATGGGCCGTCCGGTCTAAATCTCCGCGATCGCCCGTTCAATTAGACGCCGTGCGAGGGTTTGGGTTCCGGTATGGGTATAGTACTTGACCGACACATCGAGGAAAGCACCCACGTAGTCCAGCTTATCCGCTGACACATCGACGAATTTTTGCAGATTGCCGAGGGCGTTTTCCTGGGTTAGACCTTTTTCCGACACGAATCCGGTCATCCAGCCCTTCACGGAGTCGAAGCTCTGGTTGATGAAGCCCAGCTTACCCGCCGCGTCATTGCCGGGAATCATCGAACTGACACTTTTGAAGGTGTTGTTGCCTTCGAGATCCTGGGGCGACGAACCCGAAATCACGGACATGCCTTTATTAATGAAGTCCGGCCCGAGGGGAATCAAGCCGTCGAAACAGATCAATGCCACCATCCGCATCAGCGATTCGCCGCCGTAGTCGCCCAAGGCCCCGAGGAAGTCGCCGATGCTGTCACCGGGAATGCCGTTGATCTTGCAGTAGGCCACCAGTTCGACCACGAGTTTGATGCAGAGGTCGATGCTCTGGACTTTCTCCGGCTTCGGCGTCAGATTGCCGAGGAAGCCGAGGAAGGAGATGTCCTGGCCGATTTTGTTGGCCATGGCGGCCATGCCGAGGGCACCCGCCGCGTTATCCACGGTTTCGTAGAGCCACATGGCGTTTTGGTAGCCCTGGGACTGATCGTTATAGAGCGTGACGGCCCGTTCGCCGATCGCTTGGATCAGGGCTTCATCGGTTTCGCCCGTGACGACCTTAATCGTGTTGGTAAAGCCCGTGACGTTCTGCCACTGGCCGGGAATCACAAAGTCGAGTCCCTTCAGCGCCATGACGGTGGTGCCGCCGTTGGGCAGCTCATCCACCCGATCGAAAATTGATTTACTCATTAGGTCTATACCTCGATGACGTGCAAATTATGGAATCAGATTGTCAGTGCCGTGACTACTTGAGTTTGGCCAACCCATTCAAATCAAACTTGGCCAGCCAAGCCGCCCGATCGGCCTGGGCAAAGGTGGCCGCGCGGGACAGCACTTTGACTTGATAGTTGCCCACGAGGATGCTGGTTTGGCTGTTGCCGACGTTCACTGCGGGATAGCCGCCGATTTTCTCCGTGGCGTTCGCATATTTCGCTGCCGAGCCAGGGATACTGCGCGTGTCGGAAATCGCCAACATCGCCACATCCTGGCCCGCTTTCTTCAGCTTGGCTTCCGCGAAACCCTTTTTCTCTTGGGTGTAGACGCGCTCATAGCCAGCGGCCACAGCGGGGAAGAATTTGTTGAATTCGCCACCTTTAGGGGCTTCCTTCGCCACGGCGACGGAGCCAGACTTCGCCGTTTCCTTTTGGATTTGCGAGAATTGTGAGGGGGCTTTGGGCTGACAGCCGCTGATCCATAGGGTACAGACCAACATCACTGCAACCAGACTTCTGCGCCAATTTGCCAATTTCATTGAAGATCTCCTGTCGGAATTACTCTGAGCCGAATCGAAACTGCGCGAATGCTGATAACTTGAGCAGCCAGGAAAGCACCGCGCTTCCCTCCAGTCAATGTAGGAGATTCGGTGAGATTTCGGGCATTTCTCCCCTGGAGTTTTGGTTTCTTGTTACATTTGTTTAATACTGACCTAATTTCTCTGACAAATCTATGACGACTCCGACCCCGATCGTGGAATCCCCCGAAACCGCAAAGCCTGATCCGAGCTTCATCAAGCTGGCGATGCGGAATATGGTGCGCAAGGGCGGCAAGTCGCTCTATCACTTTGCCCTCAGTTCGATCGGGCTGATTGGGCTGTTTGTCGGGTTGGCCTATCTGACGCGGTAATCACAACAAATCAAATTTAGAGGGTCGATCATGGTTGCGAGTCGAGTGCCATCACTGTCGCCGGAGGAATATCTGGCATGGGAGGAAAAGGCCGAGGTACGCCATGAGTACATTGATGGGGAAATCTTCGCGATGTCGGGTTCGAGTGATGACCATGCAACGATCGTGTTGAATTGCTCGATCGTGTTGACCCCCTTTGTCCGAGGCGCAGGCTGTCGCATTTATCCCCAGGATGTGAAGGTGAAGATTCACGATCAAGCGCGATATTATTACCCGGATTTACTGGTGACTTGTGATGAGCGCGATCGGGAGGACAAGTACGTGAAGCGCCACTACAAAATGATTGTGGAGGTGTTGTCGGCGAGTACGGAGGCGTTCGATCGGGGCAAGAAGTTTGAGGATTATCGCCGATCGGACGCGCTGGAGGAATATCTGTTGGTGGCGCAGGATCGGGTCTCGGTGGATGTGTTTCGGCGAAAACCCGTTGGAAACGGGTTGGGGGTTAGGTGGGTGGGTGATTGTGGATGGTTTGGGCTAATTCTAGGGCGGCGATCGTGGTGTGGGCTTGGTGGTGCTGTTTTTGGTTCATGACGTAGGCGATGGCCCGATCGCATTGTTTGCTGCCGATGGTGATGACGCCGTAGCCCCGTTGCCAAACAAATGTGCGTTGGTCGTGGGGATGTTGGTTGAGATGGTTGCTGCTGCTGCCTTTGATTTGTTTGATGAAGTCGGTGACGGCAAGGGTGGGTGGAATCGAAACGATCAGGTGAAGATGATCGTGGATGCCGCCGATCGCTTGCACCATGCAGCCAAGGGCGTCCGATTTGCCGCGAATGTAGGGATAGAGGATGGCTTCCCGGTCGGGGGTGATGAAGGGCGATCGGTCTTTTGTGGCCCAACCGAGATGGTAATGGGTGCGCCAATATATGTGCATGGATGGGAACTTGTGTGGGGTTTGGTCTTATGAATGCCCATTCACCCACGCCGGATTAAAATCCGACGCTCATAGCGCAAACCCGTTAAAAACGGGTTAAAACCACATTCCGCAACCCGTTTGAACGGGTTTTGGCTATGAACCTTGAAATTTATTTCATGGTGGACTCACGCGATCGGCCGATCGACCCCGTCATTTTGCCGATTCAACCCACACCGTCGGATGGCCGATCGGGCATAGCGGATTGATGAGCATTGGTCGTTCTCCGATTCATCCCACGCCGGATTAAAATCCGACGCTCATAGCGCAAACCCGTTAAAAACGGGTTAAAACCACATTCCGCAACCCGTTTGAACGGGTTTTGGCTATGAACCTTGAAATTTATTTCATGGTGGACTCACGCGATCGGCCCACCATTCCCACCCGCAACGCGATCGGCCCACCATTCCCGCGCCCCCTACAACCGCCGCAAAATCTCCCCCACAATTAACGAATCCTCCCGATCCAATTCATCACACAATTCATCCTCATCCCGTTCCCCCGCCCAAATCCGCCGAATCCCCGCCACCAAATCGCCTCACGCCCCACCTCACCAAACTCCGCCAACTGCCGATCGACCGCCGCCACCAACACCACCAACTCATCCGCACTAAAAACAGCCGCCATCCGACTTCCCTCCCAAGCAAAAATTCCACTTCAATGCCATCATAATCACGAATCCCCCATTCTCCATTCTCAACTCGCCATTCTCCATTCCCCACCCCATGCAACTCGACCTCACCCTCCAACAACCCGATCCCCCCGCATATTCCGAAACCACCTGGGATAACTGGCTCACCACCTGGCTCACCGCCCTCGCCCCGATCGACCCCGACGACGGCCTCCCGCTCCACCCCGACCACCATTACGAACTCACCCTCCGCCTCACCGACGATCGCGAAATCCAAGCCCTGAATCACCAGTTCCGCGCCAAGGATATGCCCACCGACGTACTCGCATTTGCCGCCTTAGAGGGAGAAACATTTCTCCTTGGGGAGGACGACAGCCCCCTCTACCTGGGTGATATTGTCGTATCACTGGAAACGGCACAGTGTCAGGCCACTGAGCAAGGCCATTCCCTGGAAACAGAATTGGCTTGGTTGGTCTCCCATGGTCTGTTGCACCTGCTCGGCTGGGATCATCCCGACGACGCACAACTCACCGCCATGCTGACCCAACAACGATCGTTGTTGCAGACCGCCGCGATTATTGATTGATCGCCCCACAGTCGATCAATCCTCACCTTCCCCGATCGAACGCATCTGTCGCCGTTTCCCTTCCTCCCATCGGACGCAAAATCACCCACCATGCAGTTTCCCCCCCTCCCCTGGGGTAACCTGACTGATATAGCGGATTCAGACCCGATCGCCCCACCGCATCCAGAGAAATTTGGCCCCACCCGCCATAACGGAATTTCTCGCCGTATGATGCAGAAGTGCGATCATGGTCTGAGTTCATCCAACAGTTAAGCTGGTGAGCGCCTGTGTCTTCCGAATCAACTTCCCCTGAGATGCCTACACAATCCTCTAAGCACAGTGATGGTAAGGTTTTGCCGTTCAAGTCAACCCGCGATTTGGCTTGGCACATTGCCCCGAGCGTGTTCGGGAGCTTCCGCTACGCCTGGATGGGCATCACCTACGCCTTCCAAACCCAACGCAATTTTCGGATCCACACGTTCATGGGGATGATTGCCCTCAGTCTCGGGGTTTGGCTACGACTGCCCGCCGTGGAACTCACGGTGATCGGCATCACGATCGGACTTGTCCTCGCCATGGAATTACTCAATACCGCGATCGAAGCCGTCGTGGACTTGACCGTGAAGCAGACCTATCACGAACTCGCCAAGATTGCGAAGGACTGCGCCGCTGCCGCTGTGTTGATTTCGGCCTTTGCCGCCTTGGGCGTGGCCGCTTGTTTGATTTTGCCAAAGCTGGCGATCGTGGTGCTGGCGTTCTACCATAGATGAGCACCCCTGGGTCTCGCTCCTATGATTCTGGTCATCGACAACTACGACAGCTTCACCTACAACATCGTCCAATACCTCGGCGAACTCGGCAGCGAATTCCCGGCGGCACAGGACATCCAAGTTTTTCGCAACGACGCGATTGACCTCGATCGGATTCGCAGCCTGAAACCCGATGGCATCGTGATTTCCCCTGGCCCTGGCACCCCCGACGACTCCGGCATTTCCCTGGCGATCATCCGCGAACTCGGCCCGACGATTCCGCTACTGGGCGTCTGTCTCGGCCATCAGAGCATTGGCCAAATCTTCGGCGGCGATGTGGTATCGGCCCCAGAATTGATGCATGGCAAGGTGTCACAAGTCCACCACACAGGCGTCGGCGTCTTCGCGGGCATCGAGAACCCGATGACGGCCACGCGCTACCACAGCTTGATCATCGATCGGGCCACCTGCCCGGATGTGCTCGAAATCACCGCTTGGGTCGATGACACCACCATCATGGGCGTCCGACACCGCGAATACCCCCACATTCAAGGCGTCCAATTCCATCCAGAAAGCGTGTTGACCCATTCGGGGATGGACTTGCTGCGGAACTTTTTGCGCGAGTTGAACGTTGAGGCAAAGGTCGCGACTCGGGTTCAAACCGTGGTTTAGACTTGACGGAAGTTCAACCTGACCCCCAGACTATGTGGGGGCGAGTCGCTGGACTTGCGGAATGATGTATTGATACTTGGGTGAGGCAATCGCACATGAAGCGTCGGCAATTAATTCAGTATGCAGGGGCCGGATTGGCCAGCGCGATCGGTAGTAGCCTTTGGGGTGAGCGGAGTTTCGCCCAGTCCGGCGGCGTCACGATCCAGTCCTTAGGCCACATGGCCTTCCTGTTCTCCGGCAGTGGTTTGCGGGTTTTGAGCAATCCCTTCCGCAGTTTGGGTTGCACAGCGGGACTGCCCGCGCCCAAGGTGAATGCGGATTTGGTCTTGATTTCGAGTCAGCTCCTGGATGAAGGCGCAGTCGATGTCGTTCCCGGCAATCCCCGACTCCTCTACGAAGCAGGCAACTACGAAGTCAGCGGCGTCAAGATCCAAGGCATCGGCATGGATCACGATCGCAGCGGCGGCAAACGCTTCGGCAAAAACGTCGCATGGCGCTGGAACCAAGGCGGCTTGAATATCCTCCACCTCGGCGGTGCGGCCACAGCAATCAACATTGAACAAAAAATCCTCATGGGTGCCCCGGATGTCTTGATCATCCCCGTCGGCGGTGGGCCGAAGGCTTACACGCCAGAGGAAGCCAAGGCGGCATTGCAAGTGCTGAGTCCCAAGATCGTGATTCCGATGCAGTATCGCACCAGTGGCGCAGCCCAAGGCAAATGCGATTTGGTGAGCGTGGATGCGTTCTTGAAGTTGATGGAAGGCACGAAGGTGGCGCGATCGGGCACCAGCCTCAGTCTGGCATCGGGCAGCCTGCCGAAAACTGGCACCGTGATTCAGGTGATGGGTTAGATTCCCAGGGCTTCCGCACCAGAATTGACAAAAGAAAAATAGATGTGATTCCCTGTAACTTCTTGTTATCAGGGGATGAGGTTCGGGGGTAGTATTAACCAATCTGGATGATCAGTCTTACTCGGTCTTCGGTTCCAGGTTGCCAAAGCTTAAAAGTAGTTGAAATGAGCTATATGCTTGGCGGTTTGACGTAACAGACTCGTCACTTGCAAGTGCTGAAGCATAAGGTTTGTAGCCATCAATCCACGCTACTACTCCTAGATTTTTCTCTGCCCAATTCTGGTGCGGATGCCCTGGTTAGATTCCATATCCATCACCTTGCCAGCCGAGCTGAAATGCGTCTAATTCTCTATACGTTTGACTAGCCGACAAAACAGTTTGATTCTCACAAAGCAATCTGTTCAATCCCTATGGCGTCGCCCAAAATGCCTCGTGGCAAGTAGATGTGTCTACTCACCACGAGGCATCTTCAGGCTGAGCCGTAGTTTCAGCGAAGAACTGATGTTGCAATTTGCAAAGTTTCCGACTTTACTTGGCAGGCTATGTACAATGTCCATAAGATAATTTATCTGGTGTTTTTGCGCTTACTCGTATTGAAAAGATGTCCGGACTATTGCTTACAATATCGGAGAATCATCATGATTAAACATCACCAGCCATACTGGGCCGCCGCGATTGTCCTTTTCTCAAGTGTCGGTGTCTTCCTCGCCCCATCAGCAGCCTATGCGGATAAGGTGAGTGATTTTAAGGCCGCAGCCAGCAATATCGACGTGGAGGAAAAAGGATGCTATACGATTCCCTACAGCGATCTACAGAGTAGCTGCTTAGACCAAAGGTCAAATGTCCATAGTTGGTGTGATGGAGGACGCGGCCCTATTACCTGCGAAGCCAATGCTTCCAGTAATCTAATCAAAAGTTTAGTCACAGAGGAGCGAAATTATGACACGCTAAAACGCAAGGAAAGTGAGTTAAAAGACGCGATCGGAAGTGCGACAAATGACCAAGCTAAGGCCGATCTGAAGAAGAGCCTGGAAACAACCGAACAGGACATCTATAAATCTTATCAGGCGCGCAACAACATCAAAACTGCCATCGATCAACGAGAAGATTTAGTCGATGGTGCAATTTATAATATTGGCAAGTGCATCGACTATCGGCGGGCTGTGCAGAATGCATTTAGCTCCGCTTTAGATCGGATGAGAAATGAAAATGAGTCGGCGATTCAGCCGGAGGCGACAAAACTGCGCGTTTGGTATGAACAGGGAAAATCAGGACATGAGACCGCCATTACCCACAAAGAAAATGCCCTAGCAAATTGCAAGAAGGAGGAGCTGTGAATACACTAGATTCACAATAGCAAATCCCAATCGACGCCGACGATTCTCTCCCGTACAATCAAACTGACTTCGACCGTCCACCCCAAATCCCCATGCTGGTCGAGATTAATCGCATTCAAGTTTTGCCAGGAGAGCGGCTGCGGCTGCGGGATGTTGATTGGGCGGAATTTGAAGCCATTCTGGCTGATCTCGGCGACCAGCGCCAGAGTCGTGTCGCTTACCATCAAGGTGTTTTAGAAGTTATGTCCCCGTCGCCTGAGCATGAATCGGCCAAGGATTTTGTCAGTGATGTGGTCAAGATTCTGTTAATTGAATGGGACATTACCGCTTATCCGTTGGGTTCGACGACCTTTACCAAGCGATCGCTCTCCTCTGGCATCGAACCCGACCAGTGTTTTTACATCAACAATGCCGCGACGGTGCAGGGGCGCGATCGATTAGACCTCGACGATCGTGATCTGCCACCGGATTTAGCGATCGAAATCGATGTCACCTCCCGCACTCACCTCGATATTTATACAACCCTCGGCGTGAAGGAAGTCTGGCGGTTTCGGAAGACCAAACTAGAGATCAATCAGCTCCGCAACGGGGTTTACGTCGTCACGCCCGAAAGCCAATTCTTTCCTGGCATCGACCTCGCCACCCAAATCAGCCGATTCATTCAGCAAGCCCGCACCGAAAGTTGGAATAAGGCTTACAAAGCGTTTCGTGACTGGGCGATCGCCAATCGTCCGAAATAAAGGTTTAGGATAGAAGCTGTAACTTCTCTACCCGTCTCCTATGCAAGCGATCGAGTACGCCACCCGTCGGCAAAAATTCCTGGAAAAATTGGGCCAAGGCACCGCGATCGTCCGATCGGCCTCCCAGGCAGTCATGCACAACGACGTGGAGTACAACTTCCGCCAGGATAGTAGCTTCTATTACCTCACCGGATTCAACGAAGACCATGCCGTGGCGGTATTCGCGCCGCATCACGACGAACATAAATTCGTGCTGTTCGTCCAGAAAAAAGATCCCGCCATGGAAACCTGGAGCGGCTATCGCACCGGAGTCGAAGCCGCGAAAGAACAGTACGGCGCAGACATCGTTTACGACATTGCCGAAATCGACCAGCATTTACCGAAATACCTGGCCAAAGCCGATCGGCTCTACTATCACTTCGGCAATGACGAAGCATTCAACACCAAAATTCTGCGGCTGTATCAGCATTTTGTCAGGCGGTTCGATCGGGATGGCACTGGCCCACTCAGCATCGCCGACCCAATGCCCGTACTGCATCCATTGCGCTTATACAAAAGCGAAGCGGAACTCGTCGCCATGCGCAAGGCCGTGGAAATCGCCGCCGAAGCCCACAACTGGGCCTTGGCCAATCGCAAAGCCGGAATGTACGAATACGAAATCCAAGCAGAAATGGAGCGATTCTTTCGGCTGCGGGGCGGCATGGGAATTGCGTACCCCTCGATCGTCGCATCGGGCCACAATTCCTGCATCCTGCATTACGTCGATAACGATCGGCAAATGCAAGATGGCGAGCTGCTCCTGATTGACGCGGGCTGCTGCTACGACTATTACAACTCCGACATTACCCGCACCTATCCCGTGGGCCACAAGTTCACCGAGGAACAGCGGATTTTGTATGAATTGGTATTGAAAGCGCAGTTGGCCGCGATCAACAACATCCGTCCGGGCAAAGACTGGAACGACTTCCATAGCGCGGCAGTACGGACGATCGTCGAAGGCTTAATGGAATTAGGATTACTCACCGGAGACATCGAGGAAATCATCAAGGAAGAGCAGTACAAGCCGTTCTATATGCACGGGACAGGCCACTGGCTGGGCTTGGATGTGCATGACGTGGGGGGCCGCAAAACCGGGGAAACCTGGACACAGTTCCAGCCGGGGCAGATCATCACAGCAGAACCGGGGATTTATATTCGGCCTGACTTTGTGCCATTTGAGGGGCAGCCGGAAGTACCGCAGCGCTGGCGCGGGATTGGGATTCGGATTGAGGATGATGTATTGGTGACGACGGGCGGGAATGAGGTGTTGACGGCGGCGGTGCCGAAGTCGGTTGAGGCGATGGAGCGCTAGCATGGGTGAATCGATCGTTGCAAAATCCACCTTGGGTTTAAACCCAAGGCTCATAGCGCAAGTCCGTTGAAACGGACTGAAGACTCTAATCCTAATGCTTTTCAACCAGTTTCAACTGGTTTTTGCTATGAGCCTTGGGATTGATCCCAAGGCGGATCTTGCCGCAGCCATCAAGCCACGTCATACCGATCGCGCTTCACGATCGCAAACACAAACACACTCAAGGTCAATACCCCCGCCAACACCAAGGGATAACGATAGGTGCCGACATCGGCCTGATTGACGATCGCGCCCGCAATGATTGGCCCAAAGGCATTGGAAACATTGAGATAGGAGGCATTCACGCCCAGGGCCATGCCCTGGACTTCGGGCTTCGCGTTGAGCGAAATCAACGTCGTAATCGTCGGCTGCACTAAGGCGTTAAAGACGGAGAAGAGAATGCTGATAATAATAAAGTAAGTCACATTCGGGAACGCGGGCATCAACACAAAGGTCAATCCCCGCATCAACAACCCCAAACAAAGAATCAACGACAGATTAAATCGCTTGTTCAGCAGCCCAATCCCCTTTGCCTGAACCAATACGCCGATAATCCCAAACAGAATAAACAGCGCCGTCAGCGATTTGTTCGTCTGGCCCAAAACCTGAATAAAATACGGCTGAAACCCAAAGGTGAAAATCGTAAAGGTCGTGCCGATCAGGAAGTTGATCATAAACAGCAAGCCCAGTCGCGGCAGCTTCAACCCCGTGATCAAGTTGCTAAAGCCCAAATCCAGCAAATTCGTCGGCTGGGTCGATCGTTCCTTCAGGGTTTCCGGTAGGCCAACGATCGTCAAACCGAGCGCGATCGACGCAATCACACTGGACACCAAAAACGTCATCCGCAACGGCTGCCCCAGGGTTTGCAAGCCCAAACTCAAGGCGGGTCCCATCGTAAAGCCCAGCCCAAACGTCACCGCCCCAAACAAACCAAAGGACTTGGCCCGACTCTCCGGGGTGGTCACATCGGCAATCACCGCCTGAATCACCGAAATATTCCCGCCCGTAATCCCATCAAAGAACCGCGCAAAAAACAGCAGCCAAGCGATCTGCCCCCAGCCCGCCACAAACGCCAAGGCCCCCGCCACCACCGTCCCCGCCAAGCTGACAATCAGCAACGGCTTGCGACCATGCCGATCGGATAGCTTACCAATCACGGGCGTCGCAAAGAACTGGGCGATCGCGTATAGCGCAAACAGCAAACTCGTCTGAAAATCCGTCAGGCCAAACTCCCGCCCGTACAGATACAAGATCGGAATCAGAATCGTAAAACTGATGGCATTGGCAAAGGCGATAAAAAGGGTGATCCCGAAAATCTTCTGCACACGACTACCCTGGTGATAAATAGAATTGACGAATTTAGTCGATCGTAATCGAAGTTGCCTCTCTACAATAGGGGACAGTCCAAAGCGGGCTAATCCCTGAATTGTCAACCGTGCTGCATCTACCGTTCTATGTCGTCATCCGTTCCGCACCGCCATCGCCTCATTGCCATTCTCAGCAGCTTCAGCTTGCTCGGCTGTAATGCTGCGTTCCAGCTTCAGCCACCCGATGCGCCCGCCGTCAGCCCGCCCGTCACCGGCCTCACGCCGCCCCAGGAAAGTGCGATCGCCACCAGCCTCCTCAAACCGAGCAAAATCGCCGTCACGATCGCCAGCCTCCCCGCCCCCAAAGCCACCCAAAGCGCCTCAAAACCCGCCCAGGTGTTGCCCATTCCCGATGCCCCACGGCTCAACGTGCCCGCCGGATTTGCGGTCAATGTTTTCGCCGAGGGACTGGATGCCCCGCGTTGGCTGGCCCTCACCCCCACAGGCGAAGTCCTCGTCACCGAAACCAAACAAAACCGCATTCGCATCCTGGCCGATCGGGATGAAAATGGCGTCGTCGATTCCAATCAAGTCTTCGCCAATGCCAGCAATGGCCTGAATATCCCCTTTGGTATGGCCTTCGCGGGGGGATTTTTCTTCCTGGGGAATAGTGCTGAAGTCCGCCGCTACCACTACAGCAACAACCAGCAACAACTCAGCGGCACGGGCGAAAAAATCACCGAACTCCCCGGCGGCGGCTACAACCAACATTGGACGCGCAATGTCATCCCCGATGCCAAGGGCGAAAAGCTCTACGTCTCGATCGGCTCCGAATCCAACATCGCCGAAGAACCCGCGCCCCGCGCCACCGTACAGGTGATGAACCTCGATGGCAGCGATCGACACACCTTTGCCTCCGGGCTGCGGAATCCCGTGGGCCTCGCCATCCAGCCGGAAACAGGCGAACTCTATACCACCGTGAATGAGCGCGATGGCTTAGGTGATGATCTCGTGCCGGACTACTTCACCCGGATTCAGCAAGATGAATTCTACGGGTGGCCCTATGCCTACCTGACGCCCAATTCGCTCGATCCGCGCCAGACCGATCAAGGCCAAAGCCGCAATCCCATCCTCGCCGCCCAAACCAAAACCCCGGATGTGCTGTTCCAAGCCCATTCAGCGGCATTGGGATTGCAGTTCTACACCGCCAATCGGTTTCCGGAGAAGTATCGCAATGGGGCATTTGTCGCCTTTCGGGGTTCCTGGAATCGGGATCAAGGGACGGGCTACAAGATTGTCTTCATCCCGTTCAATCCGGCGGAAAAGCTGGAAGAGAAACGGCCTTTGGGCTACTACGAGGATTTTGTTACGGGGTTTCTCACCGATCCCAGTGGGCCTTACACCTGGGGCCGTCCGGTGGGACTTTTGGTCTTGCCCGATGGGAGTTTGCTGTTCACCGAAGAAGCCAATGGCCGGATCTATCGGGTCAGCTATACGCCGCCCAAACCAACCCAGTCGCCCGATGCCAAGTCATCCCCCGTTTTGAGAAATTAGTAGCATTGAAATCTGGTCAAAACAGCTTTTGAATCAGTTCATCCCGATCGATCGCAGCGTGATCGGCCACATCTCTCAGAATTGCATTCAAAGTGCCGACTTTAATGGGTCGGTGGTTCGGAATGGTCACATGATGTTCGCCATTTTCCTGGGTGATGAGGCGGATATGGCTCCCGGTCTGACGTTCGATCGCATATCCCAGATTTTCTAAACCCTTGACAAGCTGTGCCCCGGTCACATCACGCGGCAACTTCATGAGGCAATCACCTCGTCGCGCACAATATGGAGCCGAATCATCTTCGGTCGTTGGGCAGCGTCAAAATGGCATTGCACGGCATCGCGGATCATTTCCCGTAGCTCGGCGATCGTTTCGCCTTGGGTAAAGATCGATTCCCCGATCGCGCTGGCAAAATATCCGCCTTCGGGATCTTCTTCGACGAGGAAAATAATTTCTGGAGTTGGGGTTGTCATACAGATGGGCCTCCCTGGTGGTCTACAGTATCGGGCATTTGCTGGATGATTTCCATGGTTTTGATGCTGACGGTGCAGACCCGATCGAGCAAATCAATCACCTGTTCTTTGTAGTCGGCGAAGCGGTAGGTGTTGAATTTGGCGCGGATGGTGGGGTCTTTGGGGGTCTTTTCTTTGTATTGGTCGAGGATCCACTCTAGGGCGGAGCGGTTGCCGAGTTTGTAGTCCCAGGCGATCGGGGGGATGCCGAGTAGTTCGGTGTCGGTGTCGAGGATGATTTTGTGGTCGGTTTTGTCGGCTTGGAGTTTGGCTTTGGGGATGGTGCGTTGGATGGGCTTTTTGGGGTCGGGGGTGTCGAAGAGGTTTTCTTGTTTGGGTTTGGCGGTTTTGCGCTGTTTGTCGGTGCGCTTTAGGCCGTAGGGAGCAATGGTTTCGTAGTTGAGGTGGAGGGTCATGAGGGTGTGGCCCCAGGTGGCCCATTGCTGGAAGTCGGGGTAGAAGGGGAGGCGGGGAAATTCGCGTTTGAGGTTGATGGCGTATTTGGTGCGGTAGGCGGGATGGTGGAGGATGGCGTAGGTGTAGTGGAAGATGTTTTCTTTGGTAATTTTGGGGTCGTTGTAGTGGGTTTGGAATTGGGTTAGGCCCCAGTCGGTGATGTTGTCCGTTCGGGTGCCCTCTTTGTCGTAGCGGTAGAGGGGCAGGCATTGAGCAGAACATGCCGCTCCAACGATATGAAGGTCTGGAACTGTATCACTGGCGAGCGTCATGAAAGGCTTTTGAGATCCAGCATCAGTGCAACAAATTACCAAATTTTCCTGCTCCTTACTTGGGAAAATACTTGGCAGTTGATAAGTCATCCCATTGAAATTTCTATCAAAATAAAAGAACGCTCTCACAAAGGGGCGATATGCGGCTTTTGAGAGAATCCCAAGATCAAACTCTTTAGATATCTTTCGCCCCAAACATTTCTCAAGCTCACGATCCCACTTAATATCAAACTCTACTCTAGTTCCTTTTCTGAGGCGTTCTTGATAAACTTCAACAAAATACTTCATCCGTGTGATTAAAGCATCTTTTGAAAAATCATAGACCCAGTCATCGCGCTGAGTTTTAACACCTGCCGAAAAAATCTGGAATATCGCCTGTTCTGATTTACCTGCTTTTACATCTTTGTCAACCAATGGCAAAAGCCCATCGAAATTATTGTCTGTTAGATTAATCCAGTTGGATTTTTTATCCGGTATGATGTGATCGAATTGAATGTTCTGAAAATGAGTATTCTCAATAAATTTTATCTTTTCTTCCCTAAGTTCATGGACATCAAATGGATGGGAATAAAAAATTCTGCAAGGTTCCTGCGCCTTCTTTTTAACTAAGAATCCAATGACAATTCCTGTCATCGCAGCTTCTCCAAAGATTGTATGCTTCTCACAAATGAAGATTCCATCTCGTCCAGAGATTTCACGAACATTTCCACCGCAATCCAGGAAATATGCATATGAAAACTCATCTTGAATACATTTACGAAATCCGCTAAATGCTCGACTATCTAAGAAGGAAGAATTTGTAATAAAACAGACAACTCCTTCCTCAACTCGATCGCTTGCCCAGCGATAAAATCGAGTGTACATATCGTAAAGGGAGTTTTGATTCTGTGCGGTTCCTTTCTTGATATAAGTTGCTTTAATCTGTTTATCGATCTCAGCATAGGCACGATTCGCATTTTTCTCACTGAAACTTGATTGCCATGCGTTATAAGGTGGGTTCCCAATAATTACAGAAATTGGCTTATTGTTCTGCTGTTGAATCCGGGCTGTATTCTGCACACTCATCGAAAACATATCAAACTGATGACCATCGGCGCTGCAATGATCCAAGGTATCGACTAAGCAAATATTCTGAAATTCTTCATACGCCCCCATCTTCTGCTGATAGGTATATTCAATATTCAGATTCGCAATGTAATAGGGCAAAATCGCCATCTCATTACAATGAATCTCGTTCTTATATTTATGCGCCAGCTTATCCTTCGGCAAATACTCAATTAGCTCCGTCACATAAGTCCCCGTCCCCGTACAAGGATCAAGAATCTCCACCCCCGGATCAGCCAGCATCTTCCCAAAATGCTTGTACACCAAATGATCCGTACTCTCAATCATGAACCGCACAATCTCATTCGGCGTATACACAATCCCCAACCGATCCGCCGCCTTCGGGTTGTACGCCTTATAAAAATTCTCATACACCGCCTTCAGAAACTTCTGCTTCTCATGGTGGTTCGCAATATTCTCCGAATTCCGCCGAATCACCGCATAGTAATGCTCAATACTCTTCAGGGCGTTCCGCTTCGTCGCCCCTGTAAAGAACGTCTCAATAATCGCCGACAGCTCCCGCGCAATATTGTTCTCTCGGTGAAACTGCGACTCATGGAAAATATTCGCAAAAATATCCTCCGTCAAAATATGCTGAATCAACATCTCATGGATGTCAAAAACCTCAATCTCCGGATTAATCGACTGCCGACAAACCTCCAGAAACGCATTCCGCCGCTCCCGAAACTGGCTATTCGTCTGCTCTGTCTCCGTGATGATGTCCCGCAACGCCACCAAAATATGCGGAATGTCTTCCTTGAACTTAACGATCGCCGATCGAAAATCCCGCACCGCCGGACGCTCATAGGCCACAAACGAATTCAGCAGCTTGTCCAGCCCCTTCTCGTCCCGCATCAAAACCCGTGACTGCTCCTGCCCATGCTGAATCAGCACCGCCGTCACCGAATCCTCAAACAGAATATTCTCGTCCGGGTAACCCTTCGCCAGCTTCTTCTCGATTTCCTCATCGAGCTTGTCATACTTATCCTTACTTTCCCACCAGCCATGATCCAGCCGAATCGCATCCTTCACCGTGCCATCCGGTCGCACACTCGTCCCCAACTTGGTCTTAAAGTCCAACTGCGGGATCAGCAGATAATTCTGAGTCCGGCAATAGCCATTGAGCAACCCCGAAAACGCATTACTAATACTGCCCTCATGCCGAGAGCCACCATACTGAACAATCCGATCAACTTCCGAATGGTACTGACTGATTAGTAAGCGCGACATAGTAAAAAACTCTCAAGAGAAGCTCAAATATCCACCAGGCCATACCAATAAACCACACATTCCTCGAAACCTCCGGAAAGTTCCGAGAATTGGCCAACCAATTGTGACGGCTTCAGGGCGATCGCCCAGTTTTCCCTAAAGCAACTCATCCCCTGCCAGGGGTTCCACATCCGGCACCCGTGCCATCAACGCATCAAACCGCACAAAATCTGCCTTCGCCGCATACTGCTGAAACACCCGCTGTGTCTTCTCCCATTCCAACTTATGCACGATCGCGCCCGAAATCCACTCCTCCAAGGAAACCTGCGCCGACTCCGCCATTACCCGCGCTTCCTCAAACAAAGCATCTGGCAAATCCATCGAATTTAGCCTCATAAACCCAACCTCTCTACTAGATTCAAGCGCTGTACCAAAACATTCGGAGCCAAAATCTCCACCCCAAACCGACTCGCCTGCGGCAAAAAATCCCGCCCATTAAACGTCACGATTGCCGATGCCTGAACATTCACCGCACATTCCAAAACCATCTCATCATTCGGATCAGTCAGTTGTGGCCGCCAGCGAAAATCAATCACGATCGGCTCAAGCAAAGTCGCTAACACACCAAGCAGCATCTCCACCTCATCCGCCGACACCCAAAAATGCTGAAGATTCGCATCCCGCTTCAACACATCCTCATATTCTAGCAAAAGCGCCGTTGAAGCCCCACCCTCAAGCAATCCCGCCCGCAACGCCTGGAACACCACAAAACTCGCCCCACGTTGAGATCGCAGCGCCGCCACAAAAATATTAGTATCAAAAATGTACATGACGGCTCAATTCAAAACAACACCCGATCGCCCCATCTACTACTGCGCCTTCTTCAGGGCGATTGCTTGGTTGCTGCGGTACTTGACGGTGCGATCCTGGGCGATCGTGTAGTTCGCGGAATTCGGTTGGACTTTGCTCATCAGGTCGGAGGCTTGACCCCAGGTTTGACCGATCGTGCGCCATTCGGCGGGAGTTTTGGCGGCTTTCGTTTGCTCGTTGGCGCTGTTGGCGAGTCGTACAGCGGCCCCAAAGTCATCGGCAGCGGGACTGGTGGGTGCCCCAGCGACAGGGGCTTTGGTCGGGTTTGGCTTGAGCGTTTGAGATTTGGGGGGGAGTTTGGCCGTGATGTCCGCTTCCGGCGCAGGCTGCAACAACTTCCAACCGCCGAATCCCGCCAGCGCCAAGACACAAACCCCGCCCACGCCCCCCGCGACCACCTTGGGCGAGACAGATGTGGCACTTCTCGCCTTACGGCCCGAAGGCGTATCTTGGGCATAGGCAGGCATTTCGGGGCCGTCTTTTTTCAAGCCCGCGAAGAAATGGTTCATCAAATTGGGCCGCGACAGCACGAGTTCCTGCGACCAGAGCACCGGATTGTCGCCGCCGCCTTTCTTGATCTCATCGAGCCAGAGGAGCTGTTGCTCTTGGATGATACGGGCATTGATATTCACCCGACGGATATTTCGGGGGGAGATGTCTTCCAGGGTCGCTTTGATCTGCGGCACGATCGTGTCCTGCATCAGTTGCTCCGGCTTCGTCGCTTCGCAGAGCAATTGCAGTACCCGACCTTCAAAGATCGCCCGCGTCCGAATCCCCGTTCCCGCCAACCGATCGTTCAAGATTTGGATAATCGCTGACACGCTGCCCTGATAAGCCTGTCTCAGACTGTCATTGGCGGAATTTGCGACCATAGGAACGGCTCTCATAGAACAATAACGACGAGGATACAAAACAAGACGCTATTCATCATACCGATTTTGCGGATCCGGGAACGAATTATCTCTAATTTAAGGCGTTTGTCGCAATGGGTAAGGTGGGCACTGCCCACCCTACGGGTGATGGGTCACGTCGTTGAATCGGATGATTTTCCACTGCTCGGTGTTCAGGCGATTTTCATCGTTGCGATACCAGCGTGATTGATCAATCCAAAATTCAAACAGGGCGGTGTTTTTCACCTCGATGCCCCACGATCGGTTACTGCCCAACAAGGCCGCAATCAATTGCTGCATGATCCAGCCATGACTCACCAGCCACAGCCGATCGCCGTTGCGATGTTTCAGTAGCAGGTAGTCCACTAATCGCTCGACTCGATCGCGGGCTTCGCGCAGGGTTTCGGCTCCTGGTACCGGGATCCAATCAGCGGTGGTTTCGAGTTGGTGGCAGAGTTCGGGGTATTGGGCTTGGGCTTCGGCCCAGGTGAGTCCTTGGAAGATGCCGTTCTGGTATTCCGCCAGTTCCGGGGTTAATTGGACAGGGGGCGGAGTCGGTAGCGCTTGACGGAGGATTTCGGTGGTGTCGATCGTGCGTTGTAAGGGACTGCTGTAGATTGCCGTTGGGGGCGCATCCCGCAGATATTGCGCCAGCTTTTGGGCTTGGGTGCGACCTAAATCGGTGAGGGGATAGTCGCCTTGGCCTTGCATCCGCCGATCGACGTTACCCGTAGATTGGGCGTGGCGGATGATGATCAGCTTGAGGAATTCGGCCATGGCTCGAAGGAATTGCGCGACTTGGGCAGACGGACGGGGCCGATCGCTTTACAATAGCATTTGGAGAATAGAACAATTGCCAGCGAACCGTCCTATGATGATGCTCAAATCCACCACGCGCCACATCCACATCTTCTCGGCGGAAGTCCAGGATAATGAGTTAGTCCCCAGCGAGTCGGTGCTGACCTTGGATATTGACCCCGACAACGAACTGCTGTGGTCCGACGATGCGATCCAGACGGTGTATCGGAAATTTGATGATTTGGTGGAGGAATCCGGCGGCCAGGACTTGACCGACTACAACCTGCGGCGGATTGGCTCGGATCTGGAACATTTGGTGCGATCGCTGTTGCTCAAGGGCGATCTGTCCTACAACCTGAATTGCCGCACGTTGAATTACAGCATGGGCTTGCCAAAGGTCGATGAAGAGAAAAATAAATTTCAGGCGTAATCGCTTGTCGCGTAATTGGCGATCCCCCTAAATCCCCCTTCAAAAGGGGGACTTCTCCGGTTCCCCCCTTTTGAAGGGGGGCTAGGGGGGATCACCAATCCCGCAACAATCCCTTAATTCCGCACAATGCCGTTCACGACATCTCCCACGTCAACGGCAGCTTCCCGTCGAATTTCGGCTTTTTCGGCTTCACCTGGGCGAATAACTTCGCCGCCTCCTTCAGATCGACATTGCCGCCGCTAATAATCACGCCAATCCGCGACCCCGGCATGGCGATCACACCTTCCAGTAAAGCCGTCGCCGCCAAGGCCCCCGTCGGTTCCACCACAATCTTCAGCCGCTCCCAGAGATACAGCATCGATCGGACGATCGCCGCATCGGATACGGTCACGATGTCATCCACGTTCGCCAAAATAATCGGGAAATTTAGCGCCCCCAAACAGGGCGATCGTGCCCCATCGGCGATCGTCTTGGCATTTTCCACCCGCTGAAGTTGGCCGCTGTTGAACGATCGGGTGGCGTCGTCGGCGTTCTTCGGTTCGACGCCGATGATTTGGCATTTCGGCAACAACGATCGGGTGACGATCGCGCTCCCCGCCAGTAATCCGCCGCCGCCCACACAGACAAACAGCGCATCCAACGCCCCCACTTTCTCGATCAGTTCCAAGGCCGCTGTGCCCTGACCCGCCATCACCGGGGCGTAGTCGAAGGGCGGAATCAGGGTGAGGTGGCGAGTGGTGGCGAGATTTTGGGCGATCGCTTCGCGTGATGCCGTGGCCCGATCGTAAAACACAATTTCCGCCCCATAGCCCCGCGTCGCCACTTGCTTCACCTGTGGCGCATCATCAGGCATGACGATCGTCACCGGAATATCAAGCAGCTTCCCCGCCAGCGCCAAAGCCTGGGCGTGATTGCCCGATGAGAAGGCCACGACGCCTGCGGCACATTGTGAGGCATCCAACTGGGCCAAGGCATTGTAGGCCCCACGAAACTTGAACGAACCCGTCCGCTGGAAATTTTCGCACTTGAAAAAGACCTGGCTTTGGGTCAACTGGTTCACCGTCTGGGAAGTCATGACCGGGGTTTTGTGGGCCACTCCGGCCAGTCGATCCGCCGCCGCCACCACATCGGCATAAACAATTGACATCGGTCGGTTGGGTGAAACAACGTGTAACCCAACATTACTTCACCACCAGCGCGCCCCAACCCCCAATCCCAAAATCTTTCCCAGGATTGATTCAGGCGCAGAGACGCGATGCCGTAGAATACGTTACGTGCAAGTAATGTCCGATGATAAGCCCCAAACAGACAGGGCATAGGGGTAATCATGCTGAAGGTGCTGGTTTCTGACCCGATCGATCAAGTGGGAATTGATATTCTCGCCACGATCGCCACGGTCGATGTCAAGACGGATTTGACGCCCGAACAATTAGTGGCCACGATCGGGGACTATGACGCCCTGATGATTCGATCGGGCACACAGGCCACCGCCGCCGTGATCGAAGCCGGAGTTAAGCTCAAAATCATTGGCCGTGCCGGCGTCGGGGTCGATAACGTCGATGTGCCTGCCGCCACCCGCAAAGGCATCGTGGTGGTGAATTCCCCCGAAGGCAACACGATCGCCGCCGCCGAACATGCCTTGGCGATGATGATGTCGATGTCGCGTTTCATCCCGATCGCCGATGCCTCGATGAAGGCCGGAAAGTGGAATCGCAAGGATTTTACCGGGGTCGAGGTCTATAAGAAAACCCTCGGCGTCGTGGGTCTGGGCAAAATCGGTGCCCATGTCGCCACCGTCGCCCACGCCATGGGAATGAAACTCCTCGCGTTCGATCCCTTCGTCTCCGAGGAGCGGGCCAGCCAACTGCATTGCCAACTGGTGGAGATGGATGTGCTATTGAGCAATTCCGACTATGTGACGCTGCATATTCCCAAGACGCCGGAAACCGCCAATCTGATTAATGCGGCCTCGATCGCCAAGATGAAACCCACGGCCCGGATTATCAACTGTGCGCGGGGCGGGATTATCGATGAAGCCGCGTTGGCCGAAGCATTGGCCGCAGGGAAGCTCGGGGGGGCGGCGATCGATGTCTATGACAGTGAGCCATTGGATGCCGCTTCGCCGCTGCGATCGTTGGGCCGCGAGATTGTCCTGACGCCGCACTTAGGCGCTTCCACCGAGGAAGCCCAGGTCAACGTGGCGATCGACGTGGCCGAACAAATCCGCGATGTGCTGCAAGGCAATGCCGCTCGATCGGCAGTGAACATCCCCGGACTGCGCCCCGACGTGCTCGAAAAGCTCAAACCCTATCTCCTCCTGGCCGAAACCCTGGGCAACTTAGTCGGCCAACTGGCCGGAGGCCGGGTCGAATCCCTGAGCATCACCCTGCGCGGCGATTTGGCAACGGAACAGAGTCAACCGATCGTGATTGCCGCCTTGAAAGGCTTACTCTCCCACGCCCTCCAGGAACGGGTGAACTACGTCAATGCCAGTCTCGAAGCCAAGGAGCGGGGCATTCACGTGATCGAGACGAAGGATGAATCGAGCCGCGATTACTCGGCGTCCCTGCGGCTCGTCGCCAAGGGCAATCTGGGCGAACATTCCGTCGAAGGCGCATTGCTGGGCCATGAGGAAATGCGGATCACTAGCCTCGATGATTTCCCGATCAACGTACCACCGAGTCAGCATATGCTATTCACCCTGCACCGGGATATGCCGGGATTGATTGGCCGGATTGGCTCCTTGCTGGGCAGCTTCAATGTGAATATTGCCAGTATGCAGGTGGGCCGCAAGATCGTCCGGGGCGATGCCGTGATGGCGCTCACCATGGACGATCCATTGCCCGAACCGATCGTCGCCGAGATCAAGCAGGTCACCGGGATTCGCGAAGCCTATACGGTGACGTTGTAATCCCACTTCGCACCACGCTCATCACAGCCCAATTCATTGCATCGAGACATGACCAACAGTTGGTGGGAAATTCGCGTCATCTGTGACACCGCTCTGGAAGAGGCGATGTCCTGGCGGTTGGAGAAATTCGGCTGTCAGGGCAGCTCCAGCCAACGTCAGGGGGACAGCACGACGATCGCGGCTTACTATCCCCAGGCCCAGGCCCATGTGTTGGATCTGGCGGCGCTGTCGTTGTCGATTCGGCAGGATGCAATGACCTTGGAGCAACCCGTGCCCGTGGTGCAGTGGGGCCTGATCGAAGACGAAGATTGGTCACAAACCTGGAAACAACATTGGACACCGAGGGAAATTGGCGATCGGCTCCTGATTTGCCCCGCTTGGCTGCCTGTACCGGAGACCGATCGGTTAATCCTCACCCTCGAACCCGGCGTCGCCTTCGGGACGGGGGAACATGCCACGACCCAGCTTTGTCTCGAAGCCTTGGAAATGCGATTGGGAGAGAATCCTGAAACCATCACGATCGCGGATGTCGGCTGTGGTTCGGGCGTGTTGTCCGTGGGGGCGCTACTTCTCGGGGCCAAACAAATTTACGCCGTGGACAACGATCCGTTAGCGACCAATGCAACGCTAGAGAACATCGAACGGAATCACCTCGACCCATCGAAGTTAATCGTCGCCACGGGCAGTGTGGAATCGCTCCTGACGATCGTGCCCGCCCCCGTGGAAGGGATTGTCTGCAATATTCTCGCGGATATTATCGTCGAGCTAATCCCGCAATGGGAACCGATCGTCAAGCCCACGACTTGGGGCATTCTCAGCGGCATTTTGCTCGATCAGGCGAAGGGTGTGGCAGATGTGTTGGAAGGCAATGGTTGGTTTGTCGCGGCGCTGTGGAAACGCGGTGACTGGGTTTGCATGAATATTCGTCGATCGTGATACAGAAGTTTACGATCGTGCCCTAACACCAGCAACCGAAGAAACTATGAGGATTGAATAAAGTTCTCCGTATTTCCTACAGGTAGTAAAAATTGTTGATATGGTTGGAAGATATCTCCTAGGCACTCCACAAGTCACTTGAAAGCAAGTTGGAATTGGAGGGAGATCATCGTGTATGCAAAAAGTTTACGAATACAGTTACGGTTTTGAGCGGCTTTAGTCAGAGACGCACTCCAGGGGACTCTATCGATTCACCCTATTTTTGAGAATTAATTATGAAGACTACAACTGTAGTAAAACGCTCAATCTTGGGCGTTGTCGGCGCAACATGCCTTTTGGGGAGCACCCAGTTGTCGGCGCAAGCGCTGACGTTCGATGGTTCCTCCGCTGGTCAGTTTGGCGCACCCCTTACACCCAGCAGCACATCGGTTTACACCCTAAGTAACCAGAATGGTGGTTCAAATAACCAACTAAATTGGGGCGAAGCTGCGGGCAGCAGTTCTGACAATTTTGTGAAATTTAACAATGCCACTTTCTCAACCCCGATCGACACGGCATTCAAGGTCGGGAAATTGACTTATCAGAATGGTGGCACTTTCGCTGAAACTAATTTTAATGGTGACTTTCCCTTATCCGTAGGACTGAACTTCACCAATCCATCTGGGATTAATCAGCCCTTCAATTACCTGTTCAACATTTTGAACACCCTGAATGATACCGGAACTGTTGCTGGCGACGCCGATCGGCTGCGGTTTTCCACAGCGGGCCTCAGTAGTAGCAGCTTCAATGTTGGGGGAGTGGATTACACCCTCCAGTTATTGGGCTTTTCAAGTGATAATGGCACGACAATTATCAATGAGTTCCTGTCCCCAGAAGAAGCAACGGCGACAGCCGACCTCTATGGCAAAATTACAACCACCGCCAAGGTGCCCACACCCGCACTCCTCCCCGGCCTCATCGGCCTCGGAGCCGCCGCTTGGCGCAAGCGCCGCAACGCGGCAACCGCTGAAGCCTAAGTTCATTCCTTGAATAATGTGATGCCAGGGTAGCCACCACTCCCCTGGTTTTCTTGTGGCCTAAATCTGCAAATCCGCCACCAAGGGATAGTGATCCGAACCCACATCCGGGCCAACCTGATGGCCCACCACCTGAATCCCCGGACTGACCAAACAATGATCGATCGGGATTAGTAAAAGCGGCGATCCGACAGGCCAAGACGGCTTCACCCCAAAGCCTTGACGGGTGTTTTTGAACCCCGTGTCGTGGACGAATTTTTGGTAGTAGGGCGACCACATCGACAGATTTAGATCCCCCATCACGATCGTCGGCACGGTCTGCGCTTTGACATAATTCGCCATATCCACCATCTGCCGATTACGATATTGGAAATAGTCGGGCTTCAGCGGCGGTAATGGATGCGTGGCCACCAATGACACAGTTTTTTGATTGACGGTAATATTCGCCGTGAGGCTGGGCACGGCATAAGGGCCATCGGCCCAGTCACGCGACACCGGGTTTTGCAGCGGATAGCGACTGTAGATCGCAATGCCAAAATTATCATCACTGGGCGATTCGATGTTGTAGGGCAACTGCGATCGGAGCCGCACCAGTTGCTGTTGCCACTTGGGATCGAGTTCCATCACCACCAGCACATCGGGCTGCGCCGACTGGACATAACGCACCACGTCGTCGTAGCGTTCATTCTTGGTCAGCACATTCGACACCATCACCCGCAGGGCTTGGGGATTCTCGGGCGTCACCGTCGCCGCTGGCGCGTACCAAGTGACGATCGGGGCCGCATTCAACGCCACACAGAACAAGCAGACCAAAACCTCCACCCGCCTTTGGGCCACCCCATAGAGCGGCAACAACAACAGCACCCCCAGCAAATATTGCAGCCGGAAATGCGTCAGCAGCTCCAACACCTGATGCCAACTGCCCGCATAGGCCAACACCGAACAAAGCGCGATCGGCCAAAAAATCGGTCGGGCCACGCCCATCAGCACATTGCGAAAATTAAACGGCTTGAGTTCGCGCTCAAGCCGGGCCTTCAAGGACTCGCGCATGGATCAGCCTGACAAAACAACTGGTGGAATTATGCCCAAATCGCGCCACCGCGCCACCAATCAATCGGATTGATTCACACAACTCCACAGGCAGTTGCATTTTGTAACGCACGATCGCCAAGGGACTTGTTATAGTTTGAAAAACGTCCCAGGCTCGTTGTGGCTGGCAGCATGAAGCAGCAACTCAATCCCGACATCCCCGATGTGATTCCGGCAGTCACCTTGCCGATCGCCGATCAGGCCGACCAAGAAGCCGCCTGGCTCCAAAGGCGATTGCATCGGTGGTTGGATGAACAATTTATTCCCGAAGCGGTGAACGGGGCGATCGCCCAGCGCGCGGCCCAGATTTTCCTGCGCCAACGGATCGAAGGCGAAACCGACATGATCACCCTCGTCATGGCAATGATCACCGAACTCGAAGGCTACGACTTTTCCAAAAGCTTCTTCGGCAACTTCACCGTCGCAAATGCGGTGAGTGAATTGGTCATGGAGAGCATGGGCATTGACAGTCGGTGCTGCGGGCAGTAATGGCCATCGATCGGACTGATGCGGTAAAGATCACAACACCTAATTCTTTAAGAAAAGATAAATTTTGCCAGAAGTATCGTTGCCCCCCCGGCAAATCACCTATTTTGAGGAGGAATCTCAACTTACTTAAATCCTAAATTTGATCACATGGCAAAATCCACTTTATTAGACATGCTGCGGCGGGCCTATAAGATTGCCCAATTTTCCCGGCGATCGGGCATGCCGACCGATGAAGTCCTCGATCGGCTCACCACGACAATTTCCCGACGGCGGCTCTTGCAGGGTGGCTTAGTCGTATCGGCGGTCACGCTGCTCCATCAAGCGGCGGCGACCGCCTCGGTCACAGGCAATGCCAAAGTCCTGATCGTGGGCGGTGGGATTGCGGGATTAACGGCCGCCTATCGTCTGACTCAATCCGGTGTAACCGTTGACTTGGTGGAGGCGAAAAGCCGCTTGGGCGGGCGCATCCGCAGTGTGGCTAACGCCGCAGGCACCCAAACCACGGTCGAACTCGGTGGGGAATTTATCGACAGCGATCATGCTTGTATGTTGGGGTTAGTGGCAGAGTTAGGCTTACAAGTTGCGGATTTACCGATGGCCGATGCAGGCTTACTGCCCCAGGTCTATTTTTTCGAGGGGCGCTGGATTTCGCTGGCTCAGATCGTGCAGGAGTTCATGCCCTTAGCGCCAATTCTGGAGCGCGATGCCGCTATTCTTGAGAACCTGGATGATCCTGCGGCCATTGCCCTCGATCGGCTCTCGATCACCGCCTATCTCACCCACAATCAAGCCAGCCCGCTGATCAAAACCCTACTGGAAGTTGCCTATACCATTCAATATGGCCGAGAGCCGAATATCCAATCCTGTTTAAATTTGCTGTTCCTGATTGGGACGGATGCCAACAACTTCGAAATATTTGGCATCAGTGATGAGCGCTATCACGTGATTGGCGGCAATGCTCAAGTCCCCAACTTGCTGGCCCAGAGACTGTCCCGTTTCATCCAGACTGGGACGGAGTTAGAGGCGATTCGCCATTTATCCGATGGGCGCTATCGCGTGAGTTTGCGATCGGGATATCGCACCTTCGATCGCACCTATGAACGAATTCTGCTCACCATTCCCTTTAGTGTGTTGCGCGACGTTCGATTGGCAGTTGATCTCCCCCCGCGCAAACGTCGCGTGATTGAAAAATTGAGCTATGGCACCAACGCCAAACTGATCACGGCCTATCGCGCCCGGACTTGGCGCACCCGTTACGGTTCTAGTGGCGAGGTGTTTACCGATTCAGGCTTTCAAAATACTTGGGAGGCCACCCGCTACGCACCGGGCGCGGCGGGTTTGCTCACCAACTTTACGGGCGGTAAGCGCGGTCTTTCGGTGGGTCTTGGGAGCGCCGAGGATCAGGCCCAGCGGCTATCACCCCAGTATGAGCGGGTCTTCCCTGGAATCAAAGCCCAACGCCAAGGCCAGGCCATTCGCGCGACTTGGTCGGACGATCGCTACGCTCGAGGCTCCTATGCTTGCTATCTAGTCGGCGATTGGCAGCGCTTCTATGGCGAAGAAGGCAAGCGGGTGGGCAATTTATTTTTTGCCGGAGAACATTGCTCGCAGGATTTCCAAGGCTACATGGAGGGCGGTTGCGCCACAGGGACAGCCGCTGCCGAAGCAATCTTACAAGATTTAGCGGTGCGCCAACATCAGCGATGGCCGAAATCGCGGCGACGATCGGGTCAAAGGTAACGCAAAAAATTAGGGCAGACTGATCCGCGACTGAATCAGCCCACCCTCAACTGACAAGCGTCAAGTCATTGTGACTTGACGCACCCGGAGGTTTGCGAAACTATACCAGCGTCGAATCTACCAGCTGGACTTAACCACGCCCGGAAGCAGCCCTTCATGGGCCATTTCCCGGATCACGTGGCGCGATAACCCAAAGTCACGGTAAACCGCATGGGGCCGTCCCGTCATCCAGCAACGGTTGTGCAACCGATTCTTGGCACTGTTGCGGGGGAGCTGCTGGATCTTGCGGTGAATTTCCAGCTTCTCTAATGGATCCTTCGCCTTATCGAATGCTTCTTTCAATGCTGTACGTTTCACAGCATATTTCGCAACGATTTTCTCGCGCTTGCGTTCGCGCTCGATCATGCTTCTCTTAGCCATGGAATGCGTCTTTAACTCGTGGTGAAAAATTACAGCGTTTTCAATTGTAGCAGCATTGGGTCGGATCTTGGCAAACCCGATCGTCAATTACCACCAAATCAGTGATTCCCATGAAATCCCGATCGTCGGCGGATTGTGCCTGCTAGATTGAGTAAAGGTTACTCCAAAATGACCAGTCTTGACGCTGAGCCGCCCCATGCAAAAAACAAACGACCTCCACGTTGTTGAAACCCGCACTTTGATGACCCCTGCCAGTTTGACGGCCGAATTGCCCCTATCGGATCAGGCCGCCACATTGGTCGCCGCCACCCGCGATCGGATTCGCAAGATTCTCCGCAATCAGGACGATCGGCTCTTGGTCATCGTCGGTCCCTGCTCCGTCCATGACGTGAAGGCCGCGATCGAGTACGGCAAACTGCTCTTGCCCCTGCGCGACGCCCTCAAAGGCAAACTCGAAATTGTCATGCGCGTCTATTTCGAAAAACCCCGCACCACCACAGGCTGGAAGGGTTTGATCAATGATCCGCACCTCGACAACACCTACGACATCAACACCGGACTCCGGGTCGCCCGAGGTCTCCTGCGCGAACTGGCCGAGATGGGCATGCCCTGCGCCACGGAGCTGTTGGATCCAATCATTCCGCAATACATCGCCGACTTGATCTCCTGGACGGCGATCGGGGCCCGCACCACCGAAAGCCAAACCCACCGCGAAATGGCCTCCGGTCTCTCGATGCCCGTGGGTTTCAAGAACGGGACAGACGGCGGCTTCACGATCGCCGTCCATGCCATGATGTCCGCCAGCCAGCCGCACCATTTCCTCGGGATCAACGGTGAAGGACTCGCCAGCATCGTCAAAACCACTGGCAATCCCGACTGTCACCTCGTCATGCGCGGCGGCAAAGACGGCCCAAACTACAGCGCCGACTTCCTCACCAAAGCCGCCGCCGAACTGGGCAAGCATGAGCAGTCAAACCGGGTCATGGTCGATTGCAGCCACGGCAACACCAATAAAGACTACCGCCGCCAACCGATCGTCGTCCAGGATTTGGTGGCGCAGGCCAGCCAGGGTGCCCGCAACTTAATGGGCGTGATGATCGAAAGCCACTTGGTCGAAGGCAATCAGTCATTGCCCGACATCGAGGATATTCCCGATGGCAAGTCGGTGCTAGATTACCTCACCTATGGTCAAAGCATCACCGACGCCTGCGTCGATTTCGATACCACCACCAAAATGTTGGAGTCATTGGCCACCTTAGTCCGGCATCCCGTCGCCGTTTAGGCGGATTCGTGGGCGGTTTGGATTTTGCCGATCGCCCTTGCTGTCACGGCCTGCCAATCCACATCATCGGGATAGGGCGCGTAGACCGAGTTCCCGGTACTGGGGTTGTAAATCCGGCAGAATAACACCTGCTCGGTTTCACCGGGTTCCACCGCGATCGTAATCGGTTGCCGAAACACCTCGCTGGGCAGCTTGGCCAACGTGAATAGCAAACCCTTAGCGAACAGCGTATCGAAACCCGCCTGGATGATGTAAGTCCGATCGGCCCGGATCGTCAGATTCACCTTGGGATCAGCCTTACCGCGAAATTCCTTGGTTTCGATTTCGAGTTTTTCGATCGTGCCAGTCACCGCATGATGGGCGATCGGTTCATGTTCGTTTTTGCCGCCGTTCCAGAAGTACCAGAGACAATCGGGGTACTGACGGTTGGCATAGATATAGCGTGGCTTCGGCGGATGGCCAAAACCCAAGGTGACGGGCGCACGCCGATCGGCGCGCAGCTCCTCCAGGATGGCTTGCAATAGTTCTTCTGTATTCATTCTTCTATTTTACTCAAGAATCTGGGAGTGGCAAGGTTGGCTTCGGCTTCGCTCAGCCAACCGGAAGAGACTCCGCCTTTTGCGCCAGGCTTCGGCTTCGCTCAGCCTGCGATCGGGGTTCCTCAACTTCTGAGAAACTGGTTGATTGTATCGGCCAAGGTTCGCTCGATCGGCGCTTCCAGTAAAAGTTTGAAGCCTGTAAGTAGGATCGGCGGATCGGCATTCAACAAAAGTATCAGTCGGCAGGCATAACGCGATGTCTTCATGTTGGGCTGCGGGTGAGCTTCCACCTTAGCGCCTTGGCAGTCCTGCAACGAGTATTTTGAGGTCTGCTCCCGCCGCATAGTGCGGACAAGCCAGGTCATTTCACCAGCGGCTTTGTCCAAAATAAGCGTAATGACCTTGGCATTCATCACAGAACGCAGCGAAGTCCAGAGGCCAAAGATTGGTGTAATCACCAGCACAGCCAAAAGCAACAGTGTAATTGGGTCGGCAAGGGAGTACTTTGGCAAAAACCTCGCAACAACCAAGAACGCTGGCAGGATCCCAGTTAGTAGCCAGTAACAAAAGCACCAAAAGACTGCCTGATTATGTGTCTTCGGCATATCAGTGGGACGCCCTTCAAGGATCAAACAATCGGCAGTTTGATGCGTGATCCGCGTTACGTCTTGAACCTGGACTTGCGCCCATCCCCGTGAATAAGCCATGCTGCGCCAAGTCCGATCGGCATCAAGGTGACCCCGCTGCCAATTGTCATTACTACTCAAAATTGCTTCCCTCAAACGCGATCGCGCCTGCTAAGGGTACCCAATTCCACAAATCGACCGATCGAGGTTAGTTGGTTGTCCACACCACCCACCCGCGCGTGAACGGCGGGCTAGTAATCTAACCCGACTAAAGTCGGCTAAAACCCTCTCGGAGTGCCCTTTAGGGTACTTTCCTTTCTAGCCCGCCGTTCAC
>JANOQX010000007.1:0-17770 GCA_031415035.1 Cyanobacteria bacterium VAR_4_metabat_243
CGCTGGGGCCGTTTGATCTGATTCAGGCAGTTGCAGCACCAGGGGCAAGACGATGAAGGCCAACAGATAAATCAGGAACGGGAATCGCCAATACTGGGTCGCCATGGCTCCCCCAAAGAGCAAGCAGACCACCCCGCCAACACCCATGGCGGCGGCTTGAATCCCCATGATCCGCGTTCGCTGGGGTCCCTGGAAGTAGTCGGCCAGCAGGGCTGCCGAACTGGTGGTGATCATCGCCACGGCCAGACCGAGGGCCGCGCGGCCCAGCAGCAGTGAGCCAATGTCATTCAGCCAGAGTCCCGAGCTGCCTGCGAGGCCATAGAGCAGCACCGCAGCGGCCAAGGGCCACTTCCGGCCCCACCGATCGATGATCACCCCCGAAAATACGCCCCCGATCGCGGTGAACAGGGCCGGAATCGTCAGCAGCAGCTTGACTTGGAGGGCTTCGGGTGTCCCGTCGGGGATGGCGAAGAATTCCTGGATTTTGGGTAAGGCCGGGGCGATCGCGGCTCCCGCTAGGACGGTCAGGCTGCTGGTCAGGAGCAGGGTGATGAGTTTTAACATGCACAGGCAATCGCGACAATTTGCCTTAGTTTACTGCGTGGCGTTCAGTTGGGGCGGTTTTTCTGGGGATTACCATTTTTTGTAGGGTAGGAATTTGCCGTTCATGATTAGTTTGACGCGGTCACCTTTGGGGTCGGGTGCTTTTTCGATATCGAGGGTGAAATCGATCGCGCTCATGATGCCGTCGCCAAATTTTTCTTGGATCACTTCTTTGATTGCCATGCCATATACTTGCATGATTTCGTAGAAGCGGTAGATCAGGGGGTCGATCGGCACAATTTCGTCGGTGCCTTTGATGGGAAAACGGGTGAGTTCATCCGCCACGATGGCGTCTAAACCCAAAGCCTGCAAGAGCTTTTCGGCTTCTTCCGCCGAGGCACTCGCTTGGCGATAAAACAACGCGGCAATCCAGACTTCATCGCGGCCAATTAATTGCTCCAAGTCGGCGAAGCTCAAGCCCTTGGCTCGTTTGGCGGCGAGAAGTTGGTTGGTAACGGCAGGAATCGACATTGTAAGCTCCCGGTATGAATAAGCTGGGCGATCGCGCAATTCGATCGCCCAGCTTATTCATACGTGATTATTTCGACAATTTCAGTAATCCATGTATCAACGCCGTTTACCAATTAACCCTTAATCAACGATTGATCAAGCATTGCGCGGAATGATCCCCAATTGCTGCATCACTTCCAGTAAATTCGTTTCGTACCACATTTCGATAATCTGCCCATTGACGATCCGCAGCAAAGTAAAATCATTCACCTTAATGGCTTTGCCCGTAGCAGGCGCACCGAGAAATTCACCCGTATTGGTGCCCTGAATGGTGGTGCGGTAGACGACTGTATTGCCTTCGGCAATTACATCTTCAATCTTTTGCTGAATATCCGGAAAGCCCTGGAATAGGCTTTTGCTGAATTCCTTATTCGCCGCTAATCCCACGATCGGCTCCGGCGCACTATTGAAATGCTGCACAACCTTCGGACTGATGAGCTTATCCCAGGTTTTCTCCCAGTTGGGATTGGTGCCCCAACCAGCAGTGGCGAGTTCAAGGGCGATCGCGCGGTTCTGTGCGGTTAAGGACTGAGGATTCGCAGCGATCGCGGGCAGATTTATCCCCAGCATCAAGGTGACGGCCAAAATCACGGCCAGCCAACGCTGTCGAATTTCCAAAAAGCTGCCTGAAAAAGTGCTGAAAAGGCGGTGAATTGTCGATTTCCGGTTTGAGCTGACCATGTTTAATCTCTCCATACGATGGCGTATGGATATAGAATAACTGGCAAGTCCCGACAATGTCAATACGCTACCGTATGGTTAAACAAAACGAGCCGGAAAGTCTCACCCGCCAAGATTGGATCGATCGGGGGTTGATATTATTGGTCGATCGGGGCGTTGAAGCCGTGCGGGTGGAGCCGTTGGCGAAATTATTGGGTGTGACCAAAGGCAGCTTCTATTGGCATTTCAAAAATCGTGAGGATTTGCTAGCAGCCTTGGTGCAAGCCTGGATTGATTTGGAAACCGACGGAATTATTCAGCAGGTTGACGCCTTGGACGGCGATGCGAAGCATAAACTGCTGGTGTTGTTTGAATTGGCGGTGCAGGATTACGGTCAAATCGAGAATGCGATTCGGGCATGGGCGACGATCGATGCCAAAATTGCGGCGATCGTCGCGGAAGTCGATCAGCGACGATTGGACTATACCCGCGATCTGTTTTTGCAAATTGGGTTTGCGCCGTTTGAGGCGATCGTCCGGGCGCGGTTGGTGTATTACGCGCTGATTGGGTCATTTACGATCGGAACGCAGCCAGATCTCGCCGATCGATTGGCTGAAATCCGCCACCAGTACGAAATCCTGACACAGCGGCTTTAGTCTTTTAGGACATTGTCTGCATCATGACGGCAAAACGTCGTTGCAATTCCGCTGGTGACACTTCTTCCCTACGTGTTGCCACGAGCCAAGTATGACCAAATGGGTCAGCTAATGTGCCGCGCCGATCGCCATCGAATTGATCGGCTAAAGGCTGCACGATCGTCGCACCGGCCTGCGTTGCAGATGCCCACAATTTATCGACATCGGCGACGCATAGCAGAATTGAGACGGGCGAACCCCCGATCGTCTTGGGACTGCGATAGTTCATCTCCGGGAATTCATCCGCCACCATAATTTGCGCTTCACCAATCCGAATTTCAGCGTGCATAATTTTGCCATCGGGGGTAGCTAATCGCACGAATTCGGTGGCTCCAAAGGCATTGCGATAGAAGTCGATCGCAGCGGACGCATCATGCACAATCAGATAGGGAATGGCAGTATTCATGGGTGTTTTGGGTGGGGGAATGATCTAATTTTAGCCTGGCTGGGAGCTATTCCAGCTTATAGTATCCCAGTTTCGAGTTGATCCAAGTAAATAAATTCTGGTGATTTGACGCCCGCCTCGGCACGGATTTTCACCAATTCTGGAGATTCAAAAAATTGCTTCGCGGCGGCGATCGAAGTCCAGGCCGAGAAATGCACGATTTTATTCGAGTCATTTTCGTATTTTAAGACCTGATAGGTGCGCTCTCCAGCGGCTTTGCGGATGTCTGCGGCCCGATCAAACACCTGTTTCCAGGCGGGATAATCTTCGACTTCATGGATAATCAAGACATATTGCATGATTTTATTGGGGTGGTTTTGGGGCCATAGATTTCATGGTCAACAAACCGATCGTCCGATATACCCAATGCGATTGAGCCAATCAATTCGGTTAAATCTAACGATGCCGACCATCGCTCGATCGGCAATAATCGCCGCAACAAATCCCTGATTGTCCACCAATTGCTGAAGTGCTGATTGGATGAAAACCCTACTGTCATTAATTTCCGTGGTCAAATCGAGCCACGGCAGCCATTGTTTCAGGTAAGCGCGATTGTCCTCAACCAAAGGAAAGAGTTCGGCGGCATCAGTAGTTTGAAGCAGTCGCAATTCATGCCGATCGATGATTGGGTAAGTAAACATCAATGTTCAAGCCACCGATTTAATGGGCAATTTAGATGACTGGCTCGATCGACAAAAAGAAATCCAATCGATACGAGAAAAAGGACTGTAAATACCAATATAAAGACCATAGGCAGCACAGACTGATTAGTTTAAGAACCGCTCATATTCATCATGACTGCCAATCCAGATCCAGTAATAATCATCCCCTTTTTTCAGGGCTAAAGCGCGGAAATCACCACTGAGCCGGACTGACCAAAGCTGCTTGCCCACTTTCTTAAACCGCAGCGACGGGTGCAAAGAATTCTCCTGCCACAGTTGGTAAGCCTTCCGGGCTTGCACTTTCATCGCTGGGGATAATTCCGCATAGTTACGCCAAAAGTCAGCCGTCGTAAAGGACTTCATCCAAATCTCTCACATGATTTACGGCAATATCCGCTTCGGCTTTAGCAATCAACCGATCGAGCTTCCCTGATGCTAAATCATCGACCATTTGCCGATCCCACATTTCACTCAGATAGTCCTGAAGCCACTTAGCAATATCACGGACTTCACTCTCCGGCATTTGCTTAATCGCCGATTCAACTTCCCATCGAGTCGTCATAGGACATTCCACACTCCAAGATCATTGTTCCATTATGAACCCTGGCCCCGGATTACGCCAATCCACCCTGCCTCAGATTGAAACAGGGTGATTGTCGCAATCACGATCGGCCTTAGTGACAGGGCTTTTTTGGATCAGTGGGTTTGGCGGGGGCGGACACTTTGGGAGTGGGCGTCGTCGCCGGACTGGGGGCCACAACAGGCTTCGTTTCTGGGAGTATACTAGCCTTTTCACGATCGGCAATTTTCTTCAAGCCAACTTGATTCAACAACGCCTGCAAATCTTGATCCGCCGCTGGATCATTTTCCACTGCTGCCGCTTCCGCGATCGCCGTCAGCGTCTCAGTCCACAAGCCAGCTTCCGCATAGATTGCCGCCCGTTGGCGGGCCGAAGTGGCCCGCTTCAGCTGGCTCTGGAGTGCTTCTGGGGCTTTCACTCGACTGATGGTCGTCTTCGTCGGGCTGGTGTAGCGTTTTTCATCGGGTAATAAGCCCGGTTGTGGGCCACAGTCAATCTCGACCATCCAAGTATAGGTTTTGCCGATTTCGAGCGGTCGCTGGTTGGCGGGGTAATTAATTTGGACAATACCAGCCTGAACGGCTTGGGTATCCTTCCAGATCGGTGTACTACCCTTAATCTGACTACCCACCGGCGGCAGTTCAACTAGCGAAATCGCGAGGGTCTTGGGTTTGGCTAAATACACATAGAGCGGTGGCTCGGCCAAGGTCGTCTCTGGCAGGCTATCCGCCGTCACCTCTGGCATCACTAAGGTCAACGGCACGGCCAAATCTTGGGCACAGCGTTTCGTATTGCCCGATCGCCGACCCGTGCCTTCCGTCCGTTGGGCCGATTTCCGACTGGGGGGCTTGTAGCCCGGAGCTGCCGTCGCGGGCAACATCGGCAAGGCGATCGGCAGAAGGCAAGCCGCCAGGCAAGCCGTGATCAGCTTGCAGGTGAATGTGCGGGCGGGTTGAACAGTCATAGCGTCAGTCTCCAAATTCGGTGGCAGGTCGAGGTGGTAATTTGCGGGTCAACATGGCGCTGGGCGCAATGCGTTTAAGGCGGAATACGACGGTGATGCGCCGGGGTATTCGGGTCGATTGCGGGTGTTGATTGATAGTTCGATTACCGTCTCATCTTATGCACGATCGCCCTCCAGTAAATCATAGAAAACTTGATAGACTTGCACCGTCTGCTCGCGCCCCTTCAGTGGCACGCTGCCGATCGACTGAGCGGAGAGCGTTTGCACCGCCAAATCAGACTCGACATACTGATACGTACTATCGCTAATCAAAATCCGACAAATCCCCCCATCGATCGTTTTGTCAAAGCTCTCCAACCGGGCGGCAATATTCACCGTATCCCCGATCGCCGTGTAGTCCATTCGCTGCTGACTGCCGAGACTGCCCGTGACCACCTGGCCCGTACAAATCCCCACCCGCATCTTCAGCGTGGGTCGCCCTTCGGTTTCCCATTTGGCATTGAGTTGGTTCAACGCCTGGGCCATGCCAACGGCACAACGCACGGCATTCTGGGCATCCAGCTGGATGGCCGCATCGGTCGCGCGGGCGATCGGGACGCCAAAAATTGCCATCACAGCATCCCCAATAAATTTGTCCACCACCGCCCCATGGGCCAAGACTACCTGGGTCATTGCCTCCATATACTCGTTCAACCAATCCATCAGCACTTCCGGATCAGTTCGTTCCGCGATCGTACTGAAATTTTTCAGATCCGTGAATAGCACCGATACCTGCATCTTCTGGCCCTTGAGCCGACCTTGGCTAAACAGCTGCTCCCGATCGTTCCAAATCGCCTCAGCGATCGTCGGCGTCACATAGCGACCAAATAGGTTCATCACCGCCGCCCGATCGCGCCGTTCCAAGTTGGCGATGTAGCCCGTCAGGACGATCGCCGAAGTCGAAAGCGCCATCACCGGCGGCACCACCGGAATCCACCAGCCCGCCACAAACGCCGCATAACTGCCGATCGCCAGCCCCGTCACCAGACCCAACATCGTCGAAATCGACCAGCGCGGCACCCGAATCCACCAAGCCGCCGCCGCCCCAATCCCCGACCACAAGCCCACCCAAGCCCATTCCACGGGTTCGCTCCAGACCTGTCGCGTCCCTTTGCCATCCACAGCGGCGGTCATGACGTGACTCGCCACAGTGGCAATAATTTCGACTCCGGCGGTGCGTTCGGGTGAGGTGATGCGGTTTTCGCTGTAGGGGGTGTAGACGATATCCCGCTGGCTTTCGGCGGTAATGCCGACGAGGACAATCCGATCGCGGATCTGTTCGGGGCGCAGCTTGCCGGACATCACATCCTGCATCGACACCGTGGGAAAGGACTTGGCGGGGCCGCGATAGTTCAGCAGCAGTTGGTAGCCTCCGGCATCGGCATTGATGTAGCCGCCATCGTGGGATTCAAATAAGTTGAACGTGGTTTTGCCGAGGCGCAGGGCTTCGCCATCGCTTTCGGGTTTGATGCCTTGGGGTTCGAGCTGCATCAGGGCCAAGCGCAGACCAATGCTTTCGACGCTATCATCGCCGTCGATCCAATAGAGAAAGCCGCGCCGCAGTTTGCCATCGCCGTCCAAGACCACGTTATTCGCGGCGGTTTGGCCGTTGTCTTTGAGGATTTTGGCTTGGTTGATGGCGTAGCCGTCGCTGCTGCCCTGACGCCGTTCGACGCCGATCAGATTGGGCGTGGTGGCGAAGAGTTTTTGGAGTTGCTTTGATCCGGGCGCGATCGGGAAATCGCGGTAAATATCGAGGCCGATCGCTGTGGGTTTGCCCTGTTTCAGCTTTTCCAGCAAGGTGGCCAGGGTGGCATCGTCCATGGGAAATTGCTTGATCACTTGCAGGTCGGGTTCGTCAATGCCGATGATCAGGATACGATCGTCGATCGACGGTCGGGGCGAAAGCTGCACGAATTGGTCGTAGGCCATCCATTCCAGGGTTTGCAGCGCACCCACCGATCGGGTTGCCAGAATCAATCCAGCAACTACCGGGGCCGTAAGCCAAATCGCCCCCCCATGCCACAGTCGGGTGAGCTGATGTCTGACCGACGATCGGGGCGATGGGGCGGATGGGTTGGCGGCGGGGCGAGTCATGGCACAAGATCTCTGGGGGCATTAGTTCCAGGATTCCACGTTGACGCGGTGAAGCCAACATTCGGGCGGAAGAGATTGGGGCGGGCGCGATCGATCAGCCTAGGATTTGCTCCGGGGAAAGAGATAGCGCAACGAAGTCGCTGCACCCGTGCCAATCAAAAAGACGATCAAAACCAATAGGTAAATCGAGGTCATAGTTGGGTGTGAGGTGGCTCATGCAAGGCGTATTCAAGTTTTAAGGTACCCCAAGGGGATGTCAAGGTGATGTCTGTGGTGTCACAAAGTTGTGGTGGGCGGTTGACTTCGACTAACGCTCAGCCACCCTCGTTGGTCGGTTGGGGGATATGCGAAGTCGATCGGCAGTCCAGATTTTTGCTCAGGAAAGGAGAAAAAGTGCCAGAGGCAGGTATATTGGTGAACAAATTAGCGCATTTCGGGTTTACGGTTGTATGGTTCCAAATCCTTTCTATGTCTCCGGGCCAGTGCCCTCGGCCTATTTCGTTGGACGTTCTTCAGAAATTAAGATTGCCTTCGACCAAATCAGTAAGCGTGCTCATGCCGCATTTTATGGTGGTTCCGGGACGGGCAAATCCTCGTTTTTGCAGCGCCTAACGGAGCCAGAGACATGGCAGGAAAGGAGATTAGAGATTTCCAAGTGCTATATCGTTTCGCTCAACTGTACTGATATTAATCCGTTCACCTCATCCAATTTCTTTCGAGGAATTTTGGAACTGCTGAAAGAGGAGATTGGCGGGCAAACGGATTTGCTGGCGGAGATTGAGGCATCACTGGAAGAGAAAGACATAGAAAAGGGGGATTTGCGGCGGATTTTGAGGAAAATTGGTGGAGAAGATAAATTTCTGCTGCTGCTTTTGGATCAATTTGACTCAGCGCTGATCGCCAGTGAGCACTACACCGAAAATGAGATACTGGTCTTTCTCAATGAGTTTCGTAATTTGTCCGTAGGCGGCCCTGGAATCCCACTATCAACGATCGTCACCTCTTTTCGCTCGATCCCTGAATTGGGGCCAGAACTGCGGTCTAGTGGCTCACCTTGGTATAACCATTACCTCTGTCATTCTTTAAGTCCTTTTTCTGAGCAGGAAATCAGACAGCATTTTTTCACTGCTGGGTCGCCGCTTTGCATTCCCCTAACGCCGAAGGTTCAGGCCGCTGTCTTACAGCTCACGGGTGGCAATCCAGCGCTGCTTCAGAATGCGTTTTATCTGCTGCATGACATGATGCAAGCGGCTCAATCAATCGATGCAATTGACCTCAAGGTGTTTGCGGAAAAGTTCATTAGTCGGGCAGAGCACTTTTTCCGTGATACATGGGGATTTTCGAATGACGCGGAGCAAGTTTTGCTGATATTGATTGCGCTTCAGCTTCAGGAAGGTCGTCTAAGCGATCGGAGTCAGTACAGCCTGAAGGACATTGATCGGGTATTTAGTCAGCGCAGCCGAGAACTCTTGGATTTGGTGGAGCGTGGAATCATCCAAAAAGTTGAGTCTGAGGCTGAAACAACCTATAAATTTGCCTCCTCGCTGATGGCGTGGTGGGTGATTCAGGAAATTCACAATAGCGATGAGGCGGAACTGGAGCGGCGGGAAAAAGTGTTCTTCAAGTGGATGAGCCGGGAGCAGGCTGATCAGATCAAATCTGTAGTACGGCAAGTGTGGTCGCAAAAAGCGGCAATCAAAGGCGCGATCGAATGGACGGTGAGTTTACTTGGCAAGGCAATGAAAGGTTGAAGTATATTGTATAGAGACAGAGGCTTAATCTAGTAGGCGTCCGCACTATGTACACGGCCATTGCTTCGCAACACAATCCCTATATCATTGGTCGCCCGATCCACGAGAAGGCGGAGTTTTTTGGGCGTGATGACTTGTTTCGGTTCATTGCGGACAATTTGAACCAGCAGGCTCAGGTGATCTTGCTGCATGGGCAGCGGCGAATTGGGAAGTCGTCTGTACTGGCTCAGATTCCCAATTTTGTGGAGCTTGATGATTTTGAGTTTGTGTCGTTGTCTTTGGAAGGTCAGGCAAACAAGGATTTGGGGGACTTGCTGAGTGAGTTGGCGCGGGATATTGTCGATCAGCTTGAACATGTCGGTTCACTGGTAAAACCGATGAAAGCGCCCGCGAAGTCGGCGTTTAAGAAAGACGTTTCGGCGTTCTCGGAAACGTTTTTGCCGAAGGTCTATGCGGCTTTGGGCGATAAGAATTTGGTGTTGCTGCTGGATGAGTTTGATGTTTTGGAAGACCATAGTCCAGAATCAGCCATTGAGCAGTTCTTTCCGTACTTGCAGTCGATTCTCAAGCGTCATCCCAAGCTCTACCTAGTGCCTGTGGTGGGGCGACGGTTGGATGAGTTGCCCAATTTACTGAATTTGTTCAGGCGGGCACCGTATCAGGAAGTGGGATTGCTGCAAGGTAAGTGGGCAAGAGATTTGGTCACGAAGCCTGCGGCGGGAATGCTGAATTATGCACCAGAGGCGATCGATGCTGTCCTGGAGCTAACGGCTGGGCATCCTTATTTGACGCAGGTGCTTTGCTTTGCGGTGTTTGCCCATCTGCGGGAGGAAGAGCGGCGCGATGTGACTCGTGCGGATGTTGAAGGATGCGTGGATAAGGCGATCGAGCTAGGCCAAGCGGGTTTGACGTGGTTTCGGGATGGATTGCCGATCGCAGAACGGGTAATGTTGTCAGCCGTCGCTGCTGCTCAGGCGATCGGGGAACTTACACATTTACCCAAAAGCTCTCTTGACCTGCTAGAAGATAATGGTGTTGTAATAACTGATGAATTAAGACGGACATTAAGGAACCTGACTAAGTGGGGATTTGCAGAAAATACTATTCGGAAAACTCTTAGAATCAAAATACCACTAGTTACGTTCTGGCTGACAAAAAAGTATTCACTTAAAGATGAAATAAAAGAGTTAGAGGCTATATCGCCAGAAGCTAACACACTTTATGAAGAGGCTTACGCCAAATATCATTCACATTATGAAGTATTTAAAAAATCCAAAAGATCCATTATGCGTAATATTCTTCACGCACATGAATTCTTCTTGGTCGATCCCAAGGATTTTAATGCAGATTTAGAGAATGTTAGATTTAATATAACAAAAATTGAATCGATTTTCCATGAGGTTTTAGAGGTTAACCCAAACCATTTCGAGGCGTTATTTCGGCTGTCAGAGTTGTCACTCGACAACTATCTAGAAGACGATAAACACAATAGCGAAGTTTCGAGATTAACTGAGAAACGCAATCAAGTTAGTGTAAGTTTAATGACACAAGATGTCGGGACAGATGACCATAGCCTGGACTTGGTGAGTTTATATGAAAGAATTTATCGGATTGATGTCTCAAGGTCGAGAGATGGTTTGACGACACTGCTTATAAGTATCGGAAAAAATCATATCGTTGAAGGTAACTTCATCGACGCCAAAAAAGTATTTGACAGAATGAAATTTCTTGGCCTAGGTGGTGATTCGGTCAAGAAACTTGCGAAAATAATGCATGATGACTATATCCTAAACGGGAAAATTTTTAGTTTTTTGAGATGCCTCCGTCAAGTAATTGATGTTAGTCAGTCAGATGAGCAGAGGATTACTTATGCTATTAGAGAGTGGAAAGCGCAGGAAGATAAATTTAGAAAAAACGAAGAAAATAGGAAATCAGTTGAAACAAGAGAGAAAAATGCACGGATTCAATACCAAAAGGAAGTCAAACATTTTGCTAATGAAGGAGAAATTTCTTCAGTTGCTAGAAGAATTTTAACCAAGCTCGCAAGCGAATTGGGAATTGGTGAGGAAGAGGCTCGTAAACTTGAGAACCAGATCTTAGCTCACTATCGTAATCTTCAAGAATATGAGCTGGCATTCGTAGAAGTCTGCAATGAGAATTATCCGTTGAGCGATCGAACTCTCGATGAACTGAAAGAACTCCAAAACATTTTGCAGCTTTCATCAAGTCAAGTCCAACGCATTGAGACTAAAGTGCTTGCAGACCTCAACCATTTAGCATCAGAGGTTCAAACAGTAGTTTCTAATGTGTCAGATAAGTACAGCTATTCCTCAGAAAACATTGAGGGGCAGACTGCGATAGTCTATCAAGTCATAGCAGAAATTGAGAAAACGCCTTCTTTGAGAGAACGGCTCATTGCGGCAATGTCACAAGGAGGAAGTGCTGCATTAGAACAAGCTATAAATAATAATAGCCCTGCCGCTAACATAATAGTGGCAGGAATTAAAGGCTGGATAGAGGGAAATTCTCAGAATGTCATAAATTTGGGTAATCGGCGGGGCGTATCCAGGGGATGAGGGAGTACAGTTCCCAAGAAAAAAGGGACGTGGGATAATCACCCTGTCCCAACAAAAAAATATTGTGATGATTTTAACCTCAATTGAAACGCTTTGGCCAGAGAACGCGGAATGGCAAGGTCACTGCGCCGCCTTGAGCGCGGCGGAAAGTTTGACAGCGATGGTCTGGATCGCCTTTGCCATGGGGATGATGCTGGCTCGGACGCTGTTGGAAACGGAATTAAATCAGCGCGGCACCGTGGTGACGGTCTGGCCCGCCTGCCCGGATTGTGGCAAACGGTTACGGTCGAAGGGGTATCGGTCACGTCAGTTACAAACAATTGTGGGTGAAATCCACTGAAAGCGGCGGGTGGGTCACTGTGCCCATGGCTGTGGTGGGGCGTTGTCGGTACCGTTGGATGTCGCACTGGGGATTGCGCCTTACCAAGCGCACAGCGAGGAAGTGGTGCGGTTAGGCTGCTTGTTCAGCGTGATGCTGCCCTACGCGACGGCCAGTTGGCTCTTGGGCCAGTGGAGCGGGCTGAGTGTGAGCGCCAGTAGTCTGTGGAATTGGGTACAGCAGTATGGTGCGGCGGCCGCCACGGCCTTGACGGCGCAACTTGAAGCACAGGCCGACGGCCAATCCATTGCGCCCGAAGTGATGGTGCAAGCGCTGTTGGACTTGCCCTTAGCGATTGCTGCCGATGGGGTGATGGTGCCATTTCGGCCCACGGCCCAAAGTGCCAAAGGCAAAACTCAATGGCGGGAAGTCAAAGTCGGGATTTTTGCTCGGTTGGGACAACGTCTCACCCAAGCGGGACAGCCAGTACCGCAATTATTGCAGCGGCGCTTGGTGGCCATTTTGGGCGAGATTGACCAATTTATCCCCTTGATGCAACTGGAAGCCCAATATCAAGCCCTCGATACCGCCCCCCAGGTGGTCTGGCTCAGTGATGGCGGACGCGGCTACTGGCGCGTTTTTCGCACTTGCTTTGCGCATTGTGCCATCCCGGTGCTCGATTTCTATCATGCGGCAGGCCATCTCTGGCGCGCCACCACCGCACTCTTTGATGATGCACCCCAATCCAACGAGGCCAAAGCCTGGTTTCACCGTTGGCGGCACCAACTCCGCCATGGCCATCATCATCAAGTTTTGGCATCCCTCACCCGACTGGTCAATACCAATCTGTTGTCGGGCAAATCCTTAGTCACGCTGATTCAAGTTCAAGCCTATTTTCAACGACACCACCGCCATATCCGATATCAACACTTGGCCGAGCAGCAATTACCCCTCGGTTCCGGTATGGTCGAAAGTGCCTGTAAATGGCTGATTCAGCAACGTTTCAAAGGCGTTGGGATGCGCTGGAGTGAATCCGGCTTCAATCACCTCCTGCTCTTACGACTCGCTTGGGCCAATCACCGCTTTGATGATTTATTTCCCGCCTGCCAAGACGCCAAACAAAAGTTCTCCCACATCCCTTAGCTACGCCCAATCGGCGTTAGTCCGATGCCACCGTCACGCGAATCGTACAACCCCGACCGATCGCGCTAACCAACTCAAACTGCCCCCCGATCGCGCTTGTCCGTTCCTGCATCCCCTGCAACCCAAACCCACTAGTCGTTTGCTGCGGATCGAAACCCCGCCCGTCGTCGGTGATAGCTAACTGGTTTTGCGTGATCTGTATGCTGACGGCGGTGGCTTGGGCGTATTTGCTGATGTTGGTCAGGGCTTCTTGGATGATCCGGTAGAAGGCGACGGCTTGATCTTCGGGGATACTGTTAGTTTGAATCTGAACCGTGGGGACAATCCCGGTCGATCGGGCAAAATCTTCAGTCAGTTGTCCGATCGCGGCTTCGAGCGATTTGCCTTGGAGGGGATGCGATCGGAGGGTGCTGACGGACTCTCGGACGGATTGCAGGGCATTGGAGCCGAGTTGTTTGGCTTCCACGAGTAAGTCCTGCGCTTCTTCGGGATCGCTGTTGAACAATCGCAAAGCGGCCTCAACATGGAGGTTAAATGCCGTAAGCGAATGGCCGAGGGAATCGTGGATTTCGCGGGCGATCCGGTTGCGTTCCTGGAGCGTCGCCACATCTTCGATCCGCAGGGCATAGCGGCGCAGTTGGCTGTTCGCGGCTTCCAATTGTTCACGACTTTGGCGTTCCGATAACACGGCATCAATCATGATCTGAATGAATCCCAAAACCAATCCCAATAGCATCGTATTACTGATCGCCGCGAGGATCAGGCGTTCTTCGCGAAACGGGCCACTGGGTGCGCGGCGCGGCATACCAAATTCCCGTCCGGGCGATCGGGGCGGGCGATTCGCGTCAAAGTTTTGAATCCGATCGATTTGGTGAAACAGCGAAAAACAAAAAATACTAATTGTAATAAATACTCGCACCCCAGCGGGAAAGGTCAAACAAGCCCGCATCACCAAAACCACATACAGCAGGACAATCAGCCGCAACTTGGCCTCAAAAGCCGCGACCAATAACAATGCAAAGGACGCCGCTAAATGCAGATATTTCAGTTTGGGATCGTCCTTTGGCAGCACCAGACCCAGCAGGGCGAAACCACCGATCAGCACGAACGCCAACCAGGGTGAACCTTGCGGCCCGATCGGCAGCTGCGGCAATTCGATCAAGAAGGCGACCAGGAGCATGACCCATTCAAACTGAAGTAGGAATTTGATCGGATGATTTTTGGGTGTGATCATGAGGTTAGCCTCGCAGCCCAAAATACGTCAGCACCAAATCGGCGTCGCCGTCGTTGATGATTTCATGGACTTCGTGGGGCGCGATCGCGATACAACTGCCGACATTTAATCGGTAATTCTCGCCGTTGACGCAAATATTGGCGGTGCCGGAACTGACGAAGAAGACTTCGCTCATATCGCTGTGAGCGTGGGCGGAGGAGATTTGGCCGGGGGCGAAGCGGGCTTGGGAAAAGTTGGTTAAATGCGGTAGGTCGCCCGATCGCAGCATGACTTGTTTTTGGATTTCGGGATTGTGGGAGACTTGTTCGATCGGGAGTGTGTTGAGTGTTGTGAGTTTCATTGGCAGTTCGATTGTAATAAACGAATTATGGCAGTGATTGGTTTTTGTCAATGCCCCTCCGCGCGTCAACGGCGGGCTAGTAAGGAAACCCGGCTAAACCCGGCTCAGAAGTAATTTCCTAGTCCCCTTTAGGGGAGTTGTATTCCTAGCCCGCCGTTGACGCGCGGGTGGGTGAATGCCGTAGTCGGACTGCCCTACAGGGCCGCCAATTCCCCCGGTTCCAACACCTTAAATTTCGGCTTTTGGGTAAATTCATTCTCCACCGCCACCCGGTAAGTATTCCGCCCATGTTCCTTGGCCCGATACACGGCCCGATCGGCGGCGGTAATCAAATCCGCAAAGGTCGCCCCAAAACTCGGAATACAAGTCGCAATCCCAAAACTCAAGGTGACATATTCCGAAACGGTGGAACCCGGATGGGGCAACCGTTGCTGGGCGATCACTTGCTGCATCCGCTCGACGATCATCACCGCCCCGGCCAAATCCGTATGGGGCAGCAATAGCGCAAACACTTCGCCATCGTACCGCGCCACAATATCCGGCGATCGTTGGGTCGCTTCCACCATGGCCTGCCCCAGTTGTTGCAGACAAGCGTCGCCCACGCCATAGCCGAAATGCTCGTTGTATTCTTTGAAGAAATCAATGTCGCCGAGGACGATCGCCAGGGATTGTTTTTCGCGCCGCAAACGCTGCCATTCTTGGGAAAGTAACTGATCAAACTGGCGGCGATTGCTCAATTGGGTCAGGGGATCGAGGGAGGCGAGGCGATCGAGTTGCTGGGTCGTGCGGATCAAATCCTGGCGCAAGCGTTGCTGTTCGTAGCCGCTTTCTTCGGATTGTCGCTGGAGTTGTTCGAGGGCGATCGCGCTCTGGGTAGCAGTTTGCTGGAGCGTCACGACATTGTGCCAGAGGTCGATCGGGTCGATCTGCCGAATCATTTGGTTCAAACTGGCGATCCCGAGCAGTTCACCCTGGCCATCGACCACGACTAAATGTTGCAGAAAACTACGCTGAAGGATTTGATACGCCGTCCAAAGGTCATCGTCCGATCGCACCATTTTGGGCGGCGCGCTCATGATCGCATCGACGGTGGTATCGCGGAAATCGTAGCCCATGATCTGCGCCTGAACCAGATCGCTGAGGGTCAGCACCCCGATCGGCACGGATTCACCGGGAGCCACAACAACGCTGTAACGCTGATGTTGGTAGCTCATAATTTTCGCCACTTGCTGCAACGTCTGCGCCGGAGCAATTTGCAATACCTGAGTCGTGAGGACTTCGCGAATTTGCTTCAGCCGCAGTTGGACGATCGGTTGGCCTTGCTGGTGCGCCGCCTCGCGACTAATCACCCGGCGAATGTCCTGCGTCGGACTAATCACCGGAATATACTGCACCGGAAACCGCTCAAATACTTCCAGCACCTTCACCGGATCGTGGGAATCCGTCTCCGTCAAACTGGCAACGCTTGGCGTCATCACCTGAGTCAAGGCCAACCGCTGCAAATCCTGCCCATCGGCGCAGACCCGCACCACATCGTCCGCCGTGAAGCTCCCGACCAATGTGCCCTGCTCCATCACAAAGACGCACTTCACCTGGGCCTGCCCCATCGCTTGCAGCACCGTCGCCACCATCACCCCACCGCCAAAGACCAAAAACCCCAGGGCTTCGGCGGCGTAAGATTGAAATCGATCGCTGGGTCGTTGGAACATACAGTAAGCGTAGGCATTGAACAAAAATCGCGCTACCCCTAAGATAGCGAGATTTCGGCATTATGCACGGGTATTGTGACGGTAGATTGCGGGCAGGACAGGATTGGTCTGTTGCCAAAAGCCGAGCCGCCGTTGTTGGGCCACGGTTTCGGCTTGGAGCAGTTGTTGCTGGACGCTTTGGCTACAGGCGTTGAGGTATTGGCGATAGACGACAGCTTGGCCTTCGGTGACCATTTGCAGATTGACGTTCAGACCCTCGCGGATCACTTCGGCAACTTTGCGACCGTACCGATCGGTGTCCCCAATTTTCAAACTGACGACTTGGCCGATCGGGAGCAATTGTTTCAGCCGTTGGGAGGCCTGCGGGCCGTAGACACCCTGACTCATTTCCGGCGCATCAATGCAGGCGAGCCGAATGGTGAGCGGTGGCACATTACCGCCTTGGGTGACACGCAGGGTGTCGCCATCGCCGACGCTGAGGACTTTATAGCTGGTGCTAGCGACGATCGGCAGGGTCGCTTGAGTCGTGACGCGACTGCTAGGCAATCCTTCACAGGCAATGCCATCCCGATCACGATCGAGTTTGGTTTCACCCGTGCGCTGCATATAGGCCGTGGCTTCTTCCTGCGTTTTGAAACTAGCGCAGGTCGCGGCTTCAGCGGGTTTGGAAGTTGTGAGTCCAACGATCGAGGATACGAGTAAAAGGCCGAGAGCCAGTGATTGATTCAACATAGAAAACCCGCAGTAGAAGCAATTGACTTCTTTAGCTTCACGGATCGATCGGCCTTATCCGGGAAGACTGTGCTGGTTTTTGAATTGGCTCGGACGGATTAACAATCATCTCTTTCGGCGCGCAGTTCAGCGGCGATCGCGGCCACTTCCGGGTCATCTTCGTCAACGCCCAAAAACCTGGCCCAGGGATTGTTGGACGGTGCGGCATCGGGCCAATTGCCCTGTTTGGGAATCGGAGTGCGGTCAAATCCGGCGGATTTTGGGAAGACGATCGGGCGATTTTGATCCAGGTGATCGTGGCCATGATGGTCATGTTCGTGGGGCGCATCCGCCCGGAGCCAATCGTCGATCGCCGCCCGCAGAAACCGCCAATCCGCACCAATTTTGCGACCGGGAATTTGACCCCGATCGGCTTCCGATTGGAGCACTTCGAGTGGAAGTTTGAGATATTCGGCGAGTTCTTCGAGGGTGAGGATGGCAGAATCCATGGGGCGATCGGTCTCATCGGGTGGCCTTCGGCTGCTATTGTACCGCGATCGATTCATCCATCAAATCGGAAAATTGCCCACCACGTCAATTAAACCGGAAAATGGTGGGCAATGCCCACCCTTGTATGTTTAGGAGGTCACAACCCGTCCCACCCTCGGTGCTCGACACCGTTCAGTAGCAAGGGTATTGATAAGCTAAAAAAAGCGCATGGTCGATTGCTTG
>JANOQX010000008.1:0-7811 GCA_031415035.1 Cyanobacteria bacterium VAR_4_metabat_243
TGCTGGCGATCGATGAAAGTCCGATTCTGTTTAAATATAACGGCATCGCCCAAATCATCGGCCAAGTCTGTGCGAACGGGGCGAAGTCGGGGATTCGGCCCCTGATTATTGGTCAAGACCCCGATACTATTGCTAACTCGATCGCGGGTTCGCAAATTCTCCAAAACCTGAATACCCGCATCATTGGAGCGATTCAGCCAAACTCGCTGCCATCCTACCAACGGCTGTTTGGCTATGATCCAGCCGCGTTGATGCCGAATACGGATGAGTCATTTCGGACTGACCCGATTCGATTGTGTTCCCACTGGCTATTGGATGCGGATGCGCGGTTGGTTGAATGTAGTCATCATCCTTCGCCAGAGCTGTTGGGAGCAGTGGCAAATAACCAAAAGGAGCAACGGGCCAGACATCGGGTTTTAGCCAAGTATGGCAACAAGTTTGAAGGCTATGCGGCTTTCGCTAAAGCCTATGCGGCAACAGTGCGATCGGGTAAATCCATGGACACGATCTCGCCCACCTCTGAAGTTCGAGAATTTCCCGATACTTTTCCACATTTACGGAGGTTGAAATGAAACGACGATATTTAATTGGCGTCACGATCTCCACACTTCTACCAATCATCAGTGTTGGGGCAGCATCGGCATCCTTTATGCCGGGTGGAATTGGTGATGACTGGCAAAAGTGGATTGGGGAAACGCTTGGCAATCCACTGGATCAGGTGCAGCAACAACTCAGCAAAGGCGATGAGATTCTCAATCAGGTTTTGAAAGGTAGTCTCGGTGGGATTCTGGATGAGTCGCCAGGACAATCCGGTTCGCCATCGACCAGTGAATTGCCTGATCCCTATGAAGTTCGCACGGCAGACAAGGTCAATGCCGCAGGTATTCTGACCGTGAATCCGATCGTTAACAAACGCGATACCGCAAACCTCTATGACCAGGAACTTAGCCGTGCGACGGCAGCTCCAGTCTTGGGCAAAACGGGCCGAAAATGGCTGGAACAGGAGGTGAAAAAACGGGCACGATCGTCCAAAATAACCAACAAGGTACACAAGCCACACAGAAACTTGCCCAGGATGCCCAAGGATTATCGGTTACGCAAGATGTGATGGTGCGACCTGAACTGGTCGTTTGAATTGGGGCACCGTGTCCCCTAGGGATTTCCACCCCTAGCCCTCATGGAAAAGACTCACTGAGTCCGGGCACGTCCAGAGTAAGTAATGAAATGGATGGAATGCAGCCCCCAAAAGTAGCCGACACTGCAAGGGTAATGCGGTAAGGAGCAAGAGGGAAGGTAGCGGAAGGCTGAACGAAAGTGAAGTTATCGTTTAAACTGCGTGATCCTGTATAACAGCCAAATGCCCTGATAGGCTGTGCCAAAAGGCAAAGTAGGTGGTGCTAAGGCTCATTACTCCTTAGCACGTGGAAACAAAACTCCTACCGCAGAATAGATAACCAGCCTCACCACTACAGAAACTTCAAACGATACAACAGGGTAAGCCCTACAGAGTCTCAGCGGCTGGTCGAGCCAATGAGTAGGTCTCTCGGCAACGAAGACGGAATTCTCTGGAGGGTAAAGGATGGTAGAGCAAGCGAAAGCTCAGGGTAATGCCTGAGATAGGGGATGCAAGGATAGCCCCTGACCGAAAGGAATAGCTGACTTCTACTGGGTCTTATACGGAATGATGCAATGACAAAGAAACTGAACGGAGACAGAAGTTAGATGTCAAATCAACATTTGATAAACGGAGTCGAAGGAGATCTGACTGATTGGTCCCAAATCAATTGGGGCAAAGTCAAGAAGATTGTCAAGAATCTGCGTCAAAGAATTTTCCGTGCCAGAAAGCTTGGTCAGTGGAAGCAACTGAGACGGTTGCAGAAACTGATGTTGCGGAGCTACGCCAATCGATTGCTGAGTGTGCGACAAATCACACAAATAAACCAAGGTAAACAAACCAGCGGAATTGATCAGGAAGTAATCAACACTCCTGAGCAACGTGTGAAACTTGTCAAGGAGTGGAAAATGCCAACCGCGTCACCAACGCGGCGAGTACACATTCCAAAACCCAATGGCAAGAAGCGACCCCTTGGTATTCCAACCATCCGGGATCGTGTGGCACAGGCAATCGTGAAAAATGCACTAGAACCCGAATGGGAATCCCAATTTGAGCCAAATAGTTATGGCTTTCGACCAGGGAGAAGTCCCCAGGATGCCATTGCTCAATGCTTCCGGCGGCTACGGGCAACCGCAGACGTATGGGTTCTGGATGCAGATATCACAGGCTTCTTCGACCACATTGCTCACCAAAGCATTGTCGATTCAATCCAATCATTTCCAAAGACTGATTTGGTTGAATCTTGGTTAAAGGCAGGGTTTATTGATCAAGGAGTTTATCATCCGACGATAGCTGGCACACCTCAAGGCGGTGTGATCAGTCCGTTACTCGCCAATATCGGGCTAGACGGACTGGAACAGTTCATCAAAGGAATCAACCCTAGATTGGGAATTATTCGATATGCTGACGACTTCCTGGTCACAGGTCAAAGTCAACAGCAGATGGAAGAAGTCCTGACTCAGCTCAAATCATGGTTGCAGGAAAGAGGTCTGGTGCTCAACGCGCAAAAGACTCGGATTGTACATATTGATGACGGTTTCAATTTTCTCGGTTTCAACTTACGGCAATACAACCATAAGTTGTTGATTAAACCGCAGAAGGAAAAGGTACTTCAGTTTTGTTTGAAAGTGGGAACCATAATCAAACAGATGGCTGCGGCGACTCAAGAAAGCCTCATTAAAACACTCAATCCGATGCTCAGAGGCTTTGCTAACTACTACAAAGGTGTGGTCAGCAAGGATATATTTAGTTACATCCGCTATCGGGTGTGGCGATACCTCTGGCGTTGGGCACGGCGTAGACATCCGCACAAATCGGCAAAATGGGTTAAACAACGCTACTTCCACCACCCGAAAAGAAGTGAATGGATATTTGCCTGTGATACGCAAAACAGGCAAGGACAAGCGAGTGTATTGACATTGTTCAATATTGGCTCGACTCCTATCGTCCGACACATCAAGGTGAAAGGAAGTGCTAGTCCTGATGATCCCTCCCTCAACGAGTATTGGCAAGCACGGCAACAACGATTTGGGAAAACTTACTGGGAACGAAACTCGAAACTTTATCGAGCCGCCCAAAGCCAAAATTGGCAATGCCCAATCTGTCGTGACTCCTTATTTAATGGGGAGAGTATCGAAACCCATCACATTGTATCTGTGGCATCAGAAGGGTTAAACGACAATAACAACCTGATGCACATGCACCATGCATGTCATAAACAGATACATCGTAAATCCAAGCAAACTGGCTTGAAGTAAGGCTTGAGCCGTGTGATTGGAAACAGTCATGCACGGTTCTTTGGGGGGTGCGGTGGGGCGACCCACTAATCCTACCCGACAAGAATAATGCCAAACAAATGGCATCCCTGGCGGGCATCATGAACAATCAGTCTAAACTCACAGCGGAGAATCAAACATCACTGCTGAAACTTCAGCAACTGCAAGGCACGATCGCCCAACTCACCGCAAACACTAGCGAGGGGATTGATGAGACGAATCGGCGCGATCGGGTGTCACGCCAAATCGAACTGAGCAGTGCCACGCAGGCCGAGGTTTACATTCCTGGTTTATTCCGCACGAATCAGCCGACGGCAGGAGGTGGCAAATGACCTTCTTGGCGCAGGTTACGGGTGGGCGCAGCATCATTCAGGACAACATTCAGCAAATTCAGAATGTCCAACAGGCTTGGGATAAGCGCTGGTTGGATATCTTCAACGGGACGAATGGACTCTACCAGGGCATCAACAAATTTGCCGCGATTATCTTGGTCGGTTCTTTCCTGTTTTTCGCGTTGGCCTGGGTGAAGGACGCGATCGAACGTGGTATTTTCCCGGCACTACCCAATGTCATCTGGGTTTTCGTGATTTTCGTCTTGCTATTCAACAATGGCAAAATGCTGGGTTCAATCACACTTAGCATTCGCAACATCATCAACGACCAAACCAAAACGGTTCTGGAGGTGCAGATTGGCGAAGTGTCAATGTTGGAGGCGTTGAACGATGTCATCGTCTCCCAGCAAGCCAAGACTCTGATTCAGCAGCAATATGCCGAATGTGAGGCCAAGGAGGGAAAGGCCCAAATCGATTGTTTTCTCGAAGCGGGGAAACGGGCGGCAGCGGTAATTGATCAAGAATACCAGTCGAAAGGTTGGCTAACGGCGGGTGTGCAGCGGTTGAAAGCCCGCATTGATGCCATCAACCAACGCCTAGTGCAGGAGGCCAGCAAGAAGGACATTGTGGATATCAATGGTTTTGTCGGGCAGATGGTGGGTGAGAGCTTGCTTGCTACGGCTGGGCAAGCGGCGGCACAGTCGATTCTCAAGGGCTTCCAGTGGGCTTTTGCCAACATTATTGAGCTGTCGATGTTGCTGACGGGATTGCTTGGTCCGATCGCCGTAGCGGGGTCAGTCATACCGATGTCGAGTCGCCCGATTTGGGCTTGGCTGATTGGCTTTTTTAGCTTGGGGATGGCCAAGTTTTCCTACAACGTGATTGTTGGATTAGCGGCGACGGTCGTGGTTGCGGCTGATGCTCAAACCTCGTCGGATGTCGGGTTTCTGCTTCTACTCAGCATTTTGGCCCCGATTCTCGCCTTGGCCCTGGCGGGTGGGGGTGGCATGGCGGTGTTCCGAGGCGTTTCCGGCGGTGTGACGCGGATTGTCTCGGTTGGAACTTCCTTTTTACCCATGAAATAAGGAGATGATCTATGCAAATCTCTGAACTTAAACGGAAAAGTCAACGCTTCAAGGTTGACTCGACAGATATTCTGCCATTGGCTTTTATGGGGTTGTCGATCGCGACGACCATGCTCTCGATCAGCTCAATCTGGCTGGGCATTTCCTTTTCCAAGTTAGCGGCTCAAAAGCCACCAACATTGGTGCAACAGGTCGATGGAAAGGCATTCACAGTGCGGCCCAGTGCATATAACTATCGCGAACCAGAAGTGATTCGGCGCACGGTTTCCGATTGGGCGGTGATGACCTTCACCTGGGGCAAGCCGCCGGGTAGCGAGAAAAGCCAAATCGATGAGGGGAAAGTCGTTTCCAACAAACAGGAGCGCATTCCATCGACTGCCTGGGAAGCCGCATTCTTGCTGGCACCGGACTTTCGCGATACCTTCATTCAGCAATTGGCAACAGAAATTGTGCCTCAAGGTGTTTTCCAGGGGCAAGTGGCAGCGGTGTTGGTGCCGCAGAATTTCTCGAATCCCGAAGCCGCAGGTGATGGGCGATGGCGGGTGGATATGATTGCGACAAGGATTGTGTTTGACAATGCGAATCCATCAGGCCGATCGATTCCATTCAATCGGACATTCTTTGTCAAAGCGATTCCACCACCACAGAATCCACTGCCAAATCCGACAAATGAATACCAGCGGGTGATTTACAGCATGTTGGAACGGGGTGTGCAGATTGAGGAAATTCGTCCGATCGAAGGAGAGGTGAAATGATGGATATACCACAACTCAGAGAACTCACAGGCACGGTAGACCTTGACAAGCCACTGATTACAGCGGCTGAGTTCTCGATCGAAGGATCGAAAACATCCCGACCAATTTGGTCAAAACCCATGCCGAAAATGGGGATGGCCGCATTGTTGTTATTGCCTGTGATGGTAATCGCAGGTGTGTTTCTGACCGGAGGTGGTCGTTCTGAGCAAGTACAATCAACGGCGCTGGGGAATGCGAATCAGCCGCCCGCCAAACCGCCAGAGTCCGTGGGCAAAGCTGGTGAGCCGATGCAACAGGAAATTGCGCGGCTCAAGACGAAATCGGCGCTGGATGGGCAAGCGAAATTGGAAAAGCGGTTAGCCAAACAGCCTAACAATAAATCGGTGAAAACCGTGCAGAAACCAACCATTAAACCAACTGCCGCAGCCGTTCCAACTCAACCGACATCAGCGACATCGGTGGCAATTCGATCGGAGCCACCCAAAATCGCGACTGCGCCCGTATCACGCCCAGAAGTTATACCAATTCGGGAATCACGATCGATTCCTAGAATACAAACGGTTGAGCGTCCTGCAACAACTACGCCAATCGACGAGCCAAGCATCGATCCCCAGGAACGCTGGCAACAGTTGGTGAAACTGGGAAGCTACGGTTCAGTTCGGCCCGAATCATCGGCTATACCGGAATCGATCGCGCAAGTGGAATCACCTCAAACGACTGAATCACAGGCAAAGCTAACGATTTGGGACAGGCAAGATGTTGCGGTTGATTCCACACTCGACCCGCTACCGCCTGAACCTCAGCCCACATCACTAATCGCAGGGACGAATGCAGCCGCTGTGTTTGAAACCCCATTGGTGCTGGATGATAGCAAGTCCAGTGACCGATTCACGATCGCCCTCTCCGAATCAATTCCCGACGCAACGGGAAAAATTGCACTCCCAGCCAATACTAAGCTGACCGTGCAAGTCGAAGGGGTTTCTCAAACAGGTCGGGTACAACTTTCTGCCACAACCGCGACTTGGAAGCAGGAGGGCCAAACCAAGGAAATGACTTTACCAACGGGCGCAATTCAGATTCGCGGCGATCGAGGGCGACCGCTAATTGCCCAACAGTTTGAGGATAAAGGCAAAGAACTTGCAACGCTCGATCGGGGGCAATTTATCCTCAGCGCAATTCGGGGTGCATCGGGGCAGTTGATTCAGTCCAATACGCGAGTTCAGACGGGCGGTGGTAGCACCGTCGTCACGCAAGAGAATCAACGCCCGAATGTGCTCGCGGGAGCATTGCAGAGTGGCGCAGATACGCTGCTGACCACGATCGACGAACGTAATAAACAAGCGGCGGCAGAAATCCAACAACGTCCACCAATCCGCTATATCGCCGCTGGAACGACAGTCCAAGTCTTCGTTAATCAATCGGTGCAACTGCCGCTCTAATTCAAGCTGAAATCATTTTAGGAGCAAATCATGAAACGACTCATTGTAGCCGCAGGGATTTCTATGGGCATTTTTGGCATTGCTGCCAGGGTGAATGCGGCTGAATTGACCCCGATCGCCCTGTATTCCGGTCACGGCACAACACTGAACTTTCGAGCGGTAAACGAGAAGGTACAGCGGGTTTGGCTCGATGACCCATCCCAAGTGACCGTGGATTTTGATGATGTGAATTGTCGGAGTCAAGATCAGCCCTGTGCGGCCCAGGTGATTCATCTCCGCCGGATTAAGCGGCTTAAGTTTGATGATTTGCTGACGACTTCAACCACTTCACTGACGGTTGTTACAGACAAAAGCATTCACCAATTTCAGCTTTCATTTCCGACATCGGGAAAGCCGAAAAGCGCGATCGTCAATATCACCACCGATGTAGAAACAAAGCCCCGAAGTAGCCGGAGGTCAGATCAATGAAATTTATCGCTTGGATAATTGCCTGGTTGGCCTACTGGCTCATGTTTGTGATGCCCGCTGTGGCTGAAATTGCACCCGAATATCCGTTTCCCATTACCTCGATCGAGTCCGGCGATCAGTTCGCCAGAATTCCCGACTGGTCGCAGATTACGCTTCGATCATTGCCATCAATACAGGAAGATGGTGAATTTGCTGCTACCGCCGACGTGAATAATGCCGCAGGCTATGATTTATCGCGAAACTGGAAAGCGGGTCAAACGGCTGACCAGTATTTGAAGCTGGGTGATCTACAAACCAGTTTCTATCCGCAGATTTTCAATCTCTACAGCATTGGTCAAATCA
>JANOQX010000009.1:0-25951 GCA_031415035.1 Cyanobacteria bacterium VAR_4_metabat_243
AGTGGGCCGAGAAGAATGTTGATCAAGTGCTGAAGCAACGATGCGCCTATCTTAATGGTCAGTTCTCACCCACTTTTGCCACACCAACCACTCGCTAAATCTCTAAGCATTTATACTCATTGCAAAAGTGGGATGCTCCCGATGTTGTCAAGTTGGATACCGATCTTGTTATCAGTAAGAACCGAAATTCTGATACATATCATTTATATCTAAGATCGCGTTCTGTCGGAGAAATAGAATTATCTCCAAAGAATTTAAGTGAGGCGGAGTGGCGGGAAATCGCAATTGCGATCAGCGAAATTCTCCAAATCGAACCACCAGAGCTTCCCCAGAGAACTGCTTGGCAGCGATTTGTCTGGGGTGAAAGAAGTGGAAATTGATGGTTTACCAATTGAGTGCCCGAATATTATTGAAATTCACGGTATCAACGCCTAGAGACTGAAGATTCACCGCCAATCGCAAGTCATCAGTTAACACCAAATACCTTCCCTTAGCTGCTTCTACGATACCCGTATCGGTCAAACCAAATCGCCCAAAAATCGCTTGAGTCACAATCGATCGACTCATCACATACTGCTCATCGAATCCCAATATGCCTTGCCCAAACAGCCCCAAACACTGACTCCGCTCCGGTTCACCCAATTGATTCAACAGACTATTCACTTCGGTCAAAATATTGGGTGTCACCACGATCGGCGAAAAACATCCCAGAAGTTGGGTCAACGTGTCATAGTCGCTAGGCGTAAACTGTTGAGTGCGTTTGAAGCGTTCGATTCGATCGCGGTTCGTCAACCCAACAAACAGTAACAACAAAATATTCGTATCAATCAATACACCTTTATTACGGTATTGATTGATCAACTGTGCAATTTGCTCCATAGATAATCGTTGCTAAATTAACTGACCGATCGGATCTTCATCGATTGCACCTCACCTGTTTCAGCGCTGACTTGAAAAGTCTTATAGTCTCTTTTATATGAGATGTTTTCAATCGCACTCAAAACGGGAGGTTTAAAGATACTGGAAGGTGGCTGATAGGGTACATCATAGCCCAGTGTAATCAGCCAAATCTGTTGACCTTCCAATAGCTCGATCTCCTCTAGCCGGACATCTTTGAGCTTGGCATCGACCAAATCACGAATCTCATTGAGATAGCTCGCTGCGGCTTGGGCCGCTTTCTTTGCATCAATGTTAGCCATAAATCACCATTACCCACTGCGTGACGATTAATCCGATTGAGCGATCGGCCCCTACCCCATATTACAACTTCGGCCCCGCCTTCCCCCAACCCGTCGCCTGCTCATAGGCATAAGCCACCTGAAACATCTGATCCTCCCGCAACACATTCCCCACAATCTGCAACCCCACCGGCAACCCATTACTCGCCAACCCACAGGGCACACTCATCCCCGGCAACCCGGCCAAATTCACCGGAATCGTCATCAAATCATTCAAATACATACTCAACGGGTCCGAAAACTTCTCCCCCAACTTAAACGCTGTCGTCGGAGCCGTGGGCGACACCAGCACATCCACCTGCTCAAACGCCCGCTCAAAATCCCGCTTAATCAACGTCCGCACCTTCTGCGCCTTCAGATAATAGGCATCGTAATACCCGGCGGAGAGCGCATAGGTCCCAATCATAATCCGCCGCTTCACCTCCGCCCCAAAGCCCTTCGCCCGCGTCTCCAGATACATATCCAGCAGCGTTTCCGCCGTCTCTACCCGATCGCCGTACTTCACCCCGTCATACCGCGCCAAATTCGCCGACGCCTCACAGGGCGCAATGATGTAATAGGCCGCAATCCCATAGGGGAAAGTCGGACAGGAGATTTCGACAATTTCGGCTCCCAAGGATTTCAGTTGCTCGATCGCCGTCTGAGTCACCGCCGCCACGGAAGGATCAAGCCCCTCGGCAAACGTCTCCTTAATCACTCCAATCTTCTTCCCCTTCAGATCCGGCTTGAGGAAGCTCGTGTAGTCGGGGATTTCCACCTTGAGGCTGGTCGAATCCTTGGCGTCATAGCCCGCGATTTCCTTGAGCAAAATCGCACAATCCTCGACACTCCGCCCAAACGGCCCAATCTGATCCAAGGACGACGCAAACGCCACCAACCCAAACCGCGACACCAACCCATAGGTCGGTTTCATCCCGACAATCCCACAGAACGCCGCCGGCTGCCGAATCGATCCCCCCGTATCCGAACCCAAGGACACCACACATTCATCCGCCGCCACCGCCGCCGCCGACCCACCGGACGACCCACCCGGCACATATTCCAGATTCCAGGGATTCGCCGTCGGCTTGAAGGCCGAAGTCTCCGTCGAGCCACCCATGGCAAACTCGTCCATATTCGTCTTCCCGACCATCACCGCGCCCGCATCGAGCAACTTCTGGTTCACCGTCGCCTCATAGGGCGGCACAAAGTTCTGCAAAATCTTCGAGGCACAGGTCGTCGCCACGCCCTTGGTACAAATGTTGTCCTTCACCCCGATCGGGATCCCCGCCAGCAGACCAATTTCCTCACCTGCTGCAATCTTGGCATCGATCGACTTGGCCCGTGCCAGGGCGTGCTCCCCCGTCACCAGCAGGAAGCTATTCACCTTGCCATCCACAGCGGCAATGCGATCGAGCGCCGCCTGGGCGATTTCGGTCGCCGATCGTTCTTTCTTAACCAGTTGCTGGTGCAGTTCGCGGATGGATGCCATGGGGGTGCCTCGTCGTTCTCAGCTTACTAGTATAAAAGTAAGCGGGCCGATCGGCATGAAGAGTTCCGCTTTATGCCGCAACCTCTAGGGATTCCACTGAACTCCGTAATCCTCCGTAGTTTGAAGGAGGCGGTTGCGCCGATCGGCGCAACTGTACCCATAGACTCGACATTCATCGAAAATTTCGCCAGAATTGAAGAAAACCTTGCAGAATAACAATCCAGGTATTGCCGATGCTGAAGAAACCTAGTAGCTGGGTAGTGGGATTAAGTACGATCGGGATGATTGCAATCCAAATGCCATCAACTTTCGCTGAGGAAGCTAAACTTCCGCAGGTCACGCTACAACCAGTCTCCAGTATCACCTTGGTCAACGAAAAAACTTGGTGTAGTGACGGAAAGGGTGGGAAGGGAAGTACACCTTTGAGTCTACGTAAGGTCAAATTTTACCGCGACAAATCGTTGCCCAAGAATCAGCAGTACATTATTGGTTGTCTGACTAACCACACAAAAGAAACACTTCAAGATATGTCGATTGACTACTATTTCGCCTATCCGGATGATGGGGGAACTCGTTCACACTTTGGCAGTGGTGTGCGTGGTCTCGGTATCTACAACTTTAAGCCAAATCAGACAGTGTTTTTCAAACTGGAGCGGAAAATCCCAACAGAAATCAACAATGTGACATTAGTGATATACGATTACGTAACTGATGATGGAGTCGAGCATTACAACCGAAATTTACAAAAAGTAGAAGTCTACCGCCGCTAATCGGCCACAATTTGCCGCATTGGAGATGCCATTATCGCGGCAGATCAGGCCAAAGCTAAAGAATTCGGCATCATGGTGCGCTAATTGGGGTTTGAACATGTGCCGATCGGTGATTGAGTCGATCGGCCCCAACTTGAAACGCCTGACAATACTGCCGATAACCGCCCGGAAACGCCACATTTAACTTCAAGGGGTCGCTTGTATCCCTTGCGTCACCTGGGCCTTCAATCACCGTTTCACCCGCCGCATCCAACTTCAACGCCTTCCGATTCTGTAATTCTCCGCCGCTGCTATCCACATATACTGTGAGGTTTTCTTGATCAAACGCCACTCCCAAACGCTGAATCAATTGCAGGAAATTCCGATCGCTCCCCCCGCGCTGAAATCTCAACCCCTCAGGGCTTTCAATCGCTTGACTGGTGACGGTATCGCCCACCCCAACGATCGTTGGCATTAACGCCCGATCGAAGTTTTGCACGACTAAATCCACCAAATCGTCTAATTGCTGTGGAGCCTGTCGCACGTTGAAATCCTGGCCCAGTGGATAAACGCCCGTCCGATCGGCGTAATACCGATTCAGCAATACCACTACCCCCGCTTCCTTAATCCCACCCTGCAACATAAACTGAAAATCCGTCGTTCCGGAAGCCTTCCCATCCGTGAACCAGACGATTTCCTGGCCCAATTTGTCCCGACCTAAGTTCGGTGCGTAGTGGATGAAAAATGAATTTCCCATTCCATGTTCGACTGCATCTTGCAGCAACTTTTGCATCAACGTTCGCATTGCCTGTTGCAATAATCGATAGGTTGCCGCATCGCCATCCAAGAGCGCATAAAACGTGTTCAAATTCGCCGTCGGCGACGCCTGATTGTCCAGCACAGAGGCTTGAACTCCTTGTGCCACATCGACTGCGGATAATCCCCGCCCCGCAAAGAAGTCGCGCAATGCTGCTGTAATCCGATCGGGCACCGCCGCTAGAAATGCCAGCTCCGCCGCACCCACACCCGGATGAGTAACGGTTCCCGATCGATCCTGCCATTGCACCCCGCCCGCCGCCAATCCTGGTAGATAGCCGCAATGACTAATGCCAGCCTGCCCGATCGCTTGATTGATAATCCCATTCACCCCGCGTTTGCCAATATGTTCGCCATTGGTCAGCACATAGAAATGCCGATCGAATGCCGCTGTGGCTTGAACGTAGGCTAAATCAATTTGCCGATCGAGCGGATCTTTGACCAATTCCATACAGACCCCATCGAGATCCTGGATCAGCAATAGATTTTCGGTCGTTGCCAATCGATCGATCAATTGGGCGTGATCCAGGGACAGGGACTGTTGGGAAAGTGGGAGTGTCATCGGCTTTACCGCTGCTGATTACCATTGATACTCAGCATATAACTCCCGCGCCCCTGGAGATTACTCACCTCCACCGTATACTCGCCATCTGTAGGCAATGTCACCGTCGTCGCCACCACACCCGTCGCGATCCGATTGGGAATCCCTTCCGCTAATGTCGTGCCCTGGGGCGTCATGACCAAAATATGCGGTGGCATCGGTTGACGACTGCGACTGTCGAGATCGATCGTAAATGACTGACCTTTTTTGCCCGAAAAGCGGTGGGTGACGGGCGCAGTTTGCGGCATCGTGACGGATTGTTGTAAGACATTCAGCGGTTTAACCACGGGCGTCGATTGATTGTCGAACCACAGCCCCAAATGCCGAATCGGTACGGTCATACCATTGCCTTCCTTCAGTTTCAGCACAAAGCCATTGGGCAAACTGGCATCGGGCCGAATCGCTTCAATATAATCCTTAAATCCTGCCAGCTCGACCCGAGTCGCCTGACTGTAGGCCGCATCGCCGACGCACAACACATCAATATCAAAGTTGCCAATCCAGAAAAATTGCAGCGCTTGTCCTTTGACCGCGATCGGAAAGGCTTGCTTCATTTGGTAGAGCCTGTCGATCGGGCGGCTGGCGGAGGGGACTTGTGATCGGCAATTGGCATCGAAGCTCGGCGTCGCTAATGGGGATAGCGCTTTGTTCTTGGGCGGCAATACGACCTTGAGTTGATCTTTGACGATCGGGAGCGCTTTGGGGCGCGGCAGTGGTTGTGCTTGCGCGATCGCGCCCTGTCCCAAACCCAATACCACCAATCCGACGAGTCCAATTGAACGATACATACAACACCTCACGATTCTGGATCACTAGTCACATTCACTGACTATGCGAGGTTTTCCGGACTGTTTTGCGGCAATGTGATGGTGACGATCGTGCCTTGCTGCGTCGGACTTTCGATCGTGATTTGGCCTTGGTGATTGTCCACAATGGCTTTGGCGATCGATAATCCTAACCCTGTGCCGCCAGAGGACTTCGATCGGGCGGGATCAACTCGATAAAATCGCTCAAATACTTGGGGAATTGCCTCGGCGGGAATGCCACTGCCAGTATCCGCGACTTTGATTTGGAGATGGCTTTGGCCCGATCGTTTAATTTGATTCAGCGAAAGTTTGACTGTGCCATCGATCGGCGTGTATTGCAAAGCGTTGGCAATAATGTTGGTGCAAACGCGGATGATTTGATCCCGATCGGCTAATACGATTTCTTGGGCGAGTTCATCGGGCACCGATAAATCGAGGTGAATTGGTTTGTCAGCCGCGATCGTGCGTTGTTCTTCCACGGTTTCGGCGAGTAACTTTGCTAGTACCACCGGACTGCGCGGCGGTGCCGCACCACTATCCTGCCGCGCCAGAAATAACAAATCCTCCACCAACCGCCCCAATCGCCGCGTCAATCGTTCAATCACTTGGAGATGCTTTTGTTGGTCGGCGACTTCGGCTTCTGGGTCGGCCAAGGCCACTTGCACATTGGTCTGGATCACGGCGATCGGGTTACGCAATTCATGGGAGGCATCGGCGGTGAATTGTTTCAGGCGTTGGTAGGATTCGCGGATGGGCTGCATGGCGAGGCCGGAGAGAAACCAGCCGATCGCGGCCACGATGCCCACCGTCACGCTCGTTCCGGCGAGTAGATCAATCACCAATTCCCGCGTTGGAATCGTCACTTCAAACCAGGGTTCGCTGACCCGGAGATAGCCTAGCAGATCGGCTCCCTGGCGAATCGGTTGGGTAATCTGCCGCAAAATCAGCGGTTCTAAATCGGTGCGGGGAATTTGGATCGTTTCGCCGAAGATATTCGGATGCATCGGCACGATCGGGAGATTGGCCGACAGCGTTGACCACAAACGATCGCCCGTGGGATTAAACCATTCAATGTCGATATGGTCTTCTTCCAGCACCACCGGATTATCGCGGAAACTCTGTTCCACATTGACTTGGAGTTGGTTATTGCGGGGGGTAATTACGAGCGATCGTTGGACGACTTCGACGACATGATTGAGGGTATCATCGACTCGATCGACTAAGGTATTGCGAACGTAAACGTAAACGCCTGTGGCGAACAGTATTAGTAATACGGCGGTGACGGTGGTGTACCACAGGGCTAAACGGCGGCGGGTGGCTTGGAACATGGTGGGGATGGGACGATCGGGTAATTATGCCTGGGCAGCCCCTCGAATAAATTCGGGGCTGAGAGCGCAAGTCCACTAAAAGTGGACTAAAACTGTCCTAAATTATTCAGTGCACTTTAATGCACTTTCGCTATTAGCCCCGAATTTATTCGAGGGTGGTGGTTGCAACAATCGAACAATCTGTCTTCATCTCTGCGTCAACCAATCGCAAAAAAACAGCCCAAAACCACAAATTTCGGGCCTTAGGCTTGCTCATGCTCCCCCAGAATTGGGGATCGGGGGGCGGTTCGCCTAAGCCTTAACCGGCTCCAAAATCAACTTCGCTCGCTTCAACAACGCCGGAATCACCACGGGATAATCCCCCGTAAAGCAAGCTGAACAGAACGTTTCCGTATCCTGCATCGTCGCCTTCAACATCCCATCACGGGTCAAATACCCCAACGAATCCGCTTCAATCTGCGTGCAAATCTCCGCGATCGATTTGGTTGCCGCAATCAATTGATCCTGATTGTCGGTATCAATCCCATAAAAACAAGGATGCGTTACGGGTGGTGATGAAATTCGCATATGCACTTCCGTTGCACCCGCATCGCGCAAGGCCCGAATAATCTTGCGGCTGGTGGTGCCTCGGACGATCGAATCATCCACGATGATCACCCGTTTGCCCTTCAGCACATCCTTCAGCGGATTCAGCTTCATCCGAATCCCGGTCTCCCGCATCGCCTGGGTCGGCTGAATAAACGTCCGTCCCACATAGCGGTTTTTGATCAAACCCTCGGCGTAGGGAATCCCCGACTGCTGCGAAAAGCCGATCGCCGCTGGAATGCCGGAATCTGGCACCGCAATTACGATGTCGGCGATATCGCTATCCGTCGGATTCTCGATCGCCAATTGCCGCCCGATCCGCATCCGGTAGGTATACAGCGACTCCTCGTGCATCACACTGTCAGGCCGCGCAAAGTAAATCATCTCGAAGACGCAGAGCTTCCGGGTCGCGGCCTCGGCCCACTTCACCGACTTCAAGCCATCGCCATCGATCCAGACCATCTCCCCCGGTGCCACATCGCGCACGTAAGCCGCCCCGGTGATGTCCAACGCACAGGTCTCCGATGCCAAGACGTAATGCTGCTGGCCCAAATTATCTTCATCTGGCAACAACCCCAACACCAAAGGCCGAATCCCATTACGATCGCGCGCCCCAATTAAGCCATCCGGCGTCCCAATCACCAGGCTAAAGGCCCCTTCACTGCGCTGACAAGCCTCGATCGCCGCATCCATCCAGCCCTTGCCGTCATTCACCGCATCGCCCATGGCCAGGGCAATCATCTCCGAATCCGTCGTCGTGACAAAATCGTGCGATCGCGCCGCCAATTCCTCGCGCAGTTGGCCCACATTCACCAAATTCCCGTTATGCGCCAACGCCAACGGCCCGCGTTGGGTCGGGATGACAGCGGGTTGGGCATTCACGGCCCGACTGGATCCGGTGGTGGAATACCGCGTATGTCCCACCGCAATATCGCCCTTCAACGTCGCCAAAATATCTTCATTAAATACCTGGCTCACCAGGCCCATGTTTTTGTGCAGATGCACTCTGTCGCCTTCAAAGGTGGCGATCCCCGCCGATTCCTGGCCCCGATGCTGCAACGCGAACAACCCGAAATAAGTGTATTTTGCCACATCATGTCCCGGCGCATAGACCCCAAACACCCCACAGGCCTCCTCCATCTGATCCGGCCGCTCCTCTTGGCTGCTGTCCTGGTTCATTACTGCATCGTCACGGAGAGTTTGATCAGCTTTCATAGGATGGGATTCCCTGTTGGTTTCCGGGTGAATTGTTCCGAGCGGCAAATCGCAAAATCAACGAACGATCGGGTCGCCGTTAAGGTTGCTTTAACAATCTCACAATCTTTAGCAATTTCACAACCGATCGCACGGCCAATCGGTCAAATGTCGGATCTTTTTCGTCCCCACAAGTTGGCGTTAGCGGTAACTAACTCCACTGTAATGCGGGAAATCGGCTTTAAACCGCCAATCGCCGATCGATCGCATTCGCCCAGGCATCCACCAGATCCGCGACGGGCGCATCGATCAAGGTTTCGCCATTGGCAATCACGGTGAAGTTGCCGCCTGGTTGGCCGACGGTGCCGATCGCCTGCCAAGCGCCGGGTAACTGCGCTGCCAAATAAGTTTCCCAAGTTGCCACTTGCGCCGCCGCCACGGAGACGACAATCCGTGCCCCACCCTCGGCAAACAGCAGGTGATCCAATCGCGTCGCTGCGTCCATGGCCAATGTCACGGTTGCGCCATGATTTGCACCAATGCAGGATTCGGCGATCGCCACGGCAAGGCCACCTTCGGCACTATCATGAGCCGATCGCAACCAACCGTTCGCCACCGCCTCTCGACAAACCGCCTGCACCCGCCGCTCCAAGTCGAAGTCCACGATCGGCGGCATCCCAGCGACAGTTTTGTGTAACGTTGCCAGGTATTCCGACGCGCCCAGGGTCAGACCTTCCGACTCCGCCCCGGCCAACTGACCCAGCAAGTAAATCCGATCGCCAGCGCCCTGCCAGGATTGGCCCATCACCAGGCGAATGTCCGGCACCCGACCCACCATGCCGATCACGGGCGTCGGATAAATTGGTTGCGGATTGCCATCGTCGCCGACGCGCTCGTTGTACAGCGAGACGTTGCCGCCCGTCACCGGCGTGGCAAATTCGCGGCAGGCTTCCGCAATCCCTTTGCAGGCGTTGGCCAGTTGCCAGTAGCCGATCGGTTTTTCGGGGCTGCCGAAGTTGAGGTTGTCCGTTACGGCGATCGGTTCCGCGCCGACGCAGCTCAGGTTGCGGGCCGCTTCCGCCACGGCCATTTTCGCGCCTTCGTAGGGGTTGAGGTAGACGTAGCGGGGATTGCAGTCGGTGGTGGCGGCGACGCCGATTTGGCTCGGGGGCATCGAGAAATCCGTCGCACTGGTTTCGTTCGCCTGGGGGCGCACCCGCACCACTGCCGCATCCGCGCCGCCGGGACAGATCACGGTGTTGTTCTGCACTTGGTGGTCGTACTGGCGATAGACCCAGCGCTTTGAGGCGATCGTCGGCGTATCGAGTAATGTCAGCAAAACCTGATTCCAGGATTGGCCGTTGATTCCATTTGCATCGCAGGCGGGTAACTGGGACTCGTTCCAGGCCCAAGCGGTTTGGGCGTATTCCGGGGCTTCCGCCATCAATTCGTGATGATAGATCGGCGTATTGTCCGAAAGTGCCGAAGCTGGGACTTCCGCCGCGACTTCGCCTTTGAACATAATTCGGACGATCGGTTCAGCGATCACTTCCCCGGCCACCACCGCCTGCAATTCCCAGCGATGGAAGATGTCGATCAATTCCTGTTCCCGGCCTTTTTCGGCGACGAACAGCATCCGCTCCTGGGATTCGGATAGGAGGTATTCGTAGGGCACCATCCCGGTTTCGCGGGCGGGAATTTTGTCGAGGTCAAGTAAAATCCCCACCCCACCTTTCTCGGCCATTTCCGCTGTGGAGCAGGTCAGACCCGCTGCGCCCATATCCTGCGCTGCCACCACCGCACCCGTTTTGAAGGCTTCGAGGCAGGCTTCGATCAGGGATTTTTCTAGGAAGGGATCGCCCACTTGGACGGCAGGCCGATCGTCGATCGAGGCTGCCGACAGTTCCGCACTGGCAAAACTCGCGCCTCCCATGCCATCCCGGCCCGTGGTCGAACCGACGTACAGCACGGGATTGCCGATGCCCTTCGCTCCGGATTTGACGATCTCCGGCGTTTCCATCAAGCCCAAAGCCATGGCATTGACCAGCGGATTCCCGGAATAGGCGGGATTAAAGTACACTTCGCCGCCGATCGTCGGAACGCCAACGCAATTTCCATAGTGCGAAATCCCCGCGACGACGCCTTGGAACAGTCGTTTTGTCTTGGCGTCATCCAGGTCACCGAAGCGGAGCGAATTCAGCACCGCGATCGGGCGTGCCCCCATCGTGAAAATATCGCGTAAAATCCCGCCCACGCCCGTCGCCGCACCTTGGAACGGCTCAACGGCAGAGGGGTGATTGTGGGATTCGATCTTGAACGCCAAGCGCAGGCCGTCACCCAAATCCACAACCCCAGCATTTTCCCCTGGCCCGACTAATACCCGTGGCCCGGTGGTGGGGAACTGACTCAGGAGCGGGCGGGAATTTTTGTAGCAGCAATGCTCCGACCACATGACGCCGAACATCCCCAGTTCGGCCTTGTTGGGATGGCGACCCAAGCGGCTGACAATTTCCTCGTACTCATTGGGTTTGATGCCTTCGGAGGCAATTTCCTGGGGAGAAAAGGGGGCGGCGTCGATGGCACTCATGGGTCACTTGTGGGATCAGAACAGGCAAGTATTATAGGGAATCGGGTGACCGGTTTTTGTGAATCCGCCTATTTTGATTCGCTATGATAGACAGATTAGAGTTTTGCGGCCCTTGATCCTATGCCTTCACCATTTCCTGGAATGAATCCGTACCTTGAAGCCCCGCCGGGTTGGACTGGGGTGCATCATTGGTTGATCACCGAATTGGCCCGATCGTTGGGTGGCTCATTGCCGCCAAATTACTATGTGGCAGTCGAGGAGCGCGTCTATGAAGTGAATGATGCAGAATCCGCCTTGATTGGCATTCCCGATGATGTGATCGCGCGCCGATCGATGCAGGCACAACCCACCGCCCCGGTAGAAAGTAATGTTGCGACTTTATCTCAGCCGACAACTGTGGTGCTGCCGATGTCATTCACTGTGAAAGAAGGTTATTTAGAAATTCGTAAAATCGGTATCGATCAGGTGATTACGGTGATCGAGGTACTATCGCCGACGAATAAACAAGGGGAAGGTCGGACTCAATACGAAACCAAACGGCAGAATATTCTTGCGGCCAATTGCCATTTGGTCGAAATTGATTTGCTGCGCAAGGGCCAGTCAATGGACTTTTCCAGTACTGCTCCGGCCACGCATTACCGCATCCTTGTGAGCCGTACTCCCGATCGCCCGAAAGCGGATTTGTACAGTTTTAATCTTCAGGATTTGATCCCGATATTTCCCATTCCGCTGGAAGCTGATGACCCGGCACCGGCGATCGACCTCAAAGCGTTGATCGATGGGTTTTATGACATTGGCCGTTTTGCGATGCAGATTGACTATACCCGAGAGCCACCCAGCCCCAAACTTTTGGAAGCCGATCGGGACTGGTGCGATCGGATCTTCCAAGAACCACCGCCTTGGGATCAATCCCAAGGTGGATTAGGGCCGGAGTCGGGTTGGTGCAAGATCTCAGGGAACCTAATCACTCTCTCCCACCAAAGTAAATGCCGCCCAATCCGCCGGATTGGGATACTGCTTCAGGGTCGTCAACATCGCCTGACGTAAGGATTGGGCTTTATTGGGATTGGTTCTGAGGTTGCGGTAGAAGTCACTCATGAGGACGCTGGTGGCATCGTCGTTCACGGCCCAGAGGGAAACCACGACACTTGGCACCCCCGCCGCAATCAACGATCGGGATAAGCCAATCACCCCATCGGCTTTAATCTCGCCGCGCCCGGTATCACAGGCACTCAGCACCACTAGATTGGCCCGCAACTTCAGGTCGAAAATCTCACTGGCACTGAGCAAGCCATTATCCTCACCACTCGGAGCCAAGGCGATCGCGCCGGGAATATCCCCCGTCACCGTCTCCAACAACCCATGGGTCGCCAAATGCACCACACTCGCCTGTGGCAATTGGGCGAGTACGGCGGCTTTGGTCGCTTGATTGCCGAGTAGTGGTGCCGTCCGGAGAATCTTGCCGATCGCCATGGCTTCTTGCCGTGCCCCCGGTAGTGGCGGCAATAATTCACCATTAAACTGTGGCATGGTTGGATCGCCGACAATGATCGAAGTCCCTAGGGCGAGCGACTGCGCCGCCTGCTTCCGGGTCAAATCTAAGGTCTGAATTGATGGCGCGATCGCGATTGTATGTCGTTCAATTAAATATTTGCCTTGGGTGTCGCGCAACGCCGCAAATGGCAGGAGAAATAACGCACCTTGGGGCAAAAAGACCACCCGCGCATTTGGATCAGCGGGTAAATCCTGGGCGATCGGGTCAATCAGCATTTGATGCAATTTGGTCAGATTCGCTTCAGGGGTCGTGGTCGTTGGGCTGGAGGGGGAGGCCGTCGCCACTTGTTGAATGCGGATGCGACCGCGCACATTCAGCGCCGATCGACTATTGGCCACCAATTGGGGCATGGGTTCCTGCGGATCGAGTGGGGTCGATCGGAACGTGATTTCGCCTGTGGGTTTGATCACCCAGATGTAGAGCAATGTGGGCGTGACGATCGAATATTCGACCAGTGTGGCATTTTGGGCTTTGGCGATGCGGCGGATGTCTTCGAGGTTTGGCGCTTGGGCCAGGTCGGCAAATTTGGGATTGGCAGGTTGGTCAAGGCGTATTGTCAATAATTCAACCAAGGCCCGCGATCGGCCTTGTTCGGCCACTTCGAGTGCCGCTTCAATCCGGTTTTGGCGAATCAGCACTTGCTGGAGTAATCGATAGTTGGCGACTTGGCGTTCGGTGGAGATCAGCCGATTCGCATCGGACAATGCGGGTGTCGCACGAAAGGCATCCTCTTCGGCAACGGCGGCTTTCAACGCCGTCTCGGCGGCGGTCAGTTGATCAGTTTTGGCGAAAATATGACCTAATTTGCCGAGGGTTTGGATGCGGGTATGACGATCGTATGTTGTCCCAGTGAGGGCCGAAACCTGCTGGTAATAGGCAATCGCCTTGGCACTGTCCCCCCGCTGCTGATAAACATCGCCTAGATTTACTAACGTGCGATCGACGTTTGCGGTTACGGGTGGAATTGTCCGATTGAGTAATAAAGCCGCTTCATAGGACGCAATCGCCTTGGCATCGTCATCCATGCCGCGATAAGCCGCACCCAAATTTTCCAGAGTTTTGGCTTCGCCTGGACGATCGTTGGCTTGGCGGACGAGTTGCAGACGTTGAGTTTGCGTGGCGATCGCCTGTGGATAGGCCCGAAAATAAGCATAAATCCGGCCCAATTCTTCGAGACTGTAGTCCTTTCCCTGTTGTTGTTTGAGTTCGCGGGTAAGGGCAATGCTCTGTTCAATTAAGTCGATCGACTTTGGATCATTGTTCAGTTGATGGTAAACATTGGCGAGATTGGCGAGGGATTGGGCCGCGCCGGATTGATCGTTAAGTTCAAGGGCGATCGCCAAACTTGTTTCTTGCCAGGCGATCGCCTGCGGATAGTTCTGCATTGCCGCGTAAGTCAGTCCCAGATTGCCACTCGCTAAGCGTTCACCATTGCGGTCTTGGTGTTGGCGATAGGCAGCGATCGCTTGGGTGAAGGACTGAATCGCTGGGGCATATTGATTCTGCGAATACTGCCCCAGCCCGCGCTGAAATGCTGGGTCGGCCATTGTCTTCGGCGGATTAGGGGCGATCGAGGGTTGGGCGATCGCGCTTCGATCATCGATTGCGGCGATGCCACACAGCGCCATTAATAACCCGGTCAAGACAATCGACTTCACATGACCCATGGGCTTTTCCTTTCAGTACGCTACAGTTCTCTACAGATCTAGCGTACCCAATTATTCCCGATCGGATTAGATCGTCGATCGGGCTTAATCACTCTCCCCCACCAGCGTAAATGCCGCCCAATCGCGTGGATTCGGGTATTGCTTCATCGTGTTCAACATGGCTTGGCGCATGGCTTGAGCTTTATTCGGATTGATCTGAAGCTGGCGATAGAAGTCACTCATCAGGACGCCCGTGGATTTGTCATCCACGGCCCATAGCGACACGACGACACTCGGCACGCCCGCCGCCATCAACGATCGGGATAACCCAATCACCCCATCGCCATTAATCACGCCGCGTCCGGTATCACAGGCACTCAGCACCACCAGATTGGCCTGTAACTTCAGGTCGAAAATCTCACTGGCACTGAGCAGTCCATTATCCTGACCACTCGGAGCCAAGGCGATCGCCCCTGGCATATCGCCCGTGATCGTATCCAACAATCCATGGGTGGCGAAATGAACGGTACTGGCAGTGCGCAATTGTTCCAGCACTGCGGCTTTGGTGGCTTGCGCACCGAGTAATGGGTCGGTGTTGAGAATTTTGCCGATGGCGATCGCTTCTTGGCGAGCACCGGGCAGGGGCGGCAATGCCTCACCCTCAAACTGTGGCATTGTCGGATCGCCAACAATCACAGAACGACCGCCCGATCGCGTCTGAGCGGCTTGGGTGCGGGTGAGATTTAAGGTCTGAATCGAGGGCGCGATCGAAATCGTATGACGCTCAATTAAATATTTCCCCTGGGCATCGCGCAGGGCGGCAAACGGCAATAAAAACAAGTCACCTTGGGGCAGAAAGATCACTTGCTGGTTCGGATCAGTGGGCAAATCCTGGGCGATCGGCGCGATTAAAACTTGGTGGAGTTTGGCCAAACTTCCTGACATTGACATGGGTGGCGTATCCGCAATCGTGCCACGGGCGGCGGCTTGTAACCCACTGCGTCCACCGCGTACCCGGATCTCCGATCGGCCCTTGGCGACCATCTTGCGGATGTCCTGCTGTGGATCGAGTTGGCTGGTGCGAAAAGTGATTTCTCCCGTGGGTTTGACGACCCAGATGTAGAGGGATTCGGGCGCGGCGATCGCGTATTCAACTAGCGTGGCATTTTGGGCTTTGGCGATCTGGCGAATGGCATCGAGGTTTGGCGGTGTTGGCCAATCTTTACCCAGTGGGCGACCACTAATGCGTTCTGATAGCAATTCCACAAATGTCCGGGCACGACTTTCTTCGGCGACTTCCAAGGCCATATCAGTCCGGTTTTGGCGGACTAGAACTTGCTGGAGCTGGCGATAATCTTCCGCCTGCGCTTCCGCCATGCGAATGCGATCCGCATCGGTGGCTTTCCAGCCGGATGAGGACGTTCCATAGCCCAGTCCCGTGCGGAAGATATCTTCTTTGTCGATCGCTAACCGCAAAGTTGATGCCGCTTCAGTCAAATCACCCTGTTTGGCGAGTGCGTAGCCCAATCGCCGGAGCAAGATAATATCGCGATCGCCAGCGCTCTCGCGAATGGCCGCGATCGGGCCAAGGGCGGCTTGATAGGACTGCACTGCCTGAGCATAGTCCCCACTTCGTTCATAGCTGTCCCCCAGATACATCACCGCTTCCCGTAATTCATAGGACAGTGGCCGCGACTTGATGGACTGATTCGACTTGGCGAATTGGGTTTTGGCGAATTGTGCTTCACTGCGTTGTTGCTGTGCTCGATAAATCGCGATCGCGGCTTGATGCTGAGTAATCGCTGTTGCGTAGTCCGCCTGCGCCAGATAGATGTTACCCAAGGCCATTCGGGTTTTGGCTTCCGTTGGCCAATCCTGGGATTCCTGGACGATCGCTAGACGTTGTTGATTGGCTGCGATGGCGTTTGGATAGTCGCGAAGTACGGCGTATGAGCGGCCCAGATTGCCAAGTGCAGAGGCTTCCGATCGGCGATTCTGGACGGCACGAGCAATCGTTAAACTTTGCTGAGAATACTGCACTGATTTGGTTGCATCTTCGATCGACTGCGGTAATTGTCGAAAATCCTGGGAGAGCAATCCACTTTTCCAACGCTGGTTGGTGATTTCATCGAGCGATTGGTAGGACTTACCCAAATCCGCTAAAACAATCATTTCATTCCGACGATTTTTGATCGCACGGGCGATCGTGAGACTTTGCTCCAGCGCGTCAATGGCTTTCTGATGCTGCCGCTGCGATTCATAGCAACGCCCCAGCCCACCGAGTGCCACACCTTCGCTCGTGCGATTGTTGAGGGCACGGAAAATCGGCAGGCTTTGTGTGTAGTATCCGATCGCATCATCGTACCAACCGCCAGTGCCTCGGTACAAATCGCCGAGCGCTAACAGTGTATCGGCTTCGCCCGTTTGATCTTTGAGTTCGCGCCAAATTGCGAGACTTTGCTTCAGGTTGCTACTTGCTGAATTGAACTCATGCGGAGCCTGATAAAGCAGTCCCAGATTTTGCAGCGCACGGGCTGCGGCGGCTCGATCGCCAACTTCCTGGGCAATCTTGATACTTTGGCGGTAATACTCGATCGCTTTTTCCGGCCGATCTTGATCTTCATAAATTATGCCTAAATTTCGGAGATTAAGACCTTCGTTCTGGCGATTCTTCACTTCGCGCGCGATCGCGAGACTCTGCTCAAAATGGGCCGTTGCCTGCGTCATATCCTTGAGCATGTAGTAGGCTCGACCGATATTCCGCAGCGTTTCACCTTCGCGGCGGCGGTCTTTGATTGCTCGATCGATCACTAGAGATTGTTGCCACGACGCTAGCGCAGCGGCAAACTGATCGCTCTCATATTGTTTAAGTCCTTGCGCGAATAACCGATCGGCTTCGGTTGGGCTTGTGCTGGGGCCGAGTATTGGGGTGGCGACGACCGATTGGGCGATCGCCGGGGAAATGCCCGCAACTCCCAGGATGAATCCGATGAGCACGATCGACTTGATATAATAATTCATTTGGTTTTTCCTGTCGATCGGGTCGGGACTCATGCAGCTTCGCCCTGATTCAATTTAGTGCCGATTTGCAAGGTTCATCGGCGCGGATACAACCTTGGGCGATTTCCCCATCCTGCCGCAGGGAATAGATTGTGTCGCCTGACAACTTCACGCCATCCCCGTCTTTGAAGATAATTGGATTGGTAAATGGCCCACTGTAGGAGACAGACGTATTCATCGTGCCGTGGGTTTTCACCGTGGTGGTGCCGTCGGCGTCGATCGTGATCGATTGTCCGGTGCCACTACCATTCAGGAAGTTAAACCGTTTGGTGCCGACAAATGGCAGTGCGGTTTGGACTTGCTCCCCCGTCACCCAGCCAGATTCGGAACAAGCGATCGCACCGGATCTTGGGGCCATTGTGGATAAACACCAATGGGCTTTGCCATCAAAGATCACACCATCTTTGACGGGTTGCAATTCGGTGCTCGATCGCCAAGGTTGCTCACCTCCTTCGGTGTCGTAGCGATACCGATCGCCCTGAACGGTCAAACCCTGGTCAGTTCCACCGACCCAATAGCGTCCATCTTGGATAGTTGAGGCTGCAACTTTAGGCGTTTCAGTTGATGCCGCAACGGGCATCGCGGCGGTTTTTTCATCACCTTTAGTCACAGGAATTGTCGATCGTGGGGCGTCGATCGATGCACTACTTTTACTCGGTGTCGGTTGGGGAACAGCAGCGGTGGGAGAATTGGTGCAGCCGATCGCGGTGAGTCCGATCAATCCGGCCAGAAGGCTGGTGGTTAAAAGAGTCGCGGACGATCGTGTGTGTTTATGAACCATATTTGAAATACTAAATTAAAGAATGTTGTACAAAAAATTAACTCGTGATTGCTACACATCAGGCCCCCTAACCCCCAATGCTGGGGGAACCGGAAAACTGTGCTTGAATCAGACTCCCCCAGCATTGGCGGCCAGGGTTCGGCAGCTGCACCTAAACGTCAGGACAGGTGATAATGCAACCCTTCGGCCAGAGGTCAATCAAATCCCCGCGCACCCAACCCGCCGCACCACTCGGATACGTCACGTAATACCAGCGATAGCCCGTGCGGCCATAATCGCCACCCAGTGGCACAAACTTCGATCGGCCCACCGTGACCAAATCGCCCAACACGCCCGTATGTAAGACATCGCCCTGAGTGGTGGGCTTCGATCGAATGTTAATCACATCACCCGGTTCACCCGCTAAAGTACCGTAGCTTTGGCTGCTCGAATCAAACCGCACCAAAGCCGCAGTCACCCAACCTTCGGTACGAAGTTTTCCCGTCGATCGGACGTAATACCAATAGTGATCCCGTTCGGCATCTTTGACAACCTTGAGCACTTCCAGGGGCGTGCCCTCCGGTAAACCATCGAGAATCTCCGTCTCGATCGATGGCCCCGATCGCATATTTGCAGGAGAGTCGATCGTGCCGGGTCGCGCCATTCCGGGCAAAGCTGCGACCATCAACGCCGTTACACTCAACAATCCCACCACCAAACTTTTACGCAAAATCATCAACGACTCCAGGAACTCAGCCATTACTTTGTGGAAATTTGAAACGCAATTATCACCCTGGCTTACCTTTAACTACAACCGCCACCCAGAATTTCCTGAAATTTTCGGGGAAATTTAGGTGGATGGTTGAGAAAATCTAGCGTAATGGCATCCCATCTTTCCTGAATTCCCAACCCTCTAACGATTGCTCCCGTCCATAGGTGATGACCTTCAGCCTAATTCCAGTCGTTTTGTCTTCATAAAACGTCCGACAATACCCATTACCACTACAGGCATTCACGTCTTGTTGTTCATTCGCACTCACCAAAGGCACCCAACCACTTTTCGATAATGTTTCCCGCAGCTCAACATCTGTCATGCCTTTCATCAAAAGTGCTTCTACGGCTGGTGCTTGGGGTTTAGCCGTCCGATCGGTGCCGGATACCTGACTGCGATATTCCTGCGTCAAATTCCAACAACCATTCTGATGCTCAAAGATATAAGCGCCCGGTGCGCCATAGGTGCGGATCAGCTTGCCATTATTATCTTCCGCTTCCCCGTCGGTCTCAAATTCTGCCCTGACATAATCCACCCGGAAGGTGTTGTCATCGAGCCGTTTCACTTCGCGCTTCAGTCGGGCCTTCGCATTCGGATCATTAATCGTCGGATCGTCATAAACCAAGGTGTAGTCCACCGAGGTGATCTTAAATCCCTGATAATCTTGCTGTTTGACGACTTCTAGCACCTGACTCGGGTTGTTGTAATTACGGACTTGGATCTGAGCGGCAGTGTATGGCGCACGCATGGAGTTGTTGTTCATGTCATTGTCTTGGACATATTGCCAGAAAAACTGCTCATAGTTGTCTGGCGCACAGGATTGCGGTCGTTTTGGGGATTGTGCCCGATCGGACTGGACTCCTGCATCTGCGATCGGCAATGGCTCTGAACTGATGACGGGCGGTGTGTCCGTGGCGTTGGTCGTTTCTGGGGCGCTCGATCGATCGGCGGTTTTGGGTGCAGGTGCGGCGTCAGAGGTTTTGGGTAGTGATGTGCAGGCTTGCGAGAGTGCCACGAGGGCGATCGGCAATAGCAATTTTTGATAATTCATCGAATGATTTTCCTGGGAAGGTTGTGTTTATATTCGGTTGCTGGAATTCACGCTAGGTACAGGGCGCATCGGCAATAATCCGCCGATCGTCCCCAGAATTCATATCGATAAACTGCTGAGAAAAAATCCCACTCGCCGCAAATTCGGGATGTTTTTTGTAGGGAATACTGGTGGGGTCAGTGAGCGAGAGGGTTGCCGTCTGAAGTTCGAGACTGCCATCACGACCGATCCAGTAGGATTGATTGGGAGCCGTTTCGACCAGAATTCGATCGCCCGTGATCGCCAGGACAGTGGAATTCAAGGGCTTAGCCCAGCGGCGCAACGTCCGGTTGCGGGCATCAACTTCGACGACCTTTTCCGGCACCAGCGTCTCGCTGCGAGTAAATTTTGGCATGACGCTCACCTTGGCCATGGCCCCTGGCCCACAGGCAGTCCGCATCAGGTTGACGATGCGCGGTTCTTGTTGCATCACCCGATCGCTGTTGCCCGCTTGCATCATTTTCCCCAAATCTGCTCGTAGATAAAAGCTAAATTTAGCAGTTGTCTCGGGTTGCGCGATCGCCCGACCACTACCACCCAAAACACCGATCGCCAAAGTCAAACCAAACACACTCAAACCACCCAATTGGGACAATACTTGACACTGTAAACTTTTACGAACAATCATCAACGACTCCAGGAACTCAGCCATTATTTTGTGGAAATTTGAAACGCAATCATCACCCTGGCTTAGTTTTAAATACAATCGCCGCCCCGCATTCCCTGAGACATTTTGAAAATCAGGGATTGTTTTACCGCAAATTACTGCCGCACTGTCTTTGTAATATTGTTGTAAGCACAGAAATACTTTGTTTCACATTGTTCATAATTGTCGGTACAGACCTTGGCCGCTTTGTTTTTCGCCTCTTCATCGAAGGGCTTAAATTCGATCGCGAACAATACAGGATGCCCTGCTTTGGTGTTCAAGCCCACTGAAAGTGTTGTGCAGGCATCTTTAACACTGACAACGATCGCGCAGCCATCCCCGCCACCATTGTTACGACACATTTTCAGTGCGGCCTTTTCGGCTTTCTTTTTGCTATCAAAAGTTTTGTCTGATCCCGACACGCCAATACTGCCGAATTTCGTCGAGTCATGGGCAATGGCACCATAGCTTGGTACAGCCACTAGCCGGGGTTGTGGTCGTGGGCTTACTGGAGCATTGTTATTATTTCCATAGTTTGGAATCGGCATACATCCAAGTACCGTCATATTATTCTGATAAGGCTGCTCACCATCGGGACAGCCATCTTCCGCGATCGCCCGACTAGCATTCCCAAACAGGCCGATCGCCAAAATCAAACTAACAATACTCAAACCACTGAATCGAGCCAATACTTGATGCCGCATAAAAATCCAGAACTCCCGGTGACGATTAGCCAATTGAACCAACGACGCACTTACTCCATCATAGTTCCGGCCAAAAGCGCGGTCAATGGTCGAGCATACGGTGCTGACTCGGTCTTACCCCCCGATCCGCCGAACCTATGCAACCCACTGCCAACCGCCGCAAATTTTCGCTAGAATAAGTCCCAGTTGAACATTGCCTATATCAGCAGGACTCACGCCCGTGGACGATCGCTTCCTCAACCACCGCCCCCCCAGCGATGAACTTCGCAGCGCCCTCGAACTCGGCACCCCCGAAGAACTCGCCGAACTGACCGAAATCCTCTTCCGGCCCAAATTCAACCCGATCGACTACGTTAACAAACTGGATCCGCTCGATATCCAGAGCCTGCCCCACAGCGACTGGCTCGACGCGATCGAAACCCGCTTTCGCTTCCTCGCCGCCGATGGTCTCACCGTCATCCAACAGCGCACGGGCGAAATCTCCTACGAACGAATCTTGATCCAAGTCTGTCGCCACCTGCGCCTGGACTATTACAGCGACATGAGCGCCACCGAACTCGAATCCGAAATCTTCCTGCATCTACTCGAACGCGCCTGGCAGAAAATGCCCAAAAAAGAGCGCCAAGCCCTCAACGCCGAGATCCAAGTCGTGATCGCCAGCAGTGACCTCGCCCGCCACATCCCCGAAACCCTGCGCCAAGATCCGATGCGGTTGATCCTCGAAGGCGGCAGCGCGATCGCCATCAGTGCCGTGATGCGGCCCGTCGTGTTGCAAATGATTGCCCAGCAGTTTGCGATCCACTTCGCCCAATACGAAATCGCCCGCCAAACGATCGGCAAAGGCAGCCTCGCCTCCCTCCAGAGCTTGCTTAGTCTGAAAACCGCCCAACATGGCATGGCGACGAATCTGGCCCGGTATGGCGCGGCCCGATCGGTCTTCGCCTTCGTTGGCCCCGCGCTGTGGACATGGTTTCTGGCCGATCTGGGTTGGCGGAGTATTTCCACCAATTATGCCCGTGTGATTCCCACAGTGTTTGCTTTGGCGCAAATTCGGTTGACGCGGTTGGAAGCAGCGGAAGTGGTTTAATCCCAGTGGTTTGATCCCCGTGGTTTAACGCTGGAATTGCAAGATGCCTTTGCGACCGAGGAAGAAGGCACCGAGCGAAACGATCGCGGCCACGGCCAGGGCGATCGGGTTATGCAACAGCGACGACACGATAATCGTCACCGTCGAAAGTAACCCCGCCACAATGAACGCCGCAAACCCACTTACCGCCTCAACCAAATCACCGAGGAACGGCAAGACATTCGCGATCGCCCCTAACACGCCCATCACCATCATCAACCCCACCCACATCAACACAAAGCCCAATACCCGGATCGCCCAGAGTTGGATGTTGTATTCAGTCTTCAGCGCCCCGATCGCGGCCTGACGTTCACCGGGGAAAATCTTGAAGAAGGGTTCTTTGCCGAAGCTGGCGGGAATCACCCGATCGGTGGCTAACTTCCCAAAGACCGTGACATTCGCCTGATTTGGCAATGCCGTGTAGCAAATCCGCAAATCGCCAACCTGCGGATTGCCCAGCGTGCCACGTCCGACGAATAGCGCTTGATTGCCGACTAACTGAGGTTTGGCGATCCCGGCCGCAACGGGCAGCAGTTGCTCCGGCTGAAGCCGCAGCGCCGAGGCGGTCGATCGTTGCGGATTCCCCGCTGCATCGAGATTGCAGGTACCGATCGGGACAGCCGACGGCAGATTCGGCATATCCACGCCATAGCGACCAATTTTCGCGTCTTTGACTTTGTCGATTTGATCCGCAAGCCCCTTGGTGGGATTGCGGTGCGTGGTGGATTGCTTAAACTTTGTCGAACTTTCCGGCTGGTTCGTCCAGACCTTGGTGTAGCGATAGGTCTTTGTCTTCGTCTTGCCGCCACCGACTTGTTTCTGGGTGTTGGTGCTGGTGGTTTCGCGCCAGGAATACATTTCCACGGTGCGGCCCAGGGCAATGTAGGGTGCGGGTTTGATGTATTGACCATCGCCGAGGATTTCGGGTGAAGCGATCGCACCCGTTAGGGCCACCGTTTTGCCATTCGCCTGGGGGGCGGGCGCATCCGCCTGAATCACGATCGCACTTTTCGCCGCCTGACTAAAATCCAACCGCCCTTCATTGAAGAACAGCACCACAAAGGACGCCAGGAACAGCACCAGGCCAATCAGCATCCCAAATAGCGAATTGCCGATTTCCTGAAACCAATTGGTGCTGGTGGTTTCGCTGTAATAGTCGCCATCGGTATTATTGTCCGATGAGTCGTATTCGTATTGGTAGGAATTGTTGTCGTCCATGGGTCGGGATTCGGGGAACGAGGAAAGCAGCGGGAAAATCGGGCACGATCGTTCCGATTCACCTTCCCAATCTGGCAAAAATCCCGCGCCTCGCCCTCCGCACAAACCCAGATGTTTCCACCATCAGATAAAATGGGGGTTCTGTCCGCTGGTCACACCGCCCTTGAGTAAGCTGTCGCTGTTCCAATCTCACCCCGATCCCCGGCTCCGCCGTCACTGGAATGTGATGCAGTGGGCCGTGCTGCTAATGCCGATCAACACGATGGTCGGCTGTGTGATGATTTTGATCACCTCGATCGCGCTGTGGAAAGACTACGCCAACGCCCTCGTCCAAAGCCTCGTCCACCAATCCCTGCTGCTGTTGGGCTGCTGGATGGTGATTATTGCGCTATTTGCAGAAAATAACGGCAATGCCTTCGGGGGCCTGTTTAATTTTCTGCCGTTTTTTATTGTCTTCATTGCCCAGAGTCGGCTGCTTCAGACGCCGCAGCAGTTGCGCCGACTGGCTTGGCTGATTATTTCGCCTTCGGTGGTGATTACGGCGTTGGGGGTGGGGCAGCTATTTCTCAAGTGGTATTTTCATTGGAAATTCTTGTCGATCGATGGGTCGAGCGGCATTTTGCTGGACTGGACGGTGGCGCAGGGCGGTGAACCCCTGGGCCGGATGTCGTCGCTGTTCTACTATGCGACAGTGTTGGCCAGTTACTTGGTCACGACGTTTACCCTGACGTTGGGATTATTCGTTGAACAATGGCAGACCAAGCGATCGCCCGCGATCCTGGCGATCCTGGGGACGATCGGCGGGATCAACCTTGTGGGGCTATTCCTCACCAATTCCCGCAATGCTTGGGCCTTGGCCTTGGCGGCGATCGTGGTGTTTGCGACCTATATCGGTTGGCGCTGGGTCGGGGCCTTGGTGATGTGGGTGATCATTGCCGTATTGGAAGCGGCCTATGCGCCGCCGCCGTTGAGTAGCTGGTTTCGGCGGATTGTGCCTCGGATGATTTGGGCCAGGATTAATGACGAGATGTTCGATCGGCCCGATGCCTCGCTGCGGACGACCCAGTGGCAGTTTGCCTGGGACATGATTAAACAACGCCCTTTAACGGGCTGGGGCCTGCGGAATTTCTCGGCGCTGTACAAAGACCAAACCCAGTTCTTCGTCGGCCATCCGCACAATTTGCCCCTAATGCTGTCGGCGGAGATGGGCGTTCCGGCAACGTTGCTGTTCTATGCGCTGGTGGGTTGGATTGTCTATTCAGGGGTGGCTTGGTGGCGGGAATGCGTCGATCGGGGGGACAGGGCGATCGTCTTCACCTACGTCGTGGCGTTCATGGCCTGTACCCTGTTTAGCTTGCTCGATGTCACGCTGTTTGACGCCCGGATTAATACTTTGCAGTGGTTGCTGTTGGCCGGGATTTGGGGCGTATCGATTCGGGCACAGGTCACTCAGCCAAATTCCTGAATTGCGGGCAGTGGGTTTATTCACCTAAAATATTACGGTTAACTGCCCTACAACAATCTTGGGGCTGCCCATAGTATATAAAGGTTGGTAAACAAGAAGAAGTGAGGAATAACCCATGCAATCCACTGAAACTGCTGATAAGCGTCGTCTGCTCTCCACCCTGTCCCACGTTGCAGTTTTCTTTAGTGGGATCTTTATCTCGATCGGGGTGCCTGTGGCGATCCTGTTTGTTTCCGATGACGAAGTGGTAAAAGCCAATGCGAAGGAATCGATCAATTTTCACTTGAATGTTTGGCTGGTCGGTTTGATCGTCGCTATTCCCGTTGGTGTCCTCGCGTTCCTGAGCTTTGGTCTATTTGGCGCACTTGCCGCTGGCATTGGTCAGTTGTGGGTCACGATTATGACGGTGTTGGCGGTGTTTAAGGCGTTGGGTAATCCGAATGAGCCGTTCCGCTACCCGTTCATTATTCACTTTCTGTAGCTTTGGCTTCGCTCAGCTACCGGTGGTTTGAATTGAAAAGGCGGCGCTCCTTG
>JANOQX010000010.1:0-1752 GCA_031415035.1 Cyanobacteria bacterium VAR_4_metabat_243
CCTTGCCCACCAACGCCAACAACACCCGCTGGCTAAACACCACTCCACCATACAAATTCATGTTGCGCGTCATGTTGTCCGTATGAATCAACATATTGGCAACCAAATCCGTAATCTCGCTCAACATAAAATGCGTCAAAATAAACGCATCCGGAAACGCTACCCGCTCCACCGAACTGTGGGAAATATCCCGCTCATGCCACAGCGCCACATTCTCCAACGCCGCCACCGCATAGCTCCGCACCAGCCGCGCCATCCCCGTCAGCCGCTCCGATCGAATTGGATTGCGCTTATGCGGCATCGCCGAAGACCCCTTCTGACCCTTCGAGAAATACTCCTCCACTTCCAGCACATCCGTCCGTTGCAGGTTGCGAATTTCTACCGCAAACCGCTCGATCGACGCTGCCACCAAGGCCAACCCATTCATCATATCGGCATGGCGATCGCGGGAAATCACCTGTGTCGAAGCCGCATCGGCCTCTAGCCCCAACTTCTCGCAAGTCAATTGCTCAATCTGCGGATCGATATTCGCGTAAGTTCCGACTGCGCCGGAAATCTGGCCCACCGCCATGCCTTTTTTCAACGCACTAAGCCGATCGCGATTCCGCAACATCTCCGCCAGCCAACCCGCCAGCTTAAATCCAAAGGTCATCGGCTCCGCATGAATCCCGTGGGAGCGCCCAATCATCACCGTCTCGCGATGCGCCCGCGCCTGCACCCGAATCGCCTCAATACAAGCCTCAACTTGCTGCATCACCAATTCCATACTGGCGACAATCTGCAACGACAACGCCGTATCCAATACATCCGAACTCGTCATACCCAGGTGAATATAGCGACCCGCATCGCCCACATGTTCGTTAACGTTTGTTAAGAAGGCGATCACATCGTGCTTCACCTGCTGCTCGATTTCGAGGATACGATCGATCTCAAACTTCGCCTTGGCCTTGATTTCCGTCACTGCCTCCGCCGGAATGTAGCCCAGCTCCGCCTGCGCCTCGCACACCGCAATTTCGACCTCTAGCCAGGTCTGAAATTTGTACTGCTCGCTCCAAATTGCGCCCATCTCAGGCAGGGTATAACGTTCAATCAAGGTTCGTGACGGGGGTTGTAGACTTTGCTAAGACATCATACATCACCACGATCACAAACAAACTGACCGAAAACTGACCGAAACAAACATACCCCGCCCATACCTTTTCTCTGCTCAAGGTTTATCAATTGATCTGGTTTGAGTCGAAGCGATATATCCCGAAGCAAATGTTTATTGGGGGTGGCCCCGGCGGAGGCCGTGACGGAAATCAAGGCCAAGGCGAAGTTTGAGGTCAATCGCATCCTCGGAACCGAGCATCTGACCAAGTTGGTAGTGGATGCTGACTTAGGGAGGGGCGATGACAACCACGGCAAGATGGGCCGCGTGTCTGGCAAAGTGGGCAATTCGACCACTTTGCCAGAGTTTGACCTTGGGGGGTGATCGGCCCGATCGGGAATCGCCAATTTTACTCACTCACCTGTGCCGATTCAAAGTGGGGACTTTGCTGGGGACTCGCTGGGGACTTTTGCCAAAAACGGCTGTATGCATTACTCCGCCTGAATTTGCCCATTAGTGGGGACTTGGGGACTTGGGGACTTGGGGGTACTCTCCCTATTTTGATGGGGATAAAAACCTCTAAAATAGGATAACTTTATATTCTTTCTTTATAGAATACTTTATTTATAGTGGTTGTAGAGGTTTTTGGCTCTTTTTGGGAG
>JANOQX010000011.1:0-42838 GCA_031415035.1 Cyanobacteria bacterium VAR_4_metabat_243
CGAAAATCTATCGGATTATTACGTCGTTGAAGACGTTCAGGCGACTTGGCGAGGATTAGAAATTGCGATTCTGCCGGAAGCATGGCAGACGTTTCAGACGATGACGAACAAGGTCTTTGCCCAATCGTTACGACAATGGGCGGCACGAGTCAATCTGAAACGATTTCGTAAATCGAAACGCGGGCCAAAGAAAGCCACAAGCAAAAAAACGTTCGACCCAAAGCATCCCCATGTCGCCACCGCTCGATTACTCAATAACCAACAGTAGTACAAATACTCACCTTAACAGGGGTAGCTTTGAAGCTCTCAAAGTCGGCTTCGACTTGCAAATGCAAAAAGCGATTGGCCAAGGGTGCAGGCATATCGAACACCGAGGCGCGGTCTTCTTTGCGGTTGCCTGCGGCCCAGATGAACCAGCCATCGGGCACGCTGTAGGAGCCAACGCACCGATCGAGAATTAACTGCTGTGCCATGCCCTGCATTGTCGGTGGGGCCATGTTGATTTCATCGAGGAAGAGGATGCCTTTGCCCGATCGGGGCAGAAATTCCGGCGGATACCATTTGGAAATGCCATTTTCGGCGACGGGCAAGCCCCGCAAATCCGTGGGGGCCAGTTGGCTCAATCGCACATCGGTAAACGCTAAATTATTCGCCTGAGCGAGTTGGCCGACGATGCTGGATTTGCCGATGCCCGGTGGTCCCCAGATCATGGTGCTGATCATGAGGTTTTGTTTGAGGATTTGGTTGAGGTAGGTTTTGAGGGTGTTGGGGGGCATGGCTAAAAGTTGAGGCAAGTGATCACGATCGTAGCCAAAGTTGGTGGAAGTTGGTCTGAGGGGATTTTCGGATTTATCAGGTTCGACTGATCGGCAAAAAGATCGGCAAACTTCCCAACTGAAAATCCATAAAACTGCTTTTAGCCAGTCGGATCGAGTGTTGAACCGATCGGCAAAAGTCATATGGTCAGCTTGAGAAGACCACGCTCACGCACTGTGATCTTCCAGAGGTGCAGGAAGCGTTGCTGATCGCCCCAGAGATACCGCCAGACTTCCCGCCATGGATGATATTTCACTAGCTCGATCGCCATCCAAACTAGCAGCAACTTGGGATAATCCTTGGAGCGAGGCCCAATGCGGGGATCGGACTTGAGCCAGTTTAATTTGGTCGATAAGCCGATGCGCCGACTACGAAAGAGATATTTGCGTAACTGCACCCGTTTTTTGCTATCCCCATTCACATAGTCCAAAATCCTTTTTCGGAGCCATTTTGGGAGAAAATCATAGCCATTACGCTCGACTAATTTGCGGGTCAATTTGTTGGGGCTTTGGTGCAGGACTTGGGAACCGATCGACGGTGGGCAATTTTTCGATCGGAGCAAGTGGAGCTGAACCTCCTGATTCCAGGTTGCGGCGATTAGTTCGAGGAGTTGGCCCGATCGGGGCGATCGTTTGAGCTGATTAATCAACGCATACTTGAGATTTTGTAAATCCGGTGATGTGGCGATGATCAGCCGGAGTCGATGATTGAAATGACAATGCTTGAATAACAAATGTGAAACAGAAAATTCATCGATCGCGTCGAGGATTTGTTCGATCGTTTCAGCGGTCAGTTGGGGCCGCTTCAGCAAGGCTGATGTGAGCTTTGGCGTCCGACGACGAATGGCTTCCTCAATGAATAATTCTGGCACTCGCCGATCGACGAGAACTTTAACTAAATCCGCTTCGGGAATCGATTCCATCAATCCTAAATCGGCAAATCGCCATAAGTCAAACGCGGGATTTGCGGCCACCGATCGGGGAAACTCCGGCAGCAGATAAATCAAAATATTTGCAGGCGTATTCGGGTTGCTTGCGACATTGCGGCGAGTTTGGCGATCCCAATGGTAAGCAAGGCTTTCCAACCGATCGGCGGGCAAATTAAAATCACTACTCAATTGGCGGCTAGCGCGGAATTTGGGGATTGCCGCGATCTTGAGTAAATAACTGACGGGCAGTAGCATTGGCCAGACTGGTGACAAACCAAAGCCCAAAAACCCACTGAATAACCAATCGAATCGATCGTCGAAATTGGCGCGCACCCAAAAACTCGTCCATTCAAAGCTCTTGATCAAAACCCAAATAATAATTTTCCCGATCGTAAAAATCAGCCAAATCTCGATCGTCACACAAATGCTGACAATCAGCATTGTGAGCAGTAGGATCAGTGCTGTTTTCAGGTTGATTTTAATCAGGAGAAATACCAAACCAAACCCAATGATGCTAATCAGTTCCCAATCGAATCGACGGACTGGGCGCGGCTGGTGTTGGGCAAAGGGGATTTCGCTTTCTTCTGGGACGAACAGGGATTTCATTGGGATCACCGGGCGCGACAGCACACAGGTTTAGCCTACACAAAATCACTTGGGACTTATGCAGACATTGCCACTGACTAATCTTGAGGTGGGACGGCTTTTGATGTACCATGGGAGGCTGCACTTTTCGTCCTATCCCCCGAACCCGCCATGCTGAGAGCCGGAATTGTTGGTCTACCGAACGTTGGCAAATCGACGCTGTTCAACGCGATCATTGGCAATGCCAAAGCCCAAGCGGCAAACTTTCCCTTCTGCACGATCGAGCCAAATGTCGGCATCGTGTCAGTCCCGGACGATCGGCTGAATGTGTTGGCGAAGATTTCGACTTCATCGGATATTATCCCGGCGCGAGTGGAATTTGTGGACATTGCGGGATTGGTCAAGGGCGCGAGTCAGGGCGAAGGCTTGGGCAACAAGTTTTTGACGAATATTCGGGAAGTGGACGCGATCGTCCATGTTGTCCGGTGTTTTGAGGACGATGATATTATTCACGTTTCTGGTTCAGTTGATCCCTTTCGCGATGCCGAAATCATTAATCTGGAATTGGGACTGGCCGATCTCGATCAGGTACAACGTCGGGTCGAACGCGCCCGCAAGGATCTGAAAACCAAGAAAGAAGCGCAGGTGGAAATCGATGCGTTGGAGAAGTTGATTCCGGTATTGGATGCGGGGAAGCCAGCCCGATCGGTGGAATTGACTGAAGAAGAAGAATTGGCGATTAAGCCATTGGGATTATTGACTCGTAAGCCGATTATCTATGCGACGAATGTTTCGGATGAGGATTTGGCGACGGGGAATGCGTTTGTCGAAATCGTGCGGAAAATTGCCGCCGAGGAAAATGCCCAGGTCGTGGTGATGTCGGCCCAGGTCGAGTCGGAGTTGGTGGATTTGACTGAGGCCGATCGGTTAGAATTCCTTGAATCCTTAGGCGTGAAGGAAGGCGGCTTGCAGTCGTTGATTCGGGCCACTTATGATCTGTTGGGCTTGCAGACTTACTTCACCACCGGGCCGAAGGAAACGCGGGCTTGGACGATTCACAAGGGGATGTCCGCACCGCAGGCAGCGGCGGTGATTCACTCGGATTTTGAGCGATGTTTTATTCGGGCGGAGACGGTGGCTTATAAGGATTTAGTTGAGCATGGTTCGATGGGTGCGGCGAAGGGGAAGGGTTTGGTGCGGAGTGAAGGGAAGGAATATGTGGTGGCGGAAGGCGATGTGATGTTGTTCTTGACCAGTGCGTAGGGTGGGCATTGCCTACCTTTCCAACAATTTTTGACCAATGCGATCGGTGGGGGTGGTGTGATCGGTCACGATCGGTGGGGTGGTGCATTAGTAAGGTGGGCATTGCCCACCCTACATTTGCGGCACCGAACAAGCTACTCCCCAAGAAAGACGTACCGTATCCAAGGCTTCCAACCCTGATAGAGCGCAAACCCTGGTACCAGTAAGAATATCAGCCCCAAGAATCCATAAACCCCGAAATAAGATCCAAGTCGCAAGGCAATAAAACAACTCAAAATTGTCATCACCCAGCCACCGATCATGCGTTTGCTGATCTGTTGGATTTCCGCTTTGGGATCACCCGTTATATTCATTCGCATAAAAATTCCCCTAATGGTGCGATTAGTATTCCCGATTCTCGATCGAGCTGCACACATTAGGGGTGTTTTTGGTTTAAATCACCACGATTTAACTACTAAAATCACGACGGACATCATCGCGCAAGAGGTATATGCTAATCGCGATGGAGATCCCGATGCCAATGAAACTGAAGAGCCATTCTCCGGAGAAGACCCCGAACATATTTCGCAGAGAACTCAATCCCTCGACGAATATCGCCGCTGCTCTGGCCCATTCTTTCATCCGTAGAATGCCAACGCCAATTGCAATGCGAGCGATGCCGATCACAAATATGAATAGTGATAGCAAGAAGATAATACCGCCAACTGCCGCCATCCCAGCGGGTGCGACTGTGGTGCCGCCTTGACTTGCCGCACTGCCCACCGCTGCGCCAACCAGCATTGCCCCCAGTAATGCTCCAACTCCCATAAAAATCCAACTTCCACCGATGAGGAAGTATAGAATTGCTACGACCAATGCGCCCGTGGGGCGACCCTGGCTGCCCCGACTTTGATAGTTGTGTGCGGTTTCGGTCGATCGCATGGCCGAACTTTGACCATTGGGCCGCCCGTGCTTCAATTCCTCATAGGACAGGTTCTCCGGCGGGGCCGAGGCCACAGCCGCTTCCGATGCCGTAAATAAGCCCGTCTTCTTCATCAAGAACGGCGCATTCTTTTCACTCTTGCGCTTGTAAATCTCCAATTCCTGAATCACACCACCCGCCAACACGTTCATCTTCGTGCCAAACTCGCCACAGAAGGCTTGCCCGTCGAGGAATTGCTTCGTCTCGATCGTCACCTTCAGCACCGAGCCGTTCAATTCGATCAACGGCACCAAATCCTCTTTGTCCGCCAATGCGGCGCGGACGATCGTCTCGATCGCTTCGAGATTGCCACCTTGCGCTTGGGCCAAAATATCATCCTGGCGCAATCCTTGCATCGAGGATTTGGGCTTGGCGGCTGGAGTGCTGGCTAAAAATGGATTGTCAGCGGCATCGGCGTTGACCTCTGCTCGGTCGGAGACCATCGGGGCATTGGCGATCGGTGTTGGTGCGGCGGAATTCCCAGCGGCGACGGGCGTAAACTGGGTGCCCTCCACCTGAAAGGCCCGCGTCCAAGCGTAACCCTCTTGCCCCGTGCGTTTGCCGTAGACTTCGAGGTAGCTGATCGCCACCCCGATCTTACTCAAGCCCTGAATCAGGTATTTTGTCAGGTTTTCTTTGTCGGGGATGTCCAGACTTTCCAGGCGGATTTTCATCTGGTCACCTTGGCAAATCACCTTGGCCGTAATCCCCTGGGGATTCAAGCTGCGATTAACGAGGGCGTTAATTGCTTGGGCATCACCTTGTTTTGCGAGTTCGAGGACTTGAGTCATGGTTGTGAGATCTTCAGGAAATGGAACGTGAGCACGGGGTAAATCAATCGACGGGTGACGTTAGCGGGGTGCCACTAAGGTCATTTGCTTGATCAAGAACGGCTGTGCGGTGGCGGTTTTGCGTTTGTACAGCGCGACTTCCTTGACGCGCTGGGAGCTAATGGCATTCAGTTCGGAGCCGAGATCCGCCGCGAAGGCGGGGCCATCGAGGAACTGTGCCGTTTCGATCGTCACCGTCAACAATCCCGCCTCATCGAGTTCGACGAAGGATGCCACGGCCACGGGCTGGTCGGCATCTTCGCGTTCGAGTTTGCCCATCAACTCGGTGACAGCCTGACTGGTAAACTGCCCGATCGCGCCCACATCCCCCTGCTGACAGAGCAACGTCAAATTGCCCGCGCCGAAGGTGGCAGCGGCATTGGCTTCCGTCGCTTCCCAGGTGCCCGTGGCATTGCCGTAGGCCGATACCCAAGCGATCGCGTCCTGGCCCGATCGTTTGCCAAAAATTTCCAACGTCGAAATATCGGGAATTTCTAAATTCCCAATGCCCTTGCTGACAAACCCACTCATCTGAGCTTGGTTCGGCACATCAATCCCATCGAGCAACACCTGGAGGGTTTGCTCATGGCTGGCGACTTTGACCGTCACACCTTGGGGCTTCAAATGTTTGCCCATCAATCCGGCGATCGCTTGGAGGTCGCCTTGTTTCGCGAGTTCTATGGCTTGCGTCATCTTTTTTCACCCAACAATCAACATCTAACTGTTATGTTACGCAATCAACCAACAACTGAACTGACGCAATCACATGACGAGTGATTCTAGCTTATGGGCCAGTTTGAGCCGATTCCCAGGGAAATGCTACGGGAAGAAATAAAAAAATCGACCCAGGTGATGGGTCGATTCCGGATATATGCCCTTGACGATCGGGAATTTACAGTAGCATCATCAGTTTTTGGTGGCGGCGGCGACGGCTTTGCGTAGATCCCCTTGGTGGGCGGTGATCAGTGCGGTGGCGGCGGCCCGATCGAGTCCCGTCCAATGGATCATCAACGCGAGCTTCACGGATTTGCCACTGCGTTCCAGGAGATCGGCGGCGGCCGGTCGATCGAGGTGGGTCAAATCTTCGAGGATGCCCAAGGCCCGATCTTCGAGCTTAATGTTGGTCACGGCGACATCGATCATCCGATTGCCGTAGACTTTGCCGAGGCGCACCATTGTCCCTGTGGACAGAATATTGAGGGCCAGTTTAGTCACGGTGCCCGCTTTGAGCCGAGTCGAACCCGCCAAGATCTCCGGCCCGACCAACAGCCGAATATCAATATCGACCTCTAGGGCAACCTGTTCACGTGGGACACAGGTGATAAAGATCGTCGTCGCGCCGCGTTTGCGGCCCTCGGCCAATGCGCCATGGACGTAGGGCGTCGTCCCGCCAGCGGCAATGCCGACGACGACATCGTGGGGGCCAACTTCCCGATCGGCGATCGCCTGCGCCCCATCACTGTAAATATCCTCTAAACCTTCCGAACTCCGCAGCAAGGCGGCGGCTCCCCCGGCCAAGATCCCCTGCACCAGTTCGGGCGGGGTGCAAAAAGTCGGGGGGCATTCGGCGGCATCGAGTACGCCTAAGCGGCCGGAAGTGCCTGCGCCGATGTAGAACAATCGGCCACCCAGGCGGAGCGATGCGGCGGTGCGATCGATCGCCGTGGCGAGTTCCAGCTTGGCCACTCCGATCGCGGCGATCGTCTTGGCATCCTCTTGGTTAAACAGTTCGACAATTTCCAGGGCCGAAAGCTGGTCGAGATTGGCACTGTTGGGATTGACTTGCTCGGTGAGCAGATGGCCGCGCGTTTGCATAGTTGAGGTGGGGAGGTGCAGGATCCGGATGCGTCGGAAGGGGAACTGAATTGGGGCTAGAGCAGACCTTCGAGCCGATTGCGCAGGCTGTCGAGTTCTTCGTTCGACATCCCGGTACTGTCCTCGTCGTTGGCGCTGCTGCTCACGCCTTCGATTTGCCACTCGGGATTGTCCCGGTTGCGTTCGGGCGGGACGAGCAGCATCCGCTCAAAATCATTCGAGGGCCGAAAATCCTTGGAGATAAAGTAGTAGCTGTAGCCTGCTTCCTCGCAAAATCGTTCAATTTCTTGCCGATCGAGGTTCTCCACCACCACCGCTGCCGGAAAATCCTGAGCTTCGAGGAGCAAGGTGTACCGCAGGGCGTCATCTTCCTCTTCGAACATCAAAATAATATCCCGCTCACCAATATTGATGGAATGAATGCCCTCGTTGGCGGTGTTGGCGTTGACAAGTAGCACGAAGATCTGCATGGTCGAATGAACGGATGACTCGCCTCAATTATCTATTTAGGGTACTGCAAACCGGGGCGATGGGGCGATGGGATACCACAGATTCCCGCTGATTTACCGGGATGCCCCCCATCCTGCCGCGAAATTATCCCGATCGCTAATCCCTGTAATCCTCGCAGTCAAGCACTTTAGCCCGATCGCCCCCAATCCCCCTGGGGAAAACTCCGCTTCAGCACTTCCAAGGGTTGGAGCCATCGCTTAGAATAAATAGTTAGAAGCTGTAAAATTTCTTAACCTTAGCCAGTCCGCTGGTCATCAACCGTTAATACATCGTGGTTTGAGCCATATTATGCCATCCGTCATGTCCCTTTTTGCCCCCGTTGAGCTGGATCTCGCCACCCTGAGTGAGAACTTGCAGCAGCTTGTTGGTGCCAAACATCCGATTTTGGGGTTGGCGGCGGAGCGGCTGTTTGGGGCGGGGGGCAAACGCATTCGTCCGGCGATCGTCTTTCTCGTGGGGCGGGCGACGTTGGGGGGGCGGGAACTGACGGTGCGGCACCGCCGCCTGGCCGAAATCACGGAGATGATTCATACCGCGAGTCTGGTGCATGACGATGTGGTGGATGAGGCGGCGACTCGCCGGGGCGTTGACACGGTGCATAGCGTGTTTGGCAATCGGATTGCGGTGTTGGCCGGGGACTTCCTGTTTGCCCAATCCTCCTGGTATCTGGCGAATCTCGACAACTTGGCCGTGGTGAAATTGCTGTCCGAGGTGATCAAGGATTTTGCGGAAGGCGAGATCCAGCAGGGTTTGAATGCCTTCGATGCGGAACTGACGATCGAGGCCTATCTCCAAAAAAGCTATTACAAAACCGCTTCGCTGATTGCCAATAGTTGCAAGGCGGCGGCGATCCTGAGTGACGAGCATGACGCGATCGTGGCGGATCAGATGTACACCTACGGCAAGCACGTTGGATTGGCCTTCCAGATTGTCGATGATATTTTGGATTTCACCGCCTCTTCGGAAGTCTTAGGCAAACCCGCTGGATCCGATTTGACCAGTGGCAATCTCACGGCTCCGGCGCTCTATGCCATGGAAGAAAAGCCTTACTTGCGGCAGTTGATCGATCGGGAATTTTCAGAGGCGAGTGATTTGGAGGAGGCGTTGGCGTTGGTGAAGGATAGTCAGGGAATTGCCCGATCGCGGGAATTGGCGGCTTATCACAGTCAGCAGGCGTTGGTCAGTTTGCGGGATATGCCTGCGTCGGAGACGAAGGATTCGCTGGTGGCGTTGACGGACTATGTCCTGAGCCGGATGTACTAGATTTGCCTCTCACGTTACTTTGTTGATGGAGTTAACGCGGAGACATCGTCATGAGTAAACTTGAGAAGTTGATTGGACAATTTCTGCGCGATCCCCCTGAAGTTCGGTTTGATGATGTTTGGTACCTTCTGACTGCCTTTGGTTTTGAGGAGAAACGATCGCAAGGGAGCCACCACACCTTTCGTAATTCCGCAGGTTTGAAGATTACCGTGCCGAAAAAGGGTGGCAAAATGGTTAAAGGTGTGTATGTTCAGCAAATCGTTAGCCTTCTGAACTTAAATGAGGACAATGATGAAAACCCAAATTAAGCCTGAAACGTCGCAGGATTACCTTAATCTCAGCTATCCAATTACGCTGTATCCCGAACCCGATGGGGGCTATACCGTTATGCTTGCCGATTTGCCGGGATGTATGTCGCAAGGCGATACGTTGGAAGAAGCGATGACGAATATCGAAGAAGCAAGAGTCGCTTGGATTGAGACGGCTTGGGAATGTGGTGATGCCATTCCGTTGCCGTCGGTGAAGCGCTAGATGGCGGTGATTAAGTTTGGCGCATGACGATCGATTTCAGGCGTCGCGCATCGTGGGGCAATCGATCAACCGCGATCGGCCTTTTGTGATGGAACTTCGATGCGCTACAATCAAGGAAAGCTACCGCTGATGCCTGATTATGCCAGTTTCTGTCACGATTCACCTCCCCGCTAAACGCAAGGTGATGTGATGAGTCAGTTAACGCCAACCGATGTGCTGTTGCAGGATATTCGCGACTTGATTGAAGAGGCGCGATCGGCAGTGGCAGTAGTAGTTAATGCTGGTCTGACGATGCTGCATTGGCAAATTGGGCGGCGTGTGCGACAAGAACTTTTGAAGGAAGAAAGGGCTGAGTATGGTGCCCGAATTGTCGCGACAGCGTCGCGACAATTACAGCAGGAATTTGGCAATCGGTTTTCGGAAAAGAGTTTGCGGCGGATGGTTCAGTTCCACGAAATTTTTCCGGAAGAAGACAAAGTTGCGCCGTTGCTGCAATATTTGAGTTGGAGTCACTTTATTGAGTTGATGCCGTTGAAAGAGCCGCTCCAGCGTGAGTTTTATGCGGAGATGAGTCGGATTGAACGATGGAGTGTGCGGACATTACGCAAAAAGATCGATTCGATGCTGTATGAGCGGACAGCGCTGTCGCGAAAGCCGGATGAGCTGATTCAGTCGGAGCTAGAGGCGTTGCGGGAGACAAATGAGTTATCGCCGGATATGGTGTTCCGCGATCCATATTTTCTGGATTTTTTGGGGCTGAAGGATCAGTTTCAAGAAGCGGATTTAGAGGCGGGGATTTTGCGGGAGATTGAGGCGTTTTTGTTGGAGATGGGCACGGGTTTTACGTTTGTAGCGCGGCAGCAGCGGATTCAAATCGATAGTGATGATTTTTATATTGATTTGCTGCTGTATCACCGGAAGCTGCGGCGGTTGGTAGCAATCGAATTAAAAACTGGCAATTTCAAGGCGGAATACAAGGGCCAGATGGAGTTGTATTTGCGTTGGCTGGATCGCTACGATCGGGAGCCGCATGAGGAAGCCCCGTTGGGGATTATTCTATGTGCGGGGAAGAAGCAGGAGCAGATTGAGCTGTTGGAGTTGGATCAGTCGGGGATTCATGTGGCGGAGTATTTGACGGCATTGCCACCGATCGAGTTGCTTCAGGCGAAGTTGCGATCGGCGGTGGTGCAGGCGCAGTTGCGGTTGGATCAGCGGGCGGTGGAGTGAGGGGGGAGTCGCGATCGTCGGGCAATTGAGCAAAAGGCGATCGCTCTCGGAAAGAAGGACGATCGTGCTGGGAACGTTCGGCTGCGAGAACTAATGGTTGTCCAGTCTGAAGGGATCACTTCAGATTGTCCAATCTTCGATGACAAGATTTTTGATTTGGCCAAAGTCTTTGGTGTTGCGGGTGAGCAAGGTGGCCTGATGGACGATCGCGATTGCGGCGATTTTGAGATCCATGGTGCCGAGGCGGGGATAGGTTTTCCGTAAATTCTGGAAGATCTTGCCAGCCCTGTCGTCAAAGCTGATGACATCGATGTTGCGATAGTTGGTTAGTTGTTTTTCGAGTTTTTGATAGGCGATGATTTGGGCTTCGATCGTGCTGGCTTTGGCGATGTAGCTGAGCCAACCCCGCATCTGTTCTTCGTAGGTGACGATCGTCACGGTAATTCGGTCTGGTGGAATACGCACGAGTTTGGCAAGTAGGGGCTGAGCGGTGCGTCCGCCGCGATCGAAGATGCTGATGTGATCGGTGTCGAGCAAATACATGATTAGGGTTCTTCGGTGGGGCGGAGCGATTGGCGGTATTGCTGGCCGAGCATCATGGCTTCGTCGTAGATCGGGTCGTCCGCGAAGGTGCCGAGAATCTTTTCCCACCAAGGGGTTTGGGTGCTGCTGGTGGGCAGTTGTTGCTTGAGGTGGGCAACTTCAGTTTCGAGGAGGGTGAGGCGGGCTTCGATTTCTGGGGTTGACATGGCGGCATCTCGATTTGATGGTCTGCCGTGATTATAGCCGATGTTTTTTGGCGATCGGGCCGAAGGTATAGATCGTGGGGCAATTGAGCAAAAAGCGATCGCTCCTCGGCAAGAAAGGGCGATCGCTTTTGCTGATATTGCTAAATTAATCTGGAATGCCTACGCGTATTAGGAAATTGACTCGTTGATCGATACCAAGGTCATCACACAGGTAATCACGATCGCCATGCGGCCCCAGAATTCAAAGATGTTCCCCATAAATGGTGCGATTAGGGGTAGGCAACCAAGTATCCAGGTGAGAACGATCGTTACGACTAATCCCATGGTGAGTAGTAGGAAGAAATGGGGTAGCCAGCATTTGAGATTGAGGATGGACTTTCCTCGGAATCGAGCAAGCGATAGAATTCGGCGTTGGCTCCCTCTGTGGCGATCGACGGGAGATGATGGCGCTTTGAAGGATTTGTCAGCGAGCATAGTGGAATGCCTCCTAATGATGAAATAGAACACACTTGAAGATTGATTCACACCACGGATATTCACTTTTCGGATTGGCAGGTGCTGCGGGGCTGTCAAACTCACAGCACCTGCCATGAAAAATTAGGGCAACTATCGGACGTTGGCAATACACTCACCGTTGTTTCGGTGTGCCCAGACATGATTCACATTGTTGGCACTCAAGTATGGCGGGCAGACCTTCAGAGAAGGGATTTCACTTCTGTAAGCCAGCCGTCCAACAGGATCCCTGTACAAGATTTTTCTGGTGCTGCTGTTTAGCATTTGGCCAAATAAGGCACGGCAGGCTTTATCTCCATCCGTTTGACTGATGCGAGAAAGGTTCGACACTTTTGCGAACGGATGTTCGTGCTGTGCGTAGGCCATCGCACTTTGGGCACTCAACGTTAGGCCCAATCCACTAGCTACTGCGATGGCGGCAAGATTCTTAATGTTCATAGAGACTCCATGGATTTTAGTGAAATTGCTTGTACTTCCAGTGAGAAGCGATCGGAGAAAAGTTCTGGCCACTGAAGACACAAACTTTTGGGAGGATGCTTTCCTGCTCTGGCACGAGAAAGCATCCTATGCAAAACGGGATCTATTCCACGGGAATGGAGCCGAAGACCTTGCCAATCAGATCGATTACCCAGCCGGGGGTACGGCCATAGCCATGCGCTGCAACGCGGCCATTGACTTTCACTTCCCAACTGCCATCTTTGAAGACAACAGCATCATCGCCAGCTTCGGAGTAATCACCGAAGTAGTATTTGTGTCCGCCGATATTGGCGTAGATGCCACTGGGAAGAAAGCTGTCAAACCAGCCTGCTTGGGCCGCTTGCCCAGGCATCACCTTAGAGGCGAAGTTGCCATCGATAGCCATCCATCCTCCTAACATGAGGACAGATACAGCGACGATCGCGATCAATTGGAAAGCTGTTTGAGTAGAGCCGGGGTGCTCCACTGACTTGCCCGCGTCAAAACGGGCGCTACTTGCGTCGTTCTTGGTCATTGTGTTAGGCTCAGGTAATGTAATTAATAACTAAGGCGGTGGGGACTGAATTGTCTTTGCCGTCTTTTGCTATGTCGGCATTCTCTACCTTGACGGGCAGGTTTGTCAACTATTTTTTGTCAGCCACCATGAGCAAATTCAGACATACTCAAGCTGTCGTATAAAGACTGTCGTTGCATGACATGGGTCGTAGATCCACCATTGCCACGTTTTTACATTCGTTGGAAGATAGAGCTGGGATCGTCCGGAGGGCATAATCTTCTGGTGAATGGTTGATTCTGTGGAACAATCCGCTGTGGCTGCATGTCCAGTCACTTATGAAAGTTGCACCTGTCTTTTCACGACTGTCGAAGTTTGCTATAATCTGAAGGATGTGTATGCACACCCCAAGATGATGTTACGGAATAACTGCTGGTAAGGGACGGATTGTCGTTATGAGTGCTACAAAACGGGTTCGCGCTGAAGATGATGGAGGGCGCTCTGAAAAACGGGTTCGTGCTGAGAGCGATGAGATGCGCTCAGATTTCGTCAAGGTCGTCGAGAAATATTTGATTGAGGCTTCCTGGACAAAACAGCAGTTAATGGCAGCGATTAAGGTTGGTGAAACCCAGCTTTATCGCTGGGCACGTGGTGATAATTTGCCGACGAAGGCGTTGGTCAATCGCATTGCAGTCGCATTGGCGATACGGATTGATGAACGAAAGCGCGAGAAGGACTTATCGGATCTCTTCAATGCCTCAGATCGGATAGATGGAATTGTGAATGAGCTACTGAGTGCGGCAGGTTATCGGGCGAGTCTTCAAGGCAATGGTTTTGACACTTCCTGGGAAGAGATCGCGAAGAATCGAGCGTGGCGACTGGGCTATATCGATGTGGTCAATTGGGCCGCAACCCCAGAACGATATGGCGCAAAGCCTATAGGGAAGGCCGTTGACTATGCGGAACAAGTCGGGAGACTGCTTGGTCTGCATACCGAGTGGGAGCGTTATCGGAGCTGGGGAGAGATGAATTTGGCAATTATGGAACGTCGGATTCATGCAATTGCGCCGTTTATCTTGTCGCTTCCAGAGCGCTTATTTGACTATCGGTTCTCCGCTCCGTGTTGTGAAGAAGCCTTTCAGATTGCGGCTGTTACTTTACGAACAAAATTGCAGGAAGTGGATTTTCTGGAGGATCTACCCAGTAAGCGGGTTCAGGTGCTTTATGTACAGGGCGAGATTGGTAACTGGGCGGCCAATATCTTTGGTGATAGCTACCAGTCACTTGCTTTTCCAACCTTTGAGGAAGCCGTAAGTTCGATAATGTCATCAGAGGATAAAATCCCCGTTTTTCTATCCGATGGAATGACGTGCCGTCAGCTTGCCAAGAGACAAGACTTGCGTTTCCTTGAAGTACATACTCTAGAAAGTGTGCGTTTATTTCCATCATTTGCCGTCCATACAGAGGAACAGAAGCTGATAACGACGCTAAACTCTGTGATCAACATGCTACCCAAAATCCCGGAGACCACCAATGCTTAGACCTACAGCTTTCCCAATCCCAGTCGTGGATGAAATTTCTTCAAGAGAAGAGAGCATTATTCAAGAGTTAATGCTTGAAGAGGAGTTCAGCAATATAGTTTCCAAACAGGGCGGACTAAAAAGATTTGCTGAAACGTTTTATTTTGTTCGATACGACTTCTGTCGTCTTAACTTCATCGTTGGGGAACGATGCTGCACCAATGAATTTCTCTGGGCTGGTCTAGCAAAGAATCTCTATGAAGAAATGGGTGGCAAAAATGGCGTCAGTCATAATCAATTATACCGTGATTTTCTCCTTTGTGTTGGTGCAGAGAAAGAAGGCCAGTCAGAAGAACCTGAGTTCGCACGTGAATTTAATCAATCTTGGGAAGCCTATTGCCGACAATCCCCACTTGCTGAAGTACTTTCGGCGATCGCTATCTACGAGATATTTGATGTGCCCGACTATCAGCTTCTCTTACGAGTCATGAAAAAAGCCGATGTGCCGCAGCAAGGACTGAAGTTCTTCAATGTTCACGCTGTATCTAATCACTTTGAAATGTTTGAAGATGTGATGTCCTGGCTCAGAGATCAGGAAGGCGGACAAGAATCATTCGACAAGGCAAAGGATTTTGTATTTCGCACCCAAACTAGAATGTGGCGTGGATTAGTCGAGCACTTGCAGAAGTGAGTTCTTTCACTTTCTGTTTGAGCTATTTGTTGTATCTGTACTTGGAGAACCGTAATGGGCATTAAAACCTTGAGAAGCCGTTGGATTGCTGTGGGCATTTCACTGGCTATGCTGTTTCTAGTTAGCCTCACCGCTTGTACACCGAATTCCGCACAACAGCCCAATCAAAGTGCTGCTAATGCATCAACCCTAGGACAAGTCGCCAGCAGTAGCAAAATCAAAATCGGGTACCTCGTCTTCCCCCCCACAATCACCAAAAACCAAACCACTGGCGAACTCGGCGGCCACATGGTCGAAACCATCAAAGAAATCGCCCGCCTCAACAAATGGACGCCCGAATTCATCGAAACCGACTTCGCCGGATTCACCAGCGGCCTTGACGCCAAACGCTTCGACATGTCGATCGTCCCAACCTTCGTCACCGTCCCCCGCGCCCTCTCCGTCTACTTCACCCGCCCCCTCCTCTACGCCGGAAACAGCGCCATCACCAAAGCCGCCGAAACCCGCTTCACCACCTTAGAGAGCATCGACCAACCCAACATCAACATCGCTGTCACCCAAGGCGAAGCCGGAGACGAATACGCCACCGCCAACTTCAAAAAAGCCAAAATCACCCGCTTCCAAGGCGGCGACCAATCCCTCGCCTTCCAAGCCGTCGTCGCCGGACGCGCCGACATCGCCCTCGGCGACGCTTACGTCACCACGCAATTCGCCAAAGCCAACCCCCAAGTCAAAGACCTCTTCGCCGACAAACCCTACAACCTCACACCAGTATCTTGGGCCGTCCGCAAAGGCGACGACGAAATGCTCAATTTCCTCAACAGCAGCCTCGACGCCCTTGACTTCCAAGGTCGCCTCCGCGAATTCGAGCAAAAAGCCGGAGCCAACTGGCTTCACCTCAAAAAAACCTGGGAATACACCAAGTCCTAACCCATGACCTGGAACTTCACCGTCATCTGGAACAACCTGCTTCCCCTCTGCCTCGCCCTCCTCACCACCCTTGGGATTAGCCTCGGCAGCATCGCCCTCGGCACCATCCTGGGGGTCGCGATCGGCGTCCTCTCCCTCACCAATTGGCGCATCCCCGCCGGATGCGCCAAAATCTTTATCGAATTCTTCCTCGCCCTCCCCTCCCTCGTCCTCCTCGTCTGGCTCTACTACAGCCTTCCCCTGCTCATCCCCGGCCTCATCCTCAACGGTGAAAGCTGTGCCATCCTTGGCCTCAGCCTCAGCCTCGCTGCCTTCGTCGCCGACATCATCCGAGGCGGCATCAATACCATCCCCCCCGGCGAAATCGAAGTCGCCTACTGCACCGGCATGACCCGCGCCCAAACCCTCCGCTACATCCTCATCCCCCAAGTCTTCCAAAAATCCTGGCTCCCCCTCATGGGCCAATACATCACCACCTACAAATTCTCCACCCTCGCCTCCATCATCGCCGTCCCCGAAGTCCTCCACACCGCCAACGCCATCATCGCCCAAACCTACCGCCCGATCGAAATCTACACCACCGTCGCTGTCTTGTTTCTAGTCACGATCGTCCCCCTCAACCTCACCCTCCGCCGCTTCCAACGCATCAAAGAACTCGGCGGCACCGAAAGCATTTAGGCCATCCCCATGCCCCAAGAACTCCTCATCGTCGAAAACCTCGGCAAAAAACTCAACCACACCAACGTCCTCACCAACGTCTCCTTCACCCTCGCCAAAGGCCAAAGCATGGTGATCCGAGGCGAATCCGGCTGCGGCAAAACCACCCTCCTGCGCTGCCTCGCCCTCCTCGAACCGATCGACCAAGGCCGCATCGTCTTCAATGGCGAAACCGTCTCCAAACGATCGGAAACCAAACGCGCCTTTGGGGCCGATCGGCTCGAAATCGGCATGGTCTTCCAACAGCTTTACCTCTGGGCACACATGACCGTACTCGAAAACGTCGCCCTCCCCCTCTACCTCCAAAACGGCAAAAACCAAAAACTCGCCCACGCCGCCGCCAAATCTCAACTCGCCAACCTCGGCATCGACCACAAAGCCCACGACTACCCTAGCCAGCTCTCCGGCGGTCAACGTCAGCGCGTCGCCCTCGCCCGTGCCCTCGTCCACTCCCCCCAAATCCTCCTCCTCGACGAAATCACCGCCAGCCTCGACCCGGAGACCGCCGATAAAGTCATGGAAATCATCGAAAAAATCGCCGTCTCCGGCACATCAATCATCCTCATCACCCACGCCCAATTCAAACCAGCCTTTGCATCGCAACTCCTACACTTTGACGGCTCCGCATGGCAGGTTGCCAATGTATGATTACCGTTTTTGCCGTGGCCAACTGGCGATCGCCATTCCCAGCAGAATCATGCCGCAGCCCTGTAGCGCTTGAACCGTAGGAAGTTCATGAAAAATTAAATAGCCGAGAACGCTGCCTCCGACGGGTTCTGATAAGGTCGCCAGGGTGACAAGGCTGGGGGGCAGGTAGCGCATGGCCCAGTTGAAGCTGGTGTGGCCGATCAATTGCGGCACGATGGCGATCAGCAAAAACCAACCGTAAGTGGCGATCGGGTAGCCAAGATAGGGTGTCCCCAGCAACACAGGCAGTGGCAACAACACCGCCGCCGCCACCCCATAGGCGAGCAAAATGTAATGGTGGGTAATTAGCCCCTGTTGTTGGGCCGATCGACCCAGGAGTAAATAGGCCGTGCCCGTGATCGCGCCGAGCAAGGCGAGGCCGTTGCCGAGGAGCGGTTGACCATGGGCGATCGTCGGGGCGTTGTCCATCGCGATCAAGATGCCGCCGCCAAAGGCCACGGCAATGCCCAAGAGGGTTTGGCGCGGAATGGGTTCGCGCAACACCAGGCCACAGAACAGGGCCGTCCAGATCGGGGTGGTGGTGACGAGGACGCTGGAAGTGGCGATCGAGATGTAGCTCAGGGAGGAAACCCAGGTGGCGAAATGCAGCGTGAGGGCGATTCCGGCGGCGGCGGCGGTACCGATCGCGCGGGTGTTGTGCCACGGGATCGGTTTGCCACTGATCCACAATTGGGGCAAGAGGATCAGCGATGCCAGGGTCAGCCGACAAGCCCCAATTACTAAACTAAATCCTAAATCACTGACTCCGGCAGTGGCGGTGGTGCAGCGTACCAACACCGCTCCAGTCGAGAGCGCCAACATGCCGATCGCGAGGATGCTGCCGATTTTCCAGGTGGGCGGTGGAGATGGGGACAAGGGAACGCACCGTAATCGCAATTGCATCCCGTAGATTAGCGCATCCGGGAACGCCGACGGTGGGATCGGGCCAAGACTTTTCGCATTTTTTGTTTGAACAGGAGCACGAAGAATGGCATATCTTCAATCAAATAGCGTTTCCATAACCGTTGGGGTTCACTGGCTAAACGATGTATCCATTCGATTCCCAATTTACTCATCCATTCCGGCGATCGGGGTTTATTCCCGGCTTCAAAGTCGATCGCGGCTCCGACGGCGAGGAAAATATCGATATTGGATAGCAGATGCCGATGCTTGGTAATCCAGATTTCTTGCTTCGGTGCGCCGACGCCGACGACCAAAACATTCGCGCTCGATCGGCGAATCATTTGCACCAGTTCGAGGCATTCGCGGGGATTTTTCTCGAAGCCGAAGGAGGGTGAATGGGCCGCGACGATAATTTCCCGGCCTGTGCGTTGATTAATCCGATCGCGGGCTTGGGCCGCAATGCCTTCGGCTCCGCCGAGTAGGAAGATTTTGATCGCGTCATTTTTGGCGTGATAGGCACAAAACTGCGGGAATAAGTCGGAGCCGGAGATTTTGGCTTTAATCGGATCGCCGAGAAACTTGGCCGCATAGAGCAAAACCTGGCTATCACAAACCCGGTAATCGGCTTGCTGATAGGCCGCGACAAAGGCCGGGTCATGTTGCAATTTCATCAAATGATCGACATTCGGGGTGAAGACAACGCCTCGATCGAGTTGGCCGAGAAATTCTTGCATGGAGAGATTGTCGATCTCAACGTTGAGAATATTTACCGCTTGGCGCAGCGAAGCGGCCTGCTGTTCGCGCAGGACGTTTGCCGATGAAGTGAGGACGGCCTGACGGAAGGCAAGATAGACGTCTTGTTTGGTGCTCTGATCGGTGATCGCGGGTAAAGCTGGCCCTTCAAGTCGGGGAACATCACTCAGGGCCGAAACAAAGGCGGCACTGCGCATCCGGCGGTGCAGTTGTTGGATCTCCTGATGCACAAAGACCTTCACGGCGGCATCCAGTTCCCGTTGGGGAAACTTGGTTAAATAGCTCGCTGTGGAGACCAATGCGATCCGCTGAAAGCGCTGGTACAAATGCTGGACTTCAGCTTGGGAAATGGTTTGGGTGGCAGGTTCGGGCATGGCGCGTATCCAACGATCGAATGGGCAATAAAACCAATCGATCGCTCAGGCGCGCTGAATGATGGGTGCAACAAAACTGATCAAGTGAAAGCATCACTCGATCGATTACAAGTCAGTATGTTTGGAAAATACGGGCGAACAAAAATCGCGCTCAACAATCCGACGGTTGTGAGTCACTGGCAAAGATTGAGTGCCGAATGTTGCGTGCGAAGCCCTGAAATGGCGTGCAAATCCCTGGAAATACTGACGATAATACTGGGCTGGTAAAGCCTGTGGCACCACACAGCAAGGCCGACAAGTGCGGGCCAATCAACTGAGCGATCGGGCAGTGCGCCATGACAAGAATGCTCTCTGATCATGAACGATCGCTCCTGCGAACGCCCTCCGGGAATGTGCGGCGATCAACTGCGAAGTTTGCTGCGTCGGCCTTGTGTTTCTACGGGGGGTGGCTCGGGGATGACGGGCGGATGTTGAATCAGGACGTTTTTGAGATAATATCCGGTGTAGGATGCCTCGACTTCAGCCACGGTTTCCGGTGTACCGCAGGCGATTACTTCACCGCCCCGATCGCCGCCTTCTGGCCCGAGATCGATCACCCAATCGGAGCAGCGAATCACATCCAGATTATGCTCAATCATTAGGACGGAGTTGCCTTTATCCACGAGGCGTTGGACGACATCGAGTAATTTATGCACATCGTAGAACGACAGTCCGGTGGTGGGTTCGTCGATTAGATAGAGGGTCTTGCCTGTGGCGCGGCGGGAGAGTTCGGTGGCGAGTTTGACCCGTTGGGCTTCACCGCCCGAGAGCGTGGGCGCGGGTTGGCCGATTTTCATGTAGCCCAGTCCCACATCAAACAGGGTTTGCAGCTTGGCGTAGGCTTGGGGAATGTTCTCGAAGAAGGCCGTGGCGGTTTCTACGGTCATGTCCAGCACGTCCGCGATCGTTTTATTCTTAAACTTCACTTGCAGGGTTTCGCGGTTGTAGCGTTTGCCTTTGCAGACTTCGCATTGCACGTATACATCCGGCAGGAAGTTCATTTCAATGATGTTGACGCCCTGACCACTACAGGATTCGCAGCGGCCGCCTTTGACGTTGAACGAAAATTGTCCAGCTTTGTAGCCTCGCGCCTTGGCCTCGATCGTGTTGCAAAACACGTCCCGCACGATGTCGAAAACGCCCGTGTAGGTGGCGGGATTCGATCTTGGCGTCCGCCCGATCGGCGATTGGTCAATGACGATCGCCTTATCGAGAATATCTAAGCCGCTAATTCGATCGACCTTTTTCGGGAACGGGATCTTTTGGCCGAAGTGGTTTTGGATCGCCGGATAGAGGATTTCGTTGACGAGGGTGGATTTGCCGGAGCCGGAGACGCCCGTGATGCAGGCGAGTTTGCCGAGGGGGATTTCGACATTGATGTTTTGCAGGTTGTTGCGGTAGGCGTTGTGGACGTTAATCGATCGGCCATTGCCCTCGCGGCGGGCCGCTGGGGTGTCGATTTTTAATCGCCCCGAGAGGTAAGCCCCGGTGAGGGATTCCTCGGCATTCAGCAGATTTTCAAAACTCCCGGTCGAAACAATATTGCCGCCGTGAACGCCCGCTCCTGGCCCAATATCGACAATGTAATCGGCAGCGCGAATGGTTTCTTCATCATGTTCGACGACGACTAGGGTATTACCGAGATCACGCAATTTTGTCAGTGTGCCGAGCAACCGGAAATTGTCCCTTTGATGCAAACCAATACTCGGTTCATCCAGAACATACAATACTCCGGTTAATCCCGAACCAATCTGCGTCGCCAGTCGAATCCGCTGGGCTTCCCCGCCAGAAAGCGTCATGGCCGCCCGATCGAGCGTCAGGTAATCCAATCCCACATCCAGCAAGAACTGCAATCGTGCCCGGATTTCCTTCAGCACCAAATCGGCAATCTTCGCCTGCTTCGGGCTGAGATCCATTTCATTCACGCGCTTCAAACATTCACGGATCGAAACCCCGGTGAGCGCATGGATATAAAACTGTCCGACTTTCACCGCGAGGGATTCCGGCTTTAGTCGATAGCCGTTACAAACTTCGCAGGGCTGATCGATCAGATATTGTTCGAGCTTCTGCTTATAAGTATCGGCGGTGGTTTCCTTATATTGCCGATCGAGGATATTCAAGGCCCCTTCGTACTTGCGGTAGTAGCCTTTATCCTGTCGAAAGCGCGAATCGGTTTCGATCCAAATTTGGTCTTTCGAACCATGCAGTAAAATATGCTGCTGCTCTTCGGTGAGCTTGTTCCAAGGGGTTTTGATGTCGAATTCGTAGGCTTCGGCGACGCTGCAAATGAGGGACAAATAATAGGTGTTGTCTTTGTCCGACCAAGGGGCGATCGCGGCATAGACGGGCAATTCGGGATTCGGCACGATCAGATCGGGACTGAACCGTTTCAGACTGCCAAGACCATGACAATCGGGACAAGCGCCATGGGGCGAGTTAAACGAAAACAGTCGGGGCGAGAGTTCTTCCATCACCGCGCCATGTTCGGGGCAGGCGAAGTTCTCCGAGAACGTCAGATCGAGCAGCTTCTCCGGTGCGTTTGCCTCCGGTGCATTGGCCTCCGGCGCGGCGGCCGCATCCTGCACGATGTTAATCACCGCAATCCCGTCGGAATGCTTCAAACAAGTGGTGAGGGAATCGACCAGCCGTTCTTGGATATCGTCTTTGCGGACGAGCCGATCGACGACGATTTCGATGTCGTGGGATTTGGTTTTGGGTAGTTCGATGTTGTCGCTGAGTTCGCGGACTTCGCCATTGATCCGCACCCGCACAAAGCCTTCGGCGGCGAGACTGGACAGCAGCTTCTTGTGGGTGCCTTTTTTGCCCCGGACGACGGGGGCGAGGATCTGGAATTTGGTTCGATCGGGTAGTTCCATCACCCGATCGACCATTTGGTCAATGGCTTGGGGCGCGATCGGCTTGTCGCATTCGGGACAGTGGGGTTCCCCGGCGCGACCAAACAGTAGCCGCAGGTAGTCGTAAATCTCCGTGACCGTCCCGACGGTGGAGCGCGGGTTGTGGGAGGTGGATTTTTGGTCGATCGAGATGGCGGGGCTGAGTCCTTCGATCGAATCGACATCGGGTTTATCAACCTGGCCCAAGAACTGCCTGGCGTAGGCACTGAGGGATTCGACATAGCGCCGCTGCCCCTCGGCAAAGATCGTATCGAAGGCCATCGAAGACTTGCCCGACCCGGAAACGCCCGTAAAGACGATCATCTGGTCACGGGGCAGCTCCAAATCCACATTCTTGAGGTTATGTTGCCGCGCCCCGCGAATCCGAATCATGTTGGAGAGACTGGTGGGATTCAGGGGGTTGTTGGCCGTGCCAGGGGACTTAACATCATCAGTCGCAGGTTTGGGGGAGCGCTTCGCCATCTTCGGAACACGAGGGTAGAGGGTTGTGTGAGCCAGAGTCACACATCTTGATAATTCTACCGCTGTCTGTGAGGTGATTGGATCCCTGGCTTAGACTTTTTGTATTGGGAAATTCGGCGATGTGCCCGATCGGCCCGGATTTCAGGCATTTTGCGCCAGCCAATCGGTCAAGTCAGAGAGTTGGGAAAATTCGCTCAGTCGATCGGCGAGGATTTCCATCTGTGATTGGGGGATGGCGTTGATTTGGGTCTCGATCGTGGGGGGCAGCTCGCCCACCTGGCGACGCAGAAACCGCAATAGCATGAATGATTCGCCTTCCTGACGACCCTTCTGATGGCCTTGCTGCAAGATGTCTTGATAGATCACGGATTCTTTCATGATGTCCTCACGGAAAATACTGCGAATCAGACTTTTCTCGAATTTAATCCCGGCTAGCACTTCAGTGCAACCCATCAGGTTCTTCCGAGTGCTTTCATCCTCAATTGTAGCAATTTGATCGGAGACTTTTTGCAGCAGGCTGGCGGGAGAACGGGTTTTAGCCAAGCAGGCAAAGGGCAATAGAGCCGGAGAGGCGAGTAGCCGATCCGGATCCTCCTCCCAAATCCGCATCACCCGATAGCGATGGGTCGTCGTGCCGTCTTGGTAGGAATCCTCAAAAACCTTCGGTGATTTGGTTTCTCGGAGGTACATGACAATCTGAACGATCGCGGCGTTGACGCCGTACTCTTTCTTTAGCCGGACGAAATAATCCAACGATCGAAAGGGCATTGGCGGCTTGCAGTAGGGGCTGACCTGGAACTCCAGATGGAGAATTCGTTCAAGGGCTTTGAGCAAAACCAGCGAGTCAGCGCGGAGTGGATCTTGCTTGAGTTCGGTTTTGAGGACTTGAATCGGGCCTACTGGTTGGCCAACCAGCCACTCGACTAAGTCGGCCGGATAGTTCTCAGCAATATATTTACAGACGTTGTCGTAGCTCATGGGCAACTGGTGTGAGTTTACTCAGCTCAGCCTATCGTGCCGATATTCGATGTGTCATCTACCGATCAGGATGTTGTCATTTGGTCGCACGATCGTCAGAAAATGGAACGTTTCGGATTTTGTAACCGTCTTCAGGTTCAACGGTATGGCTCATACAGTGGATACATACCCCCATTTAGGAGTTCCCCATGATGCGTGTTAAAGCAATAGTGCTGGCCTGTTTGTTGACGGGTGTGATGGTGCCATTTTCCCGGAGCGCGATCGCGATTCCCTCCGTGACTGCCCCCGTTGTTGTTGATCTCAGTCAGGCCAATAGCCAAATCACGGCCCGCAATATTCCGGCCCAGACGATTCGGAAAATTAAATTCGATATTCAAAAACGCGACAAAGTTGCGCCCAGTAAAATTAAGCTGGTCGGTGCCCAGGCGCGTACCTGGGATGGCTGTATGGGTTTGGCGAAGCCGGATACGTTGTGTATTCAAATTGCGATCGAGGGTTGGCAGGTGATCATGTCGGGGCCGAATCAGCGGTTTTGGGTGTATCACGTCGATCAGAACGGTGAACGCTTAGGATTCAATGCCCGAGCCAGTTTGCCGACCAAAAGCCAAATTCCGGTACCGCGATTCATCGATCGAGTGATTCCGCCATCGGAGGACAATGTGCTGTTCCAATCGGCCTTGGTAATGGGCGAAACGCCAGTTTACACCGCGATCGAGCTAAGAGCGAATGGCGATAACTATTTGCTCACCAGTCGTCAAATCGCCCCCAAAATGGGTAAAGCCCGCGTGATTAAACGCTTGACGACTAAGCAAGTGCAGCCGTTCTTGGACTTGTTAAGCAAGAACAGCTTTTCGCACTTCGATCGGATTAGCTATTTCAATGCCAATCAGATCGCCGTCGATGCGCCGCTGTGGCAACTGTATGGCTACGGCAACACCACAGAATATACGGGGGGTGATGAGGATAAACTGCCACCGAAGTTGGGCGCGATCGTCCGGGCTTGGGATGATTTGGTAAAATAGTTTATTCGTCCGCTTTCTCCGGTTTTAACAACGGGAAGGCGATCACATCGCGAATGCTAGCCGCATCGGTTAATAGCATCACCAACCGATCGATGCCGATGCCCAAACCACCCGTCGGCGGCATCCCATGCTCCAAGGCGCAAAGGAAGTCCTCATCGACATCCTGGGCTTCGAGATCGCCGGCGGCCTTGCGGGCCGCTTGGGCTTCTAGTCGTTCGCGTTGATCTAATGGATCGGTTAACTCCGAGAAGCTATTTCCCAGTTCACGACCCACGACGAATAACTCGAAGCGTTCGACGAGTCCAGGCTGCGATCGGTGCGGTTTGGCCAGTGGCGAAATCTCAACTGGATAATCGGTGACGAAGGTCGGTTGAATCAAGGTGGCTTCGACTTTTTGCTCGAAAGCCTCGTTGAGTAGCTTGCCGATCGAGGCACAGTCGGCAATGTCATGAATCCCAGCAGCTTTGGCCGCTGCTTTGGCGGTTTCCAAGTCAGTAAATGTCATGAAATCAACACCTGTGACTTCCTTCACGGCATCGTGCATGGTGATGCGTTTCCACGGGGCTTCGAGCTGGATATCCGTGCCCTGGTAGTTGACTTGGAGGGTACCGATCGCGTCTTTGGCGGCGGTGATGATCAGCGTCTCCGTCAAGGTCATCATGTCGGTGTAGTCGGCGTAGGCTTGGTAGATCTCGATCGAGGTAAATTCCGGATTATGCCGGGTCGAAATGCCCTCGTTGCGGAAGATCCGGCCCATTTCAAACACTTTCTCAAACCCACCCACGACTAGCCGCTTCAGGTGCAACTCCGTCGCAATCCGCAGATACAAATCCATCTCCAACGTATTGTGATGGGTTTTAAACGGTCGCGCATCGGCTCCGCCCGCTTCACTCATCAATACGGGGGTTTCGATCTCGATGAAACCCTGCTGATCCAAGTACCGCCGAATCGAAGCCGTGATCAATGCCCGTCGCCGGAAGGTTTCGCGCACTTCGGGATTGACGATCAAATCCACATAGCGTTGGCGATAGCGTTTGGCAATGTCCGTTAGGCCGTGATGCTTGTCCGGCAGGGGCAACAGCGATTTGGTCAGCATTGTGTATTCCGTCACGTATACCGATAGTTCGCCCTTATCGGTGCGTTTTACCGTGCCCGTGACGCCGAAAATATCGCCAATGTCGGTCAATTGCTTCAAATGCTCAAAGGCTTCGGCATCCCGATCGCCCATGTTCTCCTGAATCCGCCCTTTCTCCAGATACAGCTGAATATTGCTGGTTTCATCTTGCAGCGTGAAAAACGCTAGTTTGCCAAACACCCGCCGTGCCATGATCCGCCCTGCGACGGCCACGGTGTCTGCCTGCCCTTCCCCATTCGGCAAATCCACATATTTGGCTTGCAGTGCGGCCATGGTGTGGGTCGATTTCCACTGATAGGCGAAGGGGTTGATCCCTAACTGCTTCAGTTGCTCGACTTTTTCAATGCGGGCGCGGCGGAGATCTTCGGATGCCATGTTGTCAAATGCGATCGGGGCAGTAAAGTTTGCAGTCGTCCATTATATCGGTAAGCGGGGGCAATGCGAGAATCTGGACAGGGCAATGCGGGATCAGCATTAACTCCGGGTTAAACTTTGGCAAATGTGTTCAGAAATACCGTTTAGCCGTTCCCAATAACTTTAAATAGTTCGGGTGCATACTTTACGAAAACCTCATGAAGTAAGGTATATTATATGTTGGACAGTTAAAAATTTACCAACTTCTTTGCGTTTGCTTAAGTCGGGCGCACGGGGAAGACGATCGCCAGTTCCAGAATTCGATGTTTCCCTGTGTTTCGTGCTCTATTTCTTCACTTCTGCGCCGATCGGGTCTGAACGCTTTTTCGATTGATTTTGACAATTCAAACGTGCCGTCGTCTGTTTGCTGCTGATGCCGACAGACGTGCTGTAACGTCTTGCTTCTCAATGGCTTTGAACGGATGGATACAGTTATGTATGGTTTCGATCGCAGTTTGAGTTTGAATGCTTTTGTCCCAGTCGATGCGGCAGTTGTGCCGCTAAATGTGCCACTTAAACCGGCCAAATCGAATCTCTATTCGCTTGCATCAGTTTGGGCCAGACGTTACGTCACCGCCGTTTCCGTTGATCCACAGGGGACTGACCCGGCGATCGTCCCGCTAGATGACACCTTCTTCTCGGAGTTTGGGTCGCAACAGACCGCCGCGAAGTTGCAGGGGCTGATTCGACAGGCCAGTGCCCAGGCGTGGGGCCAGACGGAGGCATTGCTGGGGGGCGACCTCCAGCGCCATGGGATTCCGTCAGAGTTGATTAATCCTTGGGCGATCGCGTCGGATGCTCACAAGTTATTTGAACAGGCGATCCGGGCCTATGGTGACGGGATTGCGGCGCGGCAGATGTCGTTGGCGGTGGGTCATGATTGTGGCCAATTGCGGGCAAAATACACGCAAGCTGATCCGCGTTTAATTGGGTTTGTCAGTATGCAGTGTCACTATACGGGGCAGGCGTTGCTGGCGTCGCTCACCGATCGGGAGCGGCAGTTGTTTGTGCCCTATCTCAAGGTGATTGATGATCACTTGTATATGCCGTTGCGCGAGGCTTATCAGGCGGCGGCGCAGTATGATTCGACCTCGGAAACCCTGCGGGCGGTGCAGCATTTGCTCGCAGTGAGTACGAAGATTGCGCGTAAGGTCTACAAGCGGGTCAGTCGTCAAAATCCGGGTTATCAGAGTCGGAGTGGCGCTTTGGCACTGGATGCGGTGCGGGTTTCGAGCATTCGGGATATCGAAATGTTCCAGATGTATCTCTGCCTCTGTCTATTGGATGGGGATGTCCGATCGGTGCAGGAGCAGTTATTTCCGCTCTGTGTGATGCTCTATCCCCGGTTGAATGTGAGTTGGCAATTGGTGCAGGAGATGCTGGCGGCGCTGGGGTGGGAGATGCATCGGCGGTTGTTGCCGGGGGATATGATGCAGTTTTTGCCCTATTTGCGGACGTTGAGTCATATGTTTTCGCAGGATGTGTTTGCGACGGTGGGTGATGGTCGGGAGGATTAATTGGCAGTGACAGCCTGGAGGGGGAATGTCATGATGGAATCATGTAAACTTTCCGGGATTTTCGGTGCGGTAGTTTATGAAGCGATCGACGCCCCAAGCGATTCTCTTGGTCGATGGATACAACATCGTCGGGGCTTGGCCTGAGCTAAAACGGGTGCGGGATGAGGCGGGCCTGGAGGAGGCGCGACGGCGACTGGTGGATATGCTGATGGGGCTTGCCTCGTACCATGGCTACGAGATGCAGGTGGTGTTTGATGCCCAGTATCAGGATTTGCCAGGGAGCCGGGAGGTGGTGACGCAGTTTATTTCGGTGCACTATACGAATTCGGGGCAGACGGCGGATACGTATATTGAGAAGACCTGTGCGGATTTTCGGCAGGATTTGCGGAAGTTTGACCATCGGTTGATCGTGGCGACGAATGATAATGCCCAACGGCTGACGGTGATTGGCTATGGGGCGGAGTGGCTGAGTGCCGATCGGTTGGCGAATGAGGTGGAGATGGCGGCGATCCAAACCCAGCGGAAGCAGAAGTCGGTGCCGAAGAAACCGACTGGGCGGCTGATGAATTTGTTGGATCCGGAGGCGCAGGCGAAGCTCGATCGGTTGCGTTACGGGAAATGAATCAGCAATTCCAAATTCAACCATCCTGCCGCCGAAAACCCACAAGCGGTACACACAATTTGACCGACTGTGGCGCAGCCCACCCCGCGCGTCAACGGCAGGGGTAGAAATGAAAGACCCCTAAATGAGCCACAAACCAAAAATGAGCCGGGTTTAGCCGGGTTCCATCACCAGCCCTGCCGTTGACGTGCGGGGTGGGTGAATGGGGGAGTCAATCAATTCGAAAAAGCGGATATTTGGTTTGCCGATCGCATCCCCGCATGGCGAGAAAAGTACCTTGTGACCTACGAAAGTTTGCCGATCGGGCAGGCCCAGTTTGAACGTCTGGATAAACGTCGCCAACATCATGGTTTAGATTGAGCCTCCAGCCTTGGGTCAATCCTTCTGGCTATGAGTTTTGATAATACCTGTCGGCGATTGGCCGAGCAATTCCCTGAAGACTTCGCCAGTTGGCTATTAGGCCAACCGCTAATCTACTGCGCGAGGCGTTGTCGATCGAACTGATTGCTAAGGTTGCGGGACTGTCGATCGAGGACTTGACCCAGCTTCAGCGTCAACATGGGCTGTAATGTCTGATTTTTGGGGCGGGTGGGGTAACGCCAATTGGCCCGTCCAAAAGATTTTCCACAAAAGCCTTGTCAAATCCCGCTGACCTGGGTACTATAGCAAAGGTAAATGAGCGTTCCTCAGTAGCTCAGTGGTAGAGCGATCGACTGTTAATCGATTGGTCGCAAGTTCGAATCTTGCCTGGGGAGTTTAACTAAATGTTAGCCAAACGAATTCTGCCTTGTCTCGATGTCAAAGCGGGCCGCGTCGTCAAAGGCGTGAACTTTGTCGAGCTGCGCGATGCCGGGGATCCGGTGGAACTGGCCCAGGCTTACAATGCCGCTGGGGCCGATGAATTGGTGTTTCTCGATATCACTGCGACCCATGAGCAACGCGGGATTATCTTCGATATCGTCCAGCGCACCGCCGAGCAGGTCTTCATTCCCCTCACCGTGGGCGGCGGCGTGAATGACGTGGACATCATTAAAAAGCTATTGCGGGCCGGGGCCGATAAAGTCAGCATCAATTCGGCGGCGGTGCGCGATCCCGATTTTGTCAGTCAGGCGGCGCGGCGGTTTGGGGATCAGTGCATTGTGGTGGCGATCGATGCAAGGCGACGCGTGGATCCGGCCAACCCTGGATGGGACGTTTACGTGCGGGGCGGGCGAGAGAACACCGGACTTGATGCCGTGAAATGGGCCAAAAATGTTGTCGATCGGGGCGCGGGCGAGCTGCTTGTGACCAGCATGGATGCGGATGGAACCAAGGCGGGCTATGACGTTGAACTCACCCGCACCCTGGCGGATTTGGTGACCGTGCCCGTAATTGCCTCGGGGGGGGCGGGGAGCTGTCAGCATATTTATGAGGCGGTTACGGATGGCGGAGCCGAGGCGGCACTGCTCGCTTCCCTGTTGCATTACGGCGAGTTAACGGTTTCTGAGATTAAGAAATACTTAAGCGATCGGCAGGTTTTGGTGCGGCAATAACCCCGTAACGGGTTCACTAATCTGTCTTTCAGGCGACGTGACAGATCATTGATTGCTGGTCTATGATGAGAGGGAGGGCTTAACATTTTGAAATATTCGGTTTTCTTGTTAAGATTCGTATGACAACAGCGGCAAGCAAAACCCATGATCCCCGTCGTTATCCTATTTGTTGTAATTGCCTTAGTGGCCTGGGCGCTCCATTTGATGGAGCAGGCCGTCATGCGTCAGGAATTTTCGCTGATGTTGGCAGGTGGCTTGGTGGCGAGTGCCTCTGCCGCACTGGTGGGCGTCTATTTTGTGATGGGAAATTATATGGGCTATGTGAATCAGCTCAATAAGACCCCAGCGGAAATGGAGCAGGCCTACGAATCGATCCGGTGGTATGTGGATCAGGCTGAATTGCAGCAGGCCAGTGCGAAATTTTTGGAGAATTCTCAGAATAGCCCGACGATCGCGGCGCGGTAGCGGGATAAATTAGCTTGGTGTGGGTTTGCCGCCCATGGCAGTTCGGGCATTGCACCGAAAAAAAATCTCGAGATTGCTTGGTCATTTGGGAGCGAAGTCTCTAGACTAGAAGAGATGTTATGACTGAATCACCTCTGTAGATTAAGGAAGCCGTAAGCGTTATGTCTCTATTCGATCGTGTCAGCCGTCTGGTTCGGGCTAACGTCAATGACGCTGTCAGTAAGGCTGAGGATCCCGAAAAGATTCTTGAGCAAGCCCTGATCGATATGCAGGATAACTTCGTCAAGATGAAGGAAGCCGTGGCGAGCGCGATGGCCCAGCAGAAGCGCAGTCAGTCCCAGGTGGCGAATAATCAGCGGGAAGCCAATGTCTGGCAAGAGCGGGCACAGCTCGCCTTGCAGAAAGGTGATGAGGATTTGGCCCGCCAAGCCCTGGTGCGCAAAAAAGGCCTGTCCGATGCGGTGAATGCGCTGCAACTCCAACTGGATACCCAATCCGGTCAGGTGGATGGGCTGAAGAAGAACTTGATGATGCTGGAAAGCAAAATCGCCGAAGCCAAGGCCAAGAAGGATATGCTCAAGGCCCGATCGCAGGCGGCGAAGGCGAATGAGCAATTGCAGTCCTCCATGAATAGCATGAGCAATAGCTCGGCCATGGCCGCCTTTGAGCGGATGGAAGATAAGGTCGTGATGCTGGAATCGCGATCGCAGGCGGTGGCGGAGCTGGCCGGAGCGGGCTTAGAAGCGCAGTTTATGGAGCTTCAGGGCGGCCAAGACGTGGACTTCGAACTTGAAGCGATGAAGCAGCAGATGTTGGGGGGATCGGCGGCAGCGGCCCAGCAGTCGTTGCCCCAGGGTACGGCGGCAGCGGTGCCGCAGGATCGGCCCGTGGATGCCAAAGTCCCGGTTGATGCCAAAGCCCCCGTGGATGCGGAGCTAGAAGCCCTGAAAAAGCAGATTGAAAATCTGTAAAGAAAATCCGTCGGGGATCGCACATCGAGGTTTTACAATGGGATGCCAAACCTGTTTCCTATGCGGTTAGAGATTCTGTATGAGTAAGCTTCTGGTAATCAGTGATGCCCAATTTGACCATGAAGTCTTGCAGGCCGATGTGCCTGTGGTCGTTTACTTCTGGGCTTCCTGGTGTGGGCCATGTCGGTTGATGTCCCCCGTGGTCGAGAAAGTTGCCAATGCCTACGGCGATCGGCTAAAAGTCGTGAAGATGGAAGTCGATCCCAATCCGGCGAGCGTGGCGACCTACAAAGTCGAGGGCGTTCCGGCGCTGCGGTTCTTTAAGTCCGGCGAAGTGCTGCCCACGGTTTCGGAGGGCGCGATTAGTGTCCAGAAGCTGGAAGAGCTGGTGACGGCAAATTTAGTGGCGTAACTTAACAAAGAGTTCTTGGGAACTTAACCCGATTTGATGGGGGATCTCCTAGGGTGGGAAGGTGAAGACACCGACCCACTTATTTTTTGGTGATAGGCTGGTTTGGGTGACAGACGGTGTGGGCCGATCGGGGCGAAGTGTCGATCGAGTGGACAAAAGATTTAGTGGAACGATGCGGATTTTGCGCGCCAGTCCCAGAAGCTATAAGTAGTGAGATGGAAATTCATTGCTGTTGTGCGCGGTGCGGCCGTCCGTGAAATGAGGCCGCATCGCTGTTATGGAGATGTTATATGCGTCGATCAATTGGGTTACTGGGCAGTGTGGTGGTGTTGGCCGCGATCGGGGCCGTGGCCGTGCGGGAAGTCAGCGTGCGCGCCAGCCAGCCGCTCATCGCCGATGCGGAACAAGTGGCAATCGATGGCATGGAAAAATCCGACCAGATGGAATATCCCGACTGTGCCCAACTGACCCGCCTCGCGATGCGGGCCGAAGTGAATGCCCTAGGCGTCCAGTTTGCGCGGCAGTCGGAGCCGCAGGCGCTGACCCACAATGTGGCCGAACTGCAATCCTCCGTGCAGCAGCTGCAATCCTTCTCCTTTCGCAATCCGCAGGTGGATCGGCTCCGGGCCGAATATGCCACCTTGCTCCAAAACCTGTTGCAAAATGCTCAGCCCCAGGCACAATCGAATCGTTCGGCCCAACAGATTAAAACCCAAGTGCAGCAAGTCACCCAATTTAATCGTGAGCGGATATTATTTAACCGCTGCCAGGTTTCCTAAATCCGAAAACTTTCCGTAGCTCACCGAAGTTCCGCCATAAAGTTCGGTATAACTGTAGGTCTCTACGAACGATCCAGTACTTATCAGGTGATTGTGCTGGCTGATTGTTTTGCTCGTAACGATGTTTCCTAAGACCGTTGCCGCTCTGACGGGTGCCATACCCGTGTGTTCTTCATTTAATTTATGTCCGCTGTGGATCAGGTTGCAGGCCCGCTTTTGGGTCTGGACTTGATGACAATTGCCCCCCTACGGAATGGTATTGACATGATGACTCGTGACGACTTGCCTGTCGGTTATCCCCCGGTATTTGCGATGGATTTGCAACTGGCAAAATGGGAATTGCATTTGCAGGAAGTGGCGATCGCCATTGGCCAACTGTGTGAAATGACGCCGCCGACGATCGAGTTGCAGTTGCTCCAGTCGCAGTACAGCACCAAGGCGCAGGAATTGCTGGTCGCGGTGCGATATTGGTGGCGTGCCGCCGATGGCGACCAAAAGCAATCGGCCTATCGGCGGATGCAGCAAAAATACGCGATCCTGAATCGGCTCTGGCTGCGCATTCGCGGCTTGGGTGAACGCCTCGCGGCTTAGGCGGCGGGATTGCGGCGGTGGCGGATGAATTGGGTAATCTTGGTGATCGCTAAGCCGAAGACGCCCAGGACGATCGCCCCGGAAACGACAGGAGCGGCGATCGCCAGGACGGACAACCCCGTTGCGATCGCCAGTTCCAACAAGGCAAAAATCGGATTCGCCAAACCGCCCGTGGCCGCAGTCGAGCCGCCACGCAACAGATTCATCAAGGTTTTGGTTAAGCCAGCGGCGGCTCCGCCCGTGGCGAGGGCTAATGTCCATTGGACCAGGGGATCCATCTCCGGTGAGAGGGAAGCGGCGACGATCGTCCCCGCCACGATCGCGGCGGGGGTGGCCAGCATATCGAGCAGATGGTCGAACCAGGGAATCGAATAGCCAATCACCTCCAGGAGCGCCGCCGCGCTGAAGAGGGCCAGGGCCTGGGGATTTTCGATCCAGTCGAAGCGGGGTGGTAGATCGACATGGCCGAGGACAGCGGCGGCACTGAGCACCAGCAGTGGCACAAATATACGGAATCCGGCGGCAGCACTCAGACTAATCGCCAGGAGCAATTCCAGAATCGTGTCTAAATTCAGGGGCAGGGTCATGGGGATGGGCCAAAGTGAGCGGATAATTATCCTTATCTAATCGTAGTTTCGCGAAAATTGCGATGTGATACGCGAAATTGGCTGAGTGATGAGGTGCGGAGATGGTGCGTTTTGCCGATCGGTTGGCCGCGTTGCAGTCGAATGTCTTTGCCGATATGGATCGGGCGAAACAGGCGGCGGTGGCAGCGGGCCAGGATTTGATTGATTTGTCCTTGGGATCGTCGGACTTGCCGACGCCGCCCCACATTGTCCAGGCGATCGGGCGATCGCTGGTTGACCCGAGTACCCATGGCTACCTGCTGTTTCGTGGCACCCAACCGTTCCGCCAAGCGGCAGCGGCTTGGTATGAGCGGAAATTTGGCTTAGCGATCGATCCCGAGACTGAAGTGCTGCCGCTCATTGGATCCCAGGAGGGAACGGCGCATTTGCCCTTGGCCTTGTTGAATCCGGGCGACTATGCGCTGTTGTTGGATCCGGGCTATCCTTCCCATGCGGGCGGCGTGCATCTTGCCGGGGGCCAAATCTATCCGATGCCGTTACTCGCGGCAAATGGCTTTCTTCCGGTGTTGGCGGCCATTCCGGCGATCGTCCTCGAACAGGCGCGAATGATGGTGTTGAGCTATCCGCACAATCCGACGGCGGCGGTGGCTCCCCTAGAATTTTTCCGGGAGGCTGTGGCGTTTTGTCAGCGGCATGATTTGGTGTTGGTGCATGACTTTCCCTACGTGGACTTGGTGTTCGAGGGTGGGGCGGTGCCGTCAATGTTGCAGGCCGACCCGACCAAATCCTGCACGATCGAATTTTTTACCCTGTCGAAGTCCTACAACATGGGCGGCTTTCGGGTGGGCTATGCGATCGGCAATGCTGACCTAATCCGGGCCTTGCGGCAGATCAAGGCGGTGGTGGACTTCAATCAATATTTAGGGATTTTGAACGGGGCGATCGCGGCGTTGGCCAGTCCCCCGGCGCAAATTGCGGCGATGGTGGATACGTTTCGATCACGGCGGGATGTGTTTGTCGGGTCATTGCAGGCCAGTGGGTGGGATGTGGCAAGTCCACAGGCGGCGATGTATGTGTGGGCCAAATTGCCCGATCGTTGGGCCGATCGATCGGTGGAATTTTGCCTGGAATTAGTCCGGCAGACGGGCGTGGCGGCATCGCCCGGTGCGGGGTTTGGGAAGGCCGGGGAAGGATATGTGCGGTTTGCGTTGGTGCAGTCACCGGAAGTTTTGGCGGAATCCGTGCAGCGAATGGCGGAATTTTTGGGCCGATCGCGGTGATCCCCGTTGGGGCGAGCGGCCGCTCGCCCGTACAATCGCGGCGATCGGCCCAAAAATCCTGATCGCGATCGCCGATCTAAAACGGGATTTCGTCGAAATCGGCTGCTTCCGCTGGGGCGGGGGCTTTCTTGGCTTTGCTCATGGTCTGTGCGGTCGCGGCGACGGGCGCGCCACCAGCGGCGCTCATCCCCACGGGAGCCGCTGTCATCTCACCCATGCTGCCCATTTCATAAATCTTGCTAATGGTCAATTCGGCGCGGGTTTCCTTGTAACCTTCGAGCTGAATCCGGTTCATGCCCCAACGCCCTTCGACGATCACTTGATCGCCGACTTGATATTTGTTGACGATGTCCTGGGCGGTGTTGCCCCAGCCGATCGCTTTGACTTCGGCGGTGGGTTCTTCGGGCCGGAGTGCGGGGAATTGCACTTTCATCTCGGCGATCGCCAGTTGGTTGTCTTGGGTGTAGCGCAGTTGGGGGGCTTCGGTGATTTGCACCATCATAATGCAACTGTTCATGGGGGTGTCCTGCGGGAAGCTGAAGGTGGGTGGCAATGCACCGAAATGCAGGACTAGGATACCTGACGATCGGGCAAATTGGGCGATCAAGTTTGGTTGACGGATTTTGGCGCAGTCGATTCTCGCTATTCCCAGGTTTCGGTGACGCCCTGTTCCTGGGCAACGAAGGACTGCACCTGGGCTTTGTACTCGCGCAGGGTTTCATCGACCCAGGCGCGGTTCTCGCTGTTGGCGTAGATATGGATCAACGGCTCACTGGCATCGGGTAGGATCAAGACCCAACTGTCATGCTGCGCGTTGAAAATCTTCACCCCGTCGATCAGTTCTAAGCGATCGTTGGCGTGGGTTTCGACCAAATGCCGCATTAGCGCCCCTTTGACTTTCCAGGGACAGCGGACTTGGTAGGTTTTGTGGGCGATGCGGGGGCAGTCGGCGCGGATTTCGCCGAGGGTGCGCTCTTGCAGTTGCAGCAGTTCGATCAGCTTGGCAATGCAGAACATCGCATCAAAGCCCGGATGCAACTGCGGGAAGATAAAGCCCATATCGCCGCTGCCGCCCAAAATCACGTTGGGATGTTCGTAGCAGGCTTGCATCAACGCCGTCGGATTGTCCTTGGTGCGAATCACATGGCTATCATGTCGGTAAGCAATAATCTCCACCGCGCTGGAGGCGTGAACGGGGACGACCACGGTGCTGCGGGGGTACGAACTGAGCATCATATCGACCATCAGCGCCGTCAGGTTTTCGCCCCGAATCGCTTCGCCCGCTTCATCCACGAGGACGAGTAATTCGCCATTGGCGGCGACTTGGACGCCGAAGTTGGCCCGCAGGGCTTCGACCACGTGGCCGAGCTGATTCAGGAGGGTTTCGAGGTCTTGGTTGGTGGGGGCTTTTTGGGTGAGGCTGGCGTTGAGCACGACGGCATCGCAGCCGAATTTGGCCAGGAGCTGGGGCAGCACTGCGCCCGACACGGCATAGGCGTAGTCGATTACCACCTTGGCGCTGCTGTGATTCACGGCATCGGCGTTGATTTGCTGTTCAAAGCTGCGGCTATAGATCTCGATCGCCTGGTTGACTTCGACAATATTGCCAATCTCCGACATCGAGGCCCGCCGGAAGTCCTCTTTGAAAAATGCCCCTTCAATTTTTTTTTCGGCGGCTTTGCTGAGATTGATCCCCTTGTCGTCAAAGAATTCGATCAAAATCCGATCGCTCAGGCGGGGATCGACCCGGATGTGGACACCCCCGGCGACGTTCAGCGCGGGCACCACCGATCGGGCCACGGGGATCGCTGTGGATTGCAGATCTTGGATATGCACGCCGACGGACATCAGGCCCGACATAATCGATCGGGACACCATGCGGGCCACGGGCCGTTGGTCGCGGGAAACGGTGACTTGGGATCCGAGCTTGAGCGTCGAACCGAAGGCGGCTCCCAGCTTGACGGCGAATTCGGGGATGATTTCGACATTCGCTAGGCCCGCGACGCCGCGTTGGCCAAACAGATTGCGGTGGGCGGTGTAGCCCCAAATCAAGTTGCTATTGAGGATGGCCCCGGCTTCGATATGTTTGTTTGGCCAGATCCGGACGTGGGGGCTGATTTTGGCCTCTTCGCCGATGCTGCATAGGGGACCAACGACTGCGCCTTCGAGGATATGCGCCCGCCGATCGATCCGCACGCCGCGCGCGATCACACAGCCGCGCAGATGGGCTTCTTCGCCGATGATGCAGCCATTCCAGATGATCGGTCGCTTCAGGTCGGCATCGGCCCCGATCGTCACATGGTCACCGATGATCGTGCCGCTCTCGATCGTCACCCGTGGCCCAATCCGGCATTGGCTGCCAATCAGGGCGGGGGCGGAAATTTTGGCGGAGGGATCAATCACCGTTTCGGTGCCGACCCAAATGCCGGGGGCATATTCCTTGTAGCCATTGCCGATCGGGCGGTAATTATTCAGGGAATGGTATTGGGCGGCGCGGTAGGTTTCGAGATTGCCGACATCGCACCAGTAGCCATCGGCCACGTAGCCATAGATTGGCACCTGTTTGGCCAACAGCAGCGGAAACAAATCCTGGGAGAAGTCCGAGGGTTCGTCGAGCGGCAGGTAATCGAGTACCTCGGGTTCGAGGATGTAGATCCCGGTGTTCACGGTGTCGGAGAAGACTTCGCTGGTGGAAGGCTTTTCCAAAAAGCGTTGGATTTGGCCTTGGTCGTCGGTGATCACGACGCCGAATTCGAGGGGATCGGCGACGCGGGCCAGGACGATCGTCGCCATGGAGCGTCGCGATCGGTGGAACTCGATCGCCCGTTGCAGGTCGAAGTCCGTGACGCTATCACCGCTAATCACCAGAAAGGTTTCGTTCAGCAGTTCGGCAATGTTTTTGACACATCCGGCGGTGCCGAGGGGCTGATCCTCCTCGACGGCATAAATCATTTTCACGCCAAATTCGCTGCCGTCTTGGAAATAATCCCGCAGCGCATCGGGCAGGTAATGCAACGTCGCAATAATTTCGGTGATGCCGTTGCGGCGCAGGAGGTGGATGATATGTTCGGCGATCGGGTGATTCAGGATCGACACCATCGGTTTGGGTGAATCACAGGTCAGCGGTCGCAACCGCGTGCCGGAACCACCGGCCATTAAGACTGCACGCATGGGGATTTGCTCCTGGGGTAGGAAGTTGGGTGATGCGGGCAACTCCTATGCTCTATTCTGTCGGCTAATTGTGAGGCTTGGCCAATATCTCACGTTTTGTATCAAATTCCTGATGCCATTGGGGCTGGCGACTGAATAATTCTGTGACCTACAATAAATCAGGCGCGAAGGACGACCGTCTGGTGCGGTTTGACATCGAGCTTTATGTTTCCGTGGGATTATGATTTTTGCGTTATCGCGGTGGTTTGTGATGGGTGGGTTGCGATCGGGCGTTTGGCGGGGGCGAGTGGCCCAGTGGTGTGGTCTCGGGTTTGGGCTGACGATCGGAGGGATTCCGGGCATGGGGGCGGCGAGTGCGGCGGAGCGGCTGACGATCTCCTATGGCTTGTTGGAACGATCGATTTCCCTCGATGGGTTGATTGCCTACGCCGATCGGGGCCAGTTGGACGACGAACTTTATGTCTACACCCGCTATGTGCAGCCGGAACAGCGGGAGATGCTGCGGCAGACGTTGCGGTTGCGGGCGGATTTGAATGAAGTGGCGGTGTCGCAGTTTCTCTACAGTCCCCAGGGGCAGATTTTGTTGCAGCGGTTGGGTGAGGTGATCCAGCCGGAGTCGCGGGATAACGGGCTGTACGCAATCCGGGCGGCCTTGATTTTGGCGGCAGCCGATCGGCAGGAAGGCTTGACGCCGATTAATGTGCTGCGGCGATTTCCCACCCCCGGCATTCGGATCGATTTGCAAAAAACGCTCCAACTGACGGGTGCCCTGGACGACCTGATCACCCAAACCAACCGAGTCAGCGCCCAAATCAAACAGCAGACCGATCGGGAAATCACGACCCAATCCCTGCCTGCCTCCCCCGCGAATCTCACCCTCCCCGGCCCGGTGGGTTGGGAGCGACAGCAAATCGCCTTGGAGGATCGCGATCGGGTGGCGATTTCCGGGTTTGCGCGGGTGCGGCCCGTGGTGTTTTATCTCTATACGCCGAGGGTGCGGCGGATGGGGAAATATCCGGTGGTGGTGGTGTCCCACGGATTGGGTTCCGATCGGGGCAGTTTTGCTTACTTGGCGGAGCATTTGGCCTCCCATGGGTATGTGGTGGTGGTGCCCGCCCATCCCGGCAGTGATGCGGCGCAGATGGCGGCGTTGCTCCAAGGCAAGGCGGAGGAAGTGGCCGCGCCGTTGGAATTTGTCGATCGGCCCCTGGATGTGAAATTCATCCTCGATCGGCTGTCGGCGGATGCCCGGTTAAACTACGCGGACTGGAATAACGTGGGCGTTGTGGGCCAGTCCTTTGGTGGTTATACAGCGTTAGCCTTGGCCGGGGCGACCTTGGACTTCGATCGGCTCCAGCAAGAATGCACCGCCAAAAAGCAACTCGAAACCTTGAATATCTCCGTGCTGCTGCAATGTCGGGCGGCGGTGTTGCCACCCAAGAATTATGCGATCGTGGATAAACGGGTGAAGGCGATCGTCACGGCGAATGCGGTGACGAGTGTCGTGTTTGGCCCAACGGGGATGGCGCAGGTGCAGGTGCCGACGCTGATGGTGGCGGGGAAAGCGGATACGGTGGCTCCGGCGATCGCCGAGCAGATTCGGCCCTTCTCCTGGCTGACGACGCCGGAACGGTATTTGGCGGTGATCGATCGCAGTACGCATTTTTCGATGCTGGCGGCGTCGAAGGAGACGGCGGGGGTGCAGTTGCCGTTGCCGCCGGAGATGATTGGGCCGAGTCCGCGCACGAATCAGCGCTATCTAAGTGCGTTGAGTTTGGCGTTTTTTCGGACGCACTTGCAGCAGCAGTCGCGGTTCGCGCCCTACTTGACCGGGATTTATGGTCGATCGTTGAGCCAGGAACCGCTGAAGATGGATATTGTGCGGTCGATCGATGGAACGGTATTGGGACAGAAATAAGATGCTCGATGGATTTTTGAATTTGCATAAGCCGTTGGGCTTTACGTCCCATGATTGCGTCGCGAAGTTGCGGCGGATTTTGCAGACGCGGAAGATTGGGCATGCGGGGACGCTGGATCCCTTGGCAACGGGGGTGTTGCCGATCGCGGTGGGGCGGGTGACGCGGCTACTGCAATACCTGCCAGGGGAGAAGGCGTATCAGGCAACGGTGCGGTTTGGCGTCACCACCGATAGCGATGATTTGGAAGGGACAGTGTTAACGCAAACGCCTGTGCCGCAACTGGAACAAGCGACGGTATTGGCCGCATTGCCGCAATTCCAAGGCCATATTCAGCAAATTCCCCCGGCCTTTAGTGCGATTCAGGTGGATGGCAAGCGGCTGTACGATCTGGCGCGGGCCGGAAAGACGGTGGACGTGCCGATGCGGGAAGTGGATGTGTTTGACATTCAGGTTTTGGCGTGGCGTGGCGGCGATTTTCCCGAAATCGATTTAGCAATTCGTTGTGGGGCGGGGACTTATATTCGGTCGATCGCACGGGATTTGGGGGCGGCGATCGGTACGGGTGCGGTGCTATCGGGCTTGATCCGGACGGCGAGTAGTGGGTTTGGGCTGGAGACGAGTTTGAGCTTTGAGCAGGTGGAGGAAATGATGGCGGCGGGGACGTTGGAGTTGGCGCATCCGATCGGCGCGATCGCGGCGTTAGAAATGATTAACCTATCGGAGGAATGGGCGCGGCGCTGGTGTTTTGGGCAGAAGATTGAGATGGAGACGATCGATTTAGGGGAACCCCAGATCGATGTAGGGTATCGGGTGCATAATCCGGCGGGGGATTTTTTGGGGATTACGAAGGTGGAGCCAGTGGAAACCGGATGGCGATTGCTGCCACAAATGGTTTATAAAATTAATGGGTGAGATTTTAAACAGCCTACTGAGGTTGCTTCACAGTCTCTTTATATGGCGTTGCGTGATATTTCAGTGGACTTGAGTCGCCTGGGAAAATATAAATAGTAAAGGAAGGTATTGGATTATTTACATCGAATTCATCCTCAAAAAACCTAAATTTCTCAGGGGTTATTTATGCGCAAAGGTTTTATTTTCGGATTAGCTGTGTTCTCTGGGATTGTGTTCTCCCCATTGAAGAGCTTGGCGGCAACACCTGTATACATAGTTGCAGAACAAGGTTCAGTATTTCTTGGTTGTGTCAACTGTGGAAAATATGACGATAATTCCTTGAATAATAGATATAGTACTTTTGTGAATCGCTACGAACAACAGAGCATATACAATACATACGGCGATTACGGTAGTCGGTATGCTGATACAAGTGCCTGTAATCCAAATGCTACAAACCCCCCTATGATTATTGACGAGAATAGAGAAATTTTGGGTCTTTTGACTGTAAATCGCCGGATTAGAAATGTTCGTCTTTATGATCCACGTATATTGGGTGCATGTCAGTAATTCAGTAATATTGTCGTAGTCGCAGGATGTGTTGTTCCGAAGGGCAACGCATCGCCGGAATTCCCCATTGATTCCCTGGCGATGCGTTTTGCTGAGGCAGAAACGCATCCTACGCCATCGTCCCCACCAAGATCCCCATCAAATCGGCCAAATCCATCGGAACGCGATACAGATTGATATCCTGACTAATCTGTTTGGCCTGCCGATCGTAGCTGCCAAATTTCCAAATATCGCCCGTAGTCACAGCACCATACAAAATTGGTGCGTCGGAATCTGTCCATTGATCCACGGCGATTAACTCCACCGCAAGCTGGGTAAAGCCCCGCGTCAAATCCGCTTGCTTGGCTTCCACTACAAGAAATTGGTGCTGCGACTGGACGTAATAATCCAAGCTGCCTTTCAGTTGTTCACTGACGGCGATCGGGTATTCGATCTTCAGCCGCGACTGGGTGATCTGACATAACGCCATCAAAATCGGAAACACCAAACATTCCCGCCGTGCGGCTTCGCTGGTCAAATCCACATATTGCAAATTCTCCTGGAGCCTTTGCTGGAGCAGTCCGACATCGGGTTGATTAAGCGGTTTGGGGAGGTTTAATCCCGATCGGCCCAATCTCACGCCAAATTCGGCCAGGATATCTTCGGCGTCGATCCCCAGTTCAAAATATTTGCTGAATGTGTAGGATTGGCCCGGTTGCAGAATCGATCGGCGGGTCATGGCGGGCCTCCGGTGTTGCGGGTTTGATGCAATGGTGGTGGGGAGTGGTGGGCAGTGCCCACCCTACGGGAATGTCAAATTTTCGACGATCGCGGCGGGACCCAAAATCGCCATGTACGGCTGACTCAAATGCCGTTGGGCGGCTCCTTGCAATTGTGCGGCGGTTAATGCCGCAATCTGGATCGGAAAATCTTCGTCAAATCCCAATCCCAATCCGACGGATTCATACCAGCCGAAGGCCTGGGCGATCTGGGCGTTGGTTTGTTTGCCGAGTGCGTATTGACCGAGGAATTTATTTTTGACGTTTTGCAG
>JANOQX010000012.1:0-1520 GCA_031415035.1 Cyanobacteria bacterium VAR_4_metabat_243
GGGGTGGGTGACAACACGAGCCCCATGGCTTTTCGCGACTTCAGCGGTATCATCAGTTGAACCGTCGTCGACTACCAGAACTTCTGCATTCGGAACCGCCTTCCGGATCAAGGGCAACACTTGCTGCAATCCGGCCGCTTCGTTTTTGGCAGGAATGACGATGGTCACTTGGATCATAGGTGCAGACTACGTTTTGTCGGCTTCATATGGCAGCGCCAAAGCGAGCTAGCACGATCTCATTTACGCTTTTTCTCATAGTTCCATTTTAGTTTTTGCTGCTCTTCGACAATTTCGATTCGATAGGTTCCCACCGATCCAAGGCGCGCGGCCTCGGCAAGGTGTTGCTCCGCTCGGGCAAAATCTCCCACGACGCGATAAACCCGTCCTGCCGACAAATGCAACGCCGCAGACACCGGATTGCGCTCAAGCGCATTGTTCAGCGTGAGCACGGCAAGATCGCCATCACCGACCTTATCGATATAGTACTGTGCCAAAAATATCGCAATTTGCGTCGTGACACCCGTAGTCCCGCGCGGATTTGCCAGCGCTGCATTTGCCAATCGTATCACGTCGCTATCAGGCAGCTTGCAGTAAGCAAATAGCTGACAATCGATCAACGAACGGAACGCTTGCGCCGTAGCGGGTGGCAGTGGCCCTTCCGACAGAACACGCACCGCCGCATCGACAATTTCCGGAGCGATGGGTTGCTTGATCAAATATGCCAATTGAAGCAATGAAAAATGCGCCGTCACATTTATCTTTGTAAGTCGTATACATTTTTCCAGTGCTTCCTTGGCCGCACGGTAGTATTCGTCTTTGGGCGTATCAATCATCATCAGCATGAAAATACGTCCGAGTTGCTGTTGCGCGCGTTCGGATTCGGGATGATTTTCGACCTCGTAAACCGCGTGCGAAACGCCGTCCCCCCAACGCTCAGCGCGCAGAAGCGTGACGGCAGCCAGTAACATCATGTATGCGACAACAGCGAAAACTAGCAACTGCTTGGAAACGATAGCTGGGAAACGCTCCAACACCATAAAGCAGCCGGCAAAGATTAAGCCGAAAATTGGCAGATAATTTCGATGTTCATGCACCATTTCGAGCGGCAATATCGTCGACTCCAGGAGATGACCCGCAAAGAACCAAAGGATGCCAAAAGTGATGACTGGAAATCTGCGCCTGGAATAAAATGCGGCAACCAGTAAAAAGACAATTCCAAAGCAACCCAGAAAAGTCGTTATCGGCGCGAACAATCCTGTCGATGTGGCGAAATCATCGTGGAACAGACCTAGCGTGCTGTTCTGTGGTGCCAATGTCAGCCCGATGTAAAACCATAGCACTCGCGCCTGTGTAAGCAGCCTCTGCGCCAAGTCAAAATCCCGCAGATAGTATGAGCCCATCAGGGTGGCATTCCACGTAATGGTGGCCACAAGCGCAACGAATGCGGGTATTGCCACTGTTGCAAATCCCAGCATGCCGAGACGAATTTTGTTAGCCCGGTCAAGTTTCCTGAAATCAAA
>JANOQX010000013.1:0-8526 GCA_031415035.1 Cyanobacteria bacterium VAR_4_metabat_243
GCGTTCGGACGGGGTTTCGCCTTGGAGATGCATCATTTCGAGGTAGAAGTAGAGCCGACAGCCGGAGCCAATGAAGTCACCGCGTTTGAGCATTTCGATCAGGGCGTCGGTTTGGATGCCAGCGGCGATCATGCCGGGTTCTAAGCGATCGGTGATGAAGTCGATGACCGCATCTTCAGTGAGTTCTGCTGCTGGTTTCCAGCCTGTAATGCCATGAATCCACCCATCGATTCCCATTGGGCCAAATTTGCCAAAGGCATACTTGGCTTCAGGTGGCTCCATGTGAGACTCAAATGCGTAGTAGCAGATGATGGCAAAACAGACATCGGCACGGATGATTTTGGCCTTCCCAGGGGCGTTTATTGCCAGGTGTAAAGGCTTTCCTAGCAGTGGCTTTAGCCATTCTGAGGCCGTTTTGTTGCCATGTATCCGTTTTAACAAGTCCCGAATTGAATTATGCTCAACGCCGCAGAGTCTAGCGAGTGCCGCGATCGACATTCCACTGGCTCCGTTCGATTTTAGGGTGTAAAACTCGACGCCATCTTGCTCGACTCGTGTGAAACTCATATTTAGCCTGTCCTTTGTTAACGCAAGGGATGTGGTTAGGCTTTTGGGATTGTTAGTTGCAATCCTAAAAGCCGACTGATTATTTCCTACAACATTTCGAGTGCCTAGTTCATCTATCCCAGGGCTAAAATGTGCGTTTTTGCTGCTTAAAGGGGTTTAGGTTCGAGGTGAAAATCCTTTGATAGAAGCCTTTTCAGCCATTTTTAGCGTCCTAAACCTCGAACTAAATTTTTCGATTCTGGTGCCAGGTCTAAAAGACTTCCTGGAAAGTGATTCAGCCATTTTGAGGCCGTTTTGGTGTCAGGTATCCGTTGTCCGATTGAGGAGGGGGATTCATTTGCCTGCGAATGTGTGTGTGGCCATCAGTGGGCTGAAATCTGCCCTGAGCGGATGCTTTAAAAGGCATCGACTGTTCGATGCAGCACTCAACGATCCCCCCTAGCCCCCCTTCAAAAGGGGGGAACCGGATTCAAAGTCCCCCTTTTGAAGGGGGATTTAGGGGGATCGTGACGTTTGCTACAATCCGTCCACCTTTTAAAACATCTTTTTAGAATGGATATTGACCGTCTTCGTCCACAAGTTTTCCAAACTCAGTCGAGAGGAGATTGCTGCCATGTTAGGAGTGACCCGAGAACTCAAAGAAAGCCGCTTCTACAAGGATATTAAGGAAGAAGGCAAAGCGGAAGTGCTCATGCAAACTATTCCACTGCTACTTCAAGCTGGGGTTTCAGTCCAAGCGATCGCGGCGCAACTGGACATTACGATCGCGCAAGTTCAAGCGTTTTCCAAAGCCCCAAAACCATAAGCAATATTTTTAAAACTGCATCGGTGTAAAGGTTTTGAATTTCGAATTGGCGAAATTCTGAAAACAATTAGGCGAGAATTCCCGATCGATCCAGCCACTACAAAACCGCCCGTAAACCGATCGGTCTACGGGCGGTTTTGCCGAAACATCGGTGACGGCAATTAACGAATCCCAAACAATCGCAGCAGGAGGCCGATCGGATTCACCACCCGATTCGCCAAATCGACGCCTTTATCGCCTGCGGTCTTCGGCACATAGACCACATCGCCGTCCTGGATTTGGATGGCATCGCTGAGTTGGTTCAGATCCAGCTTCTTCTCTTCGATCCGACCATCGGCCAACCGCCGCACAAATCGCACTTCCTTCATCCGCGCACTAGTCGTCGGCCCACCCGCAATGGCGATCGCGCTGGAAATTGTCCCATCCGGCGGCACGCCCACTTCACCGGGCCGGACGACTTCGCCCACCACCTTCACCCGCACCGTGCGCGGCGCAAACCCCGACCTCGCCATTAACATGCCATCCACCTGGCTCGGATCGGCCAGCTTCGGCACGTACAGCACATCGCCGTCCTGCAAGGTGAGGTCACGGCCCGGACGGGTGCCCCCGATCGCGTCCCACAGATTCAGCGTCACTGGCGGCAACCGCAAGTCCGGCGAATAGCGGCGCAGCTGCACTTGGCTCAGATCGGCTTCACGGGTAATGCCGCCCGCTTCCAGGAGGGCGGCGGTCACCGTGGGACGCTGCAAGGAGACGATGCCCGAGGTGGCGACCCCGGTGGTTTCGCTGGTGGTGCGCAGGCTTTTGAGTTGGACGGGGCCGGGGCGTTGGACTGCGCCGCCAATGTTTACGGTGACGGGTCGCTGGCTGCTGACGTTGACGCTGACGGCGGGATTCACCAGGACTTCGTTGAGCCGCGTGGTGAGCAGGTTCTTTAGTTGAGTGGGTGTCCGATCGCCCGCCATGACATCGCCAATCAACGGCAGATTAATCGTGCCGTCGGACAGCACCGATCGATTCCCGGTGTATTCGGGATAGCCCACGACGGTGATCGCAATCTCATCCCCTGGCCCAATGTAGTAATTGATCGGATCGACGGGGCGGCTCTGGGGCGTTTGGGAGAAGGGAATCCGGGTGGAGGGCAGATCGGCGGGATCAGGATCGCGGTCGATCAGTCGATCGGGCAGGAGGGTGCTGCTCTGCGGTTGGAGCGTCGGCAGAGTGGCAGCACTTGTAAATGGTGGCATTTGGGTTTGGGCTATGGCTTGATCGGGGCCAAGCCCCAGGCCCAGGCAACTGAAGCCCAACATCATCGCGATGGTCTGCGACCGACCAGTGGTCATTGGGGCATGGGACGAGGAATCAAAAATTCGCATGGTGCTACGGCAAGTGGCGCGACGGCAATTAAAAGATGACCACCGATCGGTGACCAATATTTCGATCTTCGAGGGAAATTTGGCAAAAACCGGAAGCTGCCCAAAATACTTTTTAAGGGGTTTAAATTCGCGGTGCGGATTCGCATCGATTTCGCCAAATCCCCATTAATTTAAGCTGGGCGATCATCGCCCACTTCACCGAAAGTTTGCGTACAACTACGGAGCGATCGTGGTTTGAAATGATTGCTGTAATGCTTTATTGATCGGCTTTATTCATTGTCGATTGGATATATTTTGGGCCGATCAGAAAACTAATTAATCAGAGAAAAACTCAACAGAAATTCAACAAAATTCTATCTTTTGGAGGATTGACAGGGGGTTCAACCCCACATTTTACGGTAATTAAGGGGGTAAAGATTTCTACCCTGAGGATGTCATAAAAGCTCCGAGATCCTACCTAGAGATAGATTAATCAATCAATTAAATCTCCTACGATAACAAAGACAGTTGTGTTGTGATTTCAGGCCCGATGCGCGATGACTTGATGACGCGATCGTGGGCACTACCAAATTTTTTTACCAGTTTTTACCCATTCTGTTGCCATCGAGTGCGAGACCTATGAACCGGGTTCGACTTCTGAATGTTGAAATTGACAACTTGACCCTGAAAGAATTGCTGGAGTCGATGCGTTTCGGCGGTTTCATCATCACGCCCAATGTGGACTTGATCATGAAATTGCAGCGCAATCAGGCGTTTTTCCAGGCCTATCAGGCGGCGGATTATCGGATCTGCGATAGCCAAATCTTGATGTATGTGGCGCGATTTTTGGGCACGCCGTTCCGCGAGAAAATTTGCGGTTCGGATCTGTTTCCAGCCTTCTATCGCTACTACAGTCATGATCGGAATATGCGGATATTTCTGTTGGGAGCGGCGGCGGGCGTGGCGGCCCAAGCCCAGCAAAACATCAATGCCAAGGTGGGCCGCGAGATGATCGTCGCGGCGCATTCACCGTCCTTTGGCTTTGAGCAAGATGCGCAGGAATGTGCGGCGATTATCCAACGGATTAATGACTCGGGGGCAACGGTGCTGGCCGTCGGTCTCGGTGCACCGAAGCAAGAGCTGTGGATTACCCAGCATCGGCATCGCTTGCCGAATATCAAGGTGTTTCTGGCGATCGGGGCGACGATTAATTTTGAAGCGGGCAGTGTGAACCGTGCGCCCCAATGGCTCAGTGATGTGGGATTGGAGTGGCTCTATCGGTTGGTCTGCGAACCACAGCGCCTGTGGAAACGCTATTTGGGTGATGCCCTGCCGTTTTTCTGGTTGATTTTGCAGCAGCGACTGCGGTTCTACCGTTGTCCGTGGCAGCAGCCACCCGCGCCCTTGCCGCTCAATTCCCCCTCAAGCTAGTCGGCATCGATGTGCGCCCATCCTGGGAGTTGTGGTGAATCATGTCAATTTGCAGTGTGATGGCTCACCATTATTCCCGTTTGCCGTTCTGACCCCAAAGGCCCAATTCGCTTTCCCAAAGCTGATTTGAGCCTCAATGCCCGCTCAGCGAAGATGTCGATCGCGTCACCTTTCGACATTGGACTTCATCGAATGCGTGAACTTTATGATCGAGATTGGGAGCGATCGGAGTTTGGCCCTAGGATCAAATCAGGAAGCGAAAACCGCTTTCTTCTTTCAACCGCAGGAGGTCAGACGATCGATAGCTTTATCAACTCGTATGACAAACATCAAACGACGCCCGAACCGTTGACCGATATTGCCTCTAAACCACACAGCGAGAGCGATGCACCGCAGTTTTCGGATTGAGTTGCAGCTCTAAGCACGTTTAGTATGTGAGGCGATTCCTTGGTCCCGTTCTGGGTGTTGTTTGTTTGTTGCGACGGGGTGATTTAGAGGATCGTGACCAATCCGGAATCGAGATCGTAGCGTCCCCCGACGATCGTCACTTGGCCATTGGCTTGCCGTTGACTGATCAGGGTTGATTGCTGGAGAATTCGTTCGACTTGAATTTGGATATTGGCACTGATGGCGTTGTCGATTGGGTCGCCGGGAAGATTTTGGGTTTGGCGCACGGCGGCTTGGATTTCGTCCAGGAAGTCGCCGATGTGGCCGGGAACCGGCTGGTGATTCACAGCAGCGGTAACGGCTCCACAGCGTTCGTGGCCCAGCACCATCAGCAATGGGGTTTCCAGTAGCTCAACGGCATATTCCAGGCTGCCCAGCACCTCGGGCGTGACGATGTTGCCTGCGACGCGAACGTTGAATAGATCGCCCAGACCTTGGTCAAATAACAATTCCGCTGGGACTCGCGAGTCGGCACAGCTGAGGATCGTGGCGATCGGACGTTGGCCCTGGGCCAGTTCCGTGCGTCGATCCGCCGATCGATGCGGCCCCATCAACTGCCCCCGGACAAATCGCTGATTGCCTTCCATCAAGGTCTTGTAGGCCACAGCGGGAGCGATATTCGGAGCGGCGATCGCCGACTCCGGTGCGACCTGGCCGAGTACCGCACCGATCAGGCTGAACCCACCGAGTTTGAGCAGCGCCCGCCGATCGAGAAAACCATTGTATTGACTCATGTTTTACTTCCCGATCGCCGCAATACAGCGCATCGACTTGATTTCCATCGCTTCAGAGACAAAACAGGCTCCCCCAAACTTATTCAGGATCGGGCGAATTGTTTCGAGCAGTGGTTTGAGCCGATCGGACGGACAGAAGGCAATGATGTAGTCGTTTTCGAGGGAAATACCGCCTTCCGTCTCTTCGCCGCGTACGCCATGGCTGGTGACATTGCGAATTACCGTATAGGTGGTACTGGGTGTACGTTTGAGGATGTTTGTAATCATGTTGAGTTCGATGGAATCGACCATGATTTCTAACCGTGAAACCGCATGCATAATGAAATTACTCCTAAATTATTGCCAAAGTAGATTAACGCAGGACAAATAGAGCGGAATTCCCGCAATGATATTAAACGGGAAGGTGACGGCCAGCGCCGTCGAGATATACAGACTGGGATTGGCTTCGGGCACGGTCATCCGCATCGCCGCTGGCACGGCGATGTAGGAAGCGCTGGCACAGAGCACCGCAAACAGCAGCGCATCCCCCGGTGTCATGCCGATCATCCGCGCCATCCCAATCCCGATCGCCGCATTCAATAGGGGCATCCCGATCGCGAATCCGATCAAGAAAAATCCGGTTTTGCGCAAATCCTTAATCCGCTTGGCCGCCACCAGCCCCATATCCAACAGGAAGAAGGACAACGCCCCATAGAACATATCGTTGGTGAACGGTTCGAGCTTATGGAAGCCCTTCTCGCCCGTCAGCACCCCGATCGTCAAGCTGCCCACCAATAAGACCACCGAACCATTCAGAAACGCCTCTCGCAGGACTTCACCCCAATTGGTTTTCTCACCTTCACCGCGTTTGCCGCCGAAGAGATTGACCAGAATCAGACCGACGATGATTGCGGGCGATTCCATAATCGCCACCGCCGCCACCATATAGCCATCATGGGCGATATGCAGCTCATCCAAAAACGAATTGGCCGTAATGAACGTCACGGCACTGATCGAACCGTAAGTGGCGGCGATCGCCGCTGCGTTGTAGGCATCGAGCCGTTTGCGCAGCAGGAAGAAGCTGTACACCGGGACGATCGAGGACATGATGATCGCCGCGCCCATCGCCAGTAGCACCGCCTCAGTGATGCCACTTTTCGCCAATTCCACGCCACCCCGAAAACCGATTGATAGCAGCAGATAGAGCGAAAACAGCTTAGGAATCGGAGCCGGAACTTCGAGATCCGATTTGACAAAAACCGCAATCATGCCGAGGAAGAAGAACAGCACCGGCGGATTGAGAAAATTGGAAATGACCAGGTCAAGGTTCATAAGTATGTCGTTACCGTGAGCGGCATCCAGGCCATTTGACAGAATCACACAAGACTGGCGATCGCGCCTTGCGCCACGATCGTCCAGGTCAATCATATCATTCAATCATTTATCGTTAAAATTTGCGTTTCAAAAAGTTTGTTTTTATTAATCGTAATAGCGTAAATCAACGTGGTGGCTCAGTCGCTAATATCGACTGAGCTTGTCATCCACATCATTACTTCTTCTTGCCTTTTTTGGTTTGGGTGGGAGTCTTGTCGGCAGGAGTACTGCGACTGGGCTGGGTTTGGGCCGCCACCGATTTAACGTCGCTGACTTGAACCCCGATGATTTTGCCACCCGTCTTACCCAGGTTTTGGATCGTGCGGGACAGGCTGTTATAGGGCACGGTCAGGGTGTAATTGCTGGTGTGACAAATTGACGACTGGCGGATGCCAGTGACTTCGAGGCGAACCATCCGATCGCCGGTGAACATTCCAGTCATAAGCAATACCTCATCAAAAGAACAGGAACAACATAGCACTCAGCCCATCCATGCCCATTCAGCAGTAACGCTTTTGCAATACTTGTCGATCAGCGCTGTTGGTGGAATGCATTGACCGCGCCAATTCACCTGAACTCGTTTACATTTTGTAATGTTTCTGTTACGATTGTTTACAAATGAATGCACGAGCCGTCAGCGAGTTAGCGAATCTCTCCTCTCTCTCTCACAAGCCGATCGCGCTTCAATGATCGGGTCTTGTGGCAAGTCGCCATGTGGTTCGATCCAACGATCGAATCGCACAATCTATTCCTTCATCAAAGTTGATCAAACCCCGCCCCGCAGCAATAATGCCGCTGCTTGACGGGGTTTTTTATTGGCTGTGGACATTCAGTGGCGATTGAGTATAAATCCCTACGGAATGTTTCGGGTCAACTTGGCAAAATAGCCCCATGCAATCGCCTGAGAGCATTTGAATCCTTTCCTGGTCAGTTGAGCGCTGTAGCGACAGTTACGGTGCTTTTTTATGGTCGATCGGGGTCATTAATTTCAGAATTTCGAATTGGCGAAATGCTAAATCACCTGCAAGCAGCCGATTTCAAAACTTACCACGATCTCAAATTCCTTACAGCAAGCCTTCACGTTGCGGAGCATACGATCGCTATTGCCAAACAAATGCAGTCGCTTGCCATGCTGCGGATAGGCGGGCGACTTGGCCAACACCTGACCAAACCCCGTCTTCCAATCCTCAATCCGTTTGATCTCAATCAGCTCCGTCGCCGTCAGCAAATCGATCGGACCATAGCTGGTCTGCACCTCGATCGCGCCGCCAAATTCCCCATGCAATCGATCGCGGATTTGGGCTTCGAGACTGCGACTGCTTGGATCGAGTTCGAGCCACTCTGGCACCAAGGCGTAGTCGCGCATCCGTTCCACCATGTCGTAGAGGTTGTGCTTCGCCACATGGGTATGTTTGCAAATCTCCGCCAGCGTGGGCCGATGCTGCACCAAATCACAGTCCATCAGATACAGATAAACCCGATACATCGGGGCATTGATGCCTTTGGTAAGAAGCGCGTTGTAGATGGTGTGCCGATCTAGCATCACCTCGGCATAGCGCGGATCGATGCCAATCTGCTCCGCGTAGGTCAGCGACTCATGCGGCACAGGTTTCGGGGCCGACCAGCCCGTAATGTCATGCACCCAGCCGCGCAAACCGAAAAGCTGGAATTGCGAAGAAGTATGTTGAGACAGCTTCTTCCGTTTGCTGTCTTCAGCCTCATGGGCGTAGTAGGTGATGATCGCCACGCAAGCCCGTTCCGTCAGGATTGTCGCGTTTTTGTATTCATTCCCCACATCCAAGTAAAAGTCGTAGTCGAGCAACGCCTTCAAGCA
>JANOQX010000014.1:0-2551 GCA_031415035.1 Cyanobacteria bacterium VAR_4_metabat_243
ATTTTGCCAACCTGGATCAATTGCGCCTCGCCGTCCGCGAGATTCTCAGTTACATGACACCCGAATGGATTGCTTCAATGACTCAATATCCTTTCATTATGAACGCTTTATCTGATGCATCAATTGTTTGATTTGGTATTAGTGTGACACCAAGCGATCGGGCAACTGCTGCAAGGCACTCAAATCAACATCCACTCCGGATTTGCCATCATATTGAAAAGGATTATCCAAATCCCGAATAAATAGCAGCAAATAAACCAACAGCGTAAATAGAAAGGTTGAGGTCACCAGGCTTTCACTGAACGAATCCGCGTGAACCAGCAATAACGTCATCGCTGAAGCCGATAAAAATAGAAACAGTAACGTATAGGCTTCGGGGACAAAATCCGAATCGCGAACCGATTCCATTTGACGCGCCAACGATCGCACCTGGGCAATCTCCGTTTGCATCCGTTGGATCACGATCAAACCCTGATCCAACGGGCCTAACGCCACCAAACTCGCATTCAGCTCAACCAAGCTCGCTTCCACCGCCGTAAAGGGTTTGCCGTCCTGCAAGCAATCGGTGATCGATCGGGCTACTTGGACGATCGGTGCGACCAACACCTGCGGATCATACTGCGGCGCGATTTTGCCGACCATCACGCTGTTGTCATGGATCGTTTCTAGGGAATTGACAATCTGGCTGGGCATCCCTTCGCAGGCGCGATAATCACTCAGGGTACCGCCCAGGACGATCGTCAGCACAAAGGTCGCCGCGCCCAACAGGGATCCCGTCAGACTATCAAACGTCCAAGGCTCAAACCCGAAGTAATGCATCATGGTTTTCGCCAAGCCAAAGCCCACCGCCCAAGGCAAGACCTTGGTTAAGGTGCGCCAACTGAGCCAATCGATTACCATCGCCCGCCCCCAAATTTCGATCTCTGGCATCCTAGCGTAGCGCGGTTGCCGATACAGCCGTATTCATCCCGATCGACGTATTAATCCATACTTCCCAACTAGACAGATCCGCCGCCCTAGTGCCAGATTGGAGTATGCATCAGGCCCGACCCACCCTGTCCGATCCGGATTGGCTCCATGAACTCCCGACTTGCCCCAGTACCAACACCTGGGCCATGGCGCATTGCGCCGATTTATCCCATGGGGCCGTGGTCTTCACGCGCTACCAAACGGCGGGAAGGGGACAATGGGGACGCAGTTGGGTGGCTCCGGCGGGGGTATTGACGGCGAGTTTTGTGTTGCGCCCCCTCGCCCCCGACCCACAGTCAACGGCGGACGCAGCAGCGGGGTATCTCAGTCTGTTGGCCGGATTGGCGGTGATCCAGGCATTGGAACGATTCGATCGGGCGCTGTCACCGCAATTGCAGATTAAGTGGCCCAACGATGTCTGGCTGGCGGGCCGCAAGCTGGCGGGGATTTTGGTGGAAACGGGCACGGATGGCTTGGTGGTGGGCATTGGGCTGAATCGGCAGGTGGATTTTGGGGCGGCGGCTTGGGCGGAGCGGGCGATTAGTTTGCATCAGGTTTCGCCCCAGGTGCCGAGCGATCGGCAGTTAATCACCCGCCTGCGATCGGAGTTACTCGATCTGGCGGCGGTGGCTCCATCCCCCGAGGGCTTGTTGTCGAGTACCTGGATCCGGGCGATCAATCAGCGCGACCTCCTGCGCGATCGCACCGTCACCGTCCAACAGGGCACCGAAACGATTGTCGGCATCGGCCAGGGGATTGATTGGCAAGGGGGCTACCAACTGCGGTTGCCCGACGGCACGGTGCGATCGCTGCGATCGGGCCAGATCCAGAGCTGGGCCTAAACCCATTACACTGGGGGTTGAAACAATGCGGATTTAGCGGGGCAAGGACGGCAATGGAACGGGGTTTGATGTGGATGCCACTGTTGGTGCTGTTCTTCTGGCTGGCCTGGGCGGGGCGGAACGAATATACCAAACTCGAAGCCTACAAAGTCTGGGCGGCATCCTTCGATCGGGCAAAATATGATATTCGCGCCGTGATGGGCCAATCGGGCGACGCCATCAGTTGGGGCCAACCCGATCGCCCCGCGCCCAAAAACATTCAAACCTTTAGCCTCAAGAGCGTCAGTGCCCTCCAGTTAGTCGTCGATGGCGCGATCGTCGATCCCCAAAACCCACCGACCAAAGGCAAAACGATCGGGCTGGTATTTGTGCGGCCCGACCAAGCGGCGGTCACCGTGCCGTTTACCCAGGTGGATTTGGCGGCCCAATGGGCGATCGCGCTGCAAAAGGATTTGGTGTAACGGGTGGGTTAGCGGGCGCGATCCCCCTAAATCCCCCTTAAAAAGGGGGACTTTGAATCCGGTTCCCCCTTTTTAAGGGGGCTAGGGGGATCGGCATCGATCGCGCCGATCGGACAAATCGCCGCTGACTGGACGGGTAAGGAATGAGGATTCAATAAGATCCAAGATTATTGGGTCTGCGGTACAGCCCGATAATTCCATTGCGGCAAGTAATCATCGAAGACAATTGCCATTGTTTGCTTAAAGGCTTCTGTGACTTTACGTCCGGTCTGGTAGATG
>JANOQX010000015.1:0-3634 GCA_031415035.1 Cyanobacteria bacterium VAR_4_metabat_243
ATTTTGCCAACCTGGATCAATTGCGCCTCGCCGTCCGCGAGATTCTCAGTTACATGACACCCGAATGGATTGCTTCAATGACTCAATATCCTTTCATTATGAACGCTTTATCTGATGCATCAATTGTTTGATTTGGTATTACGAGCAAGTCTACTTTCAAAGCACCCAACTGTATGTGACGATCGACAACTGGCAGATCGATCATCCCACCTACCGGATCTTCAAACTGACGTGAAACATCTGCTTGAGCAAGCGGTTTTGGAGCCAGGCCAAAACATCAAGCCTCCAGTCACGCCAAACGCACCAGAGGCTTGATCGTTAGATTCCTACGAACCTTCACCGCGCAGCTTCTCCAACACGCTGCGATCTTCCAAGGTGGAAGTATCGCCGGAGATTTCCTGACCCGCTGCCAGATTCCGCAACAACCGTCGCATGATCTTGCCCGATCGGGTCTTGGGTAAGGCTTCGGCAAAACGAATCTCACCGGGACGCGCGATCGCGCCAATCTCCCCAACAACGTGTTTTTTCAACGCCTTCGCCAGTTCATCGCTGCCTGTATGGCCCCCTTCGAGAATTACAAATGCGACGATTTCTTCACCTTTGATTTCATCGGGTTTGCCGACCACAGCAGCTTCCGCGACTGCCGGATGCGAGACTAACGCCGACTCGATTTCCATCGTGCCTAAACGGTGTCCGGCGGTATTGATCACGTCATCGACGCGGCCCATGACCCAGAAGTAACCATCGGCATCCTGTCGGGCACCATCACCGGCGAAGTAGATGTACTGGCCATCTTTGACGGGGAGATGTTCCCAATAGGTTTTGCGGAAGCGATCGGGGTCGCCGTAGACGGTTCGCATCATTCCCGGCCAAGGATGACGCACGGCTAAATAACCGCCTTCACCATGGGGAACACTATTGCCATCAAGATCGACAATGTCGGCGATAATTCCGGGGAATGGGAGTGTGGCTGATCCAGGTTTGGTGGCGATCGCGCCCGGCAATGGGGTAATCATCACGCCGCCCGTTTCGGTCTGCCACCAAGTATCGACGATCGGGCATTTTTCTTTGCCGATGACGTTGTGATACCACATCCAGGCTTCGGGGTTAATCGGTTCGCCGACTGTTCCTAGCAATCGCAATGATGACAGATCGCGGGCATTCGGCAGCTCGTCGCCCATTTTGATAAAGGCGCGGATGGCGGTGGGTGCTGTGTAGAAAATCGTGACTTTATGCTTTTCGATTACGTCCCAGAAGCAGCCCGGATTCGACGGTCGCGGCGCTCCCTCGTACATCACCGTCGTTGCGCCATTGGAAAGCGGCCCGTAGACGACGTAACTATGCCCCGTAATCCAGCCCACATCGGCAGTACACCAGAACACATCATTTTCCTGCAAGTCAAAAATCCATTTGCAGGTCATGTGGGCGTAGAGGTTGTAGCCGCCGGTGGTGTGGACGACGCCCTTGGGTTTGCCTGTGGAGCCGGAGGTGTAGAGCACGAATAGCATTTGCTCGGCGTCGAGTTCGACGGCGGGACAATCGGCGGCGGCCGTGGCCATTAGTTCATGCCACCAGTGATCGCGTCCGGCGGCCATGGTCACATCTTGGCCCGTGCGTTTGACGACGATGACGCTGCTGACCTGGGCCTTCGGATCATCGATCGCGCTATCCACGGCGGGCTTCAGCGGCACGATCGCGTCCTTGCGCCAGCCCCCATCGGCGGTAATCACAATCTTCGCTGCGGCATCCACCAACCGATCGCGCAATGCCTCGGCACTAAAGCCACCAAACACCACCCCATGCACCGCCCCAATCCGGGCGCAGGCCAACATCGCGATCGCGGCTTCAGGCACCATCGGCATGTAGATTCCGACCCGATCGCCCGCTTGAACGCCCTGACCTTTCAGCACATTGGCGAATTTGCAGACTTCGGCGTGGAGTTGCTTGTAGGTGAGGGTGACGGAATCGCCGGGTTCGCCTTCCCAGACGATCGCGGGTTTGTCGCCACGGGTGGCCAGATGCCGATCGAGGCAGTTGTAGGAAAGATTGATTTTGCCGCCGTCGAACCACTTGGCAAAGGGCGGATTGCTCCAGTCGAGCACGGTATCCCAGGGTTTGAACCAATGCAGTTCTTTGGTGGCCAGGTCGGCCCAGAATCCGGTGGGGTCAGCTTTGGCGGCTTCGTAGAGCTGTTTGTAGGCGTCGAGGCTCTTGACGGCGGCTTTGCTGGCGAATTCGGCGCTCGGCGGGAAGGAGCGGTTTTCTTGGAGGATGGATTCGATCGTTGGCTGGGTCATGGGTGCTGTAGGTCGATTTTTACGTCAGATTGGGCACATGAGATTTGGCCACTGCTTCAAAGATAACGGCTTATGCCGGTTTAGGCACGGTGCATTAAGGTTATCGTTACGATAGAATGTGAGTACTTTTCGACGCTGAACGCCATGACCGATCGCAATATCGACCAAATCAATCACAACCTTGACCAAGTATTGGCCATCTCGGCGGATACCACCCGCAACGTGGCGGAGTTAAGCCAGACCGTAGTTGCCATGGCTGCTGCTATCACCGATCTAACAACCTACACCCGCAACCGGACTCGACAGCATGATGAGGAACTTGATGATCACGATCTGCGCGTTGAGCGGCTTGAGCGTGATCATGCAGACCATGCCGATCGGATGGCAAAGCTGGATGAGACGCTGGCTGAAGTGAAGGATGTGCAAAAAGATATTCGATCGATCTTGCAGATCATGACCCAACGATTTGCTGGTGAATAGTGGACTCTCTAACAGTTCCAAAATTATAGTGACCGCTGTTTACTTCATTTATATAAAATCGTGCAATGTTTATAACGCCGACATTTTTGATTTCGTCCGGACAAATACTATTCACTGATGAAGAATTAATTGTTCCCTGAAATAATAGGACTGAACTACTATGACATCCAGTAATCACTATTCCTTGCAAACTCAGAACACCCTAGCGAATCTTCAAAGGCAGCACGATTTAATTCAGCAGCAATTAAACCGTGCGAGACGTGATGAGCAAGCTATGGGGCAGGTTTTTAGCACTACGCAAGCAGAGAGGAATTTGATGAATTCCATCGCAGTAGCTGGTGGAGAGGTCGTAAATGAAAAACTTGCCATCTTCCCTGACGGAACGATATTTGCATCAAGAACTCTTGTCAGATCTCGTGGGTATGCTAGTCCAGTCGAAAAACTTGCAGAGTTCTTTATAGACCGCAGCTAAAGTACTGGTGGGAAGCTAGTTCACATGTAGATGATAGGTTGGGTTTCACTCCGTTCTACCCAGCCTATGGGTATTGTTATATCAAGCCGATCGCCCCCATCCGCATTCCCCAAGATTTCGCTATGATGTGAGCAGTCATCATTCGCCCCCAATTCTCTTGCAGAGACACTTCGTGAACGCCATGCCTTCGCCCTTCCCCGGAATGGATCCCTATCTCGAACATCCTGGCATGTGGCCCGAAGTCCACCATCAGCTGATTAGCGCGATCGCGGATGCCCTCGAACAAACGCTATCCCTCGATTATCGGGTGGCGATCGAAAAGCGCCTAACGTCTTCAGAGGAATTCAAAGAAGGCTATTTAGAGATTCGGGATATTGCGACGGGC
>JANOQX010000016.1:0-1656 GCA_031415035.1 Cyanobacteria bacterium VAR_4_metabat_243
ATTTTGCCAACCTGGATCAATTGCGCCTCGCCGTCCGCGAGATTCTCAGTTACATGACACCCGAATGGATTGCTTCAATGACTCAATATCCTTTCATTATGAACGCTTTATCTGATGCATCAATTGTTTGATTTGGTATAACATCCCTTTTCCGGTATGCTGCTCACAGAGTTCGGCCAGCTTGCCCCAGACCGTTACTGCGACCCAGACTAGCGGCATTTCGACCAAGTCACCATCATCATTCTTGAAATTCTGATTGATTGCCACGGATAGATTGGTGACTGACTTGCCACCTTTGGTTTGGCGCACGATGACGTCGGCACCGAGGCGGCCTTCAATGGTCGTTTGGTTATTCATGTTGGTAGTTGTCATTGTTTCGTATTTCCCATTGAATTAATTGGATATGCGGCGTCCCGATGTGGCAGAACGCCTATTTCCTTGCGGCAATCGCCGCCCGGTTTGGCTTCAATCCTGGGGAATTTCCTGCCACAATCCGGTATTCTCCCGCAGCGATCGGTAATGGCCTTGGCCGACAATCAGATGATCGAGTAGGGGAATGCCCATTACTGTTGCCGCTTTGAGTAATTGTCGGGTGAGCATAATGTCCTCGGGACTGGGTTCAAGACTGCCGCTGGGGTGGTTGTGACCCACAATCAGGCGACAACCATTCAACCGAATGACAGTGCCGAAGATTTCCCGTGGATGGGCGAGGGTTTCCGTCACTGTGCCAATCGTCACGACTTCACAGGCAATCACTTCATGCTTCACGTTCAATACCAGCACGGCAAAGTTTTCGACGGCTTTCCAGCCGATCGCCTGCGTCAACCAAGCACTCGCGATCGCGGGATCGTCGAGCTTGATTTGATTCGGGGCGGTGGGAATATACATCTGTTGAGCCAGCCCGATCGCGCCTTGCAATGCCTGGATTTGCGATTGGGTGAGGCTCAGGTGTGCGGGCTGCATGAGATGGACGCGAAGAATGCGGCCCAGTGCGGCGGCATCGTGACAAATGGCATTGCCGATGATTTGCTGGATGAGTTTGCGGGCCACAGGCCGCGATCGGAGGATTGCGGCCAGATTATTTTCCAAGGTTTGGGTTTCTACCCTAGCGGTATTGGTGGGATAGTTCCCACTGACATCATTCACTTGCATCGTGCTTCTCCGACAGATCACGATTGCAGTGCGATAGCATCAAAAAATCACGGCTGACCCCAGTGGGATCAGCCGATCGGTCGATTATTCAATCCCTGAACTGCCGACCTTAATGGTGGCGCTGCAACCCGTCGCGGGTTTATCCAGGGTAGTGCGGAGGTTGGCGCGTTGATACACGCAGTATTGCTCAGAGGCTTCGTTCAAAGACATTTCAGTCCCTTGAAGCGATAGCTTTGGTGGGTTATGGCGGTTACGTTCGCAAAAAAATAAAATAGCTGGAGGCATGATACCCCCAGCTATCGAAATGTCATATTTAAATCGGCTAAAGTCACAATCTTGGTTAGCCGATCGGAATATGCTTTCACTCGATGTTCAAGTTTTTAGGCGATTGCCCGATAAACGAGACTAGGAGTTGGTTCTAGTCGTCCGAGGTTCCGCCCACTCATATGTTTGCCAGAGGGCTTCAACGTAAAGAATTCCCGCACAAGTGCCGCCATCTGAGTC
>JANOQX010000017.1:0-2585 GCA_031415035.1 Cyanobacteria bacterium VAR_4_metabat_243
ATTTTGCCAACCTGGATCAATTGCGCCTCGCCGTCCGCGAGATTCTCAGTTACATGACACCCGAATGGATTGCTTCAATGACTCAATATCCTTTCATTATGAACGCTTTATCTGATGCATCAATTGTTTGATTTGGTATAAATCCTCAATTCCCGACTTCACACCCATGGCTTGGCTTATTTGTCTGTGTGATGAGTTACATTTTTAGATGCGCTTACCCTGATTTCACTCGGAATAGCTGCCAAGCGGCTGTTCTGCTTTGGCTCTCAAGGAAAATGCTTTCCCTGTCTCATTTTTAAGGAAAAGATTGCATCTTGGTTAGAACAAGAACGACAAGAGTATAAAGATATAAAATTACCTTGGGCGGGTGTAGGGTGCTGGCACCCTGTATTTCCAGCCAGGGTTGACGATGTGTGGCTGTTAGCTTCTGTTGCTGTAAAGCATCTTGATTCAATATTTGAGGCCGACTCAATTCATGATTCTTTAGCAGTTTTTGAGCAGATTTACCATGATAATAAGTTCTGTGGAGTTCAGCAGGTAGAGCCTTATGAAGGTCAAAAGTAGCCTAGAGTTTATTTCGAGTGATAACAAATTTGGCCTGAGAATTGAGAAAAAGGAGGTTCTTAAAATACTCAAAATTTGTCGAAATGCTGGTAAAAGAGAGGTTGGTGGTATATTAATTGGAATTTATGATTCAGCACATCAATTTGCTCTAGTGAAGAATGTTTCTGATGCTCCTTTAGATTCACAAAGAAGCCAAAATTCTTTTTATCGTGGTGTTAAAGGAATACAGAATTTATTGGATCAATTCTGGTATAAAAAACAATATTTTTATCTTGGAGAATGGCATTTTCATCCTTATGCTTCAGCTCATGCCAGCCTGTTAGATATTGAGCAGATGAAGAAAATCTCCGTCTCGGAGAAATATAATTGCCCAGAATCAATTTTGCTTATCTGCGGTGGAAATGTTGATGATGACTGGGATATGGCTGCTTATGTTTTTCCACGTAACCAGGAATGGGCCAAGCTGAACTATGATATTGATTCTGAAATTTAAGTCAAATCAGTATTTGTTGTGACGGTGACTAGTTTCCTCTAGCTTACAGTTCAGTCAATAGAGCCACTCAGCTGACTGGTCACGAATTGTGCAGCGGCCCGCTGCCCAATTAGAAAGTCAGTTCATATCAGTCGATCGGTTTTGTAAGATGCTATAATGCGCTGTAAGACGATCTGAGGAATTTTGATGAACAAAGAGAGTATCACCTTCCGCCTTGATGAAGGTAAGCGCGAACTGCTAGACCAGATTGCGACTGGATTAGACCGCGATCTCTCCTATGTGCTGAATAGCGCGATCGACCTCTACCTGGAAGTTCACCAGTGGCAAGTAGCGGAAATCCAGCAAGCGATTGTTGAGGCTGATGCAGGCAATTTTGCCAGTGAGGCGGAAGTTGAGGCGGTGTTTGCCAAATTCACTCAAGGGAAACCGACCAAGGCTGGGAAGTAATCAATGCAGATTCGCTGGTTACGCAAAGCCCTTCGATCGTTAGAGCAAGCCCACGATTTTCTAGCCCAAGAGAATCCCGAAGCGGCGATTCAGTTGGTGCTCAAGATTTGGGTGGCCACCGATAAGTTAGCGAGTTTCCCGACTATGGGTCGTCCTGGCCGAGTTGAGGGGACGAAGGATCTGGTAATTCTGGGGAGTCCATACCTGGTCATCTATCGAGTGAAAGGACAACGAGTAGAAATCCTCCGTGTACTCCACGGCTCCTGCAAGTACCCATAGCCAGATGACCCGATCCGAAGATTTGGATAGAGGGCAATCGGGAAATGCCCATCCCGTCAAGGCAATGGACATCTAATCCAACTTCAGCAGAAGCAATAACGTTGGCTTACGCATCCTGCCTGCATTGCGAACCCCACGTTGAGTTGCCATCTGCCGCAGCATCCTGACCCCAGTTTTTTGTGAAATGCCTTCTGGCTTGATTGGTTGACTCACGCCAAGCGCCTCCGGCTCAACGCATTCGACGACAGTAGTTTCGATTTGGGCTTGAAACGCGATCGTCGCCTCCCGCACCGCCAGTTTCACCACTTCAAACATCCCAGAGAGAATGATCGTCCCCATCACCAAAACAGCCAGACCGATCGCCCGTAAAACCTGCTGCGTCTGTTCCGCCGTCACAACTTGCCAAACCGCCTTCAGATGCGGGAGTGCCAATAGACCGAGGCCATGTAGTGCTTCGATCGGTCGCAACGCGGTATCGATCGGATTAATCAAATTGAACATGATAAAAATCTCCTAAGAATCGTGACACCAATGAAGTGAATCGTCACCATTCCCACCACGGCGATAGCCGCCATCAGCAAGCGATGATATGCCACGGTGATCGCCGCCAGTTCAACCGTAAAATGAAATGACAGTGAGGGATCAAGGAAACCACCGCATGGGGTGCGACTAGAATCTAATGTGGTGTTAAAATGCTAGAAGGTCATAGGAATTAGGCCGTTTTCCATCGCTAGTCAGGTAGTCAGACGATGTCAGTTTCAATCTTAGAACGAACCGATGAGTATGTGGTACTGGCGGTAAA
>JANOQX010000018.1:0-4027 GCA_031415035.1 Cyanobacteria bacterium VAR_4_metabat_243
CACGAATCGCTCAAAGATCGCACTAATCATCCCGCTCCTCCGCTGTGAATCGCTCAAACCGCTTGGTCTGATTATATCGCCTATCCATCGCGACTCAGATTGAGCAAACTGGTACAAAAGCTCACCTTAACAGGGGTAGTCGTGATGCCCAAAACCCCACGGCGATTGACGGTTTTTTGATCCCCGATGATGCGGTCGATCGGGGCTTAAAGATTGCATGAATTCACGGATTGTGTGCGGGAGTACGAGTAGAGTGAATGGAGTTGATCCAATTGCCCTGCACTCCTTTACCCTTGGTGTTCCCGATGATTCGTCGCATTTTGGTTCGTGGGATATTGTTGGCTTTGCCGATCGTCTGGGCCGGGGCACCAGCCTCAGCAGCGATCCCGTCAGCGGCGACGTATCGCCAAAATGGGCCGACCGGGCTGGCGCAGTTTATCACCCAGCACGATCGGGAACTCAAAAGTGGGCAGTCGCCGGAACTGCGGGCAACGCTGGATGCGATTTGCCAACAGCGGGATTGTCATGCGTCGCGGTTGTATTGGTACACCGATCTAGAACAGGCAAAGGCGGCGGCGCAGCAAAGTGGCAAGCCGATTTTGTCGCTGCGGCTATTGGGGAATTTGGATCAGGAATTGAGCTGTGCGAATAGTCGATTTTTCCGGTTGGCGCTGTATGCGAATCAGGCTGTTGGCGACCAGTTGCGCGATCGATTTATTTTGCATTGGAGTTCGGAGCGTCCGGTGCCGAAGGTAACGATCGACTTTGGTGATGGCCGCAAGCTGGAACGCACGCTGACGGGACATAGTGTGCATTACGTTTTAGATTCCCAGGGTCGCCCGATCGAGGCGATTCCGGGATTGTATGGCCCGCAGGCATTTGCGGCGCAGTTGACGCAGGCGGAAGCGTTTTTCAGAACATTTCAGAAAATGCCTGCGATGCAGCAGTCAGGGGCATTGCGGCAATATCACTACGATCGGTTTGCCAAGGTGCAGCAGCAGTGGAGTCGGGAGTTGGCCACTGTGACGATGCAGGACACCCCGGCATTGTTGGCGTTGCCGCCGCCGCCACCGACGGCGCAATTGTTTCCCAGTGCCGCGATCGCCGGATCGTTGGCGATGTCGAAGATGGTGGTGGAACGGCCATTGGTGCAATTGATGACGCCGATTCAGTCGAACCGTGAAACCTTAGCGAAGATCACCGATGCAGCAGCTTGGCAAACCCTCGCCGATCGGGATCAGCGTCGCTCAAAACTGGATGCCAACAGTTTGGCGCTGATGGCCCAAAAGATTGCACCGAATGCGTCACAGTCGTTGCCGATCGTGGTGCGCCAGTTTGAGCGGAATATGGCACTGGATACGGTGCGGAACGAATATTTGTTGCATAGTCAATTGCATCAATGGTTTGCGGAGCAGGCAACGATGGCAAGTTTTGAACAACTGAATCAGCGGGTGTATACGAGTTTGTTTTTGACTCCGGCGAGTGATCCGTGGTTGGGCTTGCGGCCGGGGGATGCGTTTGCGGCGATCGAGGGCGATGGGGTGGTGGGGAATTGAACCTGTCGATCGCGCCAAACCGCACCCGGCCTCCCATTCTGGCAAGGCTGGTTCATGTTAATCAGCAGGTATTTTGCGAAGGTTGTGATCCCCCCTCGCCCCCCTAACTCCTTCGGAGAGGCTTCGCCAACAAAAGGGGGGAACATGAAAAAGTCCCCCTTTTGAAGGGGGATTTAGGGGGATCAGAACTATGGCGGCCACCGACTCAGTTTGCCAATAATGAGTTGATTTGGGCTAGGTAGATTGGCGGTCTAATATCTGCTGCAAAGCCATTGCGGCCCAGTCGATATCCGCGATCGTCGTGTCCCGTCCCAAGGTCAAACGTATTCCGGTTTGGGCGATCGGCCCGCTCCAGCCGATCGCCTGCAAGATCGGGCTGGGCACAATTTTGCCGCTGCTACAGGCGGCACCTGCACTGATGCCAATGCCTGCGAGGTTCATTTGACGGACGAGGTGTTTGCCGCTGATGGTGGGATTTTTTGGGAGGCAGAAGCTGACGTGATGGGGGAGTCGATGGGTGCGATCGCCTGTTGCCACTAATGCTGTATTGGCTAATTGCTCAAACAATCGATCGCGCATTGTGATTAGTCGGGGCGTTTCGGTTGCCATTGTCGATAATGCTAATTCGGCGGCAAGGCCAAATCCCGCGATATTAGCGATCGCTTGGGTGCCCGATCGCAGTTGGTTCTCTTGGCCGCCGCCGCCCGTGATGGGGCAAATTTTGGTGCCCGGTTTGACGTAGAGTGCGCCAATGCCTTGGGGGCCGTAGAGTTTGTGGCTGGAGAGGGAGAGTAAGTCGATCGGTAGGGTCGCACAATCGATCGGGGCGCGTCCGGCGACTTGGACGGCATCGGTGTGGAAGAGTGCGCCGTGATTGTGGGTGATATTTGCGAGTTGTTCGATCGGTTGGATGGTGCCGATCTCGCTTTGGCCCCAGATGATTGAGACCAGTTCAGTATTCGGTTGGAGCGCGGCTTCTAAATCGGCGGGATTAATTCGTCCGGTACGATCGACGGGTAAGCGAGTGACCAACCAACCTTGGGCTTCGAGCATCTGGGCCGGGACGCTAATCGCCGCATGTTCGATCGCGGAAATAATTAAATGTGCGGGTTGGGCCATGGCCGCAGCCACGCCGAGGATCGCGAGATTATTTGATTCGGTGCCGCCGGAGGTGAAGACGATCGATTCGGGCACGGCATTGATCAATTGCCCAACTTGGGTGCGGGCGATTTCGAGAATGGTGGCCGATCGGTTGCCCCAGTTATGCAGGCTCGACGGATTGCCCCATTGGGATTGCATCACCTGTTGCATGAGGGCGATGACGGCGGGGTGGGGTGGGGTGGTGGCGCTGTAGTCGAGATAAATCTGCATGGAGCGGGGGAAGGGGGCTTTTCGCTATAATGGAGTAACATTGCCACACTCTATCTTCCCATGACTGCACCGACTTCGGAATCCACCCGTGAATTGCCCATTGTCCTGACGATCGGGCGGCTGACTTTGGCTGACCTGCGATCGGTGGTGCAGTTGATTGAGCATCCGATTCGGGATTATGGCTGGACGCATCCACAGACGATCGCCATCACGCCGAATGAGGCGCAGTATGCCAGTTTTATCCAGTCGCAGTTGCTCAACCAGCCCGCGCATTTGCTGAATGAGGCGACGATTTGGGCGCGGGCGATCTATCCGCTGTTGGCGTTGGCGGAGACGGATTACATTCGGGCTTGGTCGGAGATTGCGTTGAACGCGCAGTTTCCGAGGTTTTCGATTAGTGGGATTGCGGATGGGGTGTTGGGGCGGTCGATCGCGGGACGGTTGGAAGCGCCGTATTTGGTGGTGGTGGAGGCGAAGCGGGGGATTGAAGCGGTTGACCCGATTCCACAGCTTTATGGGCAATTGCTCACGGCGGCTTATATTAATCATCAAACAGCGCAGACCGACGAGCAGACGGTGTTTGGGGCTTATACGATCGCCGATAGTTGGACGTTTGTGAAGGCGACATTGCGGGCGATCGAGTCGCCAAGGCCGATTTTGGAGTTGGAATGCTCATCGGAATATTCGGAGAAGCATGAGATTCTGGCGATTCTTCAGATTTTGAAATCGATTACGGGTGCGGTGGTTGAGGGATGAAGCGATTGTGGCCTTGATCATTCCGCGATGGCGAATTGATGGACTGCGGCTGAGACCGCCCCTCGACTGTAAGTCGGGGCTAATAGCAAAAGTCCAAAGGGGACTGAATTCCCAGTCCTGCAAGGACTTTCGCTTGTAGCCCCGACTTCTAGTCGAGGGGCGGTAGTCGAGCGGAGTCGGGCCATTGAAGAATTCTAATTCAGCCGTAGATACTGTATTAAATCCTAGAATGCAAGCGCTAATTTTTGCCAGTATTTTTTGGCAAACGGCTTGTCGGACAGTTGTCGCAGCAAATGTCCGTGGGTGGAGGGATTAAATTGGGACGGTCGGGATTAGGTCATGGC
>JANOQX010000019.1:0-11767 GCA_031415035.1 Cyanobacteria bacterium VAR_4_metabat_243
GGCAGGCACTCAATCACCATTTCCTGGAGCGATTTATTACCATGTTAGACCTTGACCCAACTTTGATTAAATCCCATCCCAACTACCCCAGCCTCCTCCAGTACGGGGCTTTGGCTCCCTGAAATCTGTCCGGAGTATTGCCAAAGAGACCTTGCAGCATTGGAGTCATCGACTGGAACAAATTATTCTGCTCCACCACTTCACCCACCGCCATTACCATTTCTAATTGCTCACTCAGCGATTGTTTCTTCATTGCGATCGTCGGGTGATTGCTCAAGGCTTTCTGCGCCGTTGTCAGCGCCAACCGTAACCCCGCCAAGTAGTTCACCTTGCTGTCCAGATTGGTTGCATTCCCCGGTACTGCTGTCACCGGATTACTCACCGCTGTCCAATTGACGGAACCCGTTCCCCCCGTTCCGCTGCTATAACCCCAGCTTCCCCCCGTCCCAATGAACAAATATCCACCGCCAGCAGTCGGATTATTCAGCATGTTCATTGGACTGACGATCCGATCGTCCGGCTGGTAATCCAGCGCTGCCGAACCTGGCAACAGGAAACTCTCTTCGGTCAATTCCGGCAAGTTCAGCCGCATTCCCTTAAATATCTGCGTTGAGATATTTCCCGCCCTGTCTGTCGCCTTCAAGGTGATTTCGTAGGGCTTGGAGACTTCCGTACTTGTTGCATCCCCCAACGTGATTGGCGTTGCAGTCAAGGCTTGTTGCCGAATCATCGCCCCCGTCACCGTCGGATTCTCCAGCGTCGCTCCCAGCACCGCACTTACCTGCAATGTCCCGTTCTGACTGACTGACCATTCCACTTTTGCGTTAGGATCCATATCCCGTAGAATTCCTGCCAGATTGATTTGCTTATCCCAGGCAATCCCATCCTTCACCCCGGTAATCTGCATATCCGCCGCCGTGCCATCGATCGTCAGTTTCCGCCCGATCGTCTGGTTCATCACAAATCCCGTTTGACTCGTGATCTGCGTCGATAGACTGTAGACCCCATCATCCAGCGCACTCCCGACGATCGACCAAGTTCCCGCCGTCGTGGCCGTCGTCGTCCCAATCAAAATATTATTGGCAAACAGATTGACTTGACTGCCCGCCGCCGCCACACCCGATAGGGCCGATCGACGCACATTAGTAATCCAGTCATTCTGACTGACGCCACTATCCGTCGCCGCCGCCAACTGCACCCCAAAATCCACAAAATCCGCCTTCGAGGCCGTCCCCAAGGTCTGCCGATTCAGATTATTCACATCGGTATTCGAGACCATTTGCGATTGCTGCGTGATCGTCGCCCCATCCATCGTCCACAGCACCAAAAAACCCGTCTGATGCCGCCAGACAATATCCCCCTTCCCATCCCCCGAAAAATCCTCAACCCCTACCAGCTTGTATTCCATCCCGACAGTGGGCAACAACGCCCCAGTTGCTTGGAGCCTCAACGTCTGAATATCGTAATTGTTGGCCTGCGCATTCACCAGCCACATCTGCGTATTGCCCTGAGTATCGCGCCACAGCAGATCCCCCCGACCGTCACCATTAAAATCACCCACCGATTCAATGTCATAGGCCGCACCTAACAATTGGGTGGTCGCACCCCCACTGGTGAGCACATTCCCATCCATCATCCAATTCACGACTTGATTGGAAGTCCGATTGCGCCAGACCAGATCAAACTTCGCATCATCATTGATCCGCACCGTATCCACCAATTCCCAACTGGCATCCACTGATAGCGGCGTCAAGACCGTTCTTTCCGGGTTATACGTGCCTACTGCGCCGCCAACACCAGGCTTCAGTTGGTTGCCATCCATTTGCCAGATCACCACATTACTGGCCAATTCATTGCGCCAGATAATGTCCCCTTTCCCGTCCCCATTCGTATCCCCCACGCCTGCCACCCGGAAGCTATCGGGAATCATGTAGTTTTGCGTGGCCGTTTGTTTGATATAGCCGCTGTCAGTCTTGATCGTGGCCGTCTCTGGGTCAAGTAGCCACACCACCAACTCTTTGGTCGAGCTATGCCGCCACAGAATATCCTCCGCCCGATCGCCATCAAAATCCCCGATCGCCTCAAACCGCCAACCCGACTCCATCACACTGGTGACCGTCTTGGTATCCATATACTGAAGCCCGTCAAATCGCCAATAGCCCACCTGATTCTTGCTAAAGTCACGCCACAAAATATCGGCATTCGTCGATTTCGTTGTCCCCAGTTCGATCGTGTAGTCGGCGGCAGTACTGGTTCCCAGTTCCACCACGATGAAATAATTTCCCGGTAGCAACGTACTCAGCTTCAACTGCTCCGCCAAGAGTCCCGCATTCGCCGATTGGTGCAGGACTTCATTCGCATTGACGACACCATTATTATTTTTGTCCTGCACGATCGCGATATTCACATCGCCCGACAACCGTGAAGCCAAGAGATTCAGACTACTACTCTGCTGAAGACTGAATTTGAATACATCCGCCGGATTATTCGATGCCACCGCATCCGAAATGGTCAAACTACTACCTGTCGCCGGAGTGATGGCGGTAGCATTAGTCAACGAACGATCAAGAAACATAAATTCACTCAGGGTAATCAGCGATCAGGTTTAGGCAAATAAATATAGAAGCGGCATTGATCTCTGGATCTTCCAGCATCAAAGCATCACAACCAGAAAGTTAGAGAAATAGCAAATCAAATGCGATAGAGCAGTTGATCTTGTCCATGCATTAATTCTCCAAAAAAATCTTGATTTTGGAATGCGCCAATCTGCGGATAATACGTAGGTAAAAGTCTTAATCGATACCAATAACTTCACGCCAAATACGGTCTTAAGTCCTCGGATCAGTCCATCGCGCCAAATCCGGATAATTCTGGCAAAATTGCGGACAATGCGTTTCACGCCGATCGCCCGACCCGAAATTCTTTCAGGAAGGCCACGCCGATCGCTAAAATAGGCAAGACACCGGAAAGCTGATTGCGGTGTTTGTAGTGAAAGCTAGATCACACATCGACCGTTCCCTCTGTCCTTGGCGTATATGAATTCTCCCCGCCCACCGCGCAAAACCATCCTCACCACGCTGACCAACCTGATCCAGGGTGGTGCGACCAAGGTGAAGTTTTCGCAGCTCAAGCTCAAACCCAACGCCAAGGTGCCGGAGGTCTGGGTGCAGTTACCGGAGGCGACCAAGGCGGAGGTCTACCCGCTGCTGGGCGATCGCTACCTCCTGGGCCGCAGCTCCCAATCCTGCGACATCGTGATTCGCAATGCCCTCGTCAGCCAAACCCACGCTTCTGTAACCCGCGATCGGGGCGATCGGTGGTTCTTGGGCCTCTTCCCCCGCACCCGCTTCCAACTGCGCGACGAAGGCTCCACCAACGGCATTTACAAAGGCAAAAAACGGCTGCGATCGACCACCCTGTACCACAATCAGGTCTACACCCTCGGCCCGCCGGACTTAGCCGATGCGATTCGGATTCAGTTCAAAGAAGAACCCAGTCTCTGGCTCAAAATCCTCCGCACGGGACTGTACGGCCTCTCGGGGTTTACCGGACTCGCCGGACTGGCATTGCTGATTAGCTGGCAGGGATTTTCGATTTCGCCGCTGCCGAATTCGGTGCAAGGGCCGATCATCGTCTACGCCCGCGATGGCCAAACCCCCCTCAGTCCCCTACCGCCCAACCAAAGCCACATCGAACAAAAAAGCCTCAAGGCATATTCCGGCTACCTACCCAAGGCGGTGATTGCCTCCGAGGATTCGCGCTTCTACTGGCATCCGGGGGTTGACCCGATCGGGGTGACCCGCGCCGTGGTGGCGAATATCGCGGGCGGTGGCATTAAGGAAGGGGCGAGTACCCTGACCCAACAATTGGCCCGAAATATCCTGCGGGGCTACGTCGGCAGCGAAGACTCCGCCGCCCGCAAAATCCGCGAAGCCGTGGTGGCGCTGAAGCTGGAAACGGTCTATAGCAAAGATGATTTGATTCTGCTCTATCTGAATCGGGTCTACCTTGGCTATGGCAACTACGGCTTTGAAGATGCGGCGCAGTTTTACTTCGGCAAGCCTGCGAAGGATTTGGATCTGAATGAATCGGCGACGCTGGCGGGGATTTTGCCTGCACCCAATGCGTTCAACCCCGTGCGGGACAACAAGAGCGCGATCGAATATCGCAATCGGGTGCTCGATCGGATGGCGGAACAGGGATTGGTGTCGGGCGAAGAAATGAATCGGGCGCGCCGATCGCTAATCCAGCTCAGCCCCAAAGCCCAGGAAACCCTCAGCAGTGGCATTGCGCCCTACTACTACGCCCAGGTGTTGGACGATCTGGGAAAGATGCTGGGGGATCAGGTCGCCCAAGAAGGTAATTTCATTATCGAAACTGGCCTCGATCCCCGGATGCAAGCCAAAGCCGAGTCAACCCTGCGCAATGCCGTCGATACCACAGGCAGCCAAATTGGCTTCGGGCAAGGCGCAATCAGCACCGTCAACTACCGCACCGGGGAAATCATGGCCCTGGTCGGCGGCATCGACTACGCCCAAAGCCAATACAACCGCGCCACCCAATCCCTGCGCCAACCCGGCTCCACCTTCAAAATCTTCACCTACACCGCCGCCCTAGAAAAAGGCATTTCGCCCGGTGCCAGCTACTCCTGTGCGCCCTTGGACTGGGACGGCCAATCCTTTGGCGGCTGTGGCTCCGGCGGTGGGAGCCTGGATTTGCCCTCCGCCGTGGCCCGATCGGAGAACCCGATCGCCCTGCGCGTCGCCCAGGACGTCGGACTCAACGGCGTCGTCCAAATGGCCCGCAAAATGGGGGTCACCGCCGATTTGAAGGCCGTGCCTGGATTAGTCTTGGGTCAGAGCGAAGTGAGTTTGCTGGAGATGACCGGAGCCTTTGGCATCCTGGGCAACGGCGGGGTGAAAATGCCCGTCCGCACCATTCGCAAGATTTGGGACAGTACGGAATGCCGCGATCGTCAGGATTTCACCACCTGTCGGCTGGTCTATAGCTCGGAGCAGGAACCCGGTAGCGCCGTGATCGGTGCGAGTACCGCCGCGACGATGACGAGCTGGCTGCGGGGCGTGGTGCAGTCGGGGACGGGCCGGGCCGCCGCGATCGGCCTCGACGAAGTCGGCAAAACCGGGACGACCAATGATGGCGTCGATCTGTGGTTTATTGGCTATGTCCCCAGTCGCGAAATCGTCACGGGCGTCTGGCTGGGCAATGACGATAATCAGTCAACTTCTGGCAGCAGCGCCCAAGCGGCCCAAGTTTGGGGCAATTATATGGGGCAAGCCTTGAAATAGCGGAACAGGCCACATCCAGGATGGTGGATCGTCACGATCGCGACGAAAATCCCGCCTTGGTGCCAAAACGCACAGCGTAAAATTACTAATCTTTTCTCACAAAAAATTGTATTAAATCATACTCCGCACGGCCAAGTTCTAACTTGCGTTTAGTCACCAGTTAAGCCGATCGTCAAGGAACGATGAGATTTTGGCGATTCTTGAGGGGAGATGGCTGGCGTGTGCGTGGATACTACTTCCATCGATCGATGGTGGGAATCCGGACAAATTGGCATATATTCTAAGGTAGATGCGGTACCTTGAGATGCGAAGATTTAATGAACAATCAAGATTGATTTGATAAATCTTTGTTCGCCCTATGCATCAAATTCGTTTTTTAATATGAACAATTTACATGGGTTCGGGTTTGAGGGTAGTGATTTACGGCGTTATCCGGCGGCGCGCTACGTCGCTTCCGCTGCCGCAGCGGGTTTGTTGGCGGCGATTCCGCCGGAGCGGGTCGGGTTGGACGGCCAGTATGACCATTCTGGCCTAGTTAAGCGGGTGGATTTGGCCCTGCGGCAATCCCTGGGGGACGCGTCGGTGGCGCAGCTCGAGATTGCCCAACGCGGCAAGGTCGTCGTGTTTCGCGGCAAATCCTTGGACGATCGCCTGGTGCGAAAAATTACTTGTCTGGCCCTGGCGATCGACGGCGCGGATTGGGTGGAAGTGGTGGATAGTGCCCGCCAGCCGCAGGTCGCCTAGAGCCGATCGGCCACGGGATGTTGGCCGTAGTAGGGCAAGACCGTGGCCCAATCCGGCCGCTCCCCCGCCTGCCAGCGTGGCTGCGCGATCGTCAGTAAATTTGGCGCATAGCATCCCTGAAGGGCGATCGCCTCGACGATCGTCGCCTCGGGAAATTGTGCGAGCGTCGTTTGCCAGACTTCGGGTTTGATCACTTGATCGGGGAATCGGTTCTCGGCGGCGTTGGCATAAATCCCACCGTAGAGTTCGCCCCGTTGCGCGGGCATTTGCACCGCGATCGTTGGAGCTGGGGTCACCGTCGCCTGGGCGATCGCCTGCAAACTCGAAACCCCAAACAGCGGCAGATCCAACTGCTGTGCCAACGTCCGGGCGAGAACGACACCCAACCGCGTGCCAGTGAAGCCCCCCGGCCCGATCGCCACGGCAATAAACGCCAGATCCGCCCAGGTTTGCGGTTGGATGAAGGTTTGGAGCCGATCGTGCAACTGATTCGAGGCATCACGGCCCAGGTCCCAGGCGGCATGGCGCGCATCGCCCTGGAAGTTATCGATCGCGAAGCCGAGTTCGGGGCTGCCGGTGTGAATTGCGAGGCCGTAGGTCATGGGAGGCGGATTAGGAAACGTCTTGGTCGGATTTGGCGGCCTGAATTGCCTGCTGGAAGCCAATCACCACGAGGATATTGGTCAGGGTCAGGAACGATTCGGCACTGCCATGGAGCCAATCGACATTCGCCAGTTCCGCATTGTATTGGGTTTTGGCATAGATTCCAGCGGGAATCGTGACGAAGACGAAGACCAGCAGGAAGTAGAACCCCCGCAGCGCGAGTTTGGGCGTCTGGCCGGACTTCGTGAGGAACCAGAGGAAGCCGAGGTAGGGGAAGAGGGAGAGGGCGAAGAGGGTTTCTTTTTGCATGGTTAATTAGCTTTCCGGTTGGGGTTTGGTGTTGTGCCAGATCCACCAGGCGGCGGCCATCATGGTGCCGTTCCCCACCAATGTCATCGCGGCTTGCAGGGTCACCAGCCACTCCAGCGCGATCGCGTTGTCGTAGAAATGCCAAGTACAGGCGCACATCGCACTAATCAGCGCAGGCAACATCCCCCACGAGAGCGATCGCCAAGCGGGACGGTGCGTCACCTCAGCGAATTGCCAAATCAGGACGATCGCCACAATCCACTCAATCACACTGGAAATATGAATCACCCAAGTCGGGATCGAAAGCACATGCATAGGCCAAACTTGAATCATTGCGCTTCCTATCCTAGCAAGCGGGGGGAATTGCGAGTGGAGAATGTAGAATTGAGAGTTGAGAATTCAGTTCAGGCAATTCTCCATTCTCCATTCTCCATTCTCCATTCATGAAAACAGCGGTGCTTTGCGGATACTACGGCATGGGCAATGGCGGCGATGAGGCGCTATTGGCGACGTTGTTGCAAATGTTGCCGCCCGATGTGACCCCGATCGTCCTGTCGAACACCCCGGCCGTCACAGCGGCCCGCTATCGGGTGGAAGCCGTCGATCGGTGGAATCTGTTGGCGGTGCTAGGGGCGCTGCGCCGATCGGATACGTTCATTTGGGGCGGTGGGAGTTTGGTGCAGGATGTGTCGAGTCGGGTGAGTCCGCTGTATTACCTGGGGTTGATGCAGTTGGCGCAGTGGTTGGGGTTGAATACGATCGCTTGGGCACAGGGCATCGGGCCATTGAAAAGTCGGTTCAATCGGCGGTTGACGCGGCATTTGCTGAAGCGTTGTGCGGTGGTGACGGTGCGCGATCGGGGTTCGGCTGATCTGCTCACGGGCTGGAACATTCCCCATACCCTGGCCCCGGATCCCGTCTGGGCGATGGAAACCGACTCCACCGTGCGCTCCGTCCAACCCGAAATGACTGTGGCTGTCAATCTGCGCCAACATCGATCGCTGACGCCCGATCGCTTGGCCGTGTTAACCGCTGCATTAGTCGAATTTCAGGCGCAGTCCCGATCGCGGATTCTACTCGTACCGTTTCAGATGAGTTTGGATTTGGATTTGGCGACGGATTTGCAACGCCAATTGCCCCAGAGTGAGGTGGTGCAGCTCGAAGACCCAGAGGAATTGCGGCGGTTGTTCGATCGGGTGGATGTGGCGATTGTCATGCGGCTGCATGGGCTGATTATGGCGGCGGCGGCGGGTTGTCGGTGTTTTGCGTTGAGCTATGACCCGAAGGTGACGCAGGTGGCGACGAATCTGGGGTTGGCATTTTGTGAGTTGGGGACGTTGCCGGAAGATGCCGCATATTTTGCCCAGGTGTGGCAGGATTTGGCCCAGGGTCAGGGTTTGGGCCAGGAGCAGCGTGGGGATTTGGCAACGGCGGCCCGTCAGCATCAGGTGGCGCTCACGGAGCGGAGCCGAAACGCGCTAACGCATGACGATCGCCAGTAGCAAAATCGCGACGATGACTCCGGCGATGATCAGGATTTGGCGTTGATCGCGCGGTTTGTGGGCACCGGGTCGGTGGATGGCGGCGACTTTTTGGTTGACGTCGCGGTAGAGGGTGCAATCTTGGGCGAAGGGCCGTTTGTCGTAGTCGCAAGAATCGTCGGCGTGGTAGGCGCAGGTATCGCAGAGCGGCGCATTACTCGTTGCCCGGTGCAGTTCGATCCCGGCATGACCGAAGGCTTTGAGTTCGGCGCGGCAGGTTTTGCATTTGACATCGGTGGATTGAATCGCGTTTCCACAGCGAAAGCATTGCGGCATCGATCGGACTTCCTGTGGATGATGTGAGAGGATACTGTTCGAATTATAACAAACGAAAAATCGATTGCCGTCAATCGATCGGATGGCAGGAATCCCGATCGTGCGCTACAATGCCCACATACACACAAGTTACGACGCGATACGTGATGCGGTAGCCAACCTGGGTGCCGATGGTAGACGGAAACGATACGCGGTCGGGAAATAAAGTTTTCGGTTACGAAGTGAGAATGGTCGGAACGGCATTGTTTGGTGTGGCTGTGTTCAGGCCGATGATTCAAGATGAGACTCAGTCATATTCGCCCATCGTACGATGACCAGAGAGTTGTCGGGCGGCGGTGGCGGTATGTTTTGCGACTGAAATTTACCCAGTAATTTGGAGCAATCATCATGTCGAAGAAGCAAAAGAATAATCGCGAAACGCGCAAACCGAAGGCAGTGGTGGACGGTGCGAAGAAAGTGAAGAAAGATCCCAAACGTTACGATTCGATTTAATCCTGAATTGATGGTTTTAGGGTTTGTAACAAGCGCGACGATCCCCCTAAATCCCCCTTAAAAAGGGGGACTTTGAGATTCTTCATGCTCCCCCAATATTGGGGGTCAGGGGTTTTTGAGTGTACGATCGGTAATAATTGCGGTTTAAACACATTTTTGAAATGTAATAAAAAATGCAAAATTGCATGAACTGATCCGCTACCATGAAGTCTCGTTCACAATAATATCTGTCCGTTCGGCACTGTCACAACCAATGCTATGCGGTTGAAAAACTACATTTGGAGCAAAAAATCATGAATCGTATTTCGACTAAATCCACCGATCGTCAAGTTAAATCGCGGCCTATGTTGGCGATGCCGCGCTACTGGTGCGTGGAGATCGATACGGCATTTCCGGCGGGGCACTATACTTTTGGCCCGTTTGATAGTCGGGAGGCGGCGGGGGATTCTCGATCGAAGTATGTGGAGGATTTGTGTCGATCGGCGGCGCGGGGTATTGTGGCGCTGGTGAAGCAATACCAGCCGGATGACTCAAAGCTATTGGGAGCCAAATCGCCCCGTCCGGCACAAATTAGTGCGGCGGGTCTATCGCCCCAAAAGTGGTTTTAATCCAAGCGACCAGTCGATTTAATACACCGTTTTAACAATTTAATTCCCAAAAACCATGCTGACTTTACCGATCGCTCCGCCTCAGTTGCCTGATCGTGCCATTGCCGATCAGGCCAAAGCCGCCCTTGTGCCAAAATCCAATGGCGCGCATCAACATTCTTGCCCGTTTTGTGCTTATAATTTGCTTTGCCATGTGCGATCGGGGAATTTGTATTGGCGCTGTAGTCATTGTCATGAACTGATTCCGATCGATTGATCGCCAGGAGTTCACAGATTAAATTTAACCCGATCTACCAGAGGCGAAGGCTTGATCATCGGCGGCGAATTCGGCTTTGAGTTGAGCGGCGATCGTGTCCGGGATGGCATCCCATTGTTTGGCGAGTACTTGATAATCGTGGCCCCGATCGAGGAATTCGGCTTTGATCACCGTTAGCGAACTGCGCTGGGAGTCCTTCGGTGATGACGATCGATTGATCTTGGATGTAGCCTCTCATGGTGTGGTCTCCTCGGATTTGCGGCTGGTTTTATTTTGGCACGATCGACGGCGATCGGTCATCGGCCCATTTTAGTCTGATTCAAATAAGGATTCTAAATCCCGATCGCCTCGGACAACCCGTAGGATTTCAATTCCATCATCGAGGAATTGGTAAAAGATGATGTAGTTATCGACCAGAAGACCGCGCATTCCTGCTTGAAGATGCGCATAGCTACGGCCAATGCTCGGAAACTGGGTGAGATAGCGGCATTTTTTGTTGAACTTATCGAGCAAACGTTCACCAGCTTCTACGCCATTCTTCGCATAGTAATCGGAGATCGCTTCCAGGTCGCGAATCGCACTGGGCGAGATGATGTATTGACTCACGATCGTTAGGCTGGATATTTTTGATGGAGGCGGGCTTTGAGTGCCGCGATCGCGGTTTCGCCATCAACCCCTTCACCGCGTTCCAGTTCGGCGGCGGCTGTCGCGACTTTTTCTTGCACATCTTTTGCCCAGTTGTCGTAACGCCGACGTTGCGCCAGCAACTGTAGCGCTTCCGCCAGTACCGCGTCAGGGCTGTCATAGTTGCCGATCGTCAGTTCTGTCTGAATAAAGTTTTCCTGTTCTGGCGTTAATGTGAGTTGCATTTGTCCAATGTGCAGTAGGAAGTTAGCTCTCATCAGTATAGCGTGAAATCTGGCGATCGCCTTCTGGGCCGTTGCCGCTCCCGTGCCGAAGCCCACGAACGGGTGAGCGCGATCGATGCCGATCGGTCATCGGCCCGTTATTCGACGACGATCGCCCAGAGGGCATCGATCGCGCTACCAATGGGTTGATCTTTAGGTTGTTGTTCGGCCCATTGAATTAATTGTGGGAGGATGTCATCGATCGTAACCCTGACCCAATTGCACCAAGAACTCAAAAACTAACGCCGCTGTTCCAGCTTCATTGCATCCCAATTGATAGTTTAGACTATTTTAACGTTTAGGAGGTTTCTTGAACGCTGGATTAATAGATCGAAATAATCGAGCTGGCTTCAAGCCCGATCTTGCAAAAGCCACCCCCGACCAATCAACTTGATCTAAAACCGCATTCGTGAAATCACAATTATGCAACTGGACATTCACAAAACTTGCTTGGGTTAATTTTGCATGATTAAAGCAGTTGGCAGGGACATTCTTGATTGTATTAATTATTTGCTTAAACAACAAGAAATCGGCACAGACAAATAATCCAGCTAAAGCGATACCAATCAGTCCTTGCATCCAGCCCTGACTGCCTGACAGAAGTGGTTAAAAGGCAATCAGGCCGGGAATGTTGCTGCAAGGAGGGGAAGGCTATGGGAAGCTGATTATTACCACACGCCCAGCTTGATCCCATGCAGCATTCCCCCCAACTGTATATTCAACT
>JANOQX010000020.1:0-7522 GCA_031415035.1 Cyanobacteria bacterium VAR_4_metabat_243
TCCACGAATCGCTCAAAGATCGCACTAATCATCCCGCTCCTCCGCTGTGAATCGCTCAAACCGCTTGGTCTGATTATATCGCCTATCCATCGCGACTCAGATTGAGCAAACTGGTACAAAAGCTCACCTTAACAGGGGTAGCCCAAATACCCAAACACAATCCCACTCGCGCCAATGTGATTCGTGCGCGGGCCACCGCAGAGCCAAGTCCCCGTGCCACTCACCAGCCACACCACCGCCGTAACGATCGCGAACGTTGCCTGACTGCGAAATAGAATAAATCCCCCCAAAACGACCAACGGCACGGTATTCGCGGCCAAATGCTGGAGATCACCGTGGAGCAAGGGGGAGAGGAAGATGCCTTTGATCCCGCTCGATCGGCGGGGCCGAATGCCTAACCGATCGAGCCTGCCGCCTAAGATCAATGAATCCACCAATTCCAAGCTCCACAGCAACACAACCATGCCGCCGAGAATGCGGAAATTCAGCATCAGATTTGGGTCGATCGGGTCAGGTGTCACTTGAAGCAATAATCCAGTCATACAACCAGCCGGAGACAAGGATGCAATTGTAGCCTGAATGATTTCATGTTCAGTTCATTTGGCTGCGACAGATTAGGGGTATCCCGGAATTGAGTTGCCAATCCCATGAATCAACTGTGCTCACAATCGCCCTTATCCACCGCGCCAACGGTGTTTGCCTCGCCGTTATTTGCGGATGTGACTCAAGCATTGGGGGTGGTGCCGATTGTCCGGCTGAATCGAATCGACCCAGTTTGTCAGCAGCACGAACTCTATCTCAAACTCGAATCCTGCAATCCCGGCGGCAGCATTAAAGAAAAAAACGCCGCTTATCTGATCCAGCAAGCCGAGCAATCGGGCCAATTGCCACCGGGCGGGACGATCGTCGAATCGAGTTCGGGGAATTTTGGGATTGGCTTGGCGATCGTCGGGGCGGCGAAGGGCTATCGCGTGATGATCGTGATTGATGCCAAAACTTCACCGATTATGCGCCGGATGCTGCTCACCTACGGGGCCGAACTCATCGAGGTGCCGCTCACTGCCGCCGATGCCCAAGGCTCGATGCAAGTGGCCCGGATGGAACAGGCGCGGCTGATCGCGGCGACGTTGCCCGGAGCCTGGTACGTCGGCCAGCACCGCAATCCCCGCAATCCCGAAGCCCACGCCCTCTACACCGCCAGCGAAATCGAAGCCGCCTTTGGTGGGGCACCGGACGCGATCGTGGTGGGCGTCAGCACCGCCGGACAGCTCGGTGGTCTGGGCAAATTCTTCCGTGCCCGTTATCCCCAAACGCGGATCATTGGCGTCGATGTGGCGGGTTCGGCGATCTTCGGCACGCCGCGTCATCCCTACAAAATGACTGGACTGGGCCTCTCCTTCGTGCCGCCGAATTTCTCCACCGCGCATTTGGATGCGGCTTATTGCGTCACCGATCGGCTGGCGTTTTCCGTCTGTCATGGATTGGCCAAGCAGGAAGGCTTATTGCTCGGAGCTTCGACGGGGGCGATCGTCGCGGCAGCGATCGCCGATGCTCAGACTCAGACGCGGCCCCAACGGATGTTATTGCTCAATCCCGATCGGGGCGATCGGTACATGGAAACCGTCTATAATCCCGACTGGCTGGCCGCGCAGGACATCGCGCTATACGCAGGTGCCGAATTAAATCAGGCCATGCATGCGCTTCAGCCCGTACTATGAGAATCGGTTACTGCCTAAAAGCTGAGGATCGCTGCATTGAGTAAGCCGTTTGAGTCGTTGGATACGGGGTTGGCCGAGCATATGACGATCGGGCAATTGTGGCGCGAATTTTTGCCGCTGTCGTTGAGTGATGTGACGATGGCGTTTGGCGATCCGCTGACGACGACGACCTTGGCCCATCTGCCCGATGCCCGCACCAATATCGCCGCCGTCGGCATTGCCAAATCCCTGGCGATCTTTTTCGAAAGTCCGATCATCATGATTCTCCACGCGTCCAATGCCCTGGCTCCGACCCAGGCTTCGCGACGGGCGCTCTGGCGGTTTGTATTATTGGCGGGTGGTGGACTGAGTGCGTTGCTGATGCTGATCGCATTGCCGATCGTGTTTAATCTAGTTGGCGATCGGTGGTTTGGTATTCCGTTGGCGTTGTCGCCTACGGTGCAGCGGGTATTGATGCTGATGGGCCTGTGGCCTTTCGCGATCGCTTGGCGACGGTATTTCCAGGGTTTGTTGATTCACCACGGGCATTCCAAAGCGGTAGCAAAAGCCAGTTTGTTTCGGCTCGCGACCGTGGTGGGGATTCTGGGGATGGGGTTTCAACTGAAAATTTCGGGAGGAACGATCGCGGGATTGTCGCTGGTGTTGGGGGTGATTGTGGAGGCGATCGCGGTGACGATCGCCGCCAAGCACCGTCCTGATGTGATGGCGATCCCGACGACCATTCCCGCCAAACCATTGCCGAAAAACATCCCCCAGGTGTGGCGATTTTATTGGCCGCTGGCGAATTCGATGATGGTGGCTTGGGGTGGGCGGACGTTGCTGGTGGGCGTGATTGCTCGATCGGTGGATGCGCCGTTGGCGTTGGCGGCTTGGCCAGCGGCTTGGGGGCTGGTGCTGGTGATTGCCAATTCGACCCGGATGGTGCAACAGATTATTATCAAATATCGCCATCGTGTCACCGATGCAAGATTGTTAAACTTCGCCTTAACGGTGGGCGCAAGTTGTTCGCTGTTGTTATTATTAATGAGTACGACGCCGATCGGGACACAGATTATCCAGAGTTTCATTGGCAGCGATCGGGATTTGGTCGATCGGATTCGGCCTGTGCTATTGATCTGTACCGTCAATCCCCTGTTAGTCGCGGTGCTGAATGCGGTGCAGGGCTTCATGGTGAGTGAAGGCCGGACGGGGAGCGTTAATCTGGCGACTTGGCTTGGGACATTCGTGCTGCTGGGAGTGGCGATCGTGGCGGTGAATCAGGGTTGGTCGGGGGCGATCGCGGCGGCGACGGCGATGCTAGCGGCAATGCTAGTGGAAGTCGGTTGCTTGATCGCTCAACGTAAAATTGTCAAAGGAGTCGGTTAATGAAAATCTCAACGCTAAAACAAACTGCTGGATTGTTTTTGGGCACGATCGCCATTGCTGGTTTGGCCACTAGCTGCAATCACACGATGCCGCCGCAAACGACTGCGCCGAATGCCCCAACGGCTCCCGCAATGGCCCCGACGGATCACAGCCAAATGGGTGGGATGAACCACAGCGCCATGGATTCTGGCCCGGCGGATGCGGATTATGATCTGCGGTTTATGGACGGGATGACGCCGCACCATGATGGCGCGATCGTCATGGCCCAGGCCGTGATGCAACGGTCCCAGCGCCCCGAACTGAAAAAACTCGCCGAGTCCATCATCCGGAGCCAAACCCAAGAAACGGCGACAATGCAACAATGGCGATCGGCCTGGTATCCCAAAGCCGCCGCGACGCCGATGGCTTGGTCTCCCGCAATGAAACATATGATGCCGATGTCCGCCGACCAGATTAAATCGATGCGGATGGATCTGGATTTGGGCAACGCGGATGCGGATTTTGATCGGCGGTTTCTCGAGGCGATGATTCCCCACCATGAAGGCGCGATCGTCATGGCCCAGGATGCCCTCAAAAAAACTAAACGTCCAGAAGTACAGAAATTGGCGAAGGAAATAATCGCCGCGCAGCAGGTGGAAATCGATCAGATGAAGCAATGGCGGAAGGCATGGTATGGGAAGTAAAGTTGCGATCCCCCTAACCCCCTTAAAAAGGGGGAACTGGAATCGGAAGTCCCCCTTTTTAAGGGGGATTTAGGGGGATCAGGACATCGTTCGTTCGCCAGTTAATTTCGCTTCACTCAACCAGCTTCAGCGGCAATCGCACGGTGAAAATACTCCCCCGATCGAGTTGACTCTGCACCTGAATCCCACCTCCATGTGCCTTGGCGATCGCCTGCGCGATCGCCAATCCCAATCCCACGCCGCCCGTTTGCCGCGATCGGTCGTGATTGACGCGATAGAACCGATCGAATAAATGCGGCAAATCCGCTGCGGCAATGCCACAGCCATGATCGATAATTGACAACGCGGCTTGCTGTTGTTTGCGTTCGAGTCGGATGACGATCGTGCCCTTCGCAGGCGTGTAGTGAATCGCATTAATGATTAGGTTGCTCACCAGTCGATAAATCTGCTCACTCTGGCCGTCGATCGACAGTTGGGCCGATGACTCAATCTGTCTGGACAAGGTCACCTGAGCCGCCAAGGCGAGGGGTGCTAATTCTTCTTCCAAATCCTGGACTAAATCATTCAGGCTGATGGTGGTGCGTTGCTGGCTGGCTGGGCCATCGAGCCGGGAAAGGAGGAGCAAATCCTGTGCCAGTTTGCCGAGTCGATCGTGCTGGCGTTGGATCGATCGGAGGGTTTCACGTTGGGCCTCGGGGGATTCGGTCGGGACCACTTCTAGCATGATTTGCATCGCCGCGATCGGGGTACGCAATTCATGGGCGGCATTGGCCGTAAATTGCTGCATCTGCTCATAGGACTGGTATAGTGGCCGCATTGCGCGGCCTGACAACCACCAACTCGTCCCCCCAATCAGCCCCATCGAACACGGGATACCCAACAGAATCAGCCAATGCAAACTACTCATATAATCGTCAAATAGCCGGGTCGATCGGCTCACTTGTAAGTAGCCCCAAGGATCGCCGCGATGGCTGCGGAGCGGCATCAAATGGATGTGATAAGTCTGGCCATTGGGGGCGACACTGTCATAGAAATACTTTAAATCGGGATTACTCCGGGCGCGATCGGGGGATTCGGCGATTGCCGCGATCGGATTGCCGCCTAAATCTAAAAGCTGTAAATGATAATCGTTTTTCAATAGCGTAGTCAGATCGGTATCCTGCATGGTCGGATCACAGGGCTGCTCGATTAGGCATAGCCCCGGAATTGATTGGGCCGCTTTGGGGGTGAATTTTCCGGGGGCGGCTAAGACGGTGGCTAATTTGGTATTCACCACTGCCGTCAGCAATGTGGTTTCCCGATCGACCACCCGATCGAATCCTTTGTCGATCACTCGGTGGGCAAAATAGCCAACGCCAAGCAGTATGCCGCCAATCACACCGGAATAGAGCAAAGCGAGTCGGAGTCGGGGTTGGCTAAACAGTGCGGAGTAACGCATGATCGGTTTACTCCGGTTGAAATCGATAGCCCAGTCCGCGAATCGTTTCGATCGCCTGGGGTTGACCACAGGCCACGAGTTTACGGCGCAACAGGCGAATTTGGGCGGCGACGACATTGCTAATCGACTCATCGTGCAAATCCCAGAGGCGCGATCGAATTTGGTCATGGCTGAGAATTTGGTGAGGATGCTGCATAAAGTATTCCAATAGCTGAAATTCCTTGGCCGTTAAGGCCTGCGTCGGAAAATTCGGGGCGGTGACGCTGTAGGTTTGATAATCCAGGGTGAGATGGTGAATCTGCAACACCGCGCCCTGCATCTGACTGGGTCGCCGCAGCAAGGCGCGAATTCGGGCCAGTAGCTCCGCCATCCCAAAGGGCTTGACCAAATAATCATCGGCCCCCGCATCCAATCCCGCCACCCGATCGGCCAATTGATCCCGCGCCGTCAGCATCAAGATCGGAATCGGATTGTGACTGGCGCGCAACTGCTGGCACAACGTGATCCCCGACATTCCCGGCATCATCCAATCGACGATCGCCAAGGTGTATTGATCCCGCTGTTGGAGCTGCTCCCAGGCGATCTGACCCTGTTCGACCCAGTCCACGACATACTTGTGCTGTCGCAGGGATTTGGCAATGGCGATCGCTAAATCGGCTTCATCTTCGACCAGTAACAACCGCATAAAGGGGCTTCCGCAAAGGTTTCCTCGGTAGCTTCAGCATAGCGAGGTTTGGTGAAAAATGGATGAAATGTCGGCCCGCAATGTCATCGCTGCGAAGGGAGCAATTCCCCTGGATCACAGAGTTAGCCCCAATTCTGGCTTTCATGTTCTAGAATTGACGTAGTTTCTCGCTCGCTCACCCTGACGACTCCGCCCGTTCCCATGTTGCAGTTACCGTCCAAAATCCGTCGGAGCCGCGTCACGCTCGACTTGCCGAAAATCCTGTTTGGCTCATTTACCTTTGTCGCCATGGTGCCAGTGCTTTTCCTGGGGATTTGGGTGCAGCAAAATGCGCTGAAGGCCGAAGTCCAAGCGGTGGAAGATAAGCATTTACTACTTGCCAAAAATATCAGTGGGGCGCTGTCGCGCTATGCCACAGATCTGACGGCAACGTTTGAGGAAAAGTCGGAACAGGCGACGACGAAGCTATCCGCATCGGAAACGGCATTGCTCACGACGTTAAATGTCCGCATGGTCGCGGTGATTCAAAACGGCCAACCCGTACTCAAAATGGGCCAGGCGGAATTCTTGCCGGAGCAAGGGTTGGCGGCTTTGGCGGATGAAGGGACCGCCGCGTTCCGTGCCTTGCATCAGGTCAGAATTAGTCCAATTATTTTTAATCAGCACCATGAGCCGATGATCTATCTGTGTCGCGTGACGATGGACGGGACGATCGTCATCGGGGCGGTGAGTCCCGAATATTTCCGCCAAGTTCAGCAATCGATCGCCTTTGGCAAACTCGGTCACGCGGTGATTGTCGATCAAATGGGCCAGACGATCGCCCATCCCAAAGCGGATTTGGCCAAAACGGCTAAAGATCTATCGGGATTGAAACCCGTTCAGGCAATGCTGGCACGACAGACGGGCGTGACGCAGTTTTATTCTCCAGCAATGCAGATGCCCATGATCGCGGGCTACTCGTTCGTGCCAGAGACGGGCTGGGGCGTCATGGTGCCGCAGCCCTATGCGGAGCTAGAGGAACGGGCGAATCAAACCCGGACGATCGCGCTGCTGGTGTCGGCGATCGGATTGTTGCTCGCGGCGCTCCTGAGCTGGAAGCTGACACAATACATTTTAGGGCCGATTAATTTATTGATCCGGGCCTCGCGGCAGTTGGCCGCAGGCCAGCCCGTGGGGACTTTGGCCTTACCCAATCGCTATCTACCGGGTGAAATTCGTGAATTGCTCCAGTCCTTCAACCAAATGACCACCGAAGTTGTACAAACGCGGGAAAATCTCCAAGAAAAAGTCGCCGAACGCACCCAAGAACTCGTCCAGGAAGCTGAAGTGCGCCAACAATTGCAGCATCAGTTGTTACAAATGGCGACCCACGATGCCTTGACCGGATTGCCGAATCGGCGCTTGTTGACGGAGCAGCTCCAACATACGATCGACCGACTCACCCGATCGGCGGAATCGGCGGCGCTGTTATTTATCGATCTCGATGGCTTTAACTCGATGTTCAAGTTTTTAGGCGATTGCCCGATAAACGAGACTAGGAGTTGGTTCTAGTCGTCCGAGGTTCCGCCCACTCATATGTTTGCCAGAGGGCTTCAACGTAAAGAATTCCCGCACAAGTGCCGCCATCTGAGTC
>JANOQX010000021.1:0-15386 GCA_031415035.1 Cyanobacteria bacterium VAR_4_metabat_243
TCTGGGTAGAACCCGTTTAATCAAGCGCCAATCATGCCTGGATACCGCCTGCGGCGCATCCGCAGACGGTCATTTCGTGGCGACCATGTACCGTCAAGGAAAATCTCACTTTCTCACTTGACTTTCAACACAGTCGCTACAATTGGATGAAAATCGTAGGGTGGGCATTGCCCACATCACTCGACCGGGTGCTTGAATTGGGAATTGCTGGAGCCGTAAGAATTCGGCGTTATTCTCAATTCTCGCGGGTATCCTGAAGGTACTGTCTTGGGTGATTTGACATGACTTCAGAGCACGATCGACCGGATGCCGGGTCGTCCCCTGCGGCAAATGCCTCGTCTCGGGCGCAATCCGATCCGTGGCCGCAGTGGCGCAATGCGGCGCGGGCGAAGCAGTGGTCAACCCTGCCGTTGCCGGAGTTGGGGCGGTTGCAGCAGGCGCAGTTGGTGACGTTTTTGGCGGTGCCGCTGTTGCCGATCGGGCTGCATGCGTTGAGCTTTACGGTGGCTTATTTTTGGATGCGGTTTGCGACGACGGTGTTGCGGCTGCGGATTGCGGTGCCGAGTTATCAGTTTCCGGTGCCGGGGGTGTTTGGGTGGGGGGCGAATTGGGTGCAGTCGGGCCGATCGGTGGCGGATGGCTGGTTCCAGCTCGCCCATGGGTTGGATGTGCTGGTGCTATCGGCGCTGACGTTTTTGGCGGCTCCGTGGTTTCTGGGGTTGGGATTGAAGTGGGTCGATCGGATGCAGCCGCTGTCGCTGGTGCGGTTGGGGCAGGTCAGTCCCGAGGCCCAACGGCGGGTGCAAACCGATTGTCAGCAGGCCCAGCAGCCGTTTCCGCAATTTGGGCTGTTGCCCCATGCCGCCCCGATCGTCTTTACCTATGGTTCGGGGCCGAAGACGGCGCGGATTGTTCTGAGCCAAGGCTTGTTGGATCAGTTGGATGATGCCGAGATTGCGGCGATCGTCTGTGGGGAATTGCGCTACATTCATCCGCTGAATCTGGGGCTGATGACTTGGATTCTGGCCTTGCTTCAGGTGCCGTATTTGGTCTATCGATTGGCGGCGCAGGCGGCGGATGTGGTTACGGCCTGGGGTCAGAAATCAGGGAATCGCGCTCTGGAAATCCTGACGATTGTCGGGACTTATGCCCTGGGGTTGGTGGCGTCGATCGGGTATATCGGCTTTACGATGTTGCGGCCGATGGGGCTATGGTTTGGCCGCCAGCGGTCGATCGTTGCCGACCATGCGGCGGCGAATCGCACAGGCAATCCCAATGCCCAGGCGCGGGCGTTGCTGAAGTTAGCCCATGGTATCAGCCAGGATCAGCAAACCCAGGGCCAGATGGATTTTGGGCTGGAGGGGTATGAGCTGGCGATGCCCGTGGGCGATCGGCAGGCGACGACCCTGGGCAGTTTGCTCGGGGTGATGGCGGCGGAGTCGGCGTTGGCCTGGGACTGGGGCAATGGCCAGCGGCATTACCTGAGTTTTAATAACAGCCATGCCTTGTTGGGGGCACGGTTGGCGCGGTTGATGCAGTATGCCCAGCAGTTGAATCTGCCGGGGGAGCTGGATATGCGGGCCTATGGCGCGGCCCAAGCGGCCCGCAAGTCGCCGACTTGGATGCAATTGATCGGGTCGGGGTTGCCGTTTTGGGGGGCGGCGATCGGCTATGGGTTGGCGCTGCTACTCTGGGCGATCGCTTGGCTGGGCTTCTGGGTCGGTGTCCGTCAGGTGGCGTGGCTGGGCAGTGATTTTCGGCCGATGTATGCGTTTCCGTTGATCGGATTTGGGGTGGGGACGCTTATGCGGTTTAACCACTACTTTCCGGAGTTGCCGTCGGCTTGGCTGCGCCGTCCGCCAGAAACCTTCGGTGATCTGGGGGCGATCGTCCAAGATCCCCAAGCCTTGCCCGATCGAGCGGGGCCGATCGCCCTCACGGGTAAGCTCCTGGGCCGGTCTGGGGTGGCGAACTGGTTGGCCCAGGATTTGCGGTTGGAATGTGATGGGGTGCGGGTGCGGCTGCATTATCCGTCCGTTCTGGGCTGGCTGACGAATTTTGGTTGGGCCGACAATCGAGCCAGTGATCTGCGGGGCCAGGTGGTGACGGTGACGGGGTGGCTGCGGCGCGGGGCGACGCCTTGGCTGGATGTGGAACGCCTCCGCAACAACTACGGCAAAACCCGATGGGGTGGTCAGCAATACTGGAACGTGATCGTCGCGATCGCGGCGGTGACGATCGGCCTGGTCTGGCTCGGCGTCTTTGAGGATCTAATTGCGGTGATTTATCGGCTTCAGCTGCCGAAACGCTAGGTCGCGGGCGGTCGTGTTACGAATGGTTGCAAGACGCGGCAAAGTCTGTTACATTTCTTCATAGGAGTTGATCAGGCGCGTCGATTGCGACTTTGCGTCGTCAGTGAGCTTCCATGCTTGAGGTTTTGACCCGAGTCAGTGGTTTTCTGGAGCCGTTTTCTCCTCCCAACACAGCAAGTTCTGACCAGTCCCTTCGGTGGCTGGTTTTTGTTTTGCCGCTGATTTTTGTTTTTAAATTACCCGAGACTGGGGTGGTGCAGCGTGATACCTTTAGTGGTGGCACAAAATATTGTCCCGACCCGCTGGTTCGTGGCCCACCGGATATGGCAACTCACAGTAGTGGCTTTACGATAAATACTTTTCATTAGAGTTTTGTTAGTGGCGTGCGCTGTGTTCGTTCGTTGGTGGCAAGACGATGCGAGGGTTTGATTGCCCCGTCACTTGATCTGTGCTCCCACAGTTTCTCATTTAGCAAACTCTTACGTCTGGAGGTTTTTTCCATGTCCATTCGCCTTTACGTTGGTAATCTGCCCGAGGATGTCGATCGCGAAGCCCTGGAGGCGGGGTTTGCCGCAGCGGGTAATCCGGCGGCGATCAAGCTGATCACCGATCGGAAAACGAACCAATGTCGCGGTTTTGGATTTGTCACCGTGAAGACGGATGAAGAGGCGGATCAGTTTATTGCGCAGTTTAATGGTCAGGAAATTAACGCCATTACCCTGAAGATTGAAAAGGCATTGCCCCGCGCGCAGGCGGAAACTGAAGCGGCTCCAGCGGCGCAGCGCAATCCGACGAGCGCGCCGACCAAAGGCAAAGGTGGTGGCGGTGCGAAGGGCCAGTCGTCGGCTGGCAATGGCAAAGCGGCCCATGTCGATATTGCGGCGTTTCAGCCTGACCCCCGTTGGGCTTCGGCGTTGGAAAAATTGAAGAGTAGCTTGGCGGAAACGGCCAGTTCTTAAGCGCGGGTTGAATGGGTAATGATTAAAGGCGACGTTAAATTCAACGTCGCCTTTAACTTGGGAATGATTTGGGTGAATTCCTGGTTAGAATTGGGATGAGACGCGATCGCACTGTTTGGGAAAAATAATCATGGCTGCTAAGAAAGGCGCAATGGTGCGGGTGATCCGTGCCCAGCTCGAAAATAGTGTGGAAGCGCAGGCGAGCGATCCGCGCTTGCCGAAATATTTGTTTGAAACGCCGGGGGAAGTCCTGGAAGTGCGGGGCGACTATGCGTTCGTCAAGTTTGGCGCGACGCCGACGCCGAATATTTGGTTGCGGGTCGATCAGTTGGAAGATTTTGTCGCGGCTTAGGTCGCGGGATCGGACAAAGCCCGCTCGCGCCCAAATTAAATTAAACCGAGTCAGGGCCGAAATCTTTTTGATTTTGTCGGTGCTGAGTCCGTCCAGTTCGTCAATGGTCACCCAACCTTCCTGGAGCAACTGCGCGAATACAAACAGCAAGGCGGAGTCACGTCCGTCGTACTTGCCATCGATCGTGTGGCGCTGAATGCTGAGGAAGTCGTGGAGCTGCCACATGTCCTGGACTTCGTTGAGCTGGCTAATTTTGTGATGCACTTGGGCAATCAGGGCTTTGACTTCGCGATCGTAGGCTTTTTCAAATACGGACTTCGCTAGTTGCTGCTCGGTATCCGTCCATTCAATGTCAATCACTTGCATCATTCACGCCAGGGTTAATAACAGCGCCGATCCAGCTTTGGTTGCTTTTACTACCGACTCTCTTAAATTATAATAAGTTTTGTCTAATATTCCTATACCTTTCTCATATATGTTACGGGAACTTAAGATTTGGTGAGGATTTGGGGGTGATTGAGTAAAGCTGCGGTAATCGGTACCAAGGGGTGGTGGGGTCGATGTGGTGCGCCCAGTGATAATTGCCGAAGTGGTAGCAACTGAGGAGTGACCAGAGGACGTTAATCGGGCCGGGCCGGACGATCGTGGGTAACCCGATCGTCCCGCGTCGATGGGGCAAATAAGTCCCAAAGATAAATAGCTGGATTGAGCTGAGAATCAGCGGTAAGGCCCAAAATAGTAAAATATTCGCCACGGGCAGCTGAAATCCGCCCACGCCCAGGAGGAAAATCCCACTCCAACCGAGGGTGAACCAGCCGAACCCCGAGAGCGAGAGATAGCCCCGCAGAAAATGCCAGTACCACCCCAGCGGCTGACAATGCACGCCATCATGCCAATCGGGGTCGCCGACCTGGGCCGGAATCTGGTGGTGGAGGCCGTGGTTACGGCGACATTGGGCGTAGCTCAGAAAGCCGTAAAGTCCGACGCAGAGCTGGCCAATCCGGTGATTTAGGGCGTTGTGCTGCGGAATTAGGTTCCGATGCATCGCGTCGTGGGCCAGAATAAACAGCCCCGTATGCAAAAAAGTGCGCCCGACAATTGCGGCCAGTAGCCAGCCGATCGGAATGGTCGCCAGTGATAACGGCAGCAATAGACTTAACGTACTGAGCCAAGCGCCCAACAGGATGATCGTCAAAGTCAGTCCCCAACGACTTGCGGTTTGCCACGGCGGCGACTGGATCGGGCGTGGTGACGCCATGCGGATGTCCCCATCAAGAGCGAAAAAAAGCGCTCTTAATCGCGAGCGCTTTGGGTTGAATTAAATTGCGACAGATTTAGCGCTTGAAGTTCAGCAGTTCCTTCGGCGAGGCCAATAGATCGATCGCGACGAAGAAGATCTTGTTGTCGGGGGTCAAGAGGAAGCGCCACGCCATGTTCATGCCGACGCCTGCGCCAAACCAGGGTGTCTGGACTTTGCCCGTGACTTTGATTTGGGTGAAGCCATCGTCAGCGGGTTCGATCACGCCTTGCTCGGGAATCAACTTCAAGTTCTGGCAATCTTCGCGGAAGAAGCGCAAGACGGCGTCGGTGCCGACGATCGGCCGCTGGAACGGAGCCTGGAGTGCGCCATCGGGGGTGAACAGCTTGATCAGCTCATCAAAGTCATTGGCGTTCATGTTATCCATGTAGCTCAAGACTGTGGGGTTATCAATCCCGCTGATCGATACTTTGATCCGTTGGTCGATTGCTTGGGGGATGGCGATCGGCTCGGCGACCCGCTTCGTGCCACCTAACTTGGCCGCATCGTAACCCATGTCCACCACCGCATTCCGCAACACCGTGATCTGTTGGCCCGCATCCAGGTCACGAATGGCTTGCAGCACTGCCGCTGCGTTTGCGGACAATTGATAACCCGTGGGGATGGGCGCAACGAGTCCTTCGTTCATCCACTCACCCAACTGATACCAGAAACCCAACTTAATATTTGCCGTCCAAGAAGCGTAGGTGCGGCAAATCGGCGTATCGATCCGGTTCGCCAAGTCACACATGACTTTGGTCTGATCCGCGAAGGACATTGTCTTAATTTCATTCATCGCGAGTTCCGCGAACTGCATACTGGCGGCACCCGGAGCGGCGATCGTGATCGTGGTGCCCATCTCCAAATAAGCGAACCAGATCAGTGCCAGTTGGTCTTCGTCGCTGAGTTGCGTAAAGCGGGCGATCGTTGCCGGGACAACATCAGCTGACAGGGTGCCGGGAAAAATCCCCCGTGCGGAATCAACAGTAAATGGCATGGTCAAACCTCTTTGGATTAGGACTTTCTACGCGACAAACTCATTCATGGGATTGCTTTGGGCGCTCACGGAAACTGGATTTCCAGCGCCTCCCACTCAATATATTACGGAATGCAAACAAATGTAAACAAATATTTACATAATTCGCGATGGATTTTTTTGATGTATTCGGGGGCTTGCGCCGCCGGACAACCAAAACAGCGAGCAGGTGAACATCCTTGCCCGCCGCTTATTTAGTCTATAACACCACGGTAGTGCTGAATCCGTCAGGCTGCATTAAGCTTCGTTCAAAGCAGCGATACCAGGAAGCACCTTACCTTCGAGCAGTTCGAGGCTGGCCCCACCCCCGGTGGAAATATGGCTCATCTGATCCGCCAAACCGACTTGCTCGACGGCGGCGACGGAGTCACCGCCACCAATGATCGTGGTGCAGCCTTTGGGGGTGAGCTGCGATAGGGTGGTGGCGATCGCTTCGGTGCCAGCGGCGAATTTGGCCATCTCGAACACGCCCATGGGCCCGTTCCAGATCACGCTCTTGCAGTCGGCCAAGGCGGCTTGGAAGGTTTTGATCGAATCTGGCCCAATGTCTAAGCCCATCCAACCGTCGGGAATCGCATCGACGCTGACGGTTTGGGTGTTGGCATCGGCAGCGAACTTGTCGGCGACGACCACATCCGTGGGCAGGAGCAATTGCACGCCTTTCTCTTTGGCTTTGACTTCCAAGGCTTTGGCCAGTTCCAGTTTGTCTTCTTCCACGAGGGAGGAACCGACGTTGAGGCCACGGGCTTTGTAGAACGTGAAGATCATGCCGCCGCCGATGAACAGCTTGTCCACTTTGTCGAGCAGGGTTTCGATTACGCCGATTTTGCTGGAGACTTTGGAGCCACCGACGATCGCGGCGAGGGGACGCTGGGGATTTTCGATTGCTTCTTGGAGGAACTGCAATTCCTTCTCAACCAGCAATCCGGCCACGGCGGGGGAGAGAAACTTCGTCACGCCTTCGGTGGAGGCATGGGCACGGTGGGCGGTACCAAAGGCATCGTTGACATAAAGGTCAGCCACCGAGGCCAATTTCTTGGCGAATTCGGGGTCGTTCTTCTCTTCTTCGGGGTAGAAGCGGACGTTCTCCAAGAGCATCACGTCGCCATCGTTCATGGCCGCTGCCTTGGTGGCGACTTCCTCGCCGATGCAGTCGTTGGCTTTGACCACGGGCTGACCGAGCAATTCCGCCAATCGCGCGGCCACGTGATCCAGACGGAGGGCTTCATCCACACCCTTGGGCCGACCAAAGTGGCTGGCCAGAATGACCTTCGCGCCCTTGGCGGTCAATGCATTGATTGTCGGCAACGCGGCCCGAATGCGAGTATCGTCGGTGATCTTGCGATCGGCATCGACGGGGACGTTGAAGTCCGCCCGCACGAATACCTTCTTACCTTGGACGTCTGCTGCACTCAAGCTGTTGATTGACTTCTTCGCCACGGGATTCGCCTCCTCAAAAAAATGCTACTAAGTTTATTTACCTATCGTTACATCTTCTCATTAATGGGGATCACTTCACCAGTTGGTTTGGGCGATTATGGGTGCGGCAATTTGGCGGGATTTGTGGGCGCGGGATTTGTGGGTGAGGGGGGTGAGGCGACGGGGACGTCGATCGTCACTTCACCGACGATCGGTTGGCCGTTGTGGGTCAGTGGCTCATGCTGGTTGGTCATGAGGCCGACTTTGAGCACGTTTTTGCCCTGGGGGAGTTTGGGGATGTGGTTCCAGGTGCCGTAGATCCGGGCGACTTTACGATCGTTGAGCATCAGGTGGGCATGGCCTTCGGTGGTTTTGCGGCTCTGGTTGACTTGGGCCGGATTGAATACGAAGTTGGTCAAATTAATCTGCATGTTCCAACCCGCCATGCTGTCCGGGATAACGTTCAGCGTCAGGCTCGGGATCGGCTGACCGGCGGGGATAGCCACGGTCGATTCATGTTGGTGTGGGACGGCAGCGGGGGATGCGGTGGCCGGGGCGTCAACTGGTTTGACCGCAGCGCGGGGATTGAGGTCGTGGTCGTGACCAGGGTGGGCGATGGACGATTGATTCAACCCGATCGTGGCGAGACCAAGGGTGAGACTGGCGGCGATCGATCGGCGGGTGAATGGCTTCATGGTCATGACATTCCTGGGGATTCCGTGGGCGGGTGAATTTTGGGGCAATCCGGCAAGTTGCGCCATGACGGCGGCCACTTGCGGGATTGCGCACCCTATCAGTTTAACGGACTACTTGGCCCAACCGTTGTCCGCTTGAGCCAAGACGAAAGCGGTGACGTTTTCGATTTGCTCGCCGTTGAGCTTGCCACTGAAGGCGGGCATTGCGCCTTTGCCGTTGGTGACTTGGGTGATGATCGCGGCCGCATCATACATCTCCCACTTTTCGAGATCGGCTTTTTGCAGGGTCTTGGTGGGGTTGACGGCGTTGCGGCCCCCGGCGTGGCAAGCGGCACAGTTGGCGCTAAAGATTTGTTTGCCAGCGGCGGCATCGGCGGCGATGGCGGGGGTCGAAGTAAATAGCGCGATCGCGGCGATCACCGTCAAAATCAGGCTAACGATTTTTTTCAACATACTGTTCTCAACTCTGGATCAGAAAATGGCCTTCGCAATTGTGCTAACTGGGATGGGAATGCGTCAAAAGACGTTCGGTCGAAGATTGCGAATTGTTGCGGGGTACCGGGGAAATTCGGGGGCGATCGGTGAAGTTTTGTAGCGTTTTGCCTGGGGATCATGGGCAAATCTAAAGAAGTGCCTCAATTTCTCAACGTCGCGCAAAGCCATTGTTTAGAATCTCGAATGATGTTCTACGACGCTTTTTTTCACTAACCCAGGCGGAGCAACGCTATGCTAACTGCGAGTTTCCCTTGGCTGACGACGATTATTCTCTTTCCGATCGTGGCGTCGCTGGCCATTCCCTTCATCCCCGATCAGGACGGTAAAACCGTTCGCTGGTATTCGCTGGTGATCGCGGTGATGGATTTTCTGCTGCTGGTTGCAGCGTTTTATACGCAATATGATTTTGATGATGCTGGAATGCAGCTGGTGGAGCGCTACGCCTGGGTGCCACAGTTAGATTTGAATTGGTCGGTGGGGGCGGATGGGCTGTCGATGCCGCTGATTATTATGACGGGGTTTATTACTACGTTGGCGGTGTTGGCTTCTTGGCCCGTGACCTTTAAGCCGAAGTTGTTTTACTTCCTGCTGTTGTCGATGTTTGGGGCGCAGGTGGCGGTGTTTGCGGTGCAGGATATGCTGCTGTTCTTCCTGGCTTGGGAGTTGGAGCTGATTCCGGTGTACCTGTTGCTGTCGATCTGGGGCGGGAAGAAGCGGCTGTATGCGGCGACGAAGTTTATCCTTTATACCGCTGGGGGATCGCTCTTTATCCTGGTGGCGGCGTTGGCGTTGGCCTTCTATGGCGATACGGTGACGTTTGATATGCATGCCTTGGGTCTGAAGGACTATGCGCTGTCGTTCCAGCTGTGGATTTATGCGGCGTTCTTTATTGCCTATGCGGTGAAGTTGCCGATTATTCCGTTCCACACGTGGTTGCCCGATGCCCATGGTGAGGCGACGGCTCCGGTACATATGTTGCTGGCCGGGATTTTGCTGAAGATGGGCGGCTATGCGTTCATTCGGATGAATGCGGAAATGTTGCCAGCGGCCCATGCCCAAGTGGCCCCGATTCTCGTGGTGATGGGGGTGGTGAATATTATCTATGCGGCCCTCACATCGTTTGCGCAACGGAATCTGAAACGCAAGATTGCCTATTCGTCGATTTCTCACATGGGCTTTGTGCTGATTGGGTTGGGATCGTTTACGGATTTGGGTCTGAGTGGGGCGGTGTTGCAGATGGTGTCCCACGGGTTGATCGGGGCGAGTTTGTTCTTCTTGGTGGGGGCGACTTACGATCGGACGCATACGCTGATTTTGAGTGAGATGGGCGGCATGGCGCAGAAGATGCCGAAGATCTTCTCGATGTTCACGGTCTGTTCGATGGCGTCGTTGGCGTTGCCGGGGATGAGTGGATTTGTGGCGGAGCTGATGGTGTTTGTGGGTTTTGCGACGAGTGATGCCTATACGATGCCGTTTAAGTTGGTGATTGTGATTTTGGCGGCGATCGGGGTGATTTTGACGCCGGTGTATTTGCTGTCGATGTTGCGTGAGCTGTTCTATGGGCCGGAGAATAAGGATCTAGTGGAGGAGCAGGTGTTGATCGATGCGGAGCCGCGTGAGATCTTTATCATTGCTTGTTTGCTGGTGCCGATTATTGGGATTGGCTTTTATCCGAAGTTGTTGACGCAGATTTATGATGCGAAGACGATCCAGTTGACGGCGTTGTTGCGGGCGCAGGTGCCGACGTTGGTGGCGAATCGTCAGTTGGAGCCGCTGGCAATTTCGCAGCAGTTGGCGTTGGAGGATGCGGCGCGATCGGCTCCGATTTTGCGGTAGGAGCGCGGATGCAAAATTGCCCGATCGTTTGGATTGTCATTGGCGTTTCGGGGTCGGGTAAAACCCTGATTGGTCGGATGCTGGCGGCAAGATTGGAATGTGATTTCCTTGAAGGCGATCGGCGGCATCCACCGGAAAATATTGCCAAAATGCTGGCGCAGGAACCGTTGACTGACGCCGATCGCGCTGCATGGTTACAGACGATGACGGCAGAAATTCAACGATCGGTCGATCGATGCTGTGAAACGGTATTGACTTGTTCGGGGTTGAAGCGGGCCTATCGCGAGCAACTGCGGGTCAGCGATCGGGTGCAATTGGTAGCGATCGATGTGCCGGAAGATGAGTTGCAACGGCGGCTGGAATGCCGGGGCGAACATTATATGAAACCGGAAATGTTGCGGAGTCAGTGGTTGGCGTTTGAATCGATCGGGCCATTGGAAAATGTGATTGTCGTTGATGGGATGGACGAACCGGAGGCGATCGCGGCGGCGATTTTGGCGCAGGGTCGGGAGCGGTTTGCAGGGTTCGATCGATCGTGGTGGGAACGGTTGCGGTAGCGATGGTGATTCGGGGTGAAGCATGACTGTGATCCCCCTAAATCCCCCTTCAAAAGGGGGACTTTGATGTTCTTTCGAGGTGGCGCGGATGGTGGAAATTATTCAAGCGGATTATGGATTGCCGGAACATGGCGATGCGATCGTGCGGCTGATGGATGCCTATGCGAGTGATCCAATGGGCGGTGGGCAGGGATTGTCGGAGTTTGCGAAGGCGAATTTGGTGGGGGCGTTGGGGAAATGTGCGATGGTCCGATCGGTGTTGGCGATCGTGGATGGTGAGGCGGCGGGTTTAACCAATTGTTTTGAGGGATTCTCAACGTTTGCTTGTGCGCCGTTGTTGAATATCCATGATGTGATGGTGTTTCCGGAATTTCGGGGGCGGGGATTGTCGAAGTTGATGTTTGCCAAGGTGGAAGAAATTGCGCGGGCCATGGGTTGTTGTAAGTTGACGTTGGAGGTGCTGGCGGGGAATGCAGTGGCGCAGGGGGCTTATCGGGCCGTGGGATTTGCGGGATTTGAACTCGATCCGGCGATGGGGCAGGCGTTGTTCTGGGAAAAGAAGTTGTAGGGGTAAATAAGTTATGATTATCGTAGTTCTGATTGGCAGACACAATGACTATTGCCCAATCCCCGCCTAAATTGACACTCCCGGATCATACCCAACTTCCGGAATCTGATGGTAGCTTTGTGAAAAATTTTCAGGAACATCCTCAGAGTTTGTTGCTTACGAGTTCAATTTGCCCAGTTTTGGATGCGTTGCATCCGGATGGGCGGTACGCGATCGGGCAAGACTGCGGGATCTATTGGCGACTGACCGATCCACCGGAGCGTGGGGCTGAAGCGCCCGATTGGTTTTATGTGCCGAATGTTTCGCCTTTGCTGAATGGGGAACGGCGGCGATCGTATGTGATGTGGAAGGAGATTATTGCGCCGTTGATCGCGATTGAATTTACCAGTGGGAATGGCACGGAAGAGCGGGATGCGACTTCTCCCTTTACGGGGCAGGATAGCAATGCGGGTAAGTTTTGGGTTTATGAGCAGGCGATCCATGTGCCGTTTTATGCGATTTACGAAGTGGAAAAGGCGGCGGTTGAGGTTTATGAATTGATTGGTGGGCGTTATCAGCGGGCGATGCCGAATCAGCGGGGGCATTATCCGATTCCGGCGATGGGGGTTGAGTTGGGCATTTGGTCGGGGGAGTACATGAATCAAACCTTGCCTTGGTTGCGCTGGTGGGATAGTGCGGGTAATTTGTTGTTGTCGGGCGAGGAGCGGGCGGCGGTGGTGGAGCAAAGGTTGGTGGTATCCGATCGGCGGGCGGATGAATCCGATCGGCGGGCGGAACAGTTGGCGGCGAAGTTGCGCGAGTTGGGGATTAATCCTGATGAAGTTTAGGCTGAGTTAAGTCGATCGGCGATTTGAGGATGAGCGGTGCGATCGTTAGATTTTCCCGATCGTTGTCCACAATAAGCTGACACTCTTTGGTGATCGCTGCGAGGCCGTGTTTTATGCGTATCGAACGATTAGTTGTAGACAATCGCGTATTTTTATTAGGACTTGATGAGTTGTATCGTGAGTCGATGAAGACCCATGAGCGCGATGAATTGCTGATTTGCGCGCGTGAAACGGCGGATGCCTTATCGGTCGCACCAGCGGATGTGCTGATCGAGGGTTACTACACCGAAGATGCAGAATTAACTGAGTATTTTCGATTGGTGCGGGCGTTACAGACTGTATCGAGTGATCGGTCGGTGGAAGTTGCTGATTTGAGAGGTTTTCAACGACTTCGGCAAGTGACTGCTTCGCGGATTTTTGGCAAAGTTAGTGGGTCGGGGCTTTTGCCTGGTGGAAAAGATGCGTTAACGATCGCGATGGATCGCATGTGGCCGAATTGGACGATCGACAGCTTGACGCAAGCGGCCTACGAATATGCCTTAAGTTCCGATGACTATTCACTTGTGGCACTGGCCGCTTTGTCGCGTGATTCGGTGGTTTTGGCGGCTTTGCGTGAGTCGGTCGTGTTATATGCGATGTGTATGGCGGGATGTTCTGCCGAGCCTGTGCAATACGAATATGTTTGGGCGGTGGATGATGTGGTTCAATCCCGTGCGACTCACTTTGTGCAGGAATTTAACCAGCTATTTAATGAATCTTTGCCACTTCCCACAGCCGAAAATGCCAAGATCTTTTGGGATGTGGCGGACGAGTCGAAGCTGGTTGGGCGTTGTGTCCGAATTGGTTTGAATGATGCGATCGAGCATTATCATTGGGCGATCGACTATGATGCAAACGATAAATTGGTCGTGAAGGATTTTTGGGATAGCGAACTCTGGACGACGGCCCGTTATCGGCAGGCGAATAATTTAGGGTTTGATTTCGATGAGGTGTAGGGTGTGTTGTCTATTAATTGATGATGCCAAATATCATCGATCGGTTGTTTGCGTGAGTTGAGGGCGGGGAAAACCCGCCCCTACGGTCATTCATCTGTACCAATATTGATCTGGGGTGAGATGCCTGATCGGCTGCTTCGTCGATTACGCGACATGGATGGCCCGCAGTTCTGACCGCCAGTTCCCTAAATGCCCACAACTGATTACACTTGAGTAGGCTTTTTTGTGGATGGAGGTGATGCGGTGCGGCAATTTACCACAACGGCGGCGTTACGCTGCTTTATCGACCAATGCCGAATTAACGGCGGCGACATCGGCTTCGTGCCGACCATGGGCGCACTCCATGCCGGACACCGCAGCCTGATCGATCGAGCCAAACAGGAAAACACCTGGGTCGTCGTCAGCATCTTCGTCAATCCCCTCCAATTTGGCCCCAATGAGGATTTTTCGCAGTATCCTCGGCCTGTGGATGCCGATCGTGCCCTCTGCGAACAGGCGGGGGTCGATGTGCTCTTCACGCCCAGTCCCGAAGATTTGGGTGTTCTGGTCGAGTCGCCGACGCGGGTGGTTCCGCCTGACTCGATGCAATCGCGACTCTGTGGGGCCAGCCGTCCGGGGCATTTTGATGGGGTGGCCACGATCGTCACGAAATTGCTCAACCTCGTCCAACCCACCCGCGCTTATTTCGGCCAAAAAGATGCCCAACAATTGGCGATCCTTCAGCGCGTCGTGCGGGATCTGAACCTGAACGTGGCGATCGTCCCCTGCCCGATCGTCCGCGAAACCAGTGGACTCGCCCTGAGTTCCCGCAATCAATATTTGAGCGACACCGAAAAGGCCCAAGCGGCGACGATTTATGCGGGATTGTCAGCAGCGGAACAGGCTTTTCGTCAGGGTGAGCGGCAGGTGGTGCCATTGCTCGATCGGGTGAAATCGACGATCGCGACAATTCCCGAACTCGCATTGGAATATGTGGAATTAGTCGATCCAGAAACGCTAATGCCATTGGTGACGATCGCGGAAAATGGATTGCTGGCGATCGCAGTGCGATTGGGTAAAACGCGGTTGATTGATAATCTGCTACTGCGAACCCGGAAGCCGATCGTGGCGATCGATGGCCCCGCTGGAGCGGGAAAATCCTCCGTGACGAAGATGGTGGCCCAGGAATTGGGACTGCTGTATCTTGATACCGGGGCGATGTATCGATCGATTACTTGGCTGGTGATGGACAGTGGAATATCCCTGATGGATGAACCCGCGATCGCGGAATTGGTGAATCAGGCGACGATCGAGCTGACGGAAACTTACGTTAAAGTGAATGGTCAAGATGTCACGAAAGCGATTCGGACGCCGGAAGTGACAGCGAATGTATCCGCGATCGCGGCCCAGTCGGCGGTGCGGAAGGTATTAGTCAAACAACAGCAAGAAGCGGCCAAACGCGGTGGCGTAATCCTGGAAGGCCGGGACATTGGCACCCACGTCTTCCCCGATGCGGAGCTGAAGATTTTTCTGACGGCGACGGTGGGCGAACGGGCGCGACGGCGACAGCTTGACCTCGAACGACAGGGACAACCCGTGGGGGATTTGGCCGCATTGGAGCAGTCGATCGCCGAACGGGATGCGAAGGATAGCAATCGGTCGATCGCGCCATTGCGAAAGGCCGTAGATGCGGTGGAGGTGGTGACGGATGGGATGACGATCGAGCAGGTGGTGGCGGAATTGGTCGGATTATATCGATCGGTGGCGTGATCGGTAGGGGCGAAGCATGCGGCAGACAAATCCCGTGCTTGTCGAAGAATTCTGGGCCGCATGCTTCGCCCTTACGGGGATATTATTTTAGGAGCCGAGATTTAGTCGGTTGTCGGCGTAGACTTGGCCGAACCGCCCCCCGATTCTGGGCTACGGTGTACACACAAGTTGGGTCTGAGTCAGTTTCCAGCCGAGGAAGATCGCCTCAAACAGCTTCAGGCCATGGACGAGAGTGGGCATACCGGGTGGCCGCTGCGAGCGATAGCCAGACCAGCCGCCAAGGCGGGCA
>JANOQX010000022.1:0-23222 GCA_031415035.1 Cyanobacteria bacterium VAR_4_metabat_243
CCCCGCGATCCAGAACCTTGTTTTGCCTCGAAAAAAGCCGAACAGGCATTTTATGACACGATCTGGTTTACTCGCATTCGACAACTGGATTGTCAGACCTGATACCACAGTGTTTTCGATAGATTTGTCAGGCACTCAGGCCGTAAACTTTCAGTTATTTAACAGCCCAATCACCCCGAAACCAAAACCTCCGTCGCAAAATCTGATTTGCCGTTTCGAGCGCCCCATCCAAACCTTTGTTGCGAATATTGCGAATAATTTCTATACTAGACTTTAGCCGCGACTCAGGTCTCAACCCCATGACCAGCCTCACCTTCCCCGCCTACATCCCCCAAGACGACGATGCCCAGCTCTCCCAAACCAGTGGCCGCATCCTCGCCACCCAAATCAACCACACCGCCCCCCAGCTCAAACTCATCGAACCCGATGGCACCGAGCAAACCGTGGTCATCCCCACCGCCGCCTATCGGTTACTCGTCGATGTGCTAACCCAAATGTCCCAGGGCAATGCCGTCACCCTCATCCCCATCCACGCTGAACTCACGACCCAAGAAGCCGCCGATCTACTCAACGTCTCCCGCCCCTACTTGATCAAACAAATCGAAGCAGGCGAAATTCCCCACCACAAAATCGGTCGCCACCGCCGCATCCGCTTCAATGACCTCATCGCCTACAAAGAGCGAGTTGACGCCGATCGTGCCCAAGCGATCGATGAACTGGTCGCCCAAACAGAAGCGCTCGGACTCTACGACTGATGGCGAGCAATTTAACCGTCTTGTACGACGCCTGCGTACTGTATCCCAACTACCTCAGGGATCTGCTGATTCAACTGGCCACAACTGATTTATTTCGCGCTAAATGGACGGAGCAAATCCATGATGAGTGGATACGCAACTTACTCAAAAACCGCCCCAATATTACACCAGAGCAATTGCAGGGGCTGAGAGAAAAGATTAATCAGAGTACCCCTGACTGTTTAGTGACAGACTTTGAATATCTCATCCCCAGCCTGAATCTTCCCGATTCCGACGATCGCCATGTATTAGCCGCCACGATCGTGGCGAAAGCGGATGTCATCGTGACCTTCAACCTCAAAGATTTCCCAGCAGCAATTCTGTCCAGTCATGAAGTCATTGCCCAGCATCCAGACGACTTCATCGCGGATCTACTTGACCTTCACCCCTGGCAAGTGCTTGATGCGATTGAAACGATCCAAAACCGATTCAAAAAACCACCAATGAGCTTTGAGGATTATCTCGCAATTTTGGTAAAGCAGGGACTACCGAAATCCGTTGACAGCCTCCGCCAGCTTCGTTAATCAACCTAAACCACGACTACGCTGCCCACTTCACCAACGCGATCGTTTCACGATTACGCTTCATCAGGGCCACTTAGCATTTTCAGGATATGCCTTGCCAGATTCCCTTTGATTTCACGATGTCTTGGAATAGGCTGGGATAGTTTAGTTTGAGGCCGATCGCCGCACATTGGGCACAACCCCACTGGTGAGGTCTTGGAATAAATCGGCCAGATTTTCCTTCAGTTCAGCTTGTGACTCACCTTGAGTCCAGTAATCCGGAAATTCTTCCAGATAACCGATCCACATCGCTTCATCTTGCCAGTAGGTATATCTTTGAGTCGTCATAGTCCTGGGAAACGATATCACATCTTACTCTATGCCATTCTAGCAAGCTGCCTTGCCGATCGAGCATGAAGTCTTTCCCGATCGAACCCACGACTACGCCGCCCGCTTCACCAACGCGATCGTTTCTCGATCGACCATCCCAGTCACACAATCGGTTTGATCCGGGAGTAGAATAGACAAAGCATTCTCAAGCAACTGAGGTTGGATGCCATGACTGTCCGAGAAGAACTCATGTATGAGCTACAAGCAGCACCGGATGAAGTCCTGCATGCCCTATTGACGCTATTACGATCGAACTCGTCCGCTCAAGCCAGTACGCCAACCATAATCAAATCAACCTTGGGCGAAAACCCTTCGTTTTTTGACGTTGCCCAAGCGGCGATCGGGGCGGGCGAAGGCCCCGGCGATCTCTCAACGAATCCCGACTACATGCAGAGCTACGGCCAATGACCCGATCGCGCTCCTAAGCCTCAAGCACCACCCGATCGACCGCACAAGCCACACAGGGCAGCACAAACGCTGACGTATCACCCTGCAACCCCGACGGCGATCGCGAGTAATTCACCTCACCGGAATTCCGTTTAAGTTTGCAGACGCCGCAGACGCCCATGCGACAGCCCTGCTTCAATTTCAGGCCCGATCGTAACCCCGCATCGAGAATTGATTCATCCGTTTGGGGCCGAATTGTTTTTTGGGATTGGACAAATTCAATCACAGCTTCGATCACATTGTTGGTTTCCGGGGAGATGGGTTGGGCAAGGACGATCGATGGCCCGCCAAAGCTTTCCTCCTGATATTGCGATGCGGGTAGACCGAGTTGCGAGAGCGTTTCCTTCATCCCCGCCATAAAGGCATCCGGGCCACAAACGTACACATGCCGATCACAGCAATCCGCAATCCCTTGCAACATCGCCGCATCCACCCGCCCCGTCAACCCCGACCAATTTGCCTCCGGTTGCGTCACCGTAAATCGCAGGTGTAAACGCGGATTCAAACTCGCCAGTAACGCCAACTCCGATCGGGCAATACTATCCGCTGACCGACGCACCGTATGGAGCAAAATAATATCAGTAGAATAAGCCATATCGCAGAGCCAACGGACGATCGAGAGCATGGGTGTCATGCCACTGCCCGCCGAGAGTAGCAGGAGTTTGTCCGGCACGATCGTCCCCTTTCCACCACAGGTAAACTCACCCGCAATGCCCAAAATCGGTAATTCAAACCCAAGTCCCACAGTTTCGTGGAGCCAATTCGAGACCAAACCCACACGCTTCACCGTGAATTCGAGAATTTCCGGGCGGGAAGGACTGGAGGAAATCGAATAGCAACGTGTAACCGTTTGGCCCGCGATCGTGACTTGGAATGTCACAAATTGTCCGGGACGATAATCAAAGGTTGCATCCGCTACCCAGCGAAACGTCTTGACATCAGAGGTTTGATCAAGGACTTGGATACAGCGGAGGGTGATGGGTGGCGCGGGATTCGTGGCGACATCGATCAACCCAACTAGCAAAATATATTCGCCGATCTGTAAGCTGTCGCCCGATCTCAGGATTTGGGGAGTATTGATGGGGATCGCGTGATTATTCACCTTCGAGCCGTCGGTGATGCCGAGATCGCTGTAGTAAAGCGCCTCGTTCAGCCAAGCCAATTGACCTAAGCGGCATCAACGGCTGGATTCGGCACTCAACGATCCCCCCTAGCCCCCTTAAAAAGGGGGGAACCGGATTCAAAGTCCCCCTTTTTAAGGGGGATTTAGGGGGATCAGGCATTTGCCACAAACAGTCAGACTTTCTCTAGCGTCGCAATCGGGTTTTCGCCGTTCGATCGGTCACGGGTTGACGCAGCACTGTCCGATCGAGCACCAATGGCTGTAGCACTACAGGCTGCGGGCGCGATCGCCAAGTTCGCATCAGCCAAATCGTACTAACGAACATAATCAAACTTTGAAGCATCAGTTGAATCGACAACGGGAACATTAAAAGTTCAGGCTTGCCAGCATAGATAAAAAAGCAGTTAAATGCCAGAAAAGTCGTGAGGGTAAACATCTGGTGGGTCGCTAAAGTTTTGGCAGAAATAATGACACCAACTCCGCCCCCCAAACAGATACACCGTCATCATCACTGCCCCGATCGTCAGCAGGATAAATAATCCCAGAAACACCCGATCGGCATTAATCACCAAAATCCGGGCACAGAGTCCCGCGAATAATAAACCAAACTGCACATAGAGATGATTGCGGCGCAGCCAACTGGTTTCGCCAATCACCCAACCGCGATTCAGGCCCAACGCACGGGGAATCTGAGACAAAAAATACAGCGGACAAAGCCGCCGCCAAGCCACATGACCGAAGATGAAGACGAAGGCAATCGCGATCGGAATCACCAGCCCCCAGAATATCCGCAGTCCGGCATTGTAGCTGGGCGGTTCGACCAGACAACGATCGTGAAAGGGGACGCAGGCAAGGCTGTGGCTGGCCCATTGGAGCAAGGCCGGATTGTACAGGAGTGAGGCAATCATCAAGAGCCAAGCGATGACGATCGTCCAACGTACCGGGCGGGCTTGGCTTTCCGGAATCTGAGCGGTTTCGGGAATTTGAGCGAACATATCTGTCACCCTCCGAAGAAGTCGATAGCAACCTGAGTTACGTTGATTCTTGCGGATTTGCCGGGAGGAAGCTATTACCCGGATGGGTACTTTTGTGGGGCGGGATAATTGTCCGATCGGACAACTATCCCACCCGCGCGTCAAGGTTGGGCTAGTAGAGAAACCCGGCTAAACCCGGCTCAGAGTGGTTCTTAGTCCACTTTAGTGGAGTTTCTCTACTAGCCCGTGCTTGAGCTACGGGTGAGTCAACGCGATCGATAAACCACCTAAACGGCATCTAAAACCCGATCAGCACAGGCAAGGAACTCGTCAGAAGTCCCGCCAAGAATAACGCGATCAATCCCCCTAAACCGCCGCTAAAGCCCGATCGAGCTTCGTCAACGCCTCATCAATCTCCACCGCCGTAATATTCAACGGCGGCACCAAGCGCACGACTTTTGGCCCCGCTGGTACCATCAGCAATCCCGCTGCCATCGCCGCTTTGACGATATCAATGGCCCCCGTCGCCGCATCCTCCCGCAGCACCAAACCATTGATCAAGCCCCAGCCCCGCGCACTCGCCAATATCTGCGGATATTTCGCGACTAACTGCTGTAACCCCGATCGGAGTTGTTCACCCCGCGCTTGGACATTCGCCAGCAGATTATCCTGCTCGATCGTCTGACAAACCGCCAACGCCACCGCACAAACAAACGGATTACCACCATAGGTTGTCGCGTGATCCCCTGGCTGGAACACCGCGCAGTGGGATTTTGCCAGTAAGGCTCCGATCGGCACCCCACCGCCCAAGCCCTTCGCCGACGTAAAGATATCCGGCTCGATCCCCAGCATCTCGTGGCCCCAGAGCTTGCCGCTGCGGCCCATGCCGACTTGGACTTCATCGAGAATCAGCAAAATCCCCGTCGCACCACAAATCTCCCGCACCCGCTGGAAATACGCCCGATCGCCCGGATTAACGCCACCCTCGCCCTGCAATGGCTCCAGCATGATTGCCGCCACTTGCTTTTGGTCTTGGTCTAATTGCGCGATCGTCGCTTCCAGTGCCGCAAGGTCGTTGTAATCCACATAGGCAAATCCCGGTACCAACGGATCGAAGTTTTGGTGATACTTCGGTTGTCCCGTTGCCGTCACCGTTGCCAATGTCCGACCGTGGAAGCTAGCATTCGCCGTAATGATCACTGGATAGTCAATCCCGCGCACCGTATGGGCGTATTTCCGCGCCAGCTTGATTGCGCCTTCGTTGGCCTCGGCCCCGGAGTTGCAGAAAAATGCTTTGTCCGCACAGGAGTTTTTCACCAACCAACTGGCGAGTTCACCCTGATTCGGAATGTAGTAGAGATTCGACACATGGCAAAGCGTGGACATTTGCCGCGTCACGGCTTCAATCATCGCCGGATGGGCGTGACCCAAGGTACAGGTCGCAATCCCGGCCACACAGTCCAAGTACTCCTTGCCCCGATCGTCCCAGACGCGACTGCCCGCCCCACGCACCAAGGTCAACGGGAAACGACCATAGGTGGTCATTACGTCTCGATCGAATTGCTCCGAATCATAGGCAGTCATCGTCGAAACGGGCTTGACAAGTACTTCTGGACTCACGGCATCAATACCTCATGGGAAATTCTGATTGATGCCCAGTGTAACGGAAAAAAATGCCGCTTCGCCAATGCTTAGTCAATTTTCAAGGCATTGACCGGGACTTCATCCCACGAAGCCACTGTCCGCACGCGGACTTGCCAGCCCTCCACCAACTGACTTGGCAACAACTTTGCCAAAAAGGACGAATTGCAATCCTGGGCCTGCGCCTCATCGACGCAAGCGATGCAAGCATAGAGCAACCCCATGGGATCAAGCTGTTCAACCACCCAGATCGTCTGCATACCAGCCGTCTCCAATTCAATGTAACCAACGTTAATGGCCTTACGGCTACCTCAATTGTCGTACATTTTCACTGGGAATATCGTCGATCGTCACAATCCAACAAGGTACGATCCCCGATCGGCCGGATATTATGGCCAAATTATCCTAACCAAGCCTTCAATTGCTCGGCCACCTGCGGTCGTCGCAACTTCCGCATGGCTTTACTTTGGATCTGACGCACTCGCTCACGGGAAAGGTTAAACATGCCACCCACTTCTTCCAAAGTGCAAGGATGACTGGTGACCAAGCCATAACGGAGGGAAATTACGTCTTTCTCCCGTTCCGTCAGCACATTCCCCAGAACGTCCCAAACCTCTTGGCGCATCATGCTTTCGCTCATTTGTAGTTCCGGTGAGTGGGTACTGAAATCTTCCAGCAAATCCAATAATTCGGTATCTTCGCCTTTACCCACCCGATGGTTGAGTGAGAGTGATTGTCGCCGCACCTGTTGAAGATTACGAAGCTGTTCCACTGAGATCTCAAGCTGGTCGGCTAATTCTTGTTCTGTTGCATTGCGTTTCAGCTCAACTTTCAAGTCACGTTGGCAGCGTTTTAACTTATTCAGCTTTTCAACGACATGAATCGGCAGGCGGATTGTCCTGGCATCATTGGCGATCGTGCGAGTAATGCCCTGTCTGATCCACCAGTAAGCATAAGTAGAGAATTTGTATCCTTTATCTGGATCAAACTTCTCTGTGGCCCGGTGTAATCCCAATGCGCCTTCCTGAATTAAATCAAGGAACGGTACACCCCGATTGAGGTAACGCTTGGCGATCGAGACGACTAATCGGAGGTTCGATCGCACCATCTTACGTTTAGCGACATTTCCGAGATGGACACGCTGAACAACTTGCGGTTCACTAATTTTTAAATACTCAGCGATCGTGACTTCGTCTGGTATGAAGCCATTCAGATCCGTTAATTTGACCTTGGCAGCGTCAATTTCAACTAATAATTTAACGCAGCGGGCTAATTCAATTTCTTCATCGGCCTTGAGCAATGGATAACGGGCCATGTCTTTGAAAAATGCCCCGATCGCGTCATCACCGCCTGATCGACTATAGCCTCGAATCGCTTTTCCCGGTAGTTCAACGTCGGGGGCTAATTCAAAATCAACGGGATCACCTGTCCCATGGATTAGCGAAAGGTCTGTTTCCAGCTCAATCATCACATCAGCGTCCCGATCGATCAGGATTTTGGATAACGTTGCAGTTGTCCCACTCAAGTTGGATGGTTCGGTTGCATTACGTTGAGTCATCGGATTGACCTCCGGGTATAGAGTGTTCTTAAAGCGGCCTGACGCAGTGGTAGGGAAACAAAATCTGGATCGATAAAGCGGATTACATAAAACTGTCACCCTGGGGTTAAATTGCCAGGATCAAACGTCTAACTGTTAAATTGCGGCGGAAACGATAGACAGCATTCAGATTCAGCCAAGGATGAACCGGATTAGTTGTGATTTGTGATCGATCCTAAACTAAATTACAAAGAACTTGGTGTGCTTTGTAACGAAATGACTTATTAAGCATCGGTAAATCAATAAATCAGTTCCCCGATCGGGACGTGGATCAGGTATGGTTTGTATCGGTTTTATGACAGGTTTGTGATGGGCATGACGGCGATCGCACAATTCGGTTTGCCCGATCGGACGCATGACGCGAGGCCAGGTTGGGTACAGGTTTTGGTGGATTCGCCGGGGGCGCAGGGACTCTATACCTATGCTGTGCCCAACCGTTTGACGGTACGATCGGGCGATATCCTCACGGTGCCTTTTGGGACACAACTTGTGGGTGGAATTGCGCTGCAACTTTGTGATGTTTTGCCCGACGATTTGGATCCACAACAAATTAAACCGATCGATGCGGTGATGCGATCGGCCTTTTTTCCCCCCGTCTATTGGGCCATGCTCGAACGGGTCGCGACTTACTACTACACGCCGCTGATGCAAGTGGTGCGGGCGGCCTTGCCACCGGGATTGTTGGCGAAGTCCCAGCGGCGGGTGCGATTGGTTTCGGCGGATTTGCCGGAAGCAGCGGAACTGGCCGAACTCCTCTCGCCCGTGGCACGGCAATTGCTCAAACTCCTCCAGAGTAGTAAGACGGGGGACTACGCTTGGCAGTTTCTCCAGCGGCAGAAGCTCAAAGGCGTGACCAAGGCGATTCGCGAACTGACCCAAATGGGGATCGTGGAAATCTTCTTCGAGCCGCCCCAGTCGATCCGCCCGAAGCAGCAGCAGGCGGTGGTATTGGTGCAGGATTTGGGGGATGCACTGACCGATCGGCAGCGGGAAGTCTTCGAGATCCTCAAGCGGCGGGGCGGGGAAATGTGGCTGACGGAGCTGCTGCACGTGTCCCATGCCAGTTCGACGGTGGTCAAGGCATTGGCCACGAAGGGCTGCGTGGCGATCGGCCCGCAGGAAATCCTCCGATCGGAGCAATATGCTGTGATGGCCGACCAGGCGAAGCGCCTCACCCCGGATCAGCAAGCCGCGTTGGGCGTGATTATGGGGTTGTCGGGGCGGGCGGCGGTGTTGCTCCATGGTGTGACGGGTTCCGGCAAGACGGAGGTGTATTTGCAGGCGATCGCGCCGTTGTTGGCCGCTGGGAAATCGGCTTTGGTCTTGGTGCCGGAGATCGGTCTGACGCCGCAGCTCACCGATCGGTTTCGGGCCAGGTTTGGTGATCGGGTTTGCGTCTATCACAGTGCCCTGTCCGATGGCGAGCGCTACGACACCTGGCGGCAAATGCTGACGGGGGAAGCGCGGGTGGTGATTGGTACCCGATCGGCAGTGTTTGCGCCCCTGCGGAATTTGGGTGTGATTATCCTCGACGAAGAACATGACGGCAGCTTCAAACAGGATCAACCTGCGCCTTGCTACCACGCTCGGACGGTAGCTGGCTGGCGATCGGAATTGGAAAACTGCCCGTTGATTCTCGGTTCCGCCACGCCCGCCCTCGAATCCTGGCAGCAAATCCGCACCCCCGCACCGACCAATCACTATCTCAGCTTGCCGGAACGTGTCGGGGGTCGGCCGATGCCGCCAATTACTGTGGTGGATATGCGGCAGGAATTGATCGGGGGGAATCGATCGATGTTCAGTCGATCGCTCCAGGATGCCATTCGCGATCTGCAAGCGAAGCGGCAGCAAGGCATTCTGTTTATCCATCGGCGCGGCTATAGCACCCACGTTTCCTGCCGCAGTTGCGGTTTCGTCATGGACTGTCCCCACTGCGATGTCTCCCTGGCCCACCACCAACCCCACCCTGATGCCGCTTCGATCCTGCGCTGTCACTACTGCGGCTACACCAATGCCCAGCCGCGCCATTGTCCCAGTTGCGATTCGCCCTATTTCAAGCATTTTGGCAGTGGGACGCAGAAGGTGATTCAGGAGTTGAATCGGTTGTTTCCCGATCTGCGCCTCCTTCGGTTCGACAGTGACACGACGCGCACCAAGGGATCGCACCGCGCCTTGCTGAATCAATTCGGCAAAGGCGAAGCGGATTTGCTCGTCGGGACGCAGATGTTGACCAAGGGGATTGATTTGCCGCAGGTGACGTTGGTGGGGATTGTGTCTGCTGATGGGGTGCTGCACTTGCAGGATTTTCGGGCCAGTGAGCGGGCGTTTCAGACGTTGTTGCAGGTGGCGGGCCGATCGGGCCGGGGTGAAGAACCGGGGCGGGTGATTTTGCAAACCTACACGCCAGAGCATCCCGTGGTGGAAGCCGTGGTGAAACAGGATTATGGCGCGTTTGTGGAGCCGGAGTTGGGGTTGCGGGAGCTGCTGGGCTATCCGCCCTATGGGCGGTTGATCCTGCTGCGGTTGAGTAGTCCCGAAGTGGCCGATGTGGAAAAAGCAGCGGCGAAAGTCGCGGCGGTGCTGGAAGCCTTTCCCGATGCTCAGTATGAGATTCTCGGCCCTGCGCCAGCGGCGATTACACGGGTGGCGCGGCGGTATCGGTGGCAGATTATGTTGAAGTTTCCGTTGGCTGAGGCGTTGGGGATGCCGCCGATCGAGCGGCTACGATCGGTCTGTGGTGCAAGCGTGAGTCTGTCGATCGATGTTGACCCGATGACGATTTTGTAGAGAATTAGGAAAGAATTTTCTCGGTAAGACCATCAAATGCCTCACGACTCATTAGTCCGTAGGCTTCTAACGTGCCACGGGTGGCGACTAAGTGAATCGGACGGATGATATCGTCGGGGGAATAGTTTGGCAAAGCGACCAGGGCACTTTCTTGGGGATGCTCGAAGATTTGATACTGGGGATTCTGTAAATTGACAAAACCCAGTTTGAGCAGCAATTTCTCTAAATCGGCAAACGTGATTTGTTCAGTTCTCATACCCAACCTCTCCGCTTTGATTATTTCGCTGACTGACGACCCGACGCTTACACTCGGCAAACTTTTCGATCGCGGCTGAACTCAGTATATCGTGGGAATTGAAGTAGACGGTGTAGGTCTGCCCGATTTGCGAGGGGTCAAAGGCTGGCCCTAATGCTCGAAAATAGGCTTGGATATAGATCCAATAAGCGATATCCGCTTGGGCATCATATAGAATTAAGAAGACGGGTAAAAAATCCCCTAACCAAAGGTTTAGATCCCGCTGATCGAGCCTGAGCGCAATCCGTGTTCGGTCAGCCAAGCAGTTTATGGCGTCCGTGGCTTTAACTTGCACCAGCAATTGCCCTGGCTCGATCGCCCCGGATGCGGTATATGTCCAAACTGCTAGATCATAGCCATAGTCGTATCGCACACGCTCTGCGGCATATCCACATAGGAGCGCCTGACGTTCAACGTGGTTGACACTCAAGTCGGCGATGATATGTTGTCGGGTGCGCTGTTTCAGTCTCATATCACCATTATCACGATTCTCTGGGGCGGTGTCTCTCCTACCCAAGATAGATCATGCGAGCTAGTTTTATGCCATTGGATAGACCGATCGGGGCTTAGTCCAAGAGTCGCTGCACTTGTGCTGGATGGACCTCACGCAAATGGTGCCAATCGGCAAACGCTTGGTCATCGATCGACACATCCGGCTTGGGCCGATGACTACACTTCCTCAACCACAAATCCGAGTTTTTGCAAGTCGTGCCAATATTCGTAATAGGATTTGCCCACAACGGCGGGGTCTTCGATTTCTACCGTGTTGAACATCGCTAGCGGCGCAAAACTCATGGCCATGCGATGGTCTTCATAGGTCGAAAACGTCGGGATTGTGGCAAATTCTGCTTTCCCCTCGATCGTGAAAAATCGGTTTGCGGACGGCTGTGATGATTGCGTTGGTGATTCTCGAAACGACACGCCGACTTTGGCCAATTCATTTTGCAAAGCGGCTACCCGATCGGTCTCTTTGATAAATAGCGTTTCCAAACCCGTAAAGCAGCCTTGGACACCCACGCCCGCGCAAATCACGGCAAAGGTTTGGGCAATGTCAGGACATTTCACAAAATCCCATTCAAAGCGATCGGCGATCGGATTGGCGGATTTGGTTAGACGTAAACCGTTTTCCATAAATTCAGTGTCAATGCCAAAATGCAATCCCATTTCCACCGCGACGGCATCGCCTTGAAGGCTATCTTCAAACAGGCCATTTAAAGTCAAATCCAGCTCATTGGCGAAGGCGGCTAAAGCATAGTAATACGATGCCGCTGACCAATCCGCTTCAACGGTGATGTCCCTGGCTTGATAGGCTTGCGGCTCAACGACGATCGTATTGCCTGACCAACTGTGATTGACGCCAAAATCCGCCATCAACCCTAAGGTCATTTCGATGTAAGAGCGTGAGACGATCGTGCCTTCGAGCGTTAATCGCAGACCATTTTGCAACGTTGGAGCGATTAGTAAAAGTGCCGTAATGTATTGACTACTGGTGTCCGCTGCAATACTCAATATGTTGGTCGTGAGTGACTTCGGCGCATTAATTTTTAACGGTGGATAGCCTTCATGCTTTAAATATTCAATGTCGCACCCCAAGGCCCGCAAAGCCTCCACCAGCTTGCCGATCGGGCGTTGCTGCATCCGATCGGAACCCGTCAAGATTTGGCTGCCGTCTTGCAACGCGAGAAAAGCTGTCATAAACCGGAACGTTGTCCCCGCCGCCCCGGCATCATAGACGCCAGCATATAAGCCACCATCGGTTTGCGCCAGCAGCTGGATCAACGTTTGGGTATCTTTTGAAGAGGAAATTCGATCGATATTGAAGCGACTCGGACATAAAGCCTGAATCATCAAGGCCCGATTCGAAATACTCTTAGAACCATCCAGGGTCATGTTGCCGACGATGTGGCGGTGGGGCTTGGAAATACGATAAATCATGCGTTCGATCGTTAGCGGGGAAACGCGATCGAGCATAACGCATCATCCGCGCCATTCTCAATTCTCAACTCGCCATTCTCAATTCCGCGCCTCCGGCAGCACCAACATCGCATCCCCAAACGAGAAAAACCGATAATCCTGCGCGATCGCCTCCCCATAGAGTGCTAACAACCGATCGCGCCCGATCAACGCACTGACCAACATCATCAAACTCGACTTTGGCAAATGGAAATTCGTAATCATCCCATCCACCACCCGCCACTGATAGCCGGGATAGATGAACATTGACGTCTTGCCACAGAATGGTTTTAACGTTCCGCCGTGGGCATTCGCTGCGCCTTCGAGCGATCGCACACTCGTCGTCCCCACCGCAATCACCCGTCCGCCCTGGGCTTTCGTCTGGGCGATCGCTTCCACAATCTTGGAAGTCACCTCGATCCATTCACTATGCATTTGATGTTGGGTGATGTCATCCACCTCCACCGGGCGAAACGTCCCCACCCCCACATGCAGCGTCACAAAGCAATGCCGCACATGCATCGCCGCTAATTTTGCCAGCAACTCCGGGGTGAAATGGAGTCCCGCTGTGGGGGCAGCGGCGGATCCGTCCCGATCGGCATAAACCGTCTGATATTGCCCCGGATCGGATTCCCGGCCCGTGATGTAGGGCGGCAATGGCATGGTGCCGAACCGATCGATGACTTCCAGCAGGGGCCGATCGCCTGCGATCGTAAATTCCAGCAACCGTCCCCCGGTGGCGGCGTCTCGATCGAGCACCGTGGCCCGCACTTCCTGGGTCGGACTGTCCTGCCCGATCGGAATGAACTCAATCACCGCCCCTGGTTGGAGTCGGCGTCCGGGTTTGACGAGGGCCAGCCATTGGTGGGGCGCGATCGCTTCGAGCAGCAGGACTTCGACTTTGGCTCCCCCGATTTTGATGCCTTGGAGGCGGGCGGGGATGACTTTGGTGTTATTCAGTACCAGTAAATCACCCGATCGTAGCCAGTGGGGCAAGTCGCGAAAAATCTGGTGTTGGTGTTGGGTGCGGTCTTGGACGACGAGGAGCCGCGACGTATCCCTCGGTACTGCCGGGGTTTGGGCGATCCGGTCGGGGGGGAGTTCGTAGTCGTAGGCCGTGAGTTGTCGATCGACCGATTCGAAATGTTCATCCATGCCATCCACTCCAGTCACCTTTTGCCCAAAATCACCGTAGCCGATCGCCCGCAATCGTTTAGAATAATTAAAGAATTGTTAAGTTGCCTAACATTTGATTCATGATGTTAGCGATTAGCGTAATTCCTGGGGTTGGCTTGTCCATTCTAATCCAGCCAGCATACCGATGGATTTGGGTAACATCCCGCCTTGGTTCTGGGGGCTTCTCCCCTAGGCAGGGAGGTGGTTATCCGACGATGATTATTAAATGAATCAGTAAATTTTTAGCAAACGCATATTCCTTTTAAGAAGTCCTGTCAGTTGCCTTTGAGAGTGTGGTCATGAATTACCTCTATTCTTTTGCGAATGCGAGCCTCACGTTACGTGTGGTCGAGTATCTCCAGCAGCACCGGGATTTGCCGTTGTCATTTATGACGGTGATTCATCAGATCAATGGTTGGGTGGTGCGGGTGAATTTTTCCCGGCCCTTGGATATTGATCAGCATGGTGATTTCCAGGCGTTTCTGGCCGAGTTGGGGATTCCCTATGAGCCGTCGATGCGGGTGCAAATGGCACTTTGGGGTCTGGAAACGGGACAGTCGCCCGTTGAAGTGATGCAGCGCTACCAGATTGCGGTGGTGTCCCATGGTTGTCCCGATCGGCCGGAGATCGAGGCGTTTCGCAGTCAGTTTGTTCAGGGTTTGGGCTATTGCCCGGAGACGCTGGCCTAAAACCTGGGCCTAGCCTTCAAAGGCATTGGGAATGTAGGTGTGAAGGCTGAAATGCCTATCGTCGTACTGTTCGGTGTAGAAGGTCGCCGTGGGTGGTGCAGCGCTGTGGCTGACGAGGGCGACATCAAAGCGGAAGGGCCGATCGGCCCATTGTGGGTGGGCGAGGATGAAGAGTTCGGCGGTTTTCCAGAGTTTGCGCTGTTTGCTGGGTGTGAGGGCTAAGAGTCCATCGATGTCCCAGTTGTAGGTGCTGCGGGTTTTGACTTCGACGAGGGCGATTGTCCGATGGTCTTTGCTCGATCGTGGGTCATGGGGCGTCATCGAAATTAGATCGATTTCGCCAAGGCGGCAGCTCCAGCGGCGTTTGAGGATTTGGTGATGTTGGGCGGTGAGCCAGGTGGCGACGAGTTGTTCGCCGATTTCGCCAGTATTGAGGTGGTGGGTCATAGCGGTATCGATCGGGGCGTGCGGCCGCACGTCCTTACGGGGTCTATTGCTTTCTTCAGGGGAAGTCGCCGCCGATCCGACCGATTTGCGACCAAGATTTCGGGTAGTATCAGACAAGATGCTGTTTGTGATGCCTTGCGTTGGGCAAAGGTTTGTGAGGGAGATATGTTGAATCGCCGCGATCGCCTGGGGAATTGGCTGCTGTCTGGACTGATGGTGGCTGGCTTGCTGTTGGGATGGGGGTCGCCCGCGATCGCGGCGGATTACAACCGACGGGTGATGGAAGGGGCGGATTTTGCGGGACAGGATTTGCGGGAATCGAGTTTTACCAAGGCAGGGCTGCGGGAAACGAATTTTGCGGGTGCGAATTTGACGGGTGTGAGCTTCTTTGCGGCGAATCTGGAGCGATCGAACCTCACGGGCGCGAATTTGACGAATAGTACCTTGGACTCGGCGAATTTGACCAGTGCGAATTTGACCAATGCCAATCTGGAAGGGGCATTTGCGTTTAATGCTAAGTTTTCGGGGGCGATCGTTGATGGGGCGGATTTTACCGATACTCAGATGCGGGAGGATACACGAGTGATGCTTTGTAAGACGGCCCAGGGGGTCAATTCGGTCAGCAAACGCGCGACCCGCGAAACGCTTTTTTGTGATGAATAGGTTGAGACGAGATTGATTCGGCGATCGGGCATTTACGCTTATCAGAGAGTCATCATGGCATTTTGCATGTTCCTGAATGGAACGACCGAAGATATCGCCCAGCATGAGGAATATGTTCTGGTGATGGCAGCGTCGCATCCCCGACTCTATCCGGCGTTGGCAGCGGTTTGGCAACGGTTTTATGATGATCCGGTGATCACGGCGGAAGAGGCGAATGCGATCGTCCATGAGTTGATCATGTTGTTGGCCGCCAATCATGCCGATCGGGCGTTGACCCAGTTGGTGGTGCGGCTGTTGCCGTTCTTTAGTCAGTCCTATCGCACCCAGGAATCGATTCGTTGCACCAGTGATTAATCAAAATCCGCATATTGGGGTGGACTGGCACCCACCCGCTCGGTAATCTTCGGATATTTTCCCTTCGATGCGGTGGGCGCGATCGCCATGACATTGATCTGATGCCACCAATCATCGCCAAAGTCAAACCAGTAACCAAATGCGGTATTCACGCGCAAATCTAATGCGGCGATCGTGGTGTGGTTGACATCCCCGTCGGGTTCGTCGCCAAGGCCCAGGCCAAAGGCCATTGGTAAGCCATAGCGTTTGGCCTGCGGATCGTGCGGGCCGGTGCCGCCGACTTGGAACTCATACATATGCGCTTCTTCGCGATCGAATGCCTTAAAAATGATTCGATGCAGATCGGCCAGGGTTTGATTGCCTTTGATGGCGATCGTGCGGGAGATCACCGGATTTTTCTTGACGAATTTTTCGGTCACGGGGCCATCGACGATGAAGACATCCAGGGTATAAAGTGCGTCGGCGTTGGCAGGATTTGGGGGAGTGGGATTTGGGGTGGTGGGATTTGGGGTGGTGGGATTGGTGGGCGTGCGGCGGGTACGGGTGGGAATGCTGGCGGGTGTTTGGTGGTTGGGCGCGGCTTGGTCAGCGGGAATGTAGGGGATGATGCCTTTGGCGAAAGCGGCGGCCTGAATCGGACGTGGGGCCATCCGTACATCCATGATGAAGCCATTCACCTCGATCATCCAGACCATCGGATTATCGCCAATTTTGCTGGGAAGACACCAATCGGGATCCCATTGACTGATCTTGAGGGCATCGCGCACCAGTTTTGACTTGCCTTGGCCGGTACCGCCACTGACGTCGAAGATTTTGTAGATGTTACCCGCGCTGATATGTGGGGTTTGGGCTGGATCAAATAGGAAGTTGACCATGCCGATCGCGTGAGTGATGCCACAGGCCCAAGTGGCGGGTTTGCCACTATTCAGTGGGGATGGCCGTTTGCGGCAGAGGGCGGCGGTGGCAAAGCGGATCAACTGCGCGTACTCATTGTTCAAATGTTGCTGGGCGAAGTGGTCGGTCAGTGCGGTGATCTGATCGAACTTTTCCTGCATTGCGGGCGGAACCTTTTCCGACTTTGTGGCTTTGGCCATAGGACGATCTGATGATTGGTAGGGTCATTGTTATTTTATCATTGCCCGATCGCCTGCTACATTGAGGCAAGACGATAACTGGTAGATCCGATGGCATACAGCGATTTTACCGTGCGGCGGATTAAGCAAGAATTTGGGATTCAGACCCAAGAGGGTGGGCGATTTTTGCCTGCGACTGTGGATGTGGCCCCCAGCCAAATGCTTCAGAGTATTTTGGAGAACTATGTGCCTTGGGCGATCGCCGTTGGCTCCGAAAAAGCGAAATCGGAAATGATTGTTGCGCCAGTGTTGCTCGAAATCAAACAAATTCTTCATTCCCAAGTGAGTGTGTTTTCGGGCCGAGATTTTACAGTGGATGCGAGTGTGGGGTTAAATGGAATTTGCGATTTTTTGATTAGTCGATCGGTCGAGCAGTTAGAAATCGAGGCTCCCACGATCGTCTTGGTCGAAGCCAAACGGGACAGTCTGAACAGCGGGATTGGCCAATGTATGGCGGAAATGATTGCGGCCCAGCGATTCAATCAACAGAATGATGTGCATATTCCGACGATCTACGGCGCGACTACCAGTGGGACGGCATGGCGGTTTCTGAAGTTAGAGGACCAAACGGTGACGATCGATTTAACGGATTATGCGTTGTCGCCGATCGAGCGGTTGCTGGGAATGCTCACCTGGATGGTGGAGAAAGGCTAACTACCTGGTTCAAAGCGGCGTCGCTTGATCCGCCTCGCAGATCATATAGAAACGACTAAACATCCCGCAGCTCACGGTTTGGCGCTGGGTTGAACTGCTGTATGGAATTAGCCCGCCAGCCCGATCGTCAACGCTAAAACCACGCTGCTGCATCAGTTGGTTCAGCCCATTCAGGTCACGCACAATCCACCGATCCTGTCCGGCTTGAATGGGCACAATGGGATTGCCAGTGAGGTGGGACTGCCCGATCGCTCGGAATACGGCAGTTGTATCGGCTTCTTGCTTGAGTGCCGCACCAAACGCCAGGAAGAAACTGCCCGCGCCTAATCCGAGTAGTAATCCGCTGGTGGAAATCAGTTTGAGAGTGGGGTGCATGATGGGGGAGGTGAACGAAGTACTGTTGTTCAATACATCGCCGCGATCGGTTTTCCGGAGCATTGGGCCGGATTTGATTGACGCCGCATGGCAATCGCTCCCTATGAAATTGCCGATTCTCCGACCCAGGGCACTTCCAGCAAATCATTGTATTGCACTTGACGTTGATGATCGAGTTGCTTGATCCGTCCGTCTTCCGCATAGACTTTCTGTTGGTAATATTGTCCCAGATCCGGATTCGCCACAAAATCCGTGGTCTTCCACAGATCAAGAAAATGCCGTCGCCGCTTCTCGCACATCACCCGTTCCATCGCCGCTAATGCCGTGCGAATCGCCAAGGGTGCCCGCTGAATATCACTGCTGGTCTTCTCATCGAGTTCGAACATCCAATAAATCCGACTCAATTCGCTCGGAAACTCAGTACAGCGATCGCGCAACATCGATAACAAATCCGGCCCATCATTCGTCTCGAACTGCATCGGCGTCGGATAGGCCGCTTCAATCTCCAAAATCTGCTGCCACAAAAACCGATGATGGGTCTGGCTAAATTCCAAGTCCCGTTCGTCCAAGGATTCAACCATGATGCCGCGATACTGGGGAGCATGGAGATACAGCCGCAGCAATTGCGATTCGGATTCTTCCAGTAAGCTCCGATCGGCCGGGGTCTGCCAGCGCTGCGATCGGCCATGCCAGCGATGTCCTTTGACTTGCAGCCGCAGGTCTTCCTCCAGTTGCCGCACCCGCCAGCTTTTGCCCAGACTGAGGCGTTCGGCGCATTCTTTGATGTAGTCGGTGCGGGTACTGGGATTGGTGATGTTGCCCAGGAGTTTGGCGATCGCTTCGGTGATTTCTTGCAAATGCCCCGCCTTGCTCAAATCGCGGCCTTCGATCACATTCTGAATTTGCCATTCCAACCAGCGCGGCGATTGGTCGAGCAATCGCTGATAGTCCGCCGCCGAATGAATCTTGAGAAAATCATCGGGATCCTTGCCGTTGGGGATATTCATGATGTGGAGTTTGACCGCATCTTGGTAAGCCAAGGTCGCCACTTCGCCGATCGCCCGCTCGGCGGCTTTCACGCCCGCCCCATCGGCGTCAAAGTTGAAAATCAGCTTCTTCGATTCCGTGAACCGCAGCAGCATTTTGACTTGATGCAAACTCAAGGCCGTCCCCAAAGACGCCACCACGTTGGTAATCCCCGCCGCATGGAGCGCAATCACGTCGAAATAACCTTCCACGACCACTGCGCCATCTTGCTTGGCGATCGCTGCCTTCGCCCGATCGAGGCCGTACAAGGTCTTGCCTTTATCAAATAAATCCGTTTCTGGTGAGTTGAGATACTTTGGCTTGTCATCGCCCAAAGCTCTTCCCCCAAAAGCGATTACCCGTCCCTGACTATCCCAAATCGGAATCATCAGGCGATCGCGGAATCGATCGTAGTAGCCCGCCCCGCCTTCCTTCCGGGGAACGATCAAACCCGCTTGCTCCACCAGTTGGGCCGGATAGTGTTTTTGGTCAACCAGGTAGCCGTAGAGTGTCGTCCAACCGCCCGGTGCATAGCCCAGTTGGAATTGCTGAATCACTTCCGGTCGGAGGGCACGATCGTGCAGGAGATAATTCAATGCGCCATGACCTTCGGGCTGCACCAGGGCATGCTCGTAGAATTTGGCCGTGAGGGCGAGGATTTCGTACAGCTGATCGCGGACGGAAAGCTGCCGTTGCAGCTCTTGGCGCTGGGCGGGTTCGAGGGTTTTGATTGGGACTTGGTATTTCTTCGCCAGATCGAGCACGACTTCGCCAAACTGCCGTTTGCCGATTTCCATCATGAACTTGATCGCATTACCGCCCGCGCCGCAGCTAAAACAATAGTAAAACTGTTTCGACGGCGACACGCTGAAGCTGGGATTGCGTTTGTCGTCGTGGAACGGGCAGAAGCCGACGTAGTCCTTCCCCTGACGTTTGAGTACAACGTGCTCGGACACGACATCATAGATGTCCGCCCGTTGTTTGACTTCTTCGACGGTATCGGGATGGAGACGCGGTGAATTGCTCATGGGTGGTGACGATCGCCGATCGGTTTAAGGATCAGACACTATAGAGAGCGGTTGAATGGCTAAACTCTACACCATATTCGTGAAGATCGATCCAGATCGGGTTAAAGATCTTTTCTGGTACTGATATTCTACCCGTTCGATCGGTGAATTTGTGGGGCGTGGGCGAAATCTTAAACGGCGTTTTTGGGGACGATTGCACCCTTCAGTCGATCGGTCAGTTCCGCTTTAGTGATGTCACTTTGGGCCACTTGGAGCACCAGTTCATAGGTTTGGGCAGGCGTCAGTGCCAACCGATAGCCATTGCCCCGAATAAAGGCATCCATCACGGCAAAGGCTGTGCGCTTATTGCCATCGACAAATGGGTGATTCTTGGCAATGTGGTACAGGTAGGCCGCCGCCTGAGACGGGAAAGTTGGATGGAGCCATTCACCCATGAATGTGGCTTCTGGCTGTGCGAGGGCGGATTCGAGCAGGCCCATGTCGCGCACACCAGTCGAGCCACCAAATCGTTCAATTTGGCGATCGTGCAGGCGCAAGACATCTTGGAGTGTGAGGTAATTAGGAATTTGCAAGGCGTTGATAAACCTCTTCGTACTCTTGTTCTGATTCTAAATAAGCCTGCCAAAAAACCTCACTCCGTTCCGTTGTGGATATCGCTTTGGCGGGGTGCTGGATGTGTTGGATGGATACCCAAACTTCCTCTAACTCCTCGGCGGTAGCCTGTTCGAGTGCTTGAAAAATTAGTTCCTTGGTACTCATGGCGGAAAACCTTTTGCAGAAGCTAGCTTTATTCTAGGATAACCGATCGCGCTTGTGACCGGCCGGAAGGTGGATTTTGCGACTATTCCGATTGATTCAGAAAATCTGCCGCCAATTCCTCGAAGATCTCGACCAAATCTGGAGCCATGTATTGGTACTCATCGGGAATGTCCAGAACGTCGATTTGCTTGTGGGTTAGCAGCTGCCGAAATTCTGCCTGTAACCGCTGTTTGTGCTTCGGTTCCATGACGAAGATGATGTCGGCCCATTCGATGTCGCTGTGGCTGACGGGATGTTTGGCTTTGGGGCTGGTGCCAGCCGATCGGGCATTCAATCCCAGTTTGCGCCAGACTTTTTCTGCCGTGGGACTGCGCCATTGATTGCGACTACAGATAAAGAGGATATTCATGGGGAGCGGCTCGACGGACTGACGGATATCTGAAGGTAGCAGCTTTTGGCCTGTCTGCTACACTGAGGCTAGACCTACGCTGGGATGTCATGCTAACCAAGCTGCGACTCAAAAACTTTAAGAATTTCAAGGATGCCGAGCTACATTTGGGCGGCTTCACGGTGCTGCTGGGGACAAATGCAGCGGGTAAAAGCAATATCCGGGATGCGATGCGATTTCTGAATGGTATTGGTCAAGGTTACAATCTTCCCGAAATCCTTGGTGGGAAGTTCATTGAGAGTGGTGTTCTACAGTGGCAGGGTATTCGAGGTGGAGTGCAAGAAGTAGTGTTCTGTCAAGAAAAAGAATTCACAATAGAGGCGGATTTCACCATCACATATAGAGGTGATGTTCTATCCGCCGCTTATCACGTTTCAGTGCGGATAGAGGGTGGCACCCCGAAAGTTATGCAGGAACGGTTAACTTGTGAAGGTTTAGAGTTCCCCGTATTTGAAGCTACCACTTTTGACGATGATCCTGATTTAGAACATAATTTAGTCAAAGTTAGATTTTATGACCAGTGGAATGAGGGTCTAGGATACGGGCTATGGCAACACCAAGCAATTCTAGCGCAAACCCGTGATATTTCACTGCGTCAGTGAGATTTTGAACAATCTACAGCTCATAAGCTAATGCTCCTTTGTTCAAAAGCACTTCTCAGAATGCGCTTCCCAGATTTATATCCCGAAAAAATGAGACAACCTTCTGTTCGAGGACAAGTGATCCTAAGCGATCAAGGTGAAAATTTATCCTTCGTCATTGCTAATATTTGTAGAACTTCTGATGCCCGAAAGAATTTTGTTGAGTGGATACGTGCCTTAACCCCCATGGATGTCAAAGATCTTGAATTTATTCCGGATATTTCTGGAAAGATATATCTACAGTTCTCTGGAGAAAATGGTCATTCGATTTCTGTTGCTAGTGCCTCCGATGGGACGCTTAAATTTTTAGGTATATTAGCTATCTTCTTAAGTTCCGATTTGCCATTAGCTAACGCCCCTTCCCAATACTCTGATGCGTATAAGTTGGACAGAGTGGTTTTTCTGGAAGAGCTAGAAAATGGAATTCATGCAACGCGATTACATTTGTTGTTGCAATTGATCGAACAGCAGGCCCAACAGGGGAAAGTTCAAACGATCGCGACGACCCATTCCCCCCAATTGCTCCGCTTACTCAGCGAAGATAGCCTGAAAAATGCCTCATTGATCTATCGACTCGACGATCGACCCGACGCCCAGATTCAGCGGCTGGTTGATATTCCCCATTTTCAAGATGTCCTTGAAAATAGCGATTTAGGTGAATTGCTTGAATCTGGCTGGTTAGAAACCACCATGTCATTTCAACGGGATGAGGTCGCGATCGGATGAAGGTTTTGGTGATTCCTGAAGATGTGCGTAAAGATCAATACATGCTCAAACCGATTATTCAGGCGCTGTTCAAGTATTTGAGTCAAAGCCAGGTAACGGTCGAAATCTGCCAAAACCCGCGCTTTCGTGGTGTGAGTCAGGTTTTGAAATGGGAGAACATCGAACGGATTTTGCAGCAGAACAAGTGGCAGGTTGATTTGTTTTTGATTGTTGTCGATCGTGACTGTGAGGCCGATCGCCAGACTGCACTCCAGAATCTTGAACGGAAAGCGGAATTAGTCCTTAACAATCAGGCCAAACTGCTGATCGCCGAGAACGCCTGGCAAGAAATGGAAGTTTGGGTGCTTGCGGGTTTCGGGGATTTACCCAACGACTGGAGTTGGCAAGCGATTCGAGCGGAGCGTGATCCAAAAGAAGCTTATTTCTATCCCTTTGCCGCAATCAAAGGTGTGCTCAACAGCTGACTGCCTGACAGAAGTGGTTAAAAGGCAATCAGGCCGGGAATGTTGCTGCAAGGAGGGGAAGGCTATGGGAAGCTGATTGTTACCACACGCCCAGCTTGATCCCATGCAGCATTCCCCCCAACTGTATATTCAACT
>JANOQX010000023.1:0-3528 GCA_031415035.1 Cyanobacteria bacterium VAR_4_metabat_243
GTCACTTGCTCACGCATCAACGACTTCAGCGTCTCACAACTCTCACGGATTTCAATCTGACTGACACCCACCATCTTGTTGCCCTACTAGTTGACTTATTTCTAACCTATTTGTAACATGATTTGTTTGATTTGGTATTAGTCCGGGTTCAAGGGGCGTTAGCCATGACCACCGGGCAAGCCAAACTGGAAACTGGCTCTGGCAAAAGCAAGCAGACACAGACGGTCGAGTATCCCAAACGCTGTGTGAATGCCAGTGAAGTGCGTTTCATTGAGCGCAAACCGAAACCAGAGGCTGCCGCCGCGCAGGCCGCCGCAAGCAAGGTGGCGGAGCCAGACTTCTAAGCTCGTTCCAGCCAGTCCAGGCTCGTTTGCTTGATCCATCGCTGTCCCCCATGGGGATGGCGATATTTTTTTGAACGTTTGAGATTTTTGTGTTTTGAGGCAGCAGAAGCCAAAAATTGCCAGCCAAATTTTCCCGATCGGCCACAGTTTTTTGAACATTGAAAACATTCCGGCGAACAGGCGATTGCCTGGGCACCAGAGCCGTTTGATCGGCGAATCAACCAACAGCAGGCTGCTTGTGGCCACGGGCAGTAACGTCAGTCAGCGATCGGGTAGGCCGGAGAGCGTGCGATCCAGCAATACCGATCACTGGCTGGCTGGTTGATTTTGATCGGGATGGCCTTTGACTTGGCTGACGTCATAGTGGGTCTCGTGTATCAGCTTTATCGATCGATCGCTTGAAATCAGCAGACGGCAAACTCAGTAAACTGGCGCTTAAAGGGTGAATGGAAGGCCAGGACGATATCTTGCTTTGGCACCCCACGATCGAGCAGTTCCTGGGCGATCCCGCCTTCTGTGCCGTCATGTTGAATCCAAATTTTTTCGGCCCGAATGTCTAGGTGCAGGCTACAGCCATAGATCCGTTGCTCATCCGACCAACCCACATGAACAAGTTGATACCGATCGCGGATAGTATCCAGAATCAGTTCCGATTCTAGGTCTGGATTGCCAAAGTCAATCTCACTACGGGCTGTCAGGAGTTCTTGGACAAGCTGACGATATTGCTCTACTTTTGCCATTTGAAAATTTCCTCCTTTTTGGGATTATAAATGATTAGCCGGACGTGATAGCGTTCGATTAGGCGGCGAGGAAGTTCCAAGCTAAAGAATGAGCGATAGGTGTCAAGTGGTATAGCGAGATAGAGGGTGCGATCGGGCTGCTCTTCCTCCAGAGCGAGCTGATATTTGAGAAATTGTCCCAGGGCAGCGTTAAACTCTGTGGTGGCGGAGAGTCCGACGAAACTTTTGATTTCAACGGCTATTTTTTCTCCGTTGCGTTCTGCGCCTAGAATTTGCTCGGCTCCAAGGTCAATGAACATCTCAACGCCGCCAAAGCTGATGAAAAGGGGATCGTTGGTAATCAGCCAGTTGTCTTTTTCGAGGGCGCGCCGAACGGCGTCATGAAAGAGGTCTTTTGCCATAGGGAGTCTACTGAGATGAATAAAGGTGGATTTTTTAAAGAGCGATCGGATGTGAATGCATCATGGCAAGCCTTCTGTATCAGCATCATCGATCGCGCCTAGGGCTTTGAGAGTGGCGATCTGTTTCTCTCGGCTGACTGAGCATAAGACAACTATGCCACCCTTAATGGCTCGGAATCATAGCTGTAGCATTTCACTGATTTTTTGATTTAGCTGTTGGATTTGCTGGGGGCCAAGTCTTCCGCAGCGTTTGACAACAAACTGTTTGGTGAGGGTCGCAAGTCGTGTGGTTCTAATCTTGGAAGGCACCCGTAACCCCGTGAGCGGATATTCTGGGTCGGTGGGGAGGATGGGAATATCTTCCGGTGAAAGCTGGTCAATTTTCTGAGAACTGATGGCGCAGAAGGTGACATCATTACCGGTGGGGTTAACCCAAAGAATTACGGCGGGACGGACTTTGACTTGACTGAGGTCACTGAAGGGAAATTTGACGAGGACGATGTCTCCTTTGCCTACCATTGGATGGCTTCTCCGTCTTCAAGGGTATAGATGTCGGGTTCTGTGTGCCAAAAGTCAAATGAGCCGCCCTTCTCGGCAAGAATCATGAGTTCTTCTGTAGTGAATCCTGTGGAATCTTCCTCGGCAAGGCGTTGATTGAGAATGTTGCGTTCTGGCTGGGGTAATGAGCGAATTAATTGAATGATCGACTCGACCATCGGGGTGTTAATCCTCGTTTCGGCAACTTCAGGATTCATCTTTTCCCTCCTAACTACACGCCATCAGTTATTTCTACTGTTCTATTATATCAACCGACGGTGAGATTACCGAATCGGTAATCCAAGACTGAATTACGGTGGGTCTCCTGGGGAGCATCCCACTTTGGCAATAAGTATAATTACTCATCGCGGTTTGCGATAAAAAGTCAGAGAATGGAGAAGTTATATCGCGGACGAAATTGTGATGACCCCAGAAGAACGACAAAAAGTAAACGATTATTCAAAAGAGATTGCAAAGATCCTATATGCTGACACTGATCCTGAAACACTGGATAGTCTGGATGCAATTGAACGAGTGGTGCGTCAGAAAATGTTGGAGTACGTCACCCCACAAGTCGGGGTTTTTTTATCGAAACTCGCACCAACACCAAGTCAGGCCGCATCCGAAGACTGAAAACCTGCTTGGGTGAACTGCCGATTACCGCACAACAAGCGGCAAAATTACAAGTGATACCTTACACCCAAATTAGCGGTCATTTAGAAATCTGCTGCCTCTTAGTGAGTGCCAATAATTCCTACGAACGCACCGCCGAAGATGTGGCGGTCTTAACCGGCATCACGATTTCCCACAGCACCCAACAGCGCCTCGTCCATCGGCAAGAATTTCCTTCCTGCGTTGCGGACGCCCCGGTGGAAGCCATCAGCATTGATGGTGGTAAAGCCCGCATCCGCACCCCCAAAGGGGAACCCTCCATTTTCAATGACTACAAAGCCGTCGTGCTCGAAGGTCAAGGCATTGCCGCTTATTTTAAGCGTAATCCCGACTTAGTCGATTGGGCCAATACCCAACCCTTAGCCACAGCGGTCTCCTGCTTAGGCGATGGGCATGATGGCATTTGGAATTTGTTTCGGGACATTGCCACACCCGCACAACGCCGCGAGATCCTCGATTGGTATCATTTGGTCGAGAATTTATTCAAAGTCGGTGGGTCGCTGAATCGCCTGCACCAGGTAAAAGCCCTGCTGTGGCAGGGCAAAGTCGATGAAGCCATCCTCCACTTTGGCGATTGCCCGCTCGAAACCCTGATCCCATTCAAGGCATATTTGCGGAAACATCAAGCCCGCATTCCCAATTACCAGTATTTACAATTAGAAGGCTTCACCATTGGTTCGGGTGGCGTTGAATCGGGCATCAAACAAATCAGTCGCCGCATCAAGATTTCCGGCGCTCAGTGGGCCGAGAAGAATGTTGATCAAGTGCTGAAGCAACGATGCGCCTATCTTAATGGTCAGTTCTCACCCACTTTTGCCACACCAACCACTCGCT
>JANOQX010000024.1:0-23658 GCA_031415035.1 Cyanobacteria bacterium VAR_4_metabat_243
CGCCATGACCTAATCCCGACCGTCCCAATTTAATCCCTCCACCCACGGACATTTGCTGCGACAACTGTCCGACAAGCCGTTTGCCAAAAAATACTGGCAAAAATTAGCGCTTGCATTCTAGGATTTAATACAGTATCTACATTTGCTTGCCGAATTTGAATTTGCTCGAAACCGATCGGGTCAGCCAATTACTCCAGGTGCTCACCGCCATTCGCGAGTGGCAGCCGTAAGGCCGCGATCGCCCACAATCACCGATCGATTAGCGACGTCGGCACCACATCATTGAACCGCGTGTAATCAATATACCGATCGCCGTTCTCCGTCTGGATCACCACATCGGCCATCCGGTGATCCCACAACACATCCGCAATCCCATAAATATGCCGATCGTGGATGTTATACGCCACCGTCTCATCCAAGCCCATCAGCGTCACCAACACCTGCGGCAAGCCCTGCGTCCATTGCTCAGCGGTCAAACCATAGAGCGGACTGTGGATATCGATCGGATGCATCACATTCCAGGTGAGACTGAACCGGGGATTAATCTCCCGCGCCAATTTCAGGTCGTAGACCCGGCGAAATTGCACGCCTTCCTGGGTGATTTCGTCGCGGGTGAGATAGACCTTGGCCTGGGCTTCAAGAATTAAATTCTGGCGCTGGTTCGCGGCGCGGAACATCAACGTCGGCACGCCATTATGTTGGGTGATCACCGCATAGCGACTGAAGATAATCCGGGCCGTGGGTTTAGAAAATCGCGCAAAGGCCAATCCGGTAATCAAGGCGATCGCCAACAAACTGAGAATCGCCTCGATCGTCACCAAAATCCCCGCATAAGTCGTCGCGGGCGAAATCACCCCATACCCGATCGAACCCAAGGTCTGCACGCTAAAAAAGAACGCATCCTCAAAGGAACCGGGCCGCGCCCCCGTCAGACTATTCGGTTGCAGCAAATACAAACAGGCGAAGAAGGCATTCACCGCAACATAGCCCAGCGCCACCATCAACACAAAGCCCGACCAAGGAATGGTCAGCATCAAGTGATAGGGATCGCGCCAATAGTCATGCCAACGATCGCCCCCCTGAAATTGCAGGCGGCCATTGTTATTCAGAATGGCAATCCGTTCTTTCGTCGGTCGCTGCCGCCCTAACGGCCACCAGCGCCGTGATTTTGACCGTTTCATTGGCAACACACCCAGCTAAAAGAGCCGTTCCCTGATGCCCGATCACCCGATCGGCCCAGAACGCCCCTAAAGCTTACAATCGAATTTCCCCGATCGGGCAGAATTATTCCCAATATTCCACCGGGATCAATCCAGCAATGCCATTTGACGCACTGACCGCACCAACTGCTGCACATCGACGATAAACAACGTTTGCTCCCCCGTGGGACTCGGCAGTTTGACCAGTTGACGGGTCAGGCCCAAGGTCGAATCCAACGCTTTCCCCCCGTCGGTGGGGGGCAGTAGGAGATCTTCAGGAATCGACGCAATCTCCGGCAAGATCGCCACCGGGATCCCATAGAGCAAGCCATCCGGGGCGGCAAACAACAGCAGATGGGCCGGGGCTTCCAGGCTGGCATCGTACAGCTTGCAATGCAAATCCACCACAATCACCGGCCGGACGATCGGATTATCCGCCGATCCCACGGACACCTGAGCCACGCCCAACATCAGGGTCGGACTGTACTCCACCGCTGGCATCGGCAATACCTGCTGCAACTGCGCCATATCAAACGCCAAATTCAGCGTCGGAAAGCGCACCACCATAAATGCCAGACGCTTTTGCGGTTGACGGCGACCATCGACCGATCGACGACCATCACGGGCTTGGGGATGACTAATAAACATCACAACACTCAAACAATAAACAATTCGAACTGACGAATTACTGCGCTGCCCCGGATAGCGCCAACGCCGCATCCAGACAGCGGAGAATATCCACGGCCAAATAGGGCTTGGTCAGGTAGTCATTTGCGCCCATGTATTGGGCGATTTGGCGATGTTTGTCACCGCCGCGCGAGGTCAGCATAATAATCGGCAACCGCTCTTTGGTGTACTTTTGCCGACATTGACCGAGGAATTCAAACCCGTTCATCCGGGGCATTTCCACATCGGAGAACACGGCTTTGATATCCGGTTCGCGCTCCACTTGCTCCAGCCCTTCGCGCCCATCTTTGGCTTGGAGTACCCGGTAGCCCGCCTTTTGCAGGGTGAGGGCGAGGGTTTGGCGAGTGGTGAGGGAGTCGTCAACCACGAGGACAACAGGTGTCCGATCGACGGTTACGCCCGTCATCGTCGAGCGATCGCGGATCTCTTCCGCCGATTGCGCCGCAGTGGGCAGAATCGGCACCGTCATCGTCTCGGGCCGGATCAACGCCTGCACATCCAACACGGGCACCAGCAAGCCACTCCCCATGATCGTACAGCCATAGAAATAACTCGGAGCCGCGATCGCGCTGCCAAACGGCTTAATCGCCAATTCCTGTTCCTGCAACACCTGATCCGCCACCAGGGCGATCACTTGCCGATCGGCGGTTTCGATTAACAAGAGCGTCACCATATCCCCATCCGGCAACCGCATCGGCTTAAAGTCAGCAGGCAACTGGCGCGGCAACGGATAGCTCTGAAGAAACTGACTGCGCGGACACAGCGGCACGGGCTGGTCATCCCAGTAATAGATTTTGCGCCCTTGTTCCATGCGGATTTGGGATTTGGGCACGGCGACGATCGCTTTCAGGGCATCGATCGGGGCCGCCATCATGCAGGACTGCACCGTAAAGATCAACAGCGTCGCCACCGTCAAGGTCAATGGCAATTGCAGACTGAAGGTGGAACCTTGGCCTAGGCTGGAGGTGAGGGACACCGTGCCCTTGAGGCTGGCCACCTGGGACTGTACCGCATCCAACCCAACGCCCCGACCCGATAGCTCACTCACCTTGCCCGCCGTGGAGAAGCCCGCTGCGAACAGGTAGCTATAGAGCTGGTCGGGACTGAGTTTGGCCGCTGCATCCGCTGTGACCAGTTGGTTCTCCACCACCTTGGCCCGAATCCGTTCGGGATCAATGCCACCACCGTCGTCCACAATGTCGATGTGGGTTTGGTTGCCTCGGTGATAGGCGCGGATGGCGATCGTCGCTTGGGCGGGTTTGCCCTGGGCGACGCGGACTTCGGGCAGTTCGATCCCGTGGTCAAAGGCATTGCGCAACAGATGCACCAGGGGATCGTAGAGGCTCTGCAAGATCGATTTATCCACCAGGGTGTGGGTGCCGGACAGCTCCAGTTTGACGGGTTTGCCGTAGCGATTCGACAGGTCGCGCATCATCCGGGGGAAGCGCTGGAGCAAGTCGTCCAAGGGCAACATCCGTGCCCAGAGCAAATCATCGCGCAGTTGTTTGAGAATGCCCTGCTGCTGGTGTTGACTGCGGCCTGCCACCTGGCTGAGCTGGGTCAGATCCCGCATCCCTTCGCCCATTTGGGCCATCAGCTCGAGCATTTCCTGGGCGAAACCGTAGAGTTCGCCGTAGGTATCCATCTGCAACGGATCGAAGTCATCTTGCCAGCCAGTGCCCTCGCTGCTCCCCTCAATGTTGCCCTCAGCGGCCGCCCGTTGCACAGTCTGCTGATGCTGGGTCAGCTTAGCCCGGACTTTCTGCGATTGGTCACTCCAGACGCCGATCTGCCGCGCCACTTCCTCGAATTGGCTAAAGCGTTGCAGCATGGCCTTGGCCGTCGCTTGGAGCTGCTGGTTATGCTGCATCGTGCGGTTTTCCTGGGTGACCATCGCGCCGACGCGATTATTGATCTGCTCCAGTCGGGCCAGATCGACCCGTACGACGTTGTTGGTACTGGCCGTTTTGGCCGGAGCAGGCGCAGCCGCGCGTTTCGCCGCCCCGGTCAAGCGCGGCAACGGCGCGGGAGTCGCAATCACTTGATAAATCCCCCGATCGGCGTTGTCGAGTAGATTCCGAATCACCGCATCGATCGCAGCATCCTCAGCGAGGGGCACGGGGAAGGCCTGTTCCGGCACCGTGGGCGACGTGGCGAGCACGTGGCGATTTTTGGCTTCCCGATCGGCGGCTTGATTGGCTTCCTGATCAGCGGCCTGTTGATCCAATGTGCGAATCACCGTATCCCAACTAATTACCGGATTCGTCAACTCAATCGCGGCGGGTAAGATAATGGTTTCATCCGGTTCCGTGAACCCGGCAAGTTCGAATGTCTCAGGCGTCACAGCGGCGATCGGCGATTCGACTAATTGCGTGATTTCTGATGCAATTTCTGGTTCGACTACGGCTGGAATTTCGGGTTCCATTACCGATGTGATTTCTGATTCAATTGTTAAATCGATCGTGGACTCGATCGCCGCCGCGCTCGCCAAATCCACAATCATCGTCGGCGTATCACTAAAATCCTCACCGGGCATTGCGGTATCGGTTAAGGCTAGATCGAAGAACGCATCCAGATTCGCAAAGTCATCGCCCGAAATATCGGCCGCCAACGGCGCACCAAACGCTTCCACCACAGACATCGTCGTCAGATCAAAGGCCGCTGGCGCATCAAAGGCGGCGGGCACATCAAAGACCGCTGGCATCCCCCCAAACATATCCTCGGGATCCATTGCCAAGGCGAACAGTTCATCCAACTGCTCGCTCGGAATATTCGCGAAATCCGTTTCCCCGGCGGCCCAGTTTCCCGGCATCGCCATCGCATCAAACCCCGTCACGGCATCGGCGAGTCGGCCCGCACTGAACATTTCATCGATCGCGAAACTATCGCCGATCGCGAACGCATCCGCCGCCAAATTCAATGCCGCTGGCACCGTTGCCCCCGCCCCATAGGCGAGAAGCGCCGCACTGGGTTCCCCGCCTTGGGTCCGATCGCCGTCCAAGACCAATTGTTGGGCGGCTTGCAAATCCGCGATCGCGACTTCGGCGATCACGCGGGCTTGATCCGGGGACTGCTGGAGCGCGGCTAAGATCGCTTTGGCGATCGCCACCCAACCGGGCAAATTAACTAATTCGCCCACGCCGACGAAGACCTCAACCTGCGCCCGGATTTCGCCGACAAGTTCCTGCTGATTCGGGTTGGAAAGCACCTGCTCCATCCGCTGAATGCCGTTCTGCACATCCCCCGCAAAGATCGCCAGGACAATATCAATCCCCAATTCGGCACTGGTGGGCATCGCCGCATCGACGTTGGCCAGGGCGTCGCCCAGTCGGATTACCAATAATTCATAAATCGGTTCGGCTTGGGCGAGGGCGGCGGCCTCATCATGTTCCCCCGTTTCAATCTGCTGGAGTAATGGCTCCTTCAAGCAGTCGAGCGCTTGCAGCAGCAAGTCCTCTAGCGACCTGTCAATCACCACGGTATCCTGATACAGCGCTCGGATGCAGTCTTCCAGTTGGTAGGACAACTGCTTAATACAATTCAAGCCCACACTGGCCGCGCCGCCCTTAATCGAGTGGGCCGCCCGCATCAGTTCATGGATTTTGGGGACGCCGTGATCTTGGGTTAGATCCATCAAACCAGTTTCCAGGATTTGTAGAAATTCTACGGATTCCTGAATGAAGAACTGATAAGCCTGATCGTGAATTTCCGAATCGAAGCTCGACATAGGACAACTAACAATGGGGAGGGCACGAGAATGAAAACGACGTAGGGTGGGCACGGCCCACCTTACACACGGGGGAACAAACGGGGGGCGATCGCACGGTTAATCCGGGGGGCGATGACACGGTTAATCCGGGGGACGATCGCGGGGTTAGCGGTGGGCCGTGCCCACCCTACGAGACCTTGAACTGGGAGACGCTGACTTGCAACGCATCGGCGACGTCCAACAACCGGGAGAAGGATTTTGCCACGTGGTCGGACTGCTTTGAGCTGTCGTCGGCGATCGTGGCGGCTTGCTCCATGGTTTGGCTGACGGTTTCGTAGGCTTGGGTTTGGACGGCGGTGGCTTCGGAGATTTCACCAATTAGGCGGCGAATGGTCGCACTGACGGAGGTGATTTCGTTCAGTTTGGTGCGCGTTGCTTCCACCAGTTGTGTGCCTTCGACCACCTGCTCCGTCCCCGCTTCCATCGCCAAGACGACTTCGTTGGTTTGGGTCTGAATTTCTTCGACCAGATGTTCGATTTCGGCGGTGGCCGCTGAGGACTGTTGGGCCAGCGATCGCACTTCTTCCGCCACCACCGCGAAGCCGCGTCCTTCTTCACCCGCCCGCGCCGCTTCGATCGCGGCGTTCAGGGCCAGCAAGTTCGTCTGGGCCGCAAAGCCGTTAATCAAGTTGACCACCTTGGAAATCTTCTGGGAAGCTTCCCCGAGGCGTTTGACTTTCTTCGCGGTTTCCGACACGGTTTCGCGAATTGCGGAGATCCCCGCGACGGTTTTGTCCATGGCGATGTCTCCTTCAGCGATCGCTGTGGCGGCCAATTTCACCCCTTGCTCGGCTTCCAAAGCACGGGTGGTCACACCCTTCACCGAAACCACGGTGGCTTGGACTTGGATCAAGGCGGCGGTGATCGTCGTCATCTGACGCCGGGCTTCTTCGGAGAGCTGTTGCACCGAGGCTTCGTTGCTGGATGCGGTTTGGGACACCGTGGCACTCGCCCCTTGAACATCGACGACCAACTGCCGCAGCGATCGGATAATCGAGTTGTACGAGTCGGCGATCGTCCCGACTTCATCCGGTGTCACCTTGGCCCGAATCGTCAAGTCACCTTGACTGACGGGATCAACTTCCATCAGTAGTTCCAGCGCCCGCCGCTGCAAGAATTCTTTCTGCTCTTGCTGCTCTTGGGTGCGGACATCGGCTTCCCGACGGGCTTCGAGTCGGGCAGTTTCCGTATGCTCCAACAGGTAGGCTTGATCGAGCGCAAAGCCAATTTGCTGCGCCACTTGACCAAATAGCTCGACTTCCCCCGCATCCCACTCACGCGGGCCGCCGCATTCATGGGCACAGAGCAAGCCAATCAGTTTGCCGTTCTGAATTAGGGGCGCGGCGATACTGGCCCGAATTTGGAAGTCCACCAGCAATTCTTCGTGGCACTTGGTCAGGTTTTCGGCATAGATGTCGTTCATCGATCGGACGCGACCGTTGCGATAGGCTTCGATTAGCCCTTCTCGGAACGGATCTTGGACGACTTCGCCGAGGATTTGGCGGTATTGCGGATTCGCCGATTCAACTGCCACCGTACCATTCCAGTCATCATGGAAGTCATACATAATCACCCGATCGGTGTTAAGCAATTCCCGCATTGAAGTGGTCGCCACTCTGAGAATATCCGACCGCTTCAACGATCGGCGAATGTCCGTCACCAACCGATTTACCTGTTCGCTGAGATTCGCTTGCCGTGTTTGCTTCGCCAACACCGCTTGCAATTGCGATACCATTTCGTTGATGTTGCCGCCCAAGCGACCGAGTTCATCACCACGGGTAACATCAAGCCGCGTATCGAGTTCGCCTTGGCCGATTTTTTCCACGGCGTCCGTCGCATCCTGCAACGGTTTCAGCGCCTTCGACATCAGCGCAATGGCGATCGTCGAAACAATCACCCCCGTCGCGATCGTCCCCAAGCCCAAGGCTAAAGCCAAGTCATTCACCGACTTAAATGCTTTGTCTTGATCCTGCGTATAGGCCACACCCCAATTCAGATTGGGCATATTCTGGGTCGGCTGCGTCGCCGTATAGGCCAGCAATTGCTTTTGGGCGACGATCGGCGACATCGGCTTCATCGCGCCGGGAGCCGGGATCATGGCGAAGGTATCTTGCACCTTCCCGGTCGGCAATTTGGCTTGATTCGTCAGGAAGACAGTCCCATCAGCATTAAAGAATTGATAATCCTTACCAAAGGACGTTGTAATATCCTTCAGCGCCGACACCAACATCCGCGATCGCACCACGCCGACGATCCGATTATTCGCATCCAGCACCGGGGCGGCAAAATGCACCGACCACTCACCGGAGGACTTCGAAACACTCGGTTGACCGACCACGGGTTTACCCGTTTTGATCACTTCTTGGAAATATTCCCGATCGGCGTGATTACCTAAAGGCTCGCCAACGGTTTGCGATCGCACATTCCCTTGCAGATCAAAATAGGCAATACTATCGTAAACGCCATAGGTCGTCTTAAACTCTTCCAACACCGATTGCTTACGGATATCGCTCTTGGCGATGATCTGAATATCGCCATAACGCTCAAACACAAAGCGGTTGACCTTATCCACCAATTCCTGCGATTCGACGCTGTGCTGCTGGTTGATCTGTTGCTTCAGCGTCCGATCGGCCGTCAGGAAGGCAATGCCGCCCACCGTCGCGATCGGCACCGTCCCCAACAACACCGCTAACACCGTGGCTTTGGTGCGCAGGCTCAATTTCGGGGACAGTTGATTGTCCGAGGCATTGATGGGCGCGATCGCGGGTCTGACCACAGGCGGCAGATCATCAGCGAACTTACCCACCAGCAGTGGCTCAATCATCGCGAGGTCAGCTTCAGTAACGCCAGTGTCACCGGGGGCAACGGGCGCAAAGCGATCGGACAAGGCATCGGGTAGCGAAATCGGTTTCGGGGTTTTGGAAGCGGGATCGTTGGGCGTCATGGCAACAGTAGTCCTTTGAAATGCAAGCAGTGAGCGGTTGAGAATTGAGAATTGAGAATTGAAGCTAGAGGGTTTGGAGTAGCCGATCGACGTCGAGTACCGCGAAGGTCGCGGATTGGTCGGGGGATTTCCAGTAGCCCTGAAGTCCGGGTTGGGCCGCTGGTGCGGGCATGATCGTGGTGGGATCGAGCCACTGCATTTGGCCGACGGATTCGACGACGATGCCGATCGGGCCTTGGTGGGTTTGGGCGATCATGATGTTGTATTGTAGCTGGCGCAATCCCCGATCGCAGAGGCGTTCGGTTTGCAGTTGGAGACTGAAGTCCAACAGCCATAGCACCTCACCGCGCCAGTTGCAGACCCCCATCACCGCTGCGGGCATCCCGGCAATCGGCACGATCTCATCGATCGTCACCGCCAGGATTTCCACCAATTGCAGGGAGGGCAATAGCCCGGATACCTGCGCATTCACCGCAAAACTCAGGAAACTTTGGGTGGCGAGGGGCGGGGCAATATTCGTCATACATCCACCTCGGTTTGGAATTCGATGTTTATTTAACGAGCGCCTGCATGGTGCGGACGAGATCTTCGCCGACGATCGGCTTGGTCAAGTAGGAGGAAGCCCCTTGCTTCAGACCCCAGAATTTATCCATTTCGCTGTTCTTGGTCGAACACAAAATCACCGGAATCATCGCCGTTTCCGGATCGTCTTTGAGTTCACGGCAGAGTTCGAACCCGCTCTCGCCCGGCAACACAATGTCCAGAACGATCGCGTCGGGCTTTTGCTCGTTGATTTTCAGTTTCGCGACTTCGCTGCTATTGGCTGTCATGGTTGAGAACCCGGCAGCCTGAAGCGTCTTCGTGATGATTTCCATTTCGGTCAGCGTATCATCCACCACAAGAATCGTTGCCATGCCAATTTCTCCGATTCAATCAAAAAGTAAATTCAATTCGTTCCGTAATGTGGAACGAATTCGACAATGCTTCACCCAACCCACATTTCACCGATCCCAACGTGACCCCAATCAAACCGTTTAGCGTTCGCGCCAACAGCTGACTCCAACTACTCACATCTACGGCAAAAGCCTTATCCATCAGGACATTCAATGAATATTTCCTGTCCATAGGATTACGGAAAAAAGCGGGTTCGCCGGGAATGTGATCGCGCCAGATCCGCAATCTTACTGAGCAGTTTTCACCTAGATTACCGCGTAGCCATTGTCGATCGGCGCGGTGGCCCCATCGGGCACGCCCAGGTATTTGTGCACCATCTGCAACACCTTTTGGGGTTCGGGCGGTTTGCCGAGGAATTCGGAAGCGCCAGTGAGTTTGGCCCGCACCCGATCGATCACGCCGTCGTTGCCCGTCAGGATAATAATCGGCGTCTGTTGGAACGAGGTGGTTTTGCGCAGGAACGTACAAAGCTCATACCCGTTCGTATTCGGCATGACCAAATCAAGGAAGATCAAGTCTGGCTTGCGTTCCAGCAAGATACTAATGCCCTGCAAGGGATTCAGAATCGACAGCACTTCATAGCCCTGAGACGACAGAATCGACTCCATAATCTGGCCGATCGCCGGACTGTCATCGATACAAGCAATCAGCGATCGGGGTTGGTTCGACAGGGGCCGATTCACGACGGCGGGCACCGGGCAAGGCACGGGCACATCAGGAATATTCTGCAACTCGATCACGCCCTGGCGAATGAACGGCATCAGCACGCGCATCACATCGGCCAAGGGCCGCCGCATATGCAACGACACATCCCACAGGGTCAACTTCCCCTGGAGCAGCCGAATCATGCTTTGGAACGTCGCAGGCGACACCTGGGAAGCCAAGTTGGGCGGGCTTTTGAGGATGGGAGCGAGATCGGGCGAGAACTGCACCATCCAATCTTGCAAATACCCCAAACCCGAACCCCGCCAGCCTTCGCGCATCTGCTGCGCATCGGCAATCACCTGTTCCACCGACAGGAACGCACTATGTTGGGCGATCTTGACGTTCGGCTTCCATTGGCTAGTGCTGAAGCGCTGTTCAATCAGCGCAAACATCACTTCCTGGACAATACTCTGGGTGACCAACTTGGCTTGGGCCGTGCTGAGCAAGTTCTGGGACACCATCTGGTTGAGGATATCCACTTCCCAGGGTTGCTCCGTGGCGCGGGCCTGGTTTAGCCAGCCGTTGTTCAGCACATCGGGACAATGTTGCTTCATCGCCCGATACCACCGCCGCACCGAATGTTCACCCCCCGTCGCATAGACGAGACGGCCCATGTAGAAATACAGTTTCCACGCCGGTACAACGTCATTTTTATATCGAACGACCAGCTCTCCCGTTGCACGTTGCTGGGAAAGCGCCATCAGGTCATTGGTCAAGTTAGTCATTTCTGAATTCATGGCTTAGCTTGCGGCAAATGGGTTTAGCGCAAGGAGTAGTGGGGCAATAATCGGCGCACCAAGGCACACGCATCATGCGTCGCGATCGTCAAAATCCGGGTTTGGTAAATGCCTGAACGCCATTGGATCACTGGCATCCAGTGGATGGTGAAGGGTGGCGCAATATGGGTCGGGTGGGTCGGGCGCGGCGGGTCGCCACGGCTCAAAGTTCAAAATTTCTGCGGCACATCGCGTGAGTTGGCACGTCGATGGCGGCAATACACCAAAATCTGACCGAATCGAAACCAGAACTTTTGGCAATACCCCTGACAAACTTATCTTGACCCGCAATTGATCGAGTCACCTCGTTAAAAACTCGGAAGTCGCCTGCATCGCCCTGGGGAATTGTACGGAGTTTTTGCGGGCAATCCACTGACTTGCCACCGATTACGACCCCACACGTTGGCCGATACGCTTGCAGTAGACCAAATCACACCGATCGGTTTCCACGCCCGTCGCGCTTTGGTAGCCGGACTGCGCATACAACTGCACTGCCTCGCGCAGCACCGAAGCCGTCTCGATCCAGATTTCCTGGTAGCCCGCCTGAGCGATCGCCACCTCCAATTGCGCCAACAACCATCGCCCCAACCCTTTTCCCCGCACGGCAGGACGCAGGTACATTTTGCGAATCTCCACGGCCTGAGTCCCGCGCGCGATCGGGTAGTAGGCCGCCGTCCCCACGATCGTCCCCGCCTGCACCACCACCCAAAATGCCCCGCCCGCTTGCTGGTAGGCCCGCTCCACCTGCAACACGTCCTGATCGGCCCCCGTCGGTTCCCAGCCCAGGCCATACTCCGCCAACACGGTGCGAATCACGTCCGCCGCCGCATCCCGATCGTCGGGCTGCCAATCCCGGATGTGAAATTCGCCATAGGTGGTTTGCATGAATCTGGCCTTGGGGTTTAAAGGGATGTTTGAAAAGGTGGACGGCTTGTAGGAAAGGTCATGATCCCCCTAAATCCCCCTTCAAAAGGGGGACTTTTAAATCCGGTTCCCCCCCTTTTGTTGGCGAAGCCTCTCCGAAGGAGTTAGGGGGGCTAGGGGGGATCGTTGAGTGCTGAAACAAACAGTCGATGCTTTTTAAAACATCCTCTAACTATGAATTCGGGGTTGAGGATGCAGCGTCGCCAGAATTTCGCTTTCCACCGCCGCCAATTCCTCTAGCCGTTGGGTCATCACCGCCCGCTCGGCCAACTCATCGGCCAACACCCAATACACCCCATAATGCCGCGCCTCCGAAGCCATCAAACTGCGATAAAAATCCGCCAATTCCCGATCGGGCAAATGCGCGGCCAGCAGCCCCAACCGCTCATGACTGCGCGCTTCAATCAACCCCGCCACCAGCAGCGCATCCAACCGCCGATCGGGTTCCTGCCGCCGGATCTGCTGATTCAAGGTCGCGCCATAGGGCGGCGGCTGAAGCGGGGCCAGCGGAATCCCCCGATCGGCCAGAATCTGGTTCACCTGGGCGTAGTGGGTCAGCTCCTCCTGAGCGATCAGCGTCAGCTGGTTGACCAGTTGGGTCGCGGCGGGATAGCGACACATCAGATTCACCGCCACACTCGCCGCCTTCCGCTCACAGTGAGCATGATCGAGCAAAATCGTATCGAGATTGGCCAATGCCTGCTCGACCCAAGCCTCGGACGTGGGATTCTGTAAAAATCGAATTCGGGGTAAGGCAGCGTTCATCGGGCGATCGGGTTTGGGAGTTGGAGCTTTGTTAGTTTAAAGGCTTTCGTCCGGTCAGTTCAAGATTCGGTGGTGGGGCGAATTGTCAGAAGGTGCTTGAAAAGTCTGACTGTTTGTTGCAAACATCACGATCCCCCTAAATCCCCCTAACTCCTTCGGAGAGGCTTCGCCAACAAAAGGGGGACTTTGAATCCGGTTCCCCCCTTTTGAAGGGTTAGGGGGAATCGCGGGATTTGAATCCGGTTCCCCCCTTTTGAAGGGGGGCTAGGGGGGATCGTGGAATTGGCAACAAACAGGCAATCCCCGTAAAACAGACGCTATGAAAAATTTCAAACTATGTAAACTTTTGCAAAGCACCCAGAAAATCCCCCCACCCACACTGACTAACCATCAAGCCGATCGTCAGTCAATGGCAATCGATAAAAGTCGATGGGCCAGTCGATATATTTTCCCCGGTTTGCCATTTACGATTTGAGCATCCTGATTCGAGGATTTCCCCGATGGCGCTAACTGCTTTATGCTCACGGGAAGTGCGATCGCCATCGCGCCCCCGATCGACCACCCTTCGCCCTATGAACGAACCCTTCGACCGCCAACTGCGTGAATCGATCGTCACCATCCTGCAACTGCCACTCAAAACCCTGGAATGGCAGCGGCAAACCAGCCGTTTCGTCCGGCTGGTGCAAAAATCCGGCAAGCTCTGGCGGGCACCGGGCGTCGATCGTGATCTGTATCACGATGTGTTGGCGGGGGTTTGGAGCTATGTTTTGGAAAATTTTCACAAATATAAGCCTGAACTCGGAGCCGTCATGACTTGGATCAATAACCGCCTCAAGTGGGATATCAAAACCGCCCAAAGCAAATGCTGGGAGGAACTAAAACGCCGTTTGACAGATTTTAGTGGCAGTGATGGGGACGATCGGCCCAGTCGGATTGATCGACTGGAGTCGGACACAGATGGCGGTGTCCAGCTCGAACAGATCCTCCGGTGTTGGTGGGACGCCAAGGCCACGAGTCAGGCGATCCATGTCCAGCATCGGCCCGACCTCAACTGCTATGAATTCTTTCAAGATATGCTGGGTCTAAGCTGTGAGCCGGGCACTTGGCTCGAACGCCGCGATCGACCGAGCTACCGCACCATGGCCGAATACTACAAGGCCCCGCTCCCCACGATCGCCAGCTTCTGGACGAACAAATGCCTGCCAGCGGCCCACATCATCCTGCGGGACTTGGAATTGGCGGATGGCATGACCTGAAGCCTGCCCCACCCTTGCCATGACCGCACCGCGACTCACGCCATCCCACAATTCCCCGTTTTCGGGTAACCCTATGCTGACCAACTGTTCTGACGATATTGTGATCCCGCTAACGACTGCCGATCGGCAATTGGCCCAAGTCCTGGCAGCCGACCACAACGATCCCGCCGCCACCACCCAAATCTACGCCAATACCCTCGCCGTACAAGCGATGCAGACGTATTTTCGCTGGATGCAGGTGCCCGTTGATCTGGATCAAAGTCGCAGTCAAAATCAGCCCCAAGTGGATGTGGCGGATTTGTATTTGCCGGAGTTGGGGCAGCGGGTGGAATGTTGCGCCCTGCGATCGGGGGACACCCATTGCCCGATCGCTCCCGCCCAGCAAACCGGGCGGCTCGGCTACGTCGCCGTGGAACTGGATCAACAGGGCTATGAAGCGAAGCTCCTGGGATGGTTGCCGCAGTCGAAACTATGGGCACAGCGATCGACGGTGCCCACAGCTCCAGGCACAATCCAGCCAGTCGCGCTCCAGCAGTTTGAACCATTGGATGAACTGCTAGTGGCCCTGACACCCCAACCGATCGCGCTGAACAATTGGCTCCAGGGGCGGTTCAGTCCAGCGTGGCAGGCATTACCCGCCTTGGCCGCGCCGTTCCCGGAATTTGCCTGTCTGCCGATCGTCAATGATTTACCCACGACGGCCAACGGGATTACGGGTGCGACGGATCTGGAGGCGCTCCTGGCCCAACTGCGATCGGTACCGCCCGACGATGAAGAACTCCGCTGGAAATTGGTCGAGCGATTGTGGAGCCTCAAGCCCGATCACCCGGCGGCGGGGGTGAGGCGGGGCGTGGATTTGGGGCTGTATCTGGATGGCGCGGCGATCGCCCTGGTGGTGTCCATCTTGCCGAAACCCGATGGGGATTTGGCGGTGCTGCTGCGGGTCTATCCAACGCAACAGCCGCATTTACCCGCTGGACTGCATCTGACAGGCCGCTACGAATCGGGTCATGCCTTCCTCGAAGCTACGGCCCGCGAGCAGGACAATTACATTCAATTAAAATTTAGTGCCAGTGCGGGGGAACGGTTTGGGGTTCAGGTGCGCCATGGCGGCGGCGAATACATGGAGCATTTCATGGTGTAGGCTATGGGGCCACATCCCCCCAAACCCGAATCATCCCATTTCCGATCGGCTGTTTGGGTCAGCGATATGTGAATAATATTGGATATGAAACAATCTGAATCCGTGATTTTGAAGATTGGGGCGGGCGACCTGAAAACGACGGGATTTCCGTTCACCTTGCAGATTTTGGGGCGTGATCAACAGTTTGAGGGCCAACTGCCCCCCGCTCCCGATCTGCCCGATCGGTTTGAGCAGTGGCAAATGGTGGCCAATAATCTCGGACATCGGGTCTTAATCACCACGCCGACAACGCAGGTCACAAATGTCGATATCGTCGATGATTGCCGCACCGCCGCGATCGCCCTCGAAATGGCGATTAATCATTGGCTGGGACAGAGCCATGTCCTAAATTCGCTGTTCGTCCCCTTGTTCCGGGCACTTCCGGAGGAACCTGGCCTGAAGTTTTTTATTCAAACGAGCGATCCGCTGTTGCAGCGACTGCCGTGGCAGGTGTGGCAATTGTTGACCCAGACCTACCCCGATGTCGAAGTCATTCTCAGTGCCGAGTTGCGGCCCAATGCGGTGCGGTTCAAGTGGCCCGTGAGGATTTTGGCAATCGAAGGTGACACCTCTGGGACTGAAGCCAAGCTCGATCTAACCCCGATCGAGCGAATTCCTGGCATCACCGTCATCCCCCTCACACAGCCGACTAAAGCCAAACTTCAGGAGCATCTGTGGGATGAGTCATGGGACATCTTGGTGTTCATGGGACATAGCCGCAGCCAAGGCCAAACGGGTGAAATTGCGCTCAATGCCCACGAAACTTTGTCGCTGGATGACTTACATGAAACATTTAAATATTCGGCAAAAAATGGGTTAAAGCTGGCAATCTTCAATTCCTGCGATGGTGTAGGAATTGCCTCGAAGTTAGCCGATCTACGAATTCCCTACACGATCGCCATGCGTCAGCCCATTCCTGACACCATTGCCCAAATGTTTCTCCAGACGTTGCTCAAACAGTTTGCCCAACGCAAGTCACTGCATGAATCGGTCAATATTGCCCGCCGCCAACTCCAAGATAGTCAGGGACGCTTCCCCTGTGCCGCTTGGCTCCCGGTGATTTATCAAAACCCTGCTGCGCCGGATATCCGGTTTCCGCGCAGCGTGGCGATCGGACGCCGGTGGAAGTATTTCCTGCTGGGTTTGCTGGCATTGGGATTAGCGTTAATCGGCGCGTTTCTCCAAACCCGCGACGCCCAGATCTACGCCGAACGCACCAGCCTCGGCGATCGATTATTAAGTCAATGCAGTCTCACAAATAACGCTGGTTTAAAGCATGCATCGGCCGCCTTTGCCGCACAACAATATGACAGCGCGGCACAGCAATTCCAGACTTTTCTCAAAATCCATGAATGTCCAGAAATCAATATCTATCACAACAACGCCGCAATTCGCGCCAGCAAACAACCCATAATCGGTCGGATTGCCGCCAGTGTCCCGATCGGCGGCAACAATGATGGCACCGCCGAACAGATGCTTCGAGGCATTGCCCAAGCCCAAGAAGATGCCATTAAGCAAAATCAACCGATCGAAGTGATGATTGTGGCGGATGGCAACGGCAAAGCCAGAGACGGCACGCAATTAATGCCGATCATTGTGCCAAGAATTGTCAAAGATACCGCAATTAAAGCCGTCATTGGACCCAACGCCTCCGATGCGGCGCGCGATTCGTCCGACTTATACGACAAAGGCGAACTATTAATGATTACACCCACCGCTTTTTTTGATGCGTTCAGCGGCATGGGAAACCATATTTACCGGATGTTGCCCACCAAAAAGGAATTCACGAAACCCCTGGCAAAATATGCCAAAGCCGGTGGGGGGAAACCCGATCGAGTCATTGTCTGTGAAGATCACCGATCCGCCGACAACCAAGCCGTGGCTGAAGCCTTCAAGGCAACTTTTGGCCCCAAAGAAGTGATCTCGAAGAAAAACTGTATTGTGTCAGCCAATACCCCGCTTACCGAACTCACAGCGGCACTCACCGAACCCAACATCAGGATGCTTTTGATTGCCCCGCACATTGAGCATATGGCCGATGCTTTACGGGTCGTCCAAACCGCCAAACGTCAATATCCCCAGCTCCAGCTCCTCGGCACCCCAACATTCTTTGCGGATAATGTTTTAAGCGATCCGGTGATGGCTCAATCGCTCGATGGCATGGTCTTTTATGTTCCTTGGTCGCCCGCCGCTGCCGATCGGGCCAAGCAAAATATCTTTACCCCACGTTGGCGCGACCATGTGACTTGGCGCACCGCAACTTCCTATGATGCCTTTCAAATGGTCGCCGCCGGGTTAGCCGCCGCCTTCGAGCCGACCGGAAAAACCACACGTAGCGAACTCTACGACTTTTTTAAGCAATACCAAACCAGCAGCAGTTACAAAGGCACCACGGGTGAAATCCGCTTTACCGACAAAGGCGATCGCACCGGAAAGTTACCCTATGGTGAACTCCTGCAAATCAAACAAAATCAACAGCGCCAATGGCAATTCCTCCCGGTGCCGCCCCCCACGACATCATGATCTTTAATCACATCAATATGACAATCCCTAACGCAATGTCAACAAATATTACAAAGCACTGATCGCCCCAGCCCTCCACCGGGTTTAAATCCTGAATTTTGGCCAAACCGATGCAATCCGTGCCACGATTAAATGCGTTGAAGTTTCACAAATCACGGTGATTTGATTAAGCCTTTGCATAAGCCCTGGGCAGCGGCACTATCTATTTGTTAGACCAGAAGCATAGTTGCACCACATTGCACCAGGCATAATGAATCACAGTATGCGAGACCACGGCATGGGCAGACGATCACCACATCACTTTACGGAATGGGTCATTCCCCTGATTAGCAGCGCCGCGATGATTGGCGGCGGCCTTTGGCTGGCCACCCAGCTGGCCCACCGCCCCGATGACCGACGGTCGGCCGCAGGCCATCGACCCGTCGCCAACCTCCAAGACCTACCCATCGCCCCCATTCCCCCCCGCCCTAGTGCCGCCACCCAGGTCGCCACCCAGGTCGCCACCAACGGCACCGTCACCCTCCCCTCAAAGTTTTCCAGCGCCCGGCCCGTCGCCTTGGGCTACCGCAAGATCGCGGGTGAGAGCCTCTATATCACGATGATTGATCTGACCGACCCCGAAGTCTTCCTCGACGTCGGCCTCGCCCACAACGCCAAGCAAGCCAACAGCACCAAACAGACCAAAGGCGACGAGCACTTCAGCCGCATGGTCAAACGCCACAACGCCGCCGTCACCGTCAACGGCACCTTCTTCAGTATGGATCAACAGAAGCGGGTCATGGGCAACGTCGTCTCCGGCGGCCGCTTCCTCAAATTCAGTCCCTGGGAAAACTACGGCACCACCCTCGGCCTCCGCGTCGGCAATCGACCCGAAATGACCACCGCCCGCGTCGATGGCCCCCCCGCCTGGAAGCAGCATTGGTTCTCGATCACAGCGGGGCCACGGCTGATGCGCCAAGGCCAAGTCGCCGTGCAGCCCCGTGCCGAAGGATTTAGCGATCGGGGCATGCTCGAAGGCGAAGCCTTACGGGTGGCGATCGGCTATCCCAAGCAGGGCCGATCGTTGATGCTCGTCACCTTTCTCACCCCCGTCAGCCTCCAAAAAGAAGCCGCGATCATGCATGGCCTCGGCAACTACGAGGCGATGAACCTCGACGGCGGCACATCGGTGGGATTGGCCCAGGGCAATAAGATTCTGAAGCCAGCGGGTCGGGAATTGACGAACGTCATTACAATTTACGACACCAAGCATCCGGCACCCAAGGCATTACGCGATTCGTGGCGGACATTCCAACGCGGCGGCAACGTCGTCGCGACGAAATAGGCCGATCGGCCCCATAAAAAATTCCCCAACACAACATTTGATTGTCGGCGTTGGGGGTTGAGGGCGCGCTTTCCGCGCCCCTACGGGGTTTGGGTTAACATTTGATGGTATTTAGGGATGTACAGGAATCCTTCTTCCTTCACTTCTACAGCCATCTGATGTTGCTGGGCGATCGCCGATACCTGCGCCGCTGCCAAATCCCCACTGGCCGCCAGTTGCAGCGAGAGATCCCGCAACAATAGCTCCTGCTGCTTGAGCAACGCCTGGGTTTCGGCCACCAAATGCGCGATCATTTGCTCGATCGGGCGATCGGTGGCAAATTTGTTCATCGCATAGGCGTCTTCGAGGGCGTAGTTGGCTTGGAACTTTGGATCGAAGCCGTAGCGCCGGATGTAGTCCATCGCCAGGGTTGTGACCTGTTCCCGATCGTGTGCCCGACCCAGCGAGGCATTATCCGCGCCAAAGATCAGATCCTCCGCCAAACCACCCGCCAGATAAATCTTGATCTTATTGACGATCGTTTCGCGGGTGACGTGAATCTGATGCGGGAAGGTAAAGCCCGCTGCATAGCTATCCGCCACCTTCGATTTAAGCTGCAATGGCGCGAGTCCAAATAGCGCCATATAAACCACGGCGTGACCCGATTCATGGACGCTGATGTTCGTCACGGTGTCTTGCAGATTGCTCTGACGAATCTTGTCGATCCGACCCGTGAACGGAATCCGCTGGGTAATCGAGCCGATCGTCGCGATCAATTCCGACTTCGCAAAGTCATAGCCGATCGTGATGGTTCGATGCTGATTCAACAACGCCGAGAACAAAAACTTCGACAGGTTCGTTTCCAAAATATCAATGATGCTGGAAAACACCGGACGCACGCCCTGAACCGGGAATACCCCATTTTGATAAATCAGTTTATGCAACGATTTCTCGACGGTAACCGCAACACTGAACTTATCGTGAGTTTTACCCACGATCGATTCGATTTCCTTCGCAATCAGCCGCTCAAAATCGGCCTTCTTCAGACTCTTGTAAATCAAGTGAATATTGCCGAATCGCGCCACCTGCTCCGGTCGGAACTTGCGGCTGAGGGCATTCTTCACATCGACGAGGGTGATCTTCTGCGTGAACGCATGGAAAATATCCGCATCAACATCCGATTCCGCCGTCTGGGTCGCCATGGAGAAAGCTTCGTCCAAGTTGCCGCTAATCAGGATTAGCGTTCTGGCATGGTCGATCGGTTCGTGGATTTTCTTCTTGGTTTTCGCTTGCTGGATTTTCTCAATCACTTGCCAACGCGGCATTTCCGCAAGTTCCGAAATCTCATAATCTAATTCCAGCGATTCCTTCAGGCTTTGGGCCTCATAGAAACCGAGCATGGGATTTTCTTCTACGTCAGCATCGCCCCGATCGCGCCGCCGCTTCGTATCCTTCTGCTGAAATAGATAATCCTGCAAGTAATAATCCAGATCCACCTTACTCCGCTTCGACAATTTGCCGTCACTGAGCAATTCCCAGAAGTCCATAAACTTCGTGGTTTCGATCGGGCTACCGTCGGGATTCAGGGTATTAAATCGCTGAATCTCATCGAACAGGACGATCGCGGCTTTGCCATCATTAATGTTGTTGCTCGACAGGACATCGCCCACCGATCGCTGCCAGGAGGTCGAGTCCACGTTGCTCAATTCCACTTCGGCGAAGCGATCCTGGTAGTCCAGACATTTGACCAGACGCCGCACGAGGTCGGTTTTGCCCACGCCGGTCATGCCCCAGAGATTCACCACGATCGGGCGGCTAAGAATCTCCGGCATCAAGTACCAAATCTGAATGTAGTCGAGCAATTCATCGATGATGTCATCAATTCCGACGAAATGCTGCTTCAGCTCGATTCGGGTATCCTCCAGAATCTGCTTCCGCGCCTCAATTTGCGGCAAATCAATATCCATCACACTTCCTCAAACCAACACAATGGGGGGACAATGCCCAGCCGAATTGCGGGGCACAAAAAATCGCTTTTCTTGATTCTAACGGAGGATTTCGTAAACGTGTTACACGTATTACAGGATTTGTGGCGACGCCCACCCGTAGCTAAAGCACAGGGCTAGTAAGGAAACTCCCCTAAAGGGGACTGAGACCAAATCTGAGCCGGGTTTAGCCGGGTTTCCTTACTAGCCCGCCGTTGACGTGCGGGTGGGCGTTGCCAACTGACGATCGGGTGGGCATGGCCAACCTACCAACGCTTATTCTCCAAATCCCGGATCTGCCGCTCCAGCCGATCGATCCGCCCGCGCAGTTCATCCACCTCGGCCTGCCGCGCCAAGCCCATATCCTGCATGATGTTGCGGATTTGGCGTTGGAACTGGCCTTCGATGTCGCCGGGGTTCATCTGCATTTGGCGCATCAGGTCATTGACGAAACCTGCTGCCTGCTCGGGATTGAGCTTACCTTCGCGCACCCACTGCTCGCTCACTTCTTTGAATTTCTCAGCGGCGATCGAGGTGGTGCCGACACCAAGCATGAGCAGTTGATTCAGCCAGTTGTTGTTATCCATGGAATGTCTTCTACGGGTGGGTGCGCGGGCAGTCAGTGATCGACTTCTCCACTATTCTGCCAAAATGGAGGAAAAGCGAGGTTCGGCTAACCCCTCAGGATTACCGAACGCGGCTGAGTCCATTGTAGTAGGTCAGACCGATGGTGATTGAATGGCTGCGGTTTGCGGTGCCAGCGGAGTGGCACGATCGGTTCATTGCGGCGGATGCGGCGGTGTGGACGCCGTTCTTGGCGACTTGTCCGGGCTATGTGGGCAAGCAGATCTGGCGCAATCCGGCGAAACCGGATGAGCTGGTGGAGATTATCCATTGGCAGTCGCGGGCACAGTGGAAGGCGATCGCGCCGGAGGATTTGGCACGGGTGGATCAAGAATTTCTGGCGGCGACGGGGCGGGAGTTTGCGATCCTGGAGTCGTCGGAATATGTCTCGATCGCGGATGGAGCCGGTGGTTAATCGGCGGATAACCCCAATGTTATAATCTGATTGACCTTATTCAATCAGCCACGCCGCCATGACTGAAATCCTTACCTGGGAAGAAATAAGCCAGAAGTTCCACGGGGAGTGGTTGCTGGTCGTCAATGCCGAACTTGATGAGTTCATGGGCATCATTCGTGGCGAAGTCTTGGCCCATTCCCCCAGCCAGGAAGAAATTTATAATGCCTTGCACCTCCGCCAAGGCCGTTCGGCATCGATCGAGTATGTTGGCGAAGTTCCCGAAGATTTAGCATTCATTCTATGAGTCCGAGAATTGTTTATCCCTTGCAGCGATCGGGCAATCTGCTGTTCCTCCGGGCCAGTATCAATGGTGCAAATGGGGATTCTCTGCGTGTCCGATTACTTGTAGACACTGGTTCGAGCTATACAACGCTGCCCATCAATCTGCTTGAAGACCTCGGCTATGACATCAGTGCTGCGGCCAACCGCCGCATCGCGATTATGACCGCAGGTGGTATGGGACGCGCTCCAGTGCTGTCGATCAGCATGTTCAACTGTTTGGGGCAGTCTTTTAGTGATTTTCCGATCGTGGCCCTTGATTTGCCGTTCAATCCATTGATGAGTGGACTACTTGGGATGGATTTCCTCAACCGAATCGGTGCAACGATCGACATCAAAGCTGCCCAAATCATCGTCGTGAATTAGCTGGTTAATCTTCGGTGGAGGAGATCGGGTAGGAGGAGTGGATTTTTGGGGTGTGGGCGGCGGTGTGGATTTGGTTGGGGCTGGACATTAGATGGGACTCTCGAACAAGATTCAATCATCTAGTGTTCCCGCTAAATGGATCATTCCTACTGAAGTTCAGCAAATTCTTAAAAATGCCACGATTCAGAGAAAATCACCGCATTCTGGATGCAATCCTAAATTATGGGTATCCTAATGATATATTCAGTGAGATAGCAGTGCGCTCGATCGATGGCAACTTTTCCCAAACTCAAAACCTATCATAATTGTTCCTTTCGCGGTCAAGACCTGCGGGGCAGAGATTTTAGTAACTGTGATTTGCGGGGAGTTGATTTCCGTGAGGCAAATTTACAAGGTGTTTCGTTTAAAAATGCCAGATTTGGCCAAACATCTGGGCAACGCATTGTATTAGCGGCTGTCGCTCTGGCGATTGTTATTTCTGCCGCTGTATCTGCTCTTTTCATTTTCTTTAGTGTATTCGATTTAGCTTTGGATAGCGCATTTAACGATGCCGCCAAGGAAGATATTTCTGGCCCGCTGGCTGGCCTATACCTTATTGTTTTTGCGGGTATTGAGGCAATTGCAGCAGCGATCGTCGCGACAATTATTTCCGCGATCGCGGTGGCTTTAGCAGGTGCGGCTATTGCTGTCCGGGTTGCTGCTGTCAGATTCGTCGTCGCTTTCACAACTGCGATGGCTGCTGCTGTGACCTTAGCTTTAGCGATTGCGTTTGTTTTCATTGCTTTCCATATGTTTATTTACTCAATCTCTATTTCCAGTAAAGGAGGCTGGATGCTGAGTGCCTGACAAATCTATCGAAAACACTGTGGTATCAGGTCTGACAATCCAGTTGTCGAATGCGAGTAAACCAGATCGTGTCATAAAATGCCTGTTCGGCTTTTTTCGAGGCAAAACAAGGT
>JANOQX010000025.1:0-74655 GCA_031415035.1 Cyanobacteria bacterium VAR_4_metabat_243
CCTCCGGCAAACATATGAGTGGGAGAAACCTCGGACGACTAGAACCAACTCCTAGTCTCGTTTATCGGGCAATCGCCTAAAAACTTGAACATCGAGTATTACGTATACCCTCAACCTTAACACCTGTGAGATAATTATTGGCTTCCACAATGCGAGCATTGATAATCCACTGCCGACTTACCACAATATTGCCTTGGTCATCTTTAATATCTTTGACTGGTTGGCCAGAGGTTTCAAGATTCCGCAAGGTATAAAGCTCTGGATTTAACAAAACTAATCTTGCCCGCGCCTCAGTTGCGTTCTGAGAACCAAAGACCGCATTGTATCGGGCCGTTTTCTCAGATAGTGCTTTGACTTCTTGGACTAAAACCACAACCTGCTCTCGTGACAACATGATATATCCATTTCTATCCGTGACATAGGGTTGATAAGTCCCAGGTGCGACAGATGGATCAAGCGACTTGGCATCAATTGCCCATACATGATAATCCCCAAGTTCGGTCAATCCTTGAGGAATTCTTGGATCAGTTTTGTCTAGAACGATCGGGGCACTGATGATCGGCGGCTGGAGTAGTGACCCAGGAGGTAGGCCCATGATCTCTTCCATTGTTTTTGATGTAGGTGCAGATTTACCAATACCTTCGATCGGAACTCGAAATGGAATATCTTGCATCAGCCCAACTACATAAACTGACTTGGGATCAGCGAATCGGTCATTCTCTGGAATCCGTGCGTCATTATCCGCGAGAATTTCAACTTCAATCCCGTTATAGATCGACTTTCCTGGCTGTACTGGGAGCGTCGATGGCGGTAATTGAGGGGTCGCGATCGGGGTGGCTACTGTTTCCACTACTGGTGGCATCATAAAAGCCGTTCCACCTGGCGTCAACACAACCTGTTGCGCTTTCGCAGGCAACGCCGCCACCAGTGCCACGCCACTCGCCACCAACATGACCGACATTTTCAAAGAACGTAAATTCCACATAACTCGGAAAACCTCATTTGATACGGTGTCTCAAATCGCGATGCACTCACAAAACTAGAATACCCCTGAAAGGTGATAAATTTTCAGTTACTATATCTTAGTTCTACTGCTACAATACTCACATTCTCCAATCCGCGCAAGCCCGATCGGGGATTTAGGCTAATTCTTTGGCTTTAGCTCATCTTTGGACAATTACCCCAATCTCTTCTTCACCATGCCTTTACTTTTCCGCCTTCCCCAAAATCAATTCAATCAGACGAAAGCGAACGCCCTGCCGAACCGCCCCCCGGCCCCCAATTCTGGGGGAGGTAGAGCCAGTGAAACTTCCAGTCAAAGCCCCCAGGATTGGGGGTTTGGGGGCCTGATTCGTCGCAATAAACAGTTGATTTATATCATTCCTATTCTCCTCACCCCAGTCCTCCCCTCCCACGCCCAAACCCTCTCAGGGCAAATTACCAACGTCGATCGACTCACCGACATCCAACCCACCGACTGGGCCTACCAATCCCTCCAATCCCTCGCCCAAACCCACAACTGCCTCCTCACGGGCGGCAGCCAATATCGCGGCAATGCCCCCCTCACCCGCGCCGAATTCGCCAGCCAACTCAATCAATGCCTCGAACAGATCCAAACCCTGATCCAAAACCCCAATGCCATCAGCAAAACCGAACTCGAAACCATCCAAAATCTCCAAACCCAATTCACCCCCGAACTCGCAAACTACAACACCAAAATCACTGATTTAGAAACAAAAGTCAAAACCCTCGACACCCAACAATTCTCCCCCACCGCCAAACTCTACGGCCAAACCATCCTCGGACTCCAAACCCGCCTCCCCAACACCGCCGACCTCAACCCCCGCAACGGCATCCCCGACACCCGCGATCCCAACCCCAACCTCACCCTCGGCTACAACGCCCAACTCAGCCTCTACACACAGTTCAGTCCCAAGGCGATCGCCCTCCTCGGACTCAGCGCCAGCAACCTCTCCACCGCCGCCAACAACACCAACCTCCCCTACTTCCTCAACGACACCTACACCCGTCTCGCCTACGCTAGCAACACCGACAACCAACTCCAACTCAGCGACGCCACCCTCCGCTTCCTCCCCACCCAAAATCTCGCGGTGATCTTCGGCCCGATCGGCATCAGTCCCGTCACCGTCTTCCGTGGCCCGAACCGCTACGAAAGCGCTGGCTCAGGCCCCGTCTCCAGCTTTGCCCAACGCAACCCCATCATCAACCTTGGCGGTCAAGCTGGACTCGGACTCGACTGGAAAATTGCCGATCGACTCAGCCTCCAAGCCGTTTACTCCGCCGGCAATGCCGACAATCCCAACAGCGGTTTATTTAATGGGGCCAATACCGTCGGTGTCCAACTCGCCGCCATCCCGACCAACAACATCGACTGGACAATCTACTACCTCAATCAATACAATCCCTCCTCCCGCCTCGGCACAGGCATCGGCGATGATTTAATTGGCTTTGTCGGCTCCCGTTTCCAAACCCAAGCGATCGGCAGCACGATCGCCCTCCGGCTCAATCCAAACGTGACGATCGGCGGCTGGGTTGGCCACACCCACTCCACCGTAAAGGTGCCCAACTTCGATGGCGGCGTCGATACCTTCAACTGGATGAGCTTCGCCAATTTCCCCGACTTCGGCGGACGCGGCAACCTCGCCGGACTCTACTTCGGCCAACCCCCCAAAATCACCCGCAGCAACCTCGCATTGAATGGCACACCGACACTAAATATCCCCAGCACCATCTCTGGCCAACCCGGACTCAGCGGTGGCCAACCCGGCACCACCCTCCACCTCGAAGCCTTCTATCGCTGGCAAGTGAACCCAAATTTCAGCCTCACCCCCGGTGTTATTGCCTTATTTAATCCGGTGCAAACCAACAGCAGCGATACGATCGTCATCGGCACTCTCCGATCGACCTTCACGTTCTAATACGATCGGCCCTTCCACTGTCCCCCTTTGCCTCGCCAATGCCGCCAAGCCGAATCGATCGTCATCAAGTTATACATCAAACCAATCAGCGGTAACGCCAACGCGTAAATTCCCGGACAACGATAAAACTGAATCGTCGGACGATAAGAAATCGCCATCAAACTGTAAGTCACGATCGTGATACCCAAAAGCCCCCACTGTTGCGAAAAAAGGCCGTAAATTATCCCGATCGGGGCGACCAGATAAACCAACGCCATCCCCACGATCGTCCCGAGTAATAACAGTGGCGAATAATTCAACTGCGTATAAGCCGTCCGCGCCACCATGTTCCAAATACTCGCGAGATTATCGTAGGGCCGCAGACTGCGGATTTCGGTGGTGAGTCCGAGCCAGATTTTATGGTGGTTGGTCGGACTGTTGCGGTGTTTGATCTTCGCGGCGAGGGTGCAATCGTCGATCAGTGCGTCTTTTAAGGCGGCGATGCCACCGATTTCGTCCAGGGCCGATTGCCGCACTAAACTGCATCCTCCCGCTGCTGCCGCTGTGGCCCGATCGGGCCGATTCACCCAGCTAAATGGATAGAGTTTCGCGAAGAAAAAGACAAAGGCGGGAATTAATAACCGCTCCCAAAAACTCTCGCAGCGCAATTGCACCATTAGCGACACCAAGTCGTATTGTTCGGTTTCGGCTTTTAGAATGAGATACCGGAGACTGGCCCGATCGTGGCAAATATCCGCATCCGTCAGCAACACATAATCCGAGGCCGCCGCCGCTTCCAGCCCTTGATGCAATGCCCAGAGTTTACCCGTCCAGCCGGAAGGCAGCGGTTGGGATTGAATGATTTTGCAGGGGATTGCAGGATTTTGCGCAGCTAATTCCTGGGCGATCGTCCCCGTTCCATCGTCGCTTTGGTCGTCCACCACATAAATTGCCAACTTCCCCGGATAATCCTGGTGCAGCAATGGCTCTAGCGTCAACGGCAACATCGCCGCTTCGTTGCGGGCCGGAATGACGATCGCGACCGTGGGCCAAACCACGGATTCGGGTTGGATTAATTGGGCGCGATCGAGCAGAACTGGCTGCGTTCGCCAAAACTGCCCCCGACCGACCAGCAGATAAAGCCAAATTGCTAGGGAGAGGAGTGCGATGCCGATCGTGACAGGCATAAAACCCAATTATCTTACTGCAACGGCTGCAACAATTTCGTCGCCGACCAGCCATTGCGTCCGGCATAGTTTACAGGCGACCAAGTTTCATTCTCGACATTCACCGGATTCCCCGTCACCGTCACAATCCCACCGCAGGGCACCGCAAACAATGGCGTGCTAAAACCCGCCGAAGGGCGGAAGTTCAAACCCTGATCACTGGCGGCACAGAGGGCGCGATGGGTGCCGTTTACGGCCACGGGATTCGCAATGGGATTCGGGGCCACTGTCGCGGCCACAGTGCCCGATTGCACCACAGGGGCCGTCGGATTCGCCGCTTTGGGCTTAGTGGCTAAGGCATTCTGGCTGGCGGCTGTGGAGTTATTGCTCGTCAATAGCGGCCGACCCAGTAACGTATTCAACAAAATCACCCCAAAACCACCAATCAGCAGGATCTCCACCGAGGGCACCACATAATTATTCAAATCCGGGAAGACAAACGGTTTGTCCTTGGATGTTTGATTGGTTTTGGCGGTTTGGTCAGCCATGATGTTTTACGTAAAATGCGAGGGGACGATTTTGCCCCAGCCCGGAATCGGCTCTGGAACTATTTAAAGTATGCCGGGATTTGGGGTCGCTGGCACATCAATTCGGGATTTTTTTGGATTTTTGGGGGCAGGCATCGGCCCAAACGATCGTATCCCCGCCGAATCAAGTTTTTCAGTCGGGGCCAGGAATTCGGTAGAATTGTAAAGAATTGTTCGTGTTCGCTTAGGTGCAACGGGTATGCAAACGCTGGATTCTCCCAGTCGGACGGTCGCTCAGGCGATTCAGGCCAGTCAGGATTATCTCCTGTCACAGCAATTTGATGCGGGTTACTGGTGGGCCGTACTGGAATCAAATGTCACCATGACCGCCGAAGCCGTGCTGCTCTACAAGATTTGGGGCGTCGATGCGGGCCGTCCTCTGGCCAAAATGCGCCGCTACATCACGCATCAGCAACGCGACAATGGCAGTTGGGAGTTGTACTTCGGGGATGGCGGGGATTTGAGTACGTCGATCGAAGCCTACATGGGCTTGCGGCTCCTCGGCGTCGAAAAGAACGATCCAATCCTGGTCAAAGCCCGCGCCTTCATCCTCTCCCAAGGCGGCGTCACCCAAGCCCGGATTTTCACCAAATTTCATCTCGCGTTGATTGGTTGCTATGACTGGCGGGGGATTCCGTCGATTCCGCCCTGGGTGATGTTGTTGCCGAATGATTTGTCGCCGCTGACGATTTATGAGATGTCGAGTTGGGCGCGGGGCAGTACGGTGCCGCTGCTGATTGTCTTCGATCGTCAACCCATCTGGCTCGTCGAACCGACCATCACCCTCGACGAACTCTACGTCGGCGGTTACAACCAATCTAACTTCAGCCTGCCGAGCAAAGGCGACTGGACGGATATCTTTCTCTGGGCCGACCAGGCATTCAAAGTGGCGGAGGACTTGGACTTAGTGCCCCTGAGGCGCGAAGGCATCGCCGCTGCGGAGAAATGGGTGCTCGAACGCCAGGAAGCTACAGGCGACTGGGGCGGCATTATCCCGGCAATGCTGAATTCGATGCTGGCGCTGAAGGCGATGAACTACGATGCCGCCGACCCGATCGTGGCCCGTGGTTTGGCTGCCATCGATCGATTCGGCGTCGAAACCGAGGAGGAATACTGGGTGCAGCCCTGCGTTTCCCCCGTGTGGGATGCGGCTTTGGTGATGCGAAGTTTAGTCGATTCGGGCCTCGCCCCCGACCACCCGGCCCTCGTCAAAGGTGCAGAATGGCTGATCAAAATGCAAATCCTCGACTACGGCGATTGGAGCATCAAAAATCGACGCGGCGCGCCTGGTGCCTGGGCTTTCGAGTTTGATAATCGGTTCTACCCCGATGTGGATGATACGGCGGTCGTCGTGATGGCTTTAAAGGGCGTGAAAATGCCCGATGAAACGTTAAAAGATCGCGCGATCGAACGGGCGGTGAAATGGATTTCGACCATGCAATGCAAACCCGGCGGCTGGGCGGCATTCGACCTCGACAATGATCAAGATTGGCTGAATGACATACCCTACGGCGATTTGCGGGCAATGATTGATCCGAATACCGCCGATGTCACCGCCAGGGTTTTGGAAATGTTGGCGAAATTCGACGGATTGGGAATGCCTGCGAATCAAATCGATCGTGCCCTCGATTACCTGATGGACGAGCAAGAAGCCGATGGTTCCTGGTTTGGCCGCTGGGGCGTGAACTACGTTTACGGCACCTCCGGCGTTTTGGCCGCGCTCTGTAGCACCGATCCCACAAGGTTCCGATCGCAGATCCAACGCGGCGTCAACTGGCTCCTCAGCGTCCAAAATCCCGACGGCGGCTGGGGCGAAACCTGCGAAAGTTATAAAAATGCCGCGCTCAAAGGCCAAGGTGATAGCACCGCCTCGCAAACGGCCTGGGGTTTAATCGGATTAATTGCTGCCGTGGAAGCGGGTTTGATTCGGGATGAAGGGGCGATCGATCGGGGTATTGCTTGGTTGGTTAAAACCCAGCGAGAGGACGGCACTTGGCATGAAGACTGGTTTACGGGAACAGGATTTCCGCAGCATTTTTATTTGAAATATCACCTGTATCAGCAGCATTTCCCGCATACCGCTCTAGGTCGGTATGCGCGGCTGAAGTCTAAACAATTGTAGGTTCGCACCCAATTTATCTAGCGCATTCCTTTTGGCAACGCTCGCACACCTTACCAAAATGGGATGTCACCATTCTACCCACTTGACTAGGTATATCATTCTAACGCAAGCCCATAACATCTCGCCAATATTCTGTCAACAAAATATTGGCGAGATGTTACGTTTGATTTTGGCCAATTTACCCCCAAATTTAAGAAATTTCATGAATATTCGCCACGCATTAATCTGTACATTGTTCGTAACTCTGAATGCTGTAATGCCGACAATTACACTCGCAGCACCGATTAATGGAAATACTGCTACTCGGAGCTATGCAGTTCGCCGTTACCCCAACAATAACAATAGTATTACGGCAGCTAAAGCTGTACTTAATGGCGGATGGAATAGTCTATCCACAGGCCCAGTTTCTGGCAATCCAGTTGGGAGAGTATTGATCAACAAAGACGTTTGGTTGTCATTAGATGAGTTTGGGTCTTTTCCGAAGACGCCGGGTGGTTGTTGGATTGAAGCGATGGTTATTGATACAAAGGAAACAGCGGCGTATCAAACGGCAACTCAGGCACCGCCTACCTTCACACCCGATTTCCGTGGCTATATGATTGCAACACAGATCAGCGACTCACCTTCAGTCATAACTGGGAACATGAAATATACAGAATATGCTTTTAGTTCTGTTGATCCGGATCCAGCGGCCAAAACAGGTGGCACAATCGAAATTGTTAAAACTCCTGGTTCAACAAACGCTTATAAAGTTAATATCAATAATGTTAATGGACTTAACTTAACTAATGTAAACTGTCGAAAAATAGGTCTTACTAATCCTAATCAGGGCTATCCAGCAATCGGTGGGTCATCCGCACAATTTGGGATTGAGTCTAACGATACCGCGAATACCTTCACGTCGGGAACATCCATGGATGTATTGGTCAAAGACCTTGGCCAAACGGTATACAGCATACCAGCAACTACGTTTGGCATTACTCCTACTAATGCACCGCCATCATGGGCAACAACCTACAATGCGACTAATGGCCGCATCACGATGACTCGCTAGTCACCACCTTTCAACTCAATTACTAAACTAAAAAATGAAGAAATTAGCATTCTTGACAGCCGCAATTATGGCGGTAATAACGACATTAGCATCGGCTCAGATTACGCTTTCTCAATCCCAGAATGATGAGCCTAAACCTCAAAGCGATGATCCGAATTGGATTGATCCTGTGATTCTAAAGCAGCTTCAGGATATTCCGTCGATTGATCGCAGCAAAATCAAACCGGATAAATTGAAGCAAATTGCTTTACGGCTGACCAAGGAGCTGAAAGATATCACAATTATTGTCGGCAAAAGTGAAATATTATTGCCTGAAATGAATATCCCACATCAACGGATGATGGTTGTTAATGGTCGGACAAAGGCAGCCATAAACATAAGAGGTGAAAGCTATCCCCCAGGCTTAAAACACAAATCGTTCTACAATGAAAATGGCGATGTTGTTGCCGTTTCAACAACACTTCCGAATTCGACGACAAAGCCGCTCTATCCCATAGGTATGGATCCTGAGAATCTGAATAATCTGAAAATCCTTGAAGAACTGCAAGCTAAAAACAAAGCAAAGCAATAGTTAAGAGAACATGGCGACTGTCTCGAACGCCAATATGTTTGGTATTCGGGACAGCGCGATCGCACCGCCGTAGGTTGGGTGAAGCAACGCGCAACCCAACGCCATCAATCACGCTAAAATCAACGTAGACTGGGGGCAGCAATACGTTTTCGTAGCGTCTCTGAAAGAGAAAACCCAACAAATCCGGAGCGTTGGGTTACACGTTGTTTCACCCAACCTACCTCGAGAATACCATGACCCCATCCAACGGCGCACTGATCGAAATCACCAACCTGAACAAAACCTACCAAGAAGGCGAAACCAACCGCACCGTCCTCCGCGACATCAACCTCACCTTTTCCCCCGGCGAATTCTGCGTCCTCCTAGGCCGCAGCGGCAGCGGCAAAAGCACCCTGCTGAATTTAATCAGCGGCATCGATCGGCCCGACAGCGGCAGCATCAAAGTCAACGGCACTGACATCACCGCCCTCGACGAACGATCGCGCACCCTGCTCCGCCGCGACGAAATCGGCTTCGTCTTCCAATTCTTCAACCTGATCCCCACCCTGACGGTATTAGAGAACGTCACCCTACCCCAAGAACTCGCCGGAATCTCCCTCAAGAACGCCAGCATCTCCGCCCAAACCCTGCTCGACCAAGTGGGATTAACCGGACGCGAAACCACCTATCCCGACAAACTCTCCGGCGGCCAACAGCAACGCGTCGCGATCGCCCGTGCCCTCGCCCACAATCCCCAACTCCTCCTCGCCGACGAACCCACCGGAAACCTCGACGAAGAAACCGGAACGAAGGTATTAGATCTGTTGTTAAATCTCGTTCGCAACGGCAACAAAACCCTACTCATGGCCACACACAACCCAGAGATTGCCCAATACGCCGATCGGATCTTGCGCGTGCAGGATGGGAATTTAATTGAGAATTGAGAATGCAGAATTGAGAAAGGTGTAAAGAAATTTCTCAATTCTCAACTCTCAATTCTCAATTCTCACGCCATCCCGAACAAACCTCGCTATACTGGCCCCATCATTAAAATCCTTGTCGTGTGTGTCCTATGGGAAAAGTCTACGTTCTGGATACCAATGTCCTCTTGCATGATCCGAATGCAATGTTACGGTTTGAGGACAATGACGTAATCTTGCCGATGACCATCATTGAGGAATTGGATCGGTTCAAGAAACAGCCAGAAACGACCGGACGCAATGCCCGACAAGTTTCCCGAATGCTGGATAAATTGCATAACGGCGGCCACCTGACCACAGGCGTTCCTTTGGATAATGGCGGGACTTTGCGGGTGGCCTTGTGCGATCGCGAAACCCTACGCGGCCTCCCCGTCGAACTCGAAGGCGATCGGGCCGATAACGAAATCCTCGCCGTTGCCCTCGAACTGCGCCACAAATGTGACTGCGACGTGGTGTTGGTCAGCAAGGATACAAACCTCCGGATCAAGGCCGATGCCTTGGGCCTTCTAGCCCAGGACTACGAAACCGATAAAGTCGATATTTCCGAACTCTATACCGGGACGGCGGAGATTTACGTCCAAGGCGATGCCTTCGATGCGTTATTCAAATCCGGGGGCAGTGAATTGCCCGACCCGTCGCTCTACCCAAATCAGGCCGTAACACTGATTGATGAATTGAATCCCGGCCATACGGCCCTCGCCATGGTCGATGCAAAAGGCAAATCCCTCCGCCCGATCGTCAAGTTGCCCCACAGTGGGATTTCCCGCGTCATTCCTCGGAATCGCGAACAGAAATTTGCCTTAGATTTATTGCTGAATGACGAAATTCCGCTGGTGACATTGGTGGGCAAAGCCGGAACCGGGAAGACCTTGCTGGCGATCGCGGCGGGTTTAACCAAAGTTGCCGATGAGCACTTGTATTCACGACTCTTAATCTCGCGGCCCGTCGTCCCCATGGGCAAAGACATTGGCTACTTGCCAGGAGACGTGAACGAAAAACTCACCCCCTGGATGCAGCCGTTGTACGACAACTTCGACCTGATCTTTGGCACCCAGGAAAGTCACGGCAAATCCGGCGGCGTCTGGCGACGCGGCCACGAAGAACTGATGGAAATGGGGTTACTCCAAATCGAAGCCCTGACCTACATCCGGGGCCGCACCCTACCGCAGCAATTCCTGATCGTCGATGAAGCCCAAAACCTCACCCCCCACGAAGTCAAAACCATCCTCACCCGCGCCGGAGAAGGCACCAAAGTCATCCTCACCGGCGACCCCGACCAAATCGACAACCCCTACGTCGATGCCGCCAGCAACGGCCTCACCTACGTCGTCGAACGATTCCGCAATGAACCCCTCGCCGGACACATCACATTCATCAAAGGCGAACGCTCCGAATTAGCCGAACGCGCCACCCAATTACTGTGACCCCCATGACCCAAACCACCCCCGCCGATCGTGAATGGTGGGTCCAACGCTGGATCGAAGTGCTCGAATCCTTCGGCTGGGCCAGACGCATGGAACGCGCCCGGATCTACGCCCGCGAAGGCAACGTCCTGAGCCTCGAATTCGCCGCCGCCAAAGTCATCGCCCGCGTCCAAGGCTCCGCCCCCGAACCCTACGAAGTCTCCCTCAACCTCGACCCCTTCGACGACGAACAATGGGGCTACATCGTCGAATCCATGGCCGCCGAAGCGATCTACTCCGCCAAACTCCTCGCCGGAGAAATGCCCACCACGATCGAATCCGTCTTCACCAGCAATGGTTTGAGCCTGTTTCCCTTCACCCAATTCGACATCCACAGCGAGTGCAACTGCCCCGATCCAGTCAATCCCTGCAAACATATCGGTGCGGTCTACTACCTGCTGGGCGATCGGTTCAGCCAAGATCCCTTCGTCCTGTTCCAACTCCGAGGCCGCACCAAAGCCCAAATCCTCGAAGCCCTACGCCAGCAACGCCAGCAACATCACCAATCCGACGTTGTCCTGCCTGACGCGCCGCCCGTGAAACCCTTGTCCAGCGATCGGTTCTGGCAGTACGACGCGCCGCTCGATCCAAGTTTGGTGGTGATCTTCCCCCCCGCCAGCCAGGAAACCGTGCTCGACATCCTCGGCAATATCCCCGGCGAACTTGACGAAGCGGCACTCCAAGCCCTGCGATCGATCTACGCCACGGCCAGCCTCGCGGCGGTGGGGCAAGCCATGAACGTCGGGGCCAGTGAACCGACGGAATAGCCCCAGCAAGGACTTCCCGCCGATCGTGTTGCAAGCGTCCCCCAAGGGCCTAAACTGTAGGGTGGCAAAATTTAATGTCTTGTATAGATTTGAGTCTCCCCGTGCGAAAGATTATCCTTGCAGGCAACTGGAAAATGCACAAAACCCAGGCCGACACCCTGGCGTTTGTCGAAAAGTTTAAGCCGGAAATCGACGACCTTCCGGACGATCGGGAAATCGTGCTGTGCGTCCCCTTCACCAACCTGGCCATTCTGTCCAAAACCCTTCACGGCAGCGCCATCCAGCTCGGTGCCCAGAACGTCCACTGGGATGAATCCGGCGCATTCACGGGGGAAATCTCCGCCCCGATGTTGACCGAAATCGGCGTCCGCTACGTCGTCATCGGCCACAGCGAACGCCGCCAACACTTCGGCGAAACCAACGAAACCGTTAACTTCCGCCTCCGCGCCGCCCAGAAGTCGGGACTCACCCCGATCCTCTGCGTCGGCGAAACGAAGCAACAGCGCGACGCTGGAGAAGCCGAAGCCGTAATCTTCCAGCAATTGAAGGAAGGCTTGGCGGGCGTTGACCAATCGCATCTCGTGATTGCCTATGAGCCAATTTGGGCGATCGGGACGGGGGATACCTGCGAGGCGAGTGAAGCCAACCGGATTATTGGATTGATTCGCAGCAAATTGTCGAACTCGGATGTCAGCATCCAGTACGGCGGTTCGGTGAATCCTGGGAATGTTGATGCGATTATGGCGCAGCCGGAGATTGATGGGGCGCTGGTCGGTGGTGCGAGTTTGGAAGCCGCGAGCTTTGCGCGGATTGTGGGGTTTCGGTAAATTGTCGTTGGGTGTCGTCAAGCCCCATCGCCCACGGGCCAGCAATTCCAAATTCGGCGATTGAGCGACTACGCTCGCATCTCACCCGCAGCTCAAGCGCGGGCTAGTAAGGAAACCACCCTGAAAGGGTGCTCAAAGCATGAACTCTCCAGCCGGGTTTAGCCAGGTTGCCTTACTAGCCCGCCGTTAACGCGCGGGTGGGGTGGGGTCGTAGTCAATCAATGATTGGGGTGAATTTGGAATCGATCCCCACAGACAGATCGCCCCCGATCGTCCCCCAGTCGCGTAGGATTCCCCATCGGGATGCCATGCCACGATCGTCAAACCAACGCCATTAAAGGTTTGGACAGATGATCCGATCGGGTCAAACAAACTGCCAAATCCATCCTCGCTCACCGCCGCCAACACCAACGGCTGCTGCGGATGCCACGCCAGATCCGCGATCGTCTGAGCGTGGGTACCGATCACCTGTCCATCCCAGCCTGCATCCAAATCCGCTGACTTGACCCACAACACAATGCCCTCCGCACTGCTAGCGATCAACAGAGAATTGCCAGCGGCGTTGGGCTGCCCCCAAGCGACCTGCCGCACTTTGCCCGGAAAACCCCGCATTTGCCAGGGCAATTCACGCTGCGCCCAGTCCACGACAGTAATGCTGCGTTCGAGATTGCCCGAAGCCAGGAAATGCCCGTCGGGTGACCATTGCAGCGCGACGCTGGCCGCATCCGCCATCAGAATTTCTGGGTCAGCAGCCCAATCATCAGTGGCCCAAATCTTGACATTTTGATAGCCCCCGATCGCCAGCCAATCACCTTGCGGTCGCCAATCGATCGCCAACACCGCCGAATCCGCAAATTCCAGCGTCACCGCCACCGCTTCGACCGCCACATCCCAAATCACCACATTCGACCCAACCCCGATCGCCAACCAAGCTGCCGTCGGATGCCACGCCAAATGTTCGATCCATTGGCCCGGATAATTCAACGTTTCGATCAAAGTTGGCACCGCTGCCATTTGCCAAATCCAGACAATTCCCGCCTGTCCAGCGGCGGCAAGATATTGCTTATCGGCGGATAAGACTAATGCCCCGATCGATTGGCCATCAAGCGATCGCAGGGTTTCACCGATCGTCCCGTCCAGGTGGTAAATCTGGATCGTCCCATCAGCGGTGGCGATCGCGAGATGGTCGGCGGATAACCAGACGATCGCCGTGATGTAATCGGTCGATTGGGTTTGCCAAATGGGTTGGGGCATAGCGATGCGTAGGGTGGGCATTGCCCACATCATCAATCCGTGAACCAATCAAACAATTGCCGATCGGGAATTTTGGGGAATTGCCGATCGGCATGGATCTGGGGAATGGTGGGCAGTGCCCACCCTACGACTCTTCGTGGTGATCATGATGCTCCGGCAACGGCGACGGTGCCCGCCCAAACCGATGGGTCAACGTATTCAACCGATGCCGCAAATCCCCCGACAACATTTCCTCCGTATACCGCCACGCCCAATTCCCCGTCGCGACTCCCGGCATATTCATCCGCGACTCCCCGCCCAAACCGAGAATATCCTGCATCGGAATAATACTCAAATTCGCGATCGATCCCATGGCCTGCCGAATCAAATCCCACTGAATCCCATCCTCACTTACGGAACCCAACTGAATCAACAAATTATTCCGTTCCCAGTCGGCCAGGTCATGCCACCAACCGATGGTCGTATTGTTGTCGTGAGTCCCCGTGTAGACCACACAATTGCGCGGGTAATTGAATGGGAGGAAGGCATTGCCGGGATCGGAGCCGAAGGCGAAATGTAGCACTTTCATGCCGGGGAATTCGAACCGATCGCGCAGGGCCTCGACCTCCGGTGTAATCACCCCCAAATCCTCCGCCAAAATCGGCAACTGACCCAATTGCTTGTCCAATTGTTCAAAAAACTGCATCCCCGGAGCCAACAGCCATTCGCCGTTAATCGCCGTTTTCTCCCCGCCCGGCACGGCCCAGTAGGCTTCAAAGCCCCGGAAATGGTCGATCCGAATCCAATCGACGTAGTTCAATAAGCCCTCAAACCGCCGCATCCACCAAGCAAAATTGGTTTTCTGCAAATACTCCCAGTCGTATACCGGATTGCCCCAGAGCTGACCCGTTTCACTAAAGTAATCCGGTGGAACGCCCGCCATTTGCTTCGGCTGGCCCGTTTCCGTCAGTTGGAAATTCGCCGAATTGGCCCAGACATCAGCGCTATCGTGGGCCACGTAGATCGGAATGTCACCAATAATTTGAATCCGTTTGTCATTGGCATATTGCTTCAATGCCCCCCACTGCCGGAAAAACTCAAACTGCACAAACCGATGAAAATCAATTTCATCCGATAGTCGGGCATTCGCCGCCGCGATCGCGCTCCCCTCCTGCTGGGCAATTTCCTTGGGCCACTCATACCACGGCGCGTCCTGATTCTCCGACTTCAACGCCATAAACAGCGCGTAGTCATCCAACCACTGCGCCTGTTCTTTGGTAAACGCCGCCAACGCCGCATGACTGGCTTCACTGCCCTGCACCGTAAAGGCCGCAAACGCCTGACGCAACAGCGGAATCTTCGCTGCAAAGACTTGATCGTAGTCCACCCGATCGTGGGGAAAATGCTCCATCAGGGCGATCGCATTGGTACTCAATAACCCGTCTTGATGCAAGATTTCCAGACTAATCAGCAACGGATTGCCCGCGATCGCCGAGTAGCACATGTAGGGAGAATTCCCATAGGCCGTCGGTCCCAGCGGTAACACCTGCCAAAACTGTTGGGCCGTGTCGGCGAGGAAGTCGATGAAGCGTTTGGCTGCGCTGCCGAGTTCGCCCACTCCATAGGGACTGGGCAAAGACGTGGGATGAAGCAAAATACCGTTGGCGCGGGGAAGTGGCATGGGCAGTCCTAACTGTGAAACCTCATGTTAAATCCTACCGAGGTTTGGGCGGTTTGGGTGGGAAAGATTGCTAGGCCATGCCGACTGGGGGGCGATCGAAGGGGGTGGGTTATGAAACAAAATGTAACGCTGAATTTGCTGGATGTAGGATTCTTCTGTACGATAAGTAGGGAGGGTCAATTAAATGTAAGATAAAAGCTGTCCCGATATTGCCGAGAAATATGCCAGCGCCTTTACGTGTGATTCTGAGCGAAGCCGAGGTGGAAATGTTGCTGGAGTTGCGGGTGGCGACGACGGTGCCGCAACGCACCCGCGACCGTGCCCACATGCTGTGGTTGAATCACGACGGCTGGAATGTGCCCGCGATTGCCGACATGTTCGACTGCCATGAACACACCGTCCGGGCAACAATTCGGCGTTGGGAGGGGCACGGGCTATCGGGGTTGTGGGAAGCCCCCGGTCGGGGTGCGAAACCGCGTTGGAATGCGGCCGACATGGCCTGTATTGATGCCTGTTTGGCGGACGAAACCCGCACGTACAACAGTGCCCAAATCGTCCGCAAATTAAAGGACGAGGGACTAGTTGACTTGAGCCGTGACCAATTGCGGGCCATTCTCAAAAAAAAACTACCGCTGGAAGCGCACCCGTCAAAGTCATCGCCAAAAGCAAGACCCAGTGAAGCGGGCGGCCAAACAAGCCGATCTGGCGATGCTGAAACAAGCGGCGGACGACGGTGAGATTCAACTGAAATACCTGGATGAATCGGGATTTTGCTTGTGGAGTCCGGTCAGCTATAGCTACAGCCCCGTCGGGGAACAGAAACGGATGGAGCAAACTAAACCCGTCTATGGCTGGCGCATCAGTATTTTAGGCTTGTGGCAGGAACATGTCGGCTTTGAGTATGGTCTGGCCAAAGGCGGATTCAACAGTCGGAGTTATCTCGAACTGATGCAGTGGATTGCCGCGAAAGCGGCGGTAACGTTGGCTGAAACCGGGCAAATCACCGTGGTTGTCCAAGATAATGGGTCGATCCATAAAAGCCAAATCGTCCAGGCCCAGTGGGATACCTGGGCCGCACAAGGTCTGATCATGTTTTTCCTGCCGCCTTATTGCTCCGAGATGAATCCCATCGAAGGCGAGTGGCATCAGATTAAAGCCCATGAGATGGCGGGGCAGATGTTTGACAATGCTCACGATTTGGCGATGGCAGTGGAAGCTAGTGTGACGCATCGATATCAGTCGAAAGAGTTGCAGCTCGAACGTTTTATGTTTAATTCCCCCTAGCTACTTAGGAGCAATGTTTGAGCCAAATCGGGTCTTTACCCTGCCCTAGTCGATTTTTGGGCGGATTTTGGATGGGGCGGATATTGGGAAATATTCGGTCGATCGGCCTGATGAGCAGGATAGGCAGAAACTTTCTCGATTTGCCTATGAGGATATATGGAAAATTTCTCCCATCTGTGCCCCTGGGCAGGATATACGGAAAATTTCTCACTACAAATAGTTAGCCTGCTGACTCATCGGCAAGAACGTGATGTAAAGCCGCAGCGTCGGCATTGCGTATTATTCTGCCAAGGAATAACTCTTCTCAGGCTCCTGAAGTGAGCAGTGATATAATCAATATTATGAAGTGTGAGTGGGACGAAGATAAGGCTACAAGCAATTGGTTAAAGCATGAAGTCTCATTTGAGGAAGCGAAAACTATTTTCGATGATCCGCTCTATGTTGATTTTTATGACATAGATCATTCTGATGATGAGGAGCGATACCTTATTGTCGGGGAGTCAAATCAGGGCCGATTGTTGATTGCCTCATATACTGAAAGAGGCAATTCAATGCGTCTGATCAGTGCTAGGGAAGTGACGCGAGCTGAGAAAGCAGTCTATGAAGAAGGATGAACTGGAAATGGAAGATGACATGCGAACAGAGTATGACCTGAAGAGCCTCCGAGTCAGAAGGTTAGGTTCCGGAAGGAAAAGCTTTGCTGGATCGACTGTGCGGTTAGAGCCTGATGTCGCAGCGATATTTTCTAGTGCGGATGCAGTCAATGAAGCATTACGATTTCTAATCAGAGTGACGCGAGACAACCCAGTTGTTTTTCCGATAACGCCGTCTAACAACCCCAATGTAGCGGATGGTTGAGCCTAACTTACAGGGATGCAAAGCCTGCCTAACACCGCTGATCGGCACCGTTAGGCGGAGGGAATAAATCGTGTCAAATTCCGTCGAAACAACGAAAAAAGTCCTGACTGCAAATACGGCAGTGCTCTACGGCATTTTCGGCCCGATCGAATCATCCGGGTACTTTCCCCCAATCAAATTCCTCAATCAGTTCTTGGCCCAAGGCAACGACCCGTGCGACCAAGACGGGCGGATGAGCGCATGGCCGCCATTCACCCTTTCGGCTCAAGACTACGTTGAGGTTAAAGCCTGGTGGCTGACCCATCATCCTGACGCGAGGGAAGACGACTTAGGCACTGAGTCATGGGATGACTGGATTCAAATAATACTCGATGACTGACTTTCTCCAGCTATCCGCTCGATCGTTGTCACGTACTTCATGTTTCTTGGTCGCCTTGGACTTGAAGTGCTTGGATTTGCTCGATCGTCATTTCCGTCCAACGTGAAATTTGCTCCAGGGAAAAATTCTCCTTTAGCATATTGCAGGCGATCACCTGTTTTTGCCGCGCCGCACCACGCGCTTCCGCCATCCGCTCGATCGTGGTCACATACTTCATGTTTCTTGGTCGCCTTGAACTTGAAGTGCTTGGATCTGCTCGATCGACAGTCCCGTTGCTTGAGCGATCGCCTCGATCGCTAGTTTTTGCTTCAGGAGATTAAGCGCAATCTCCGATTCCCGGCTCCTTGCCCCCCGCGCCTCACCACGCTACTCAGCCATCCGCTCGATCGTGGTCACATACTTCATCTGCCTTGCCTCCTCAAATGACCTTAACTCCTGCTGGAACTGCTTTTCCAACTCCTCAGGCAAGTTCATCAACCAGTCCAAAAAGTTGTGTAACTCCAGTATATCCTGCTCACCATAGCCCTGGTCATACAACATCGTCGTCAACTGATACCGCCAGATCTTCCGCGCCTCCGGCTGTTTATGCGTCTCCTTCGTCTTCAAATGGGCCATTACCACCACGGCAAAGGGATTCCGACTCGCTGCCAATGCCGCCCAGTCAGTCTCATAGTCGGTCAGCTTGGCGATCGGAAACTCGAAATGGGTGGAGCAGCCCCATAGCTCATCTTGAAACCGCTGCGGTCGCCAGGTCTCACTCTCATCCGCCAGGATCTTGAACTTCGATGTGGCAGACCACTAATGCTGGCTCACCATTCAGGCGATAAACTTGAACCTTTCGGGCTGATTTTGTGGATGCGCCTCATCGAGTCAAACAATCGTTCAGACTTAAGGCGCTTGCCGCCGCACTGCTCGATCGCCGTAAAAGCTCGCCGTCAGCAGTCCCTGCGATGGACTAAACAACATTGCCAATCCAAACAAGCCAAAACTCACCAGCACAATGCAGGGTCCCGATGGCACATTCAAATAATAGCTGCTGTACAGACCCACAGTGCTAGCGATCGCCCCCAACAGCGCCCCCAAACCCATCATCTGATGCAATTCCTTCACGAGCAAATAGGCCGTAGTCGCAGGCCCAACCAGCAAAGCCACGACTAGCACCACCCCGATCGTTTGCATACTGGCAATAATCGTCAGCGTCACACCAGACATTAAGCCAACGTAAATCGCATTAATCGGTAGCCCGATCGCCTGTGCCCCCAACCGATCGAAGGTATAGAAAAATAATTCTTTGTAAAACAGTCGCACCAACCCCAACACCACCAGCGTAATCACCCCCGTCCGCAGCACATCCGCCTGCGTCACCCCCAAAATATCGCCAAACAGAAAACTATCCAGATCCAACTTGTTCCGCAGCAACGTAATCAGCAACACGCCAAGCGCAAAAAAGCTCGAAAAAATTAATGCCATCGCCGCATCAACTTTAATCCGCGTTTGCGTCCGAATCAAAGCAATCAACAGCGCACTAACGATCCCTGAAACAAACGCCCCCGCCAAAATATTCACCCGCAAAAAGAACGCGATCGCCAATCCCGGCAACACCGAATGCGCCATCACATCCCCCAACATTGCCATCCGTTGCACCAGCAGATAAGTCCCCACCACCGGGCAGAGTATCCCCACCAAAATGCCGACCATCAGGGCATTGCGCATAAATTCAAAACTGAGCGGTTCGAGTAGCCATTGCAGCATAATCATCAAGGCGTCAGTCGCCGGGTAAAATTAAATCGAAAACCTAACAAAAAAACGTTGATTCCAACGAATCATGAAAATGTTTCTGATGCGGTGAAAAACCATAGGTTTGTTGAATATGATCCGGCGTCATGATCGCGTCCGGCGTACCCTGCGCAATTAAGGTTTGATTCAGCAATAGCAATTCGTCATAGTGGTTCAAGATGCCGCCCCACTCATGACAGCTAATCAACAAGGTCTTGCCCTCGGCTTTGAGTTCGTCATAAATCTGAAACACCAACGCCTCAGTCTTTTTATCCACCGCCGCTAATGGCTCATCCAGTAATAGCAAATCGGCCTGCTGGGCGATCGCCCGCGCCAAAAACACCCGCTGCTGCTGCCCGCCGGAAAGTGCCCCGATCGGTCGATCGCGCAAATCTAGCAGCCCCACTCGATCAAGCGACTCCCGAACAATGATCGCCGACTGCCGACTGGGCGATCGCAGCCAACCCGTATGGATCGTCCGCCCCAACATCACCACATTCCACACCGTAGTGGGATAGTCCCAATCAATCTGCGATCGCTGGGGAACATAGGCAACTTGCTGCCGCTGTTGATGCAGGGGGCGATCGCCATACAAAATCCGACCCGATCGCATGGGGATCAAGCCCAACAAGGCTTTAATTAACGTACTCTTACCTGCACCATTGGGACCAAGCAACCCCACCAACGTGCCCGGTTCGAGCTTAAAACTAATATCCTCCAAGGCATTTACATTGCGGTAATTGACAGTTAGGTGCTGAACCAGTAGCATAGGAACTCATAATGATAATCATTCTCATAGTATCCCAATCCCCATGCCCTGTAAACAAATGTCTTCAACCACCCTTCGGATGGCGGGCTTTACCCTGCTGACGTTGACCCTCGGCGCAGGGGGCTGTGCGACCACACCCTCGACTCAATCCCCCGCACCCACTGCCACGACATCGGCGAATTCAGCGGCTCCGGCCGCCGTCGATCGGCCCTTGGTGGTGGCGACGACCAGTGTGATCTGCGACCTGACTCGCCAAATTGCGGCGGATACAGTTGACCTCAAATGTTTAGTTGAGGCGGGGGCTGATCCCCATAGCTATGAGCCAAAGCCCGACGATCGTAAGGCGATCGAGCAAGCGCGGTTGGTGCTGTATAGTGGCTACGATTTTGAAACATCCCTGGTGAAGCTGATCCAAGCCACTGCCAATCCTGCACCCAAAATCGCCGTGAATGAATTGGCGGTGCCGAATCCGGAGCAGTTTGAAGAAGATGGTAAGACCGCACCCGATCCCCATGTGTTTCATAGTGCGGCGAATGGCGTGCGTGCGGCGGAAGTGATTGGCAAAAATCTCAGCCAGTTGTTCCCCAATAATGCGGCGACCTATACGGCGAATGCCCAGAAAGTTACGGGTGAGCTAACCCAAATCGATGCTTGGACGAAAGCCGCGATCGCCACGATTCCGGCAGCCCAGCGAAAGCTCGTGACCACCCATGACGCCTTTGGCTATTACTCAAAAGCCTATGGTATTCCGGTGGTTGGCGCATTGCAGGGGATTAGCACGGAAGAGAAACCCACACCGGGGCGCGTCAAGGAATTGGTGCAAACCATTAAGGACGCCGGGGTGCCCACGATCTTTGCGGAAGCGACGATCAATCCTCAGTTGATTGAAGCGGTGGCCAAGGAGGCTAACGTCAAAGTCGCCGCGCAGGAAATGTTTGCCGATGGTTTGGGCGAAAAGGGTAGTCCGGCTGACACCTACCAAAATTTCTTCATTACGAATACGAAAACGATCGTCGAAGGATTGGGCGGCAAATACACGCCGTTTGTCGCGAAATAGCCAGTGACGAAATAGCCGATCGCGCGATCGCTAGTGTCTGAAGGCTTCCTGTTCCATACTTGGGTGAATCGTGATGACTAGTATGACTGCAACCGCTGCTACGCCGCTGGTGACGCCGCTGAACCTACCGAAGCGTGGTATGCCTGTGACGATTATCACGGGATTTCTCGGCAGTGGCAAAACCACGTTGCTGAACCAAATTTTAGGTAATCGGCAGGATTTGAAGATTGCGGTATTGGTGAATGAATTTGGCGATATCAACATTGACAGCCAACTATTGGTGTCGATCGATGAAGATATGATGGAACTTAGCAATGGCTGCATTTGCTGCACGATTAATGATGGCTTAGTCGATGCGGTTTATCGGGTGTTGGAACGGGACGATCGGATTGACCATATGGTGATTGAAACCACTGGCGTCGCTGATCCGCTGCCAATTATTCTGACCTTTCTGGGAACTGATTTGCGTGATTTGACGCAGCTTGACTCGGTGGTGACAATGGTGGATTCGGAGGCATTTACCCCGGAACATTTCGAGAGTGAAGCGGCCTTCAAGCAAATTAATTATGCGGATGTCACCATTTTGAACAAAACGGATTTGGCTAATCCGGAACAGATCCAAAATCTTGAGACCTATATTCGCAATGTGAAATCGGGCGCACGAATTCTGCATAGCGAATATGGCAAAGTGCCGTTGCCGCTGATTTTGGATGTGGGATATAACAATGCTGATGCTTATGCTGAGTTGATTAACCCCCCCAAGGTGGCCCATACTCACGATCATGACCATGGTCATCACGATCACGAGCATCACGATCACGAGCATCACGAGCATCACGATCACCATTCCAGTCATTTAGCCAACGATGGGTTTGGCACGATCGCCTTTGAGAGCGATCGACCGTTTGACCTCACAAAGTTTGAAACACTTTTGAAGGAACAACTGCCGAAGGAAGTGTTTCGGGCCAAGGGAATTCTTTGGTTCCAGGAAAGCCCGATGCGCCATGTGTTCCAACTGAGCGGCATTCGGTTTGATATCCAAGCCGATAAATGGCGCACCCCACCCAAGAATCAACTGGTCTTCATTGGCCGCAACTTGGATGGCGATGCGCTCCGCCAAAACCTCAACCTTTGTCTGGTCTGATGATCAGTCTGTGTTTTCGTCAACCCATCACAACATCACTATGAACTTACCAATTTCCCCCAGCGACATCCGCAATCAAATCGTGACGACCGCATCAAGGCCCCCAGTTTCCGAAGCAGAAATGCAGCAAGCGGTGCGCACCTTGCTATTGGGTCTCGGTGAAGATCCCGATCGCGAAGGTCTGCTCGATACACCAAAACGCGTGGTGAAGGCGCTGAAATATCTGACTTCCGGCTACAACACCTCGATCGATGAACTGCTAAACGGTGCAGTTTTCCATGAAGACGCCAATGAGATGGTGTTGATTCGGGATATTGATTTGTTTAGCTCCTGTGAACACCATATTTTGCCGATTATTGGCAAAGCGCATGTGGCCTATATTCCCAACGGCAAAGTGATTGGCTTGTCCAAAATCGCCCGCATTTGTGAAATGTATGCCCGCCGTTTGCAAGTCCAGGAACGGCTCACGGCCCAGATTGCTGACGCGATTCAGGGACTGCTCAAGCCCCAAGGTGTGGCAGTTGTGGTCGAAGCAACGCATATGTGTATGGTGATGCGGGGCGTTCAGAAACCCGGTTCTTGGACGGTGACGAGTTCGATGCAGGGGGTGTTCGCCGATGACGGTAAAACGCACCAGGAATTTATGGATCTGATTCGTCATCGTCCATCGTTCCATTAATTAGCCCTCACCCTAAGTTCCTCTCCCCAGGGAGAGGGACTTAGAATTGGGGTTTTGATTCGACTAGAACGATTATTTGTGATTGATTATGCTTGGTTCTGAATTGTCGGAAAATCCACTTCAGATTAATCCTGAACAATTATTTCCGCTGCGTCATACCGTTGCGCATGTCTTGGCGATGGCGGTGCAGAGTCTGTATGCGGACGCGAAGGTGACGATCGGGCCAGCAACGGAAACGGGATTTTATTATGACTTTGATCGGGCGGAGCCGTTCACACCGGCTGATCTAAAACAAATTACGGCAGTGATGCGGCGGATTATTAAAGCAAATTTGCCGGTGACTTGTGAAGTGGTGGAGCGTGCCGCCATTCGATCGAAAATTGTGGCCCAACAAGAACCCTATAAGCTAGAGATTCTCGATCGGATTCCCGCTGACCAAACGATTACCCGTTACGTAATTGGTGATGTGGCAGTTGCTGAACATCGTCGGGCCGATCGCTACTGGTGGGATCTCTGTGCGGGGCCGCATTTGACTTCTACAGGGGAAATTCATCCCAAGGCGTTTCTGCTCGAAAGTGTGGCCGGAGCTTATTGGCGCGGTGATGAGACCAAACCGCAATTGCAGCGGATCTATGGCACTGCTTGGGAAACGCCGGAGCAACTTCAAGCGTATTTAGTTCAGAAAGAAGAAGCTAAACGCCGTGACCATCGCAAAATTGGTCAGGATTTGGATTTGTTTAGTATTCAGGAAGATGCGGGTGGTGGACTGGTGTTCTGGCATCCCAAGGGAGCCAGGATGCGTCTGGCGATCGAGGACTATTGGCGCAAAGCGCATTTGGATGCAGACTACGAGCTGCTCTACACGCCGCACATTGCCAACCTGGATCTATGGAAAACTTCGGGTCACTTTGACTTTTATCGTGAAAGCATGTTCGACCAGATGGAGGTCGAAACGCAGCAGTATCAGATCAAGCCGATGAACTGTCCGTTTCACGTGCTGACGTATCAAAACCATTTGCATTCCTATCGCGAGTTGCCGATTCGCTGGGCGGAATTGGGGACGGTCTACCGCTATGAACGATCGGGGACATTGCATGGATTGATGCGGGTGCGCGGCTTTACCCAGGATGATGCACATATTTTTTGTTTGCCAACCCAGGTCGCCGATGAGATTCTGGGCGTGTTGAATTTAACGGAGCAGATTCTGTCGGACTTTGGCTTCACGGAATATGAAATCTATTTGTCCACCCGTCCCAGCAAGTCGGTCGGTGGCGATGAAATTTGGGATCTGGCGACTCAGGCACTGATTGAAGCACTCGATCACAAAGGCTGGAATTACTCAACCGAAGAAGGTGGCGGCGCATTCTATGGCCCCAAAATTGATATTAAAATCAAAGACACGATCGGTCGATCGTGGCAATGCTCCACCATTCAAGTGGACTTTAATCTGCCCGAGCGATTTGGCATGGAATACGTTGCCGCCGATGGTTCGCGTCAGCGGCCGATTATGATTCATCGGGCGATCTTCGGGTCGTTGGAGCGGTTTTATGGGATTTTGATTGAGCAATATGCGGGTGATTTTCCGTTGTGGCTGGCGGCGGTGCAGCTCCGGCTATTGCCCGTCAGCGAGGCGCAAAGCGACTACGCCCAAGCCCTTGCAACCCAACTCAAACAGCAGGGCTATCGGGTCGAAGTTGATACAGGCAACGATCGACTCGGCAAAAAAATCCGTAACGCCGAACTGACAAAAATCCCGATCGTTGCCGTTATTGGTCCGCGCGAAGTGGAAACCAACACGCTCAGTATTCGCACCCGACAGTCTGGTGAGCAAGGCGCATTGGCCTTGCCCGAACTGATTATCATGATGGCACAGGCGATCGTCGGGAAAACGCAAATCTAACCATTACACGGGATGATCACATGACTAATACTGATTCAACTAGCCAAACTTTATCACCCGTCCGTTACTTCAAGCGACGAGAATTTCTTCCCGATAGTGAACAGCGACTTTGGCAAATTGAATCGGGCGCAGTGCGCACTTATACGCTGACCGAAGATGGGACAATTATTACCCTGGGATTTTGGGAAGCGGGCGATTGTGTGGGACAGCCGTTGGGATGCATCGCCCCCTATGGTGTGGAATGTCTCACTTCAGTTAGGGTGCGATCGATTCCCTCCGATGAATGTGCTAATTCCAGTCAACTATTGCTTTCCCACCTGCACCAAACCCAAGCATTGCTGCAAATTCGCAGTGGCCAGATTTATCAGAGACTGCGCCAGCTATTGGATTTATTGGCGAGTAAGTTTGGGGCCGAGTCCGATCGGGGCCACCTGATTCGGCTGCGGTTGACCCATCAGGATATTGCCGATGCGACTGGTACTACGCGCGTGACAATTACACGATTGATGCACCAACTGGAAGATGAAGGTCATTTGCGCTGGATTGAACGACATATTCTTTTACCACATGCTCGATAACTCGGCATTGCCTGTAAACCGCTAACCATCATTGTTTTGACTCAATGAGAAAAATTAATTTGTCAGAAAACTTACTGGATATTGCGGTGATTGGCGCAGGGCCGCAGGCATTGACGCTGCTGGCTTATCTGCTGAGAAAGCGACCAAATTTTTTGTCGCGGCTGCGGGTGTTTGATCCAAGTGGGACTTGGCTGCGGCAGTGGCAGCAGCAGTTTGCCAGTTATGAAATCCCCCATTTACGATCGCCCGCCGTGCATCATCCATCACCTGATTCAGCGGCCCTGCGACGATTTGGTGAAGCGCGGCTACAGGACTTGCATGGGCCGTCTGATTTGCCAGGAACGCAGTTGTTTCAGGATTTTTGTGCAGGCACGATCGCGCAGTTAGGCTTGCAGGATACCGTTGAACCAAAGGCAGTGCAGGAATTGCAGGTATTGGGCAAGCGATCGTTTCGACTCACATTAAGCAATCGTGAAGTGATTCAAGCGAAGCGGGTGGTGATTGCTACTGGCAGCGGCAAACCCGCAATGCCAGAATGCTTCCAGATGATTTCTGGGGACTATCCCGCCGATCGCTTACAGCATTCCAGTCAGGTTGATTTGCGGCGAGTGCATTGTGCGGGAGAACGGATTCTGATTGTCGGTGGCGGCTTGACTTCGGGGCATTTGGCGATCGGTGCGGTGCAGCGTCAAGCCCAAGTAACATTAATGCATCGTCGTCAGCTTTATGCCAAGTTGTATGACGCCGATCCCGGCTGGTTGGGGCCAAAATATCTGAATGGGTTCCAAGCCGAACCCTGCTGGCAAAATCGTGCCCAATCGGTGCTCACGGCCAGAGATGGCGGTTCGATGACCCCAGCCGTATTCGCCAAATTGCGGCAGCATCAAATGAGTGGCAATGTCAAGTTTCAGGAACAGTGCCAAGTTGAACAAGTGAAATGGTGCGATGATCACTGGCAAGTGCGTTGTTCTCACGGGATTAAGTCGCAATACGATCGTATTTGGTGTGCTACAGGAAGTCAGTTAAATGTGATGCAGCATCCATTGCTAAAACTGGTGCAAGCCACGCATCCGACGGAAATTGTGCGAGGATTACCCGTGCTCGATCGACATTTGCGCTGGCCGGGATTGGAGCTATTTGTGATGGGTGGACTGGCGGGATTGCAAGTGGGGCCGACGGCGCGCAATCTATCGGGGGCGCGGATGGCCAGCGATCGGATTACGGCGGCGCTCACCAAAGCCAGTTTGCAATTAGGTGCTTGATTGCTCGTTGCAAACGACACACAAGCCGAAAAACTCCAGCGTGTGATAGTAAATCTTGAATGCACCCGACGGCGGCGAATGCGCGGCTAAATGCGCCACCGGACAGTCATCCAACGGAAAAGACTGACTACATTGTAGACAAGTTAAATAATGACAATCCTCGGTGATCGGGCTGTAGAGTGATTCACCCGTCAGGCCCACTCGGCTTTGCAATAGACCCTGTAACTTGAGGGTTTCGAGCGATCGATAAACGGTGGCTAGACCAATCGAGCGTTCCTGCCGCAGAATGGCGTACAAATCCTGGGCCGAAAGCGGCTCGGATTGTTGGCTCAGGGCGTCAAACACCGCTTGTTGATGCGGTGTGCGCGCCGTCGTCGATCGTGGTGGTCGATCAGAATTGCTTTTCACGATGAATGCGCTAGGATAAAACGATAATCATTCTCATACTATCTTATGTCATTAATTGACGCTGCGGCACTCGAACCACAGACGACCGCACCGCAATTGCCCAATCAGACCGCACTGCCCAATTCCGCAACGGATCCCGGTGTGACAATCAGCTCACGGCCCCGGCGATTGCGGCGCACCGATGCCCTGCGGCGGATGGTGCGGGAAACCACCCTCCAGGTGGAAGATTTGATTTACCCGCTCTTTGTCATGGAAGGCACACAACAGCGCGAAGCTGTGGCCTCAATGCCCGGTTGCGATCGCTACAGCCTGGATACACTCTTGGTGGAGATTCAGGCCGCCCATGAACTGGGAATTGGCGCGATCGCCCTATTTCCACTGATTCCCAATGACCAAAAAGATAATGCGGGTACCGAAAGTTACAATCCCGATGGATTAGTTCCCCGTGCTGTCCGGGCAGTCAAACAGGCATTTCCCGATTTGCTCGTAATCACCGATGTTGCCCTCGATCCCTACAGTAGTGAAGGGCATGATGGCATTGTCGAGAATGGTGAAATTCTCAACGATGAGACAGTTGCGGTCTTGGTCAAACAAGCCTTAATGCAAGCAGCGGCGGGAGCGGATTTTGTGGCCCCGTCGGACATGATGGATGGGCGGATTGGGGCGATTCGGCAAGCCTTGGATGCGGCGGGCTGGATCAATGTCGGTATCCTTGCCTACACCGCCAAATATGCTTCGGCTTACTATGGCCCATTTCGCGATGCCCTCGATTCCGCGCCTAAATTTGGCGACAAAAAAACCTACCAAATGGACGCCGCCAATGCCCGCGAGGCGATGCGCGAAGTGGCGTTGGATATCGCCGAAGGGGCTGACATGATTATGGTCAAGCCCGCTCTGGCCTATCTGGATATTATTCATCAAATCAAGCAAACGACGCATCTGCCGATCGTGGCCTACAACGTCAGCGGGGAATACGCCATGGTCAAAGCCGCTGCGGCCCAGGGTTGGATTGATGAAGAAGCGGTGATTTGGGAAACCCTACTCAGTATGAAACGGGCCGGAGCCGATGTGATTTTGACCTATTTTGCGAAACAGGTGGCTTTGATGTTAAGAAATGCCGATCGGCAGGCACTGCCCACCAATTCCCCGATCGGCAGTAGTTGCAAAGTCAGTCACTCATGGGCGATAATGATTCTCATTCCCTAACGTGTGAGCATCCTGCCCTATGGCGACCACTGTGCCCGCTGATTTAGTTCCGGTGACGCTGATTACAGGCTACTTGGGAGCGGGCAAAACCACATTGCTGAACCGCATCCTCACCTACGAGCATGGCAAAAAGATTGCGGTGATCGTGAATGAATTCGGTGAAGTCGGGATTGACAATCAACTGGTGATTGACACCGACGAAGAAATCTTCGAGATGAATAATGGCTGTATCTGCTGCACGGTGCGGGGTGATCTAATTCGGATCATTGGCAACCTGATGAAGCGGCGGGATAAATTTGACCATTTGGTGATCGAGACGACCGGATTAGCCGACCCTGCGCCGGTGATCCAGACCTTCTTCATGGACGAAGATGTAAAGGCCCAAACCAAGCTCGATTCCGTTGTGACTGTCGTTGATGCAAAGCATGTCTGGCAGCATTGGGAGGCGGAGGAAGTCCAAGAACAGATTGCCTTTGCCGATGTTTTGCTGCTTAACAAAATTGATTTAGTCACACCGGATGAACTGGATCAACTGGAACAGCGGATTCGGGGCATGAACGCGATCGCCAAAATCTATCGCACCCGTGATGCCGCCCTAGAAATGGATGCGCTCCTGGGGATTGGCGCATTTGATCTGAATCAGGCACTGCAAATTGACCCCGATTTTCTGAGTGAAACCGCCCACGAACATGATGAAACCGTCGGCTCAGTAGCGATCGTCGAATCCGGTGAAGTCGATGGGAATAAGCTGAACGCTTGGCTCAGTGATTTGCTCAAAAACCAGGGGGCAGACATATTCCGGATGAAAGGGATTTTGACGATCGCGGGTGAGGATTTTCGGTTTGTGTTTCAGGGGGTGCATATGCTATTTGATGGCACCGCCGATCGACCTTGGCGACCGGGCGAAATCCGCAAGAATGAACTGGTTTTCATCGGGCGCAATCTCGACGAGGCGGCACTCAAAGCAAACTTTCGAGCGTGTTTAGTGTGAAATTAGAGAAGCGTGTGAAATTAAAAAACCGGGTGGAATTCAAGCGCCAATGGCAAGGCGCACTATCAGACTACGTCACGGCGATCGCTTGGTCGCCTAGCCATCAAATGTTAGCGGCGAGTTCGGCAGCGGGTGAAGTGGCGCTGTATTTGGGCAAAACGTTTCAGCCATTGGGGCTTCAGTCAGCGGATGGGCAGTCGATCGATTGCTGTGCGTTCTCCCATGATGGTCAGTTTTTGGCCGTGGGCGGGCAAGCGGGGCAGGTGAATATTTGGCAAATTGAATCCGCTGCGACGGCTTTAGTGGCCACGGTCACGAGTCGGGCTTGGGTCGATCGGATGGCTTGGAGTCCCACCCAGAATTTGCTGGCCTTTAGTGTGGGCAAGTATGTGCAGGTTTGGGACGGCGACTCCGGGGAAATTGTCGTCACCCTGAATTTTGATGATTCTTCTGTGCTCGATCTGACCTGGCATCCCGACGGCAAACGCCTGACTGTTGCGGGCTATCAAGGGATCAAAATCTGGACGGCGGATGATTGGGATGATGACCCTTATTTGGTGCCGATCGCTTCGGCCAGTTTAGCGGTCGCCTGGTCAACCGATGGTCAATACATCGCCTCCGGCAACATGGATCAAACCGTGACCGTATTGGAATGGGGCCATGATGCGCCTTGGGTGATGCAGGGTTTTCCCGGTAAAGTGCGGCAGGTTGCTTGGTCTGACACTGCGGCCCAAGTGGGCGCGCCGCTATTGGCGGCGGTGAGTGCGGAAGGGATTATTGTCTGGGAGCGGCAAGCGTATCAGCCGGATACTTGGGACAATCGCTTGTTGCTGGAACATGCGGGCAACGTCCGATCGATTCAATTTCAGCCCAATACTCAACAACTTGCTTCTGCCGCCGCCGATCGCCAAGTCAATCTCTGGTCGAATGCGAATTATCTGGCCCAAAAACTGGACGTTGCCAAGGCAGACTTCACTTGCCTTGCCTGGAATCCCGGCGGCAGTCAACTTGCCGCTGGCGGCGAACAGGGCGAAATCTGTGTCTGGTCACCGATGCAACGGGGCTTTGGTCGTCAGGTGGTCTCATCTAAATGATCGGCGATCGCCTGATAGAAACTCAACACGTGATGATCTTGCAGCCGATAGAACACATGGCGTCCCTGTTTGCGAAAACTCACCAACCGAATGGCGCGAAGGGTTCTCAGCTGGTGTGACACGGCGGATTCGTTCATTTCGAGGGCGATCGCTAGATCACCCACACACATTTCTTGAATCGCTAAGATTGACAGAATTCGCAACCGATTTGTATCGGCCAAAAATCCCATAAACTCTGACATCCGCTGGGCTTTCTCCACGGATATTAAGGCGATCGGTGCCGCTGCGCCATGGGAATGGGGAAGATCACAGCAGTCATCTCCCCCGGTTTGAGCGGATATCGCGATCGGTTTTACGGTCGGCTGTTCTGACATCAATCACGTCCAACTTGCGAATTAAAGCAAACAACTGGTTGAGCTATGGTGGGCAGTGCCCACCCTACGGTTTCTGGCCAATTGTCGCCAATCAAATCCTATTTGTCGCAACCACAACCACTGTGGCCACAGCCTTGACCGGCGGCATGACCGTTGGCACAGCCTTCGCCGCAGTAGGCTTGACCATCTTTCATCACGGCATCAGTGAGGGAAACGATACACAGGCAGGATTTGCAGGCGCATTTCATTTGAGTCACGGTAGACATAGGATAACTCCTTGAGGTGGTTTTTGGCTGATGCAAATAGCCTAACATATGAATAGGTGTTCAGGTGTTGATCCGAGAAATCTTCACGATCTGGTGGTATTGGCCTTGCCATTTGTGGTTAAACGGTGGATTTGGTGGGCAGTGCCCACCCTACGGTTGAATAAAAATTGTAGGGTGGGCACTGCCCACATTCCGCTTCATCGGGTCAAACAATTATTCAGCATTTGTTGCAACGTCAGGGCATTGATCTCGCGCCCAATCAGCACCAGTTGGTTTGACGGCGGATCGTTCCAGGCCGTATCGTTCAGACTAAACCGCTTGCCGCTGAGTTGAAAAATGTGCCGCGCCGGACTTTCCTGAAACCACAAAATCCCCTTGGCCCGAAAGATCGTCTCTGGCAATTGGTAGTCCAGAAATTCCTGAAACTTCTTCAGCGAAAAGGCCCGATCGCTCTTGAATGACACCACCTTAAATCCATCATCGCGCAAATGCGATGTCGTCGTCCCGTCCTGATCCGCTGCCAAAATCTGTGGCACCGAACCGCTCGTCGCCCGATCGATGTCGAGAATCAGCGACAGCGGAATCGCCCCCTGCTGCGATCGTAAAATTCTGGCCCCCGACTTCACTTCCCGAATGGACGCTTCCAGGGCATCAAGCCGCTGCGCCGCCACCAAATCCGTCTTATTCAGCAGCACAATGTCGCCGTACATGAGTTGGTACTGGGCTGCTTCACTGTCATAGTGCGACGCCAAATCAAAGGTCTCCGCATCAATCACCGTCAGGATCGAATCCAACCGCGTTAGATCCCGCAACCCCGTACCCAGAAACGTCATCGCCACAGGCAGCGGATTGGCAATCCCCGTCGTCTCGATCACCAAATAGTCAATCTTCTCCTCACGTTCCAACACCTGATAGACCGTATCGATCAAACTTTCGTTAATCGTGCAGCAAATGCAACCATTATCCAGTTGCATCACATCCTCATCGATCGACACCAACAACTGACTATCGATATTAATATCACCAAACTCATTCACCAACACCGCCACTTTCAAATCCTGACGATTGGTTAAGATGTGGTTTAGCAACGTGGTTTTGCCACTGCCGAGGAAGCCCGTAATAATCGTCACAGGCAATCCCAGTTTCGGGAAGGCTTGGAGTAATTCAGTCATGTGTTTGTGCGCCTCGATCGTTGAATTATCTTTGTGCCACCCGAAAACCTCTGGCCGCACTGTATTTCACGGTTTTGAACTGGACTTGATTACTGCCGGGATGGTAGAGCGTATAGGTTGCTTTGCCCGCCGTCCGCCCGACATTTCCCACCCCAATTACCCGTTTATTGGCAAGGCTCGCCGACTCCGCCGTTGGGGATTGATCCAAGCGGTGGACTTGAGTCGCGATCGCGCCATGCTGAATCGTATATTCAAATGCTTGCCCCGATCGAGCACAGAATAAATGATTCACATTCATCCGATTGAGTCGATCGATTAATGTGATCGCGGGCGTCTCCGGGGTTAATTCCTCATCCACACCGATCGAACTGCCGTGAATTAATAAACAATCCAATTCCGCAAACCCAAACTCAAAGCCGCGAATCCACTCCACATAATCCCTTGGAACCGCATCCCACAGAGTCTTGGCCATCGCCTTGCCATAGCGCTCAAACATCTGCGTTGGCTCGCCCGTCCGACCCAAACCATGCAAAATCAAACATTGCTCCTCCCACCAACCCTGACAAATCACTGGGCGCGGTTCACCCGATCGGGGTTGTTGAATCCGGTCGATCACTCTGGCGCAATCGTTCCGGGGACCAATCACATCGCCCAACAGATACAGCGTCTCAATCTCCAACGGCGATTGGCGCAGATCTTTCAGCATCGCTTCATAGGCCGCCAGATTTCCTTCAATTCCCGCCGCGATCGCCCAATACATAGCGTCCCTCTACCGTTCACAAATATGGGTCGGATCATCGGCGCGTTCGGCATATTCCAGCCCCTGGGCCAACCGCCAAGCAAAGATTTTCGGTAAGCCTTTTTCGACGATCGCCGCGCAGGTTTTTTGGTAATCGTATTCAACTTCCCGTAGCGTTGTCTGCTGTGAATCACGATCGTAGATCACATAGGTCGCATTGGGCCGACCATGCCGGGGTTCCCCGACCGAACCCGCATTGATCATCCGTTTGAGTGGGGCAATGTGGGTTTGCGCGTCAACAGTGGCGATGCCCGATCGCTTTACCTGCACCTGAATCTGACTATCGGCGAGGTCGCGCACATAGGGCACATGGGTATGCCCACAGAACAGCACATCGGCCCCCGTGGATAGCACCCGCTCCATCGCCGTAAACGCATCAATTTCCGGCAACAAATACTCATGCTGACTATTGGGACTACCATGCACAAATGCCAGATTATCCACCCGCAATGTCAGCGGCAACTGGGCCAAAAATTCCCGCGTCTCCGGCGTAATTTCCCTTTCCGTCCATTCATGGGCCGTGCGGCCCCGCTGCTCCGCCAGCAGCGACGGATAGCTGCATTCACAGGCATTTAGCCCGTCGATCATATCCTCATCCCAACAGCCCTGCACCGTCGGGATATCCAACGATCGGATCAGTTCGACCACGGCATTGGGATGTGGCCCATAGCCGACTAGATCGCCCAAACAATAGATCTGATCAACCCGATGGGCATCAATATCCGACAAGACCGCATTCAAGGCTGCGTAATTTCCATGAATACAAGACATCACGGCAATTTTCATCCCGACCTCCGCAACTGTGCTTGATAATTTTCTAAAATGGCATCGGATAAGCCGCAGCCCTGGAGTGATGTCGCCATGCCGATCGCATCGAGCACCTCACCCACAACTTCAATTTGACTGGGGCGCGTGGGTCGCCCAGTGATCCAGCGTTCTACGGGCAACTCGGTCTCCACCGGGTCAGTCCCCGGTTCAAAGGTCAACCACCAAGCACTGCCATCGACGATTTCGACGATCGCATCCACCCGCTGAATCCGACCATAGGCCCCCGCCGTCAGCTCTGACCAAAACAAATTCAAACTGGCCGAGTCGAGCACCTGCCCGGTCAAGTCTTGCCGCCACACCATCGAACTGGTCGCGATCGCATTCATCCTGATTACTCCATCCGCCAATTTACAGCGTTAATCGTCCCTGTTGGGCCAAATCAATGAATACCTGAAACTGTTCGCGTGACATCCGCACTTCCTGCCCAAAGTCATCGGCAATCACCACCTGTTGGTCAGCCTGGGCGGTAGCCTCAAAGCTGATCGTCGGACAACAAGTATCCGTGTGGCAAAGTACCGCAATGACGGCGCGGGTTGAGCTAGCGGTCGAGTTCGGTGTTGTCTCAGACATGGGGGTACGACTCCAAAACGATAATGATTCTCATTCCCGAATGATCATAGCAGACTTTATCGCACTACACGGCCAAATTTTCGGGTTTGCAATTGGGAAATCCCGATCGCGCCCAAAAAGATCACCAACTGCAACATCACAATACTCGGCCCGGACGGCAAATTAAACAGCGCCGAAGTCAGCATCCCCAACACCGCACTCACCGCCCCCAACACCGCCGACAGCCCCACATAGCGGCTAAACTGCTGACTCAACACCCGCGCCGCACAAGCCGGAATCACCACAAACGCACTCACCAACAACACCCCCACCGTCTTAATCGCCACCCCCACCACCAGGGCCAGTAACACCACAAACGCCACCCGATGTTGCGATACCGCCACCCCACGAGCGATCGCCAAGGGTTCATGCAAGGTGACAAGCATCTGCGATCGCAGCGTCAATCCCACAAACAAGGCACAGGCGACAAACAACGCCGCACTAAACCACAAGTCACTTACCTGTACCGCTAAGATATCGCCAAACAGCAGGTTTTGGATGCCACCTTTGTACTTGCCGATCAAGCTGAGGATAATAATCGACAACGCCAAGGATGAAGAATAAACCACATTCAACAACGCATCCGTCCACAGTTGGGTCTTCTCTAGCAGATAGCTTATGACCAATGCGAACAGCACCACAAACGGCAACAGAACGATCGATGGATTCAGCCCAAACAAAATCCCCAAACTAATTCCCAATAAAGCCGAATGCCCCAACGCATCACTAAAAAATGACAACTGCCGCAGAATCGTGAAACTGCCCAAGAGTCCACCTGTCAGGCCCGTTAGCATCCCGCCGATCAAGGCGCGTTGCATGAAGGGGTATTGGAACAAGTCGAGGACGCGGGCGAGATCGGGAGTGAGCATGGGGGAGGAATTGAGAATGAAGAATTGAGAATTGAGAATTTGGGGTTAGTGGCGGTAGCGGACGAATTCGGTGCCGTAGGCGGCGGAGAGGTTGTCGGGGGAGAGCGTGGCTTCGGGTTCGCCTTGGCAGAGGATTGTGCGATTCAGGCAAAGCACCCGATCGCAATATCGCCGCACCATATCCAAATCATGGGACACCTGCAAAATCGCCCAGCCCTGCTCCTGCTTCAGTTCGTCCAGCAGTTGGTAAAATTCCGCTTCGCCCCGCAAGTCCAACCCCGCTGGCGCTTCATCCAGGATGAGTAACTGGCGCGGCTGCACCAAACAATAGGCCAGCAATACCCGTTTGCCTTCACCGCCCGATAGGCCACTGAGGGGTTTGTGTTGCAGCCCGATCGCATCGACCCGACCCAATGCCTGCTGCACGGCCATCCGGCGTTCCCGGTGGTAAGCCCAAGGCCACTGCATCCCCAACTTACCCCAACCCAACCCCACCAGTTCACTCACGGTCATGGGAATCCGCCGATCGAAGGCAAAATTCTGCGGGAGATAAGCAATCTGCTGGCGAACGATCGCGGGCAATTGCCCCGATCCACTCAACCGCTGATCCAAAATCCGCACCTGCCCCTGCTGACGCGGCAGAATGCCCAGAATTGCTTGCACCAATGTACTTTTGCCTGCGCCATTTGGCCCGACGATCGCCGTATCGTTGCCCGCCTTGAGGCTGAACGACACATCTCGCACCGCCGGATGCGGCCCGCGATAAACCGTCAATCCTTCAACCGTCAGGATTGTCTTAGGCAAACTGATAGGACTTAAAGTAGCGATCACAAATTCCGACCGAGGAGAGAGTTGAATTGAGCTTGATGACGCGATCGCTTTACTGACCGGAGAATGCCCCTTCGAGATTCTGGACATTCTGACGCATGGTTTTGATGTACCCGTCAGGCTGGAGATTCGCCGGATCAGTCGTTTCGATCGAGTCAAACGCACTCACCCTCACGCCCAAATCCTGGGCCAAAGCGGCAAATCGATTATCCCCCGTCTGCGGTTCGGAGAGCAAGGTTTTGAGTCCAGAGGCTTTGGCGGCTTCGATCACCCGTTTGACATCAGCGGGAGCCGGATTTTCTTCAGGAATATCGACCAAGAATTCGGCTTTCAGCCCATAGCTTTGAGCGAAATAGGACGAGAAGTCATGGTAGGTGACATAGGTTTTGCCTTTGTAGGATTGGAGTTTGGCGGCGATTTCGGTATCGAGTTGCTTGAGTTGAGTGATGTAGGCAGCCGCGTTGGCGGTGTAGGAATCTTTGCCACTGGGATCGGCGGCAATTAAGCCATCGCGAATGTTTTCCACTTGTTTGATCACCCGTTTGGGATCAAGCCAAATATGCGGATTCACTTCTCCATGTGCATGGGCTGCGCCCGCTGATGTTCCTGGCGGATCAGTTGGCTGTTCGTCCGCATGGCCTTCATGTTCCGCCTCATCTTCGATCGTCGGAATGCCTTGACTCGTATCGATCGTCTTCAGTTTGCCATTCCCCGCATTCTTCACCAAGTCGGTCAAAAACCCTTCCATATCCAACCCATTCTGCACCAGCAAATCGGCCTGGGCAAGCTTCTGCACGTCTTCGGGTTTCGATTGGTAATCGTGGGGGCCAATATTGGGCGGCAGAAGTTGGGTGACGGTGGCCCGATCGCCTGCGACGGCTTGGGTAAATTGGGTGATCGGCGCAAAGGTGGTGACGACTTGGAGCTTCTGGGGCGGCGTTGTTGTGGGTGCCTGGGTCGAACAACTGGCCAATAGCACCAGCGCCACGCACTGCAATGCCGATCGTGCGGGTACGAAATAATGTTGCCGATGCGCCATCCAAACCTCCTAACCAATCGGAATGAGAACCATTATCATTCTCGCATGATTTGGGGGTTTGTGCGGGGGATTGTTGGACGATGCACTTTGCCCGCCCCGCGAAGGTCAGATTCTGTTGGCGAATTGCTGGACTGCGGCTGAGACCGCCCCTCGACTGTAAGTCGGGGCTGATAGCGGAAGTCCCAAGGGGACTGAATTCATGAGTCCGTAAGGACTTTGGCCTGTAGCCCCGACTTCTAGTCGAGGGGCGTTTGGAGTCGGAGTCGATGAACTACTTTTTCGCGTTGGTTTCGGCGGGTAGCTTTTTGGCTTCATCTTTTTCGGGCTTCTCTGGCTCTTTGCCTTTGAGCATCGGCACAGCTTTGAAAAAGCCTTCTAAACCCTTGTTGAAGGCATCTTCTGTGATAATGCCCCTGATTTTGAGGATGGGGATGATGACGACGGGAAAAGCGAGAAGGATGGAAGCGAAAACCAGAAACAGTTTTACTTCTGGAACGAACTGCGCGATCACAGCAAAAATCGCTGAGACGACGCATAGAATTCCTAACATGATGCCGCTGACCTTGATTAGCCCTGGCTTCTTGGGATTGGGGTTTGAAGGCTTTAGAGGCCGACTTTCACGGCTTTTACGCGATCGATCGAGCCGATCAGGCAAATCCTCCAGACGTCGCTTGCGAGATTCGATACCTTCAAGAATATCGCGGGGATTGTATTTGCCTTCGAGTTCAGGGAGTATGCATTCGACAGTACCGCTCTGATCGAGTCGGCAGAGGTGGTTGTAATCGGCGGGAACTTCTCGGCCCGTGGGTTTGCCGTCTTTACATTCGCGGATGACGATGTATTCGCGGACAGCGAGGTCGGGAATCGTATTGTGGATTCTTTTAAAGTCGGCACGGATAGTTGCAAGTAGAGCGCTGGCGCGATTGCCTTGTACTTTGATTGCGATGAAGTTATCTTCTTCGTCGGCTCGGACAAGCGCTTTGCAGAGATCCTGAGTGAGTACGGCACCGCTACGCCAGTACATCTTTTTATAAATCATCGTGTGATTGCGCCCTACGAATCGGGAGATAATGCTGCTGGGAAGGATGTCGTAGTGGTATTGGAAATGTAGTGGGGCGGTTTCATAGACGTCTACGTCAGGTTCATTGTTTGATAGTAAGTCGGAAATCAAGTAACGGACTGGATTATCGCCGTCAAGTCTAAAGCATAGTTCAAATCTTTCCATAAGGCCCATGAGAAAGAGGCGTTTGTTTTCAGGATATCGCTCCAGTTGTTTGAGGATGTCACAGAGGTCGTCAAGGTCAAGGATACCCTTTTGGTTCATCGCAAGGTCATGATTGTTCAGGATGTCGTAGACGCCGCTGGTGACCCATTCGGGGTTGAGGACATTAGTTTCGTTGAGCCAGGTGTAGTTATCAGTATATTGGTAGTTGAGGACGACACCGAGATCATGGAGGAAGCCAATTAGGGCTTTCTGATCGGCTTCGGTGGTGATGTTGGCATCTTTGCAGCGTTCTTGGTATGTTTCATAGGACATAAAGTCGATGTCACCACGAGTAGCTTCTATCTGGGCTTTAACTCGATGTTCAAGTTTTTAGGCGATTGCCCGATAAACGAGACTAGGAGTTGGTTCTAGTCGTCCGAGGTTTCTCCCACTCATATGTTTGCCGGAGGGCTTCAAAGTAAAGAATTCCCGCACGAGTGCGGCCATCTGAGTCAGTTGTGCCGCTGGATTGGTGGATTGCAGCAGTTGTTCGACATGGCCCAACAAAGACTCCATTTGAATCATCCGGAGTAGGCTGCCCACGGTATACGCGGGCAGTTTGTGTTCAACTTGGGCCAGTTGGCGTGGATGAAGCAAGAGACATAAGTCAAGCAGCAGGCTCAAGGACAGGCCATGGCTTGTCCCCTCTGCGCCCGTTTGCTTGGCTAATTGCGCCCAACCCTCATACGACTTCCAGTCCTCGATAAATACCTCTACTATCCATCTTATCGAGTAAGCCTGGATGATATCTATGGTACGCCAACTCAGATCAGTGGCGACCAGATAACGATATTCCGATTCACCCGGATATTTGAGTGCAATGACAAACCGCTTCTTGCCATGATGGGCACAAACTTTGACCCGCAAGCTACTGACAGTCGCCAGAATCGGCGCTTGACCGCGAATCCGGATGGCTTGTTCCACCCCTGGATGAGTGGCAAAATATTGAACTAAACTCTGTTGGCGCTGGCGTACCTGAATATTTTGATTTTGGCGCAGTTGGCTAATCACCTGAGTGCCATCAAATAAGTCAGACGCCGCATCCATGAAATCGGCTTGACCATACAAGGCATCCGCCACAATCGCTTTGACGCGAATCGGCGCATGATACTGCTGAAACTGGCGCAGTAATTGCAAAACTAACTGGGATTTACTCGGATATTGCGGATTATTGGGCGGCGCTGCCGGACGGTCTTTCTTCTTCACCCCCTGTTGTTGTAATTGCTTGTCCGCTTTCACCCAAGCCTGTTTAGCGGGGTCGGGTTGATAAATCGCAAACCCTATAGGCAAGCTGACTTTCTCGGTTACGAGTAGCAATAGCACAATATTTTGGCCATTGATGTAACCACCAGTCCCCTTATCCTTGATTTTGTGCGTCTTATATAGTTTTGGGGTCTTTTTACTGCGTTGATGATCTGTGTCATCGGTCACTAATACGCCACCGGTAATTCCATACCGCTTCAGAATCACCCCCACGCCAATTTTCAGCAGCATCGCCCAAGGAATCTTCGATTGCCGGAACATCCAGGATAAGGCGGCAATCTTGTAATGACCCAGGCTCATCCGCTCAAATCTCGCCCAGCAGATGCTATTGGTCAAAATGATGCCCATCAGGCAAAACCCCAACCAACCGCGCTGAATCCCACTCAGTTTCTGATGCGGGTCTTGCGCTGTCAACCCTTGGCCTAACTCATCAATAAAATCTTCAATGAACGGCAAGGGTTGGCTCAACCACATCGCATCACACCTATACGTCAATACAGTATTACTGTACCATTTGGCGGATTATGAAAAACTTGAACATCGAGTGATACTAATCCCCAATAAATTTCAAATAATCATTGGCGATCGCTTTCACTGCCGCATCATAAAACTGTTTACCATGCTCGGCGGTGGCCAATGCGGGATTGGAACCCATGCGACCATCGGGATATTGCTGCCGAAAGTCTTTGGCGCTGTAGATGCTGTGGCCTTTGCCCGGTGTGTCGGATAATTCCCCCGTTTTAATCGCCTCAGGATAGACATACCAAGTCAACGCCACTTCGCTCGGTGTGGCGTGGGAACCTTCCTGATCGCCATACAACTTTTGCGCCAATTGGTACACATCGCGGCCCATGTACCAGTTATTCACCGTACAACGCACGTCATCGATGCCCAAACTCGCCAAGTGATCGTAGGTTTCGGAGAAGGCGGCTTTCATCGTGGCAACGTTGCCGCCATGACCATTGATGAAGAAAAATCGCCGGAAGCCCGATCGCGCCAGACTGCTAATATAATCGCGCAATACCAAAATCATCGTGCTGGGTTTGAGGCTCATGCTGCCAGGAAATTCCAGATGGTGCAGTGCCATGCCAACATTGATCGTCGGGCCAACGAGGGTTTGAGTCGCCTCGCCGACACCTTTGGCGATCGCCTCGGCACAGATCGCATCGGTACCAATCAAGCCGATCGGGCTATGCTGCTCCGTTGACCCGATCGGGAGAATAATCGCCTGGGACTGTTGAAGATAGGCTTCCACTTCAGTCCAGGTCGAGAGATGTAGGAGCATGGCCCAAATTCCTGCGTGATTGATGTATTTGTCATCATAGCCCTAGGGGTCAATCGCCCGTTCTGCCGATCGCCCTCCCAACGATCGTCCACCGAAACGGTACGATGTGTAGGTAAGATAGACCCTGCTACAACCGAATTGTCCAGAAAGCCAGTCGCCCAGAAACGTGGATTTACATCGCATCTTCAAGACCGCTAATCCAGTGATTGGGGTGATCCATTTACTGCCCCTGCCGAGTTCCCCCCGCTGGGGTGGCAGCCTCAAAGTCATGCTCGATCGGGCCGAGCAAGAAGCCGCTGCCCTGGCTGCTGGCGGCGTCGATGGCATCATCGTGGAAAATTTCTTTGACGCGCCGTTTGCCAAAGATCAGGTCGATCCCGTGGTGGTCAGTGCCATGACCCTGGCCGTCCAGCGCTTGCAAAACCTCGTCACCCTCCCGATCGGCATCAATGTCCTGCGCAACGACGCCCGCAGTGCAATGGCGATCGCCATGGCCACCGACGCGCAATTTATCCGGGTGAATGTCCTGACGGGCATCATGGCCACGGATCAGGGCTTGATCGAAGGCAAGGCCCATGAATTGCTGCGCTATCGCCGCGAATTGGGGTGTGATGTCAAAATCTTTGCCGATGTTTTGGTCAAACACGCACAGCCCTTGGGGATGCCCCAGCTGATCACCGCTGTCCAAGAAACCATCGATCGGGGACTGGCGGATGCGGTGATTTTGTCGGGTTGTGCCACGGGGAGTCCGCCCAGCCAGGAAGAAATGGAGCGGGCCAAAATTGCGGCCAAGGATACGCCCGTCTTTATTGGCAGCGGGGCCAATTGGGAAAATATTGGCAATCTGATTGCGTCGGCGGACGGGGTGATTGTCTCCAGTTCGCTGAAGCGGCGCGGCCAGATCGAAAATACGATCGACCCAATCCGAGTCAGTCGCTTTGTCGAAGCCACCCGGCGGAGTTTGTTAACCATTTCGAGTGCGACGAAGGCCCGATCGTAGGTTGGGTGCAGCAACGCGAAACCTAACAGCCGAAACAATCGATCGCCGATGAATGTTGGGTTACACGTTGTTTCACCCAACCTACCGCGTTGCCGGCGTCCCCGTTGTGTCTTCCGAATAACAGCCCGCCTCTTCCAGCAGATACTTCACCGCATTGATCATGTCCTTGGGCTGGTAGGGCTTGGTGATGTAGGCATCGGCCCCCTGCTTCATGCCCCAATACCGATCGAATTCCTCGGCCTTGGTGGAACACATGATCACGGGCACATTTTTGGTCAGCGGGTCGCTTTTGATATTGCGGCACAGCTCATACCCATTGACGCGCGGCATGATTAAGTCGGTAATCACGAGGGCAGGTGGGTTGACCTTAATATGTTCCATTGCCTCAGCGCCATCCGCCGCTGCCATGACCCGAAAGCCCGCACGCTGCAATTCCGCCACCAGCATCTCGCGGGCGGTCGCGCTATCATCCACTACTAAAACCACGCTCATAAGCATGTTTGCCTAACCAACAGTTGGAAGATTGTGCATTGTAAACGAGTTTACGCCGAGCCTCACCGAATCGCCTCGGTAATTATTGCCACGATCGGGTGAGTAAATCGAGCTGTGTCAACTCTTCCCGGCGCATCGACCAACCTAAGGCTCCGGCATTTTGCTGGGCTTGGGTTGCCGACTTGGCCCCCGGAATCGGCAGCACTCCCTGGCCAATCAACCAGTTAAGGGCGACTTGCGCTGGGGTTCGATTATAGTTTTCACCAATTTGCGTCAATAAATGCAGAACGGGCGAAATCTTTTCTAAACCGCGCTGGCTAAATCGTGGATCCAGCCGACGTGCGCCGGAAACTGTTGCCTTAACCGTCTCAGAATTATATTTTCCTGTCAATAAGCCCTGGGCTAGAGGGCTATAAGCCAAAATTGTGACACCCAATGCCTGCGCGGTTTCCAGTACGCCATTTCGCTCAATTTGGCGGGCGAGGAGGGAATATTGCACCTGATTCACGGCGAGGGGGATACCCCGATCGGCCAAAATCCCCTGCGCTTCCCGCATTTGGTCAGCGGAGTAGTTGCTGACGCCGATCGCGCCAATCTTCCCGGCATCCACCGCATCGGCCAAAGTATTGAGCAAATCTTTTTGGCTGAGGAGAAAGGCGAAGGGTTGGTGAATTTGGTAGAGTTCGATTTTGGCCACATCGAGGCGCTGAAGGCTCTGGTCGATCGCGTCCCGCACGGCGCTGGTGCCGAACCGCCAAGGCAACGGCATATATTTCGTCGCGACATACAAAGGCTGGTCAGTGGTTTTGAGCAAACGCCCCAAAATCCGCTCCGACTCACCCAGGCCGTAAACCTCGGCGGTGTCGAAGAGGGTGATGCCCGCCCCGATCGCGGCTTCAAATGCCGCCTTCAGCTCCGATTCGCCGTAGGTTTTGCCGTAGTCCCAGAACAGCTTGTCGCCCCAGGCCCAGGTGCCGATGCCGAGGGGGGCAAGTTGGGTGCCATTGATGGCGATCGTCGGGGCGGATGCAGTGGTCATGGGGATGGGGCCGAAGGAATGGTTGAACCTATTGTAACGAATCGTTGCGGGGATTGGGGCGGGGGGCGTTGGGAGTCGATCCGCGATCGTCTTTGCTTCTATGCTAGAACCAGCAACCTGTGAATTGGGTTGGTTCAATCTTCCTTTACTACTGCTATGACTCAGAACTTTTCCGAATCCTCCGCCGATCGGGCATTGCCGCTGGTGGAACTTGAGTCGGCCAGTCGTTTGCCTCGCATTGGGCTGTTGCAGATGTTTCAGATGGGCCTGTTCCAGATGGGGCTGGGCATGATGTCCCTGTTGACCCTGGGGGTGCTAAACCGGGTGATGATCAATGAGCTGGCGATTCCGGCAACGATCGCGGCAGGGGTGATCGCGGTGCATCAATTCATGGCTCCGGCGCGGCTGTGGTTTGGTCAGCGATCCGACGCGAAGCCGCTGTTTGGCTACCATCGCACGGGCTATGTGTGGATTGGGACGGCGCTGTTGGCGATCGCGGCGTGGTTGGCGGTGCAGGTGATGTGGGCCTTGGGGGACAGCGTGGCGGCGACGGGCTGGAGCCAGACGAGCCAGCTTTGGGTGGGCGCATTGGGGCTGGTGTTTGCGCTGTATGGGTTGGCCTTGAGTTCGGGTTCGACCCCGTTTGCGGCGTTGCTGGTGGATATTTCGGAGGAAGAGGAGCGATCGCAGCTGGTGGGGATTGTCTGGTCGATGCTGATGGTGGGCATTGTGATTGGGGCGATTACGATTTCGAAGCTGTTGCCGCAGTCGGGGATTACGGATTTGGTGGCGACGAAGGCGGCGATTAACCGGGTGTTTATGCTGATTCCGGCGATCGTCGTGGGGTTGGCGGTGCTGGCGACCTTTGGGATTGAGCAGAAGTTTTCGCGATTTAGTCTGCGGGCCGGACAGGATCAAGTGCGTGATGACCAAATTACGCTGGGTCGGGCTTTAAAAGTGTTGACCGCATCGCCGCAAACGGGAATTTTCTTCAGTTTTCTGCTGTTTATGACGATTAGCTTGTTTATTCAAGATGCGGTGCTGGAATCCTATGGGGGGCAGGTCTTTGGCATGTCGATCGGCCAAACGACTCAACTTAATGCGCAATGGGGGATGGGGACGCTGATCGGGATTGCGACGACGGGATTCGCGATCGTGCCGAAGTTGGGCAAGCAGCGGACGACGAAGTTGGGCTGTGTGTTGGTGGCGGGTTGTGCGGGATTGCTGATTTTGGCGGGTGGGACGGCGAATCCGACGTTGCTGAAAAGTGCGGTGTTTTTGTTTGGGTTGGCGTCGGGGGTGACGACGACGGGGGCGTTGAGTTTGATGTTGGATCTGACGGTGACGGCGACAGCGGGGACGTTTATTGGGGCCTGGGGGTTGGCGCAGGCGATGGCGCGGGGACTGGCGACGGTGATCGGCGGCACGGCCTTGGATGTGAGTAAAAAGCTATTCCCTGAAAATCTCGTAACGGCTTATGGTGCTGTGTTCAGCCTGCAAATTCTGGGGATGATGGGGGCGATTTTGCTCTTGAGTCGGGTGAATATTCAGGAATTCCGCACGACGGCCAAGGCGGCGATCGCGAATGTATTCCAGAGTGAGTTGGATTAATCGATCAACCCATTGTTGCAACATATTCGGCCCCCCAGTCCCTAATTCTGGGGGATCTAGAGGGGGCTAAAGCCCCTAAAATCGATCAATCGCACAGCCGAATGCGGCATCTGTTCAACTCGAAAAACACTTATTCTTACAGGAGTTTTGTTCGATGGGTTTACTCGCTACAGCCTTGTTAGTGGCTAACTTGGCCTTGCCGCCAGCCAATGTGCGCGAAAGTGATAACAATGTTGTATCAGTCCAACCGACAATATATGTGCTCGTATCCATTGATGATCAAGGGAAAACCTACATCAATACAACCCCTGTCGATCGTGAGCAACTATTGCCAGCAATTATGCAGCTGCACACTCGAGCACCTAAAGCTGTGTTTTTGATTAATCCGTCTGACAAGGCTCCCCTATTGGACGTAGGTAAAATCACGATCATGATGCAGTCAGAAGGCGTAAAAACAGCGTTTACGGCTCAATCGCGTGGCTGTCCATCTCCGGCGGCGGCGCTCGATAATATCCCCAACAGCAATCCAAAATTAAATCTGGGTAGAGCCTCAATGCCAGAATCATTGGTGATCAGCATCGGTGATAGAGGAAAAACCGATATCAATGAGAGTTCCACTAATCCTGCTGAGCTTTCCTTGGCAATCAAACAACAGCATGACCAGAAGCCTGAAACGGTATTCCTGATTAATGCCATTTCTAAAACGCGCTATGGTGATGCAACTCAGGCTATGGGTATGATGCAATCGTCTGGGGTAAAGCAGATAATCTTAAACATCGCCCTTCTGAATAACCAGCCGAGCATCTCACTCCCAATCAATCTTGTGCAAATACCATCCATGCCTTGCCGACCGCCCCTAGTGATCCCTTAAGGCCGCGCTGTTTCAACCACTTGATACTGGATTCAATGGAAAAATACAACCAAGCTGGAGAATTGAATGCCAATTTTGCAGGCGGATACCGCCTATACCTTTAGTAAAATCTTTGAGCTGAAAGCGCCTCCCGATGAATTGATTCAGGAGTTGGGCTATCGGCTGGTGCGGGCGGATGTGCAATTGCCACAATATCGGGGGGAACTCGATCGGCTGGAACGCACCCGATCGGAAATCGAAGAAATGTTGCCCTACGTTGATCTCTCAACGGAAATGGCCCGCCGGGAAATCTTGATTTCCGGTGTGGTGAAGGATTTAGTTCACTATACTCATGCCCAACTGCGAATCGAATATCCGCTCAAGGTGAGCGCCTATCTCCAGGGAAATCTCGATTATTTGATGCGAACGCAGACGGAATTGTTGGTGATTGAGGCGAAACAGGAGGATTTGCGGAATGGCTTTACCCAACTGGCGGCGGAACTGATTGCGCTGGATCAATGGGAGAATGGGATCGATGCCCAAGTGCTGCCGCAGTTGGTGGGTGTGGTGACGACGGGCGATCTGTGGCAATTCGGCTTGCTCGATCGGGCGGCAAAGGTGATTACCCAAGTGGTGAATATCTATGCGGTGCCGAAGGAGCTTGAGGAATTGCAGCGGATTTTGATTAAAGTATTGATGCCGTAGGGTGGGCATTGCCCACCTTACCCGTAGTTTTGATGCCATAGGAGAATGTGATGCCAGATTTTTGGGCCGAAGTGTTGGGATTTTGTGACGAAATCACGGGCGAAGTCGGCGATTACCTGATTGCCAAACTCGGCACCGTGGCCGGAGAAGAGAAATCCGATGGCAGCTTAGTGACGGAATGTGATCAGTGGTCGGACGATCGACTGCGGGGGGCAATCCGATCGCGCTTTCCCGATCACGGCGTCTTGACCGAAGAAACTGAGCACATCTTTCCGGCGAATGATTGGTGTTGGATTATTGACCCGATCGATGGCACGACGAACTTCACCCGTGGATTACCGTTGTGGGGAATTTCGTTGGGCTTGCTCTATAAGGGCGTTCCAGTCTTTGGCTACGTGGCGATGCCGATGATTCGCCAGAATTTCTACGGCTATTGGGCGGGGGATTCAGGATTGGATCTGCCAACGGGGGCGTATTGCAATGGCAAACCAATTAAAGTCAGCACCGACAGCACTAGCGGCAATCATTTCTTTAATCTTTGTGCCCGCAGTTTATCGGTTTTCCAAAATCCCGTTCCGGCGAAGATTCGGATGTTGGGGGTTTCGACCTATAGTTTGCTGACGATCGCCCAAGGGTCGGCATTGGGTGCGGTGGAAGCGACGCCAAAGATTTGGGATATTGCGGCGGTGTGGGCGATCGTCCATGCGGCAGGCGGCACCTGGAAGGCGTTGGATGAGTCGGTGATTTTTCCGTTGGTGGTGGGTGAGAATTATGGGTCGCGGCCTTATCCGACTTTGGTGGTGGCCCGATCGGCTTTGTTAGAGGTGTTTGGGCCTTTGGTGGCGGGAGTGGGGCGGCGGTGAAGTCCGATCGGCGATAATCGCGGTTCGACGATATTGGCAATGAGGCGCAATCGTGAAGCAACGTATTCAGCATATTGATATTGCGAAAGGGATCGGGATACTGCTGGTTGTCTTGGGTCACAACTCGATCGTGATTGGTCAAAAGGCCGAGCTGTTTAATATCATTTATTCGTTTCACATTCCCCTCTTTCTGTTCCTGTCTGGCTTATTTCTGAATCAACGTGAAACGCTGAAAGCCGCGATCGTCAATAAAACGGATGCAATCCTCAAGCCGTACTGCGTTACCTTGGTTTTGGGATATTTTTTGGGTGCCAAACAACCGATCGCGGATTATCTACTGGGAGCAATTTACAGCACCGGTCCAAGTCTCCCTGGGATTTGGGTGACGTTGTGGTTTTTGACGCATTTGTGGGTGGTGACGATCGCGGCATGGTGCGTGGCGCGGCTGATGCGACGGTGGGCCGTAGGCGGCTGGCTTCAGGCTGGGGTATTGATCGGAATGCTGTCGATCGGCTGGTGGGGGCGACAGGCGTTCTGGGGTATCCCGGTGGGCGTGAATGGCATGGCCGCTGAGCTTTTGGACAAACCCCTGGTGATTTATGGCTTACCGTTCAGCCTCGATATCCTCTTGATTAGTCTACCGTTTTTTCTCTTGGGATCTTGGCTAAAGCCGCAGGTGGCTGATTTTCAAGTTCAACCGAAGTTTGTGGGGTTGAGTTTAGGGCTATTTAGCGTTTGTCATTATTGGTCTAATTTGACGATCGATCTCAGTGGGAGAAGATACGATAATTGGCTCGTCTGCACCGTGGAGGCGATTGCTGGCATTTATCTGGTGCTGTCCTTGGCGCGCGCGATCGCGGATTATCCGAAGCTGGGCAATGTGCTGGCCTATGTCGGTTCTGGCAGCCTATTTGTGTTGATATTCCACAAATTTTTTCAGAACCAAGCGTCGAGTTTCTTTGCTAATCACTACCATGTGACTTTCCAGACGGAAGTTGTTGCCTTTATGATTGGTTCGATCGTCCCGTTATTGATTTGGGAAATTGTTAAACGGAATAATTACATCGCTTTATTGTTCTTGCCGCTCAAGTACAATAAATTGCTTGTGCGATAACCCGCCCCTCGACTGTAAGTCGGGGCTAATAGCGCAAGTCCCAGAGGGACTTAATCCTCAGTCCGAAGGACTTTTGCCCATAGCCCGGAATTCCATTCCAGGGCGATCGGGCAGCGTAGTCGGGGTATTTTAATGACGTTTCTTCGGCTTGGGCTTGATCGGACTGGGTTCACCAAATGCGGCATTGTATACCGCCTCATTTGCCGCCGCTGATTTGAACAAATCCACCACTGGATGGGGATAATCCACACCCAATCGGACATTCCACTGTTGCTGATCGGCTGGGGCTAACCGCCACGGTTCATGTACCCTGTCCGCTGGTAGGGCCGTTAATTCGGGACACCAATGTTTGACATAGTTGCCGTTGCGATCGTAGTCCTTTGCCTGTTTGATAATATTAAAAAACCGAAATCCGCGTGCGTCATTGCCCACGCCTGCCGCATAATTCCAATTGCCCCAATTGCTGCACACATCATAATCGAGCAGCATTGATTCAAAATAGGCCGCTCCCAGCCGCCAATCAATGCCCAGATTTTTGGTCAGGAAACTCGCGACATTCTGCCGCCCGCGATTGGACATAAAGCCTGTGGCGGCTAGCTCTCGCATATTTGCATCAACCAACGGGAAGCCAGTTGCGCCATCACACCATTGCTGAAATCGAACCCGATCGTCCTTCCAATCAATCCGCACCCCGCGCAATCCCTCGACCTTAAACACCGCATTGCCATGTTTCGCACAAATAAACCGAAAATAATCCCGCCAAAGTAATTCAAAGATCAACCAATAAGTCGAATCATTCCGCACCCGTTGGGTTTCATACGCCTGCACTTGGTCATAAATATAGCGGGGCGACAGACAGCCCAGCGCCAGCCAAGGCGAAAACTTAGAGGAATAATCGGCCCCGAGCATCCCATTGCGGGTTTCCTTGTAGACCTTGAGACGATCCTGTTTCCAGAAGTAATCATTTAATCGTTCCAGACCCGCCGTTTCACCGCCTTTGAACGGGAGTACACCCTTGTCGCTAGGCGCGATCGGCTCCAATCCCCAATCACTCAACTGCGGTAATTCACCCCGATCGAGATTCTCGGGTAAGGCTGATAACTGCTTGGGGGAAGGGATTGGCGACGCGACGCCTGTATCCATTTCGACCTGTTTGCGAAATGCGGTGAAGAGTTCGGGCAGCCCTTTGATCGAAAATGGCAAATCGTCGGGGGAATATAAGGTATGACCCCAAGTGCCCTGGCAAGGGATGTTGAGGCGCGATCGGAGATTGACTTCAACCGTTTTCTCTTCGGCAGTAACTTCGGTGTGATAGTGAATCGCCGTGATCTGGTATTGCTCGACTAGCGCGGGGAGGATGTCCTCGGGTTGGCCTTGGCGAATGATTAGATCACTGCCGATCGATTGCAACTGCGATCGTAGATCCGCCACGCTTTCGAGTAAAAATTGCGCTCGGAAGGCTCCGGTTTTGGGGAAGCCGAATGCGGTTTCGCAGAACGATCGGGGATCAAAGCAATAAACGGGAATCACCGTTGCACCTTGTTGGAAGGCCTGGGCAAGGGGTGCATGATCATGCAGTCGGAGGTCGTTGCGATACCAAATGAGAATGCGATTTAGGGTTGCCATGTTTTTGCCTGGGTGCGAATATCGGTTAATTCTTGCTCGGTCATCCGATCGAGATTTTTCAAAATAAAGCTCATGCGGCCCTGGGTCGTTAGCTTCTCCCGATGTCGATCGAGGAAATCCCAGTAAAAATAGTTGAACGGGCAAGCATCATCGCCTGTGCGTTTTTTGTGATCGTACTGGCAACCTTTGCAGTAATCACTCATCTTATTGATGTAGTTCGCCGAAGCGGCGTAGGGCTTGGATGCCAGGATGCCACCATCGGCGTATTGGCCCATCCCCAACACATTGGTCTGCATCACCCAGTCGTAGGCGTCAATGTAAGCCGCGTGAAACCAATTCTCGATCGCCTGGGGTGAAATGCCCGTGATTAACGCAAAATTGCTTAAGATCATCAAACGCTGGATGTGGTGCGCGTAGCCCGTTTGCTCAGTTTGTTCGAGGCATTGACGGAGGCAATTCATCTTCGCTTGGCTGGCATCCCAGAAGAATTCGGGCAGTGCTCGATCGTGCTCAAACCAATTGCGATCGGCGTAGTCGTCCGGTGAAAACGCATAAACGCCACGCATATATTCGCGCCAGCCAATCACTTGGCGCACAAAACCTTCAACGCTGCTGAGATCAAGATCGTGAGTTTCGTAAGCCTGGATCACCGCCTGCACGACTTCCAATGGGTGCAACAATCCGATATTAATATAGGGTGACAGCAAGGCGTGCCACATCGTATATTCTCCCGTGACCATGGCATCCTGGTAGGGGCCAAAGGTGGGCAGGCGAGTGGTGATGAAATGATCTAAAACCTCAAGTGCCTGTGATCGGGTCACGGCCCAACCAAATTTCGCCAATTCGCCATAGGTCGGCAAATCCAGATCACTTACTTTTGCCATGACGCTCAAGGTGATTGTATCCGGCTCAAACCACTTCGGCGCAGGCGGATTAAAACTCGGGTCGTGTTTCTTCGGGGGTTTCCGATTGTCCTGATCGAAGTTCCACCGATCGCCGATCGGCTTGCCCTGATCCGTCATCAGAATATTGAATCGCTTCCGACATTCCCGATAAAAATCCTCCATTAATAGCCGTTTCCGACCCGTTGCCCACTGACGAAATTCGGTTTCTGTCCAGAGGAATTGATCGTTTTCGAGGATGATGATCGGGCAACTTAACTGGAGGTTGTTTAACAACTTGGCAAATGGTTTGTCCACGGGAGCCATGATCCGCAGTTCAGTGATCTGCTCCTGCGTAATCCAATCCTGTAAAGGCGTTTGAAAATCCTCGGCTTCGCAATAGGCCACCGGATGACCCCGATCGCGCAACGCCTCGGCCAAGTGCCGCATGGCTGACCAAATCAGCACGAGCTTCTGTTGGTGGTAGGGACGCACTCGCACATGGGCCAGGGATTCGATCAAAATGATCGGCATCGCCGGATCAATCGCACGCCCTTGTGATCCCAATTGATCGCCCAATATCCAAAGCCCTGCGCGCATCGCCTTCACCCGTAAATTTTACCGCTTTACCATGCTAGCAAATTACTTTCGAAAGCCCAAATGCGAATTATCCATTGACGATGCCCTTAATCTGCTTCAATTTTTTCACGGTGTAAGGCGCATAACGCCAAGCCAAATCTAACCAGAGTCCCTTCTTCAACACACTCTTATAATGCGAGAACGTATCAAAACTCGCCTTGCCGTGATATGCGCCCATCCCACTTGTCCCTACGCCGCCAAAGGGCAACTCAGCCACCGCAATATGCATCACGGTATCATTGATACAAGCTCCGCCGGAACTGGTTTCGGCGAGTACCCGATCGTGCTTTGCCGCATCATTGGAGAAGAAGTACAATGCGAGCGGTTTGGGGCGGTCGTTGACTAGCGCGATCGCGTCGTCCAATTGGTCATAGGTCAACACAGGCAGAATCGGCCCGAAGATCTCGTCCTGCATAATGGGATCGTCCCAGGTGATGTTATCCAAAATTGTGGGGGCAATATAGCGGGTTGGCGCGTCGGTCTGGCCGCCGATCGCCACTGTGCCATTATTTAGAAAACTGGTTAATCGATCGAATTGTCGCGCATTGATAATCCGGCAGAAATCGGGACTCTGCATCGGGTCATTGCCGTAAAATTCTTGAATGTATTGTTTCAGGAGGGCGAGGAATTCGGTTTTGATTTGACGATCGACCAGTAAATAGTCTGGCGCAATACAGGTTTGACCCGCATTGATAAACTTGCCCCAGACAATCCGTTTCGCGGCGACGGCGAGATTGACATCGGCATCGACAATGCAGGGACTTTTGCCGCCGAGTTCCAGCGTCACAGGCGTCAAATGTTGGGCAGCGGCGGTCATGACGATCCGCCCGATCGCTGTGCCCCCCGTGAAGAAAATATGATCAAATTTCTCGGCCAACAATTGCTGATTGGTTTCGATGCCACCTTCGACCACGGCAATGTATGCAGGATCAAATGCCTGCTGAATAATTTTGGCAATGACGGCGGAAGTGTGGGGTGCGAGTTCCGACGGCTTGACGATCGCGCAGTTGCCCGCCGCGATCGCCCCTACCAATGGCGATATGGTGAGTTGAAACGGATAATTCCACGGGGCAATGATTAATGCCACACCGAGCGGTTCGGGCTGAATGTAGGCCGTTGAGGGAAATTGCTCGATCGGGGTTTTGATCGCTTGGGGTTTGGCCCAGGATTTGAGTTGTTTGATCGCAGATTTGATTTCCGACAATGACGAAATTTCAAAATAGCCTTCAAACTCCGATCGGCCCAAATCGGCTTTGACGGCAGCGAGAATGGCATCCTGATTCGCGAGAATTGAGTCTTTGAGGGTGGCGAGCTGGGCGAGCCGGAATTCGAGGCTTTTGGTTTGTCCGGTGCGGAAGAATTCGCGCTGGTTCTGGACGATCGTCGGAATGTTGGCAGTTACGGTTTGGGTGGTCATGGGGGAATGGTTTAGGGATTGGCTCATGCTCCCCCAGCATTGGGGGCCGGGGGGCGGTTCGGCAGGGATTCGGCATCCTGTTTTGTAATTACGTCGATCGAATCTGCTTGACGGGCCGTGGGGCATTCATCACGATTTCAACCTCGTTCTCGGCGATTTTATCGACATAGTTGACGCGCACCTCTTCGAGGAGTTCGTTGAGCAAAGTCTGAATCTCATCCAAACTTTTACCCGCTTGCAATTCCTGCACTAATACTTTACCAAAATTGCGAATCAACTGGCTGACCAATTCGGCGGCAACTTTGTCTTCCAAGGCCACAACCAATGCCTGGTAGGCTCCTTCAGTGGCGGTGGCAATCAATTGCTGATTTGCCTGATGCGGGACGCTGCCGATAAATGGTACGGATTTCAAAATGCCGTAGCCGGGAGTTTGCTCCAGCATGGCCTCGATCGGGTGACGCAAGACGGCCTCGATATCGGGTTTGATTTTAGGCAGTACTTGATAAACCGTTAGTTTTAGCGTTTGGCTGACCAATTCTTGCAGTTCGTCTTTGTCGTTGAGGTCTTTGTAGGGTTTATCGATCGTGCTGAGTAATTGCTTCGCCAAACCCCCTTGTTTTAAGGCCACCTGGACTTGGGCGAGGGATTCATTCAACACCGCTTGGGTCAGTTCGCCCGCAATATTCGCGACAAATCCCTGGGTGGCCTGATCGCGCAACCGATCGAGCCGAATTAATTTCGCTTGATCAAGCCGAATTACCACAGGCACAATTCGCAAAAACTGCCAAATTGGAATCAGTAACAGCAAGTCATACCAGCGCCACAAAATCGCATCCAGCCACTTAATCCGCGATCGGCGACTAATAATAAAACTCCGGCATAACAGCTCAAATCCCATCAACGCCACGAACGGCGTATCGAGCACAAAAAACAAACTCGTCGGTTCACCATTCTCCCCGATCGAGCGGTAGTAATTCGTCTCAATCAATTGCTGAATATCATCTTTGAAAAACTTCAGTTCCGGCTGTACGCCTTTTGATTTGAGATAGTCCGCCGACCAGAATTGTTCAAAGGCTTGGCGGGAGGAGGCTTCGGGATTATCTTTAGCGAAGACGCGATCGCGCATCCGATTTTTGATTTTTTCCAGCGTGCCGCTTTTATTCGCCGCGCTGAAGGGATTGGTGTCCACCATTTCGATGCTGCGTTGGCGGAGGGTCTCAAGTTGTTGCGTAACTTGGGGCGAATCGATGCCAAATTGCTGGAGGTCGGTTTCGAGTTGTTGTACCGTTTTGACGTACTTTTGGGTGTCGCGGTGGGGTTCGATCCCTTTAATCGGGTCATATAGGGGCGTCACATTGGGCAATGGCAGGGGAATCCGCCAACTGGCCACCTGGATTGTCCGGTGCAGCAGGAAGTTGCGCCAAGGCACGTAGGCCATGTCAAAGGCGACGAGGCCCAGGTTCGCAGCGGTGATCAAGGCCATGATCCGCTCATACCAGAGATTACGTTTGTGTGATGCCATGCTCGATCGCCTCCCGTCCTACGATTTCTCTCTCAGAATATCGTAATGTGCGATCGGCGAAACCGTCGGATATCCAATCAAAGTCAGTTCAATAAATCTCGCCAATGCTGGGGAGCATGAGATTAAACGTAGGTTGGGTGAAACAGCATGTAACCCAACATTGCTGAGTCGTTTATGGCAATTTCAGTAATGACACCACCTGCGTCCGATCGGCCATTTTCAACGGCAGGGCTTCGACTTTGCAGGTGATTTGCTTACCGCCCCACCGGAAAGTCTCGGTGCCGATCTGGGCGACACCTGTGGCATCGGCTTGGGCGATCAGGGAATCCGGCTCGATCGATTTGTCCTTGGGAATGTAGCCGCCTTGCCAGTGGGGATTGGTTTTGCACCATTGGATGCGGAGTTTGGCCTGGGCTTGGCTGGGATCGCGGCGGATTTCCGTGGGTTTGAGGGCGTGATGCCACAGTACCAGCGCATAGCCTGCATCCGTCAAATCCAACATCCGCAGCAATGTCGCCACCAGCGAAGTCTGGTAGAGCATCGCCAGCTTCCGCGCCGCCGCGAGGGAAACGCCGAGGTTGGCCACCCGATCACCAAAGCTCGATCGGGGCATCAACAATTCCGCCGCACCCGCATCACAAAGCTGTTCCTTCCGCGCCTCGGCCCAACGCGGCAAGCCCAACTCGGTCTGCACATCACTTTGGACATCGAAGAGCAGTTCGATTAGCTCATGGCCTTCGGTGAACCGCTGCCGCACGATCGGGTCATTTTCCTTAATCAGGATCAACCCCTTATAGCTATTGAGCAAAATCCCCTGCTGTTGATCCAGCGGCACCCGCAGCGGCTCCGGAATGCAAAACCGCTGGTAAATCTTGGCCAAATCCACGGGCAACTCGTCCCCCAATTCCGCTGCTTCCCGTAAAAAATCCACATAGGCGAAGACATCGGCCTCACTTTGGAGTGAGCCATAGCGATTCAGAAAGGCATGGCCGGGATGTTGGTAGGAGAATTGCTGTGGCATAGTGGGTTTCGGGCAAAGCGTAGATCCAGCCTAACTCAGCGGTGGGGCCGATCGCCTCCCAGTTTACCGCAATAGAACAGATGTTTTAATTTTGGCGGGTTTTGAGGGGTTTGTGGTAGGATTGAGGGATTAGAGTTTTTGCCAGCAGCTTAGTACGATCGTGTTGTTGGAGGGTGATTTCAATGACTGAGAAATTTATTACACACATCCACATCGATTCGGTGAGGCATGTTAAAGATTTAGACATTTTGTTGTCTAATAGCCAAAGGAAACATTTAATCATTACCGGAAAAAATGGATCGGGCAAAACCAGTCTGTTAGATGCAATTCATCATGTCTTTCACACTTGTGATGCTAGCCGAGGTAGAACCTATGCTGGAGTCTATGGCCCATCACTCAACAGTGAGATATTAAAAAGCACGGGAATTGAACTTCGGTTGAGTAGTGTTGATAATATGTCATCTGGCTATATGATGCGCCATCTTTATCCTTTCATTCTGATTTTCTTTGATGCCAAACGTCAAGCTAACTTTTCTATTCCACAAGGAATCCAGAAAGTTGACCTGTTAAATGTTTCAACATTAAGTCAGTACTTTATACAGCATATCGTTAATTTAAAGGCGGAGCGGTCATTCGCCAAAGATGATAATGATGGACAAAAAGTTAGTGAAATTGATAGATGGTTTGATCGATTTGAAAATTGTTTAAAGAACTTATTTGATAGCGAAGCTCTCACGTTACTGTTTGACCGAAAGAATTATAACTTTCTTATCTCAATTCCTGGTCAAGAGCCTTTTTCATTTTCAGAACTGTCTGATGGGTATTCTGCTGTAATTCGAATTATTACAGAGATTATGCTGAGAATGGAGGCAGTTCAAAGTAGCGGCTATGATGTGGAGGGTGTTGTAATAATCGATGAAATTGAAACCCATCTTCATGTGGATTTGCAGAAAAAAATCCTGCCGTTCCTCTGTGGTTTCTTTCCCCGGATTCAATTTATTGTGTCCACGCATTCGCCATTCGTCCTTTCCTCAGTCGAAAATGCCGTCATCTGTGATTTGCAGAACCGGATTGTGACAGAGGATTTGTCGGGTTATTCCTATGATGCGCTGATTGAAAGCTATTTCAAGTCGGATAAGTATTCCGACATCCTCAAGCGTAAGGTTGCCCGCTATGAAGCCTTGGCCGATATGCCAGAGAAAAGCGATCGGGAAATGGATGAATATTTCGAGTTAAAACATGAGCTGTCTAACCTGCCTAAATATTTGGCCCCAGAACTGGATGTCAAACTCAAACAAATCGAACTAAAACACCTTTCGTAGCTGCCCCGGAGTTTCGCGCCTTGTTGTTTTTTGCAAAATCCCAACCTGCCCCCGAATGCCTTGCCCATGAACAGACCAAGGCCAGTGGCGATTATAAATGCGGCGACGTCTTGACCCGCTTGCAGACTGACTTTAAAAACAAATGCTACATCTGCGAAGCGCAGCCGACGGCGATTAACGTCGAACATTTCCGGCCCCACAAGCGCGATCGTGCGCTCATGTTCGACTGGAATAATCTCTACTGGGCCTGCTCCCATTGCAACAACACCAAACTGGCGAAGTACACCGACATTCTGGATTGCACCAACCCGGAGGAGGATATTGAGGCAAAACTGAAGTATTCCTTCAATCCCTGGCCTCACGAGCAGGTCGCGATCGCCGCGATTGCGAGTGATCCCTGCACGCTTTCGACCCAATCCTTGATTCTGGCGGTATTCAACGGCACAACTGAACTCAAACAATTAGAGTCCGCGAACTTGCGCAATCAACTGCTTCAGGACATTCGGGACTTCCAGAATTATCTCTGTGACTACTTCGAGCCAACCAGCGACGATGAAGCGAAAGCGTATCTCCGCCGCAAAATCAAAGCTCACCTCCATGAGGCTTCAACCTTCACGTCCTTCAAACGCTGGATGATTCGTGAGAACGATCGGCTTAAGCAGGAATTTGGCGACTATTGCTAATGGGGCATTTCAACCCGTTTCAACGGGTTTGCGCTATGAGCCTGGGGTTTGAACCCCAGGTGGATCATTTCCCCGCCGTCATCTTAATCACGTTATACAACAGCTCCCACTTATCCGCCGTCGTCGGCTGCTGACCCCGATACTTCAGCCCCGCCAACATCTGCACATCATCCTGCGGCAACTTCGCACTGGCCGCAAAGGCCGCCAACCCCTCCGGCAAATCCGTCTCCACCGCTTCCCCCGCCGGACTGAGGCCCAGCGCCGCTGCCAGCTTCTGCCGCACCTGCCAGGAGAGATTCGTCGCCTCCCCCCGCTCAATCTCCGACAAATAATTGCGCGAAATCTCCACCTGCTGGGCGAGTTCCTGCTGGCTGAGCTTCTGGGCCTTGCGCTGAGCACGCACCTGTTGAGCGAAGTTGTCCATATATATTGCCTGGGTCGAAATATCAGTCATTGGATTGCTTAGTTCCATTAAACCCCATCTCCACGGTTTTGCAAACTATAGATGGAAAAATTTGTCGAAAAGGGTTGCACTTTTCCGGGGAGTCAGGTTATAGTAGACACAGGAAGTGACAACTGTGGTTTGCAAAAACTGAACACCGCACTATTCGTTTCCGGAGCGGCGATTCTCCCTAAAATCGTTGTTCCATCGGCTTTTACCCCCATTAGTCCCGTCAGGAAGCACTTTGCAATGCTAATCAACCTTATTGGCGCGGCGCGCCATACCCAGGAAGCCACTGATGCCATTACCACTGAAACTGCACCCACGCCCCAGCGCCCCAAATCCCACAAGTGGCACAAGCCCAAGCGAAAAAAACGCTACCACCAAGGCCGCAAGGACGATCGGCGGCAGCGGCTCCAGTGGCGCAACCACGACAAAGAGCAGCGGATCTTGCAGCAGCGTTGGATGAAACCGTCGAAGCAACCGGGCAAAAAGCCATTGCCGATTTTCACCCAGCAATCGCACAAACTGCCTGCTCCCAGCCTGAACCCCGATTTGCCGTTGAACCAGATTTTCAACTTTACCGAGAGGTGATGCCCGATGAATCCCATCCTGAACGTCCGCAAAACCCCACGCATCAATGCCGATCGTGTCCATGTAGGCCGCTTCTTCTCCTTGCAGGAAGGGCGCGTCGGCCAATTTCTCTCGCCGCGTGTGTTATTAGTCCGCAAACCCTTTCAGCATCAGGTGATTGAACGGTGTTATTTCGGGTTTGACGCGCTGTATCAAGCCTGGAAATTCACCGAAACGATCGCGCATACCGGCTGTTATTTTCGGCTCGATCGGAGTCGATTAATGCCCCAACGCTACGAAATCGAAATCTTTAATCCCGGTGAAATGGCTCGTCTGCTGGCCTTCTGGGATCGACACCAAGCGCAAAACCAGGATTCGAATGTTACGCCGATCGCCGCGTAGGGTGGGCATTGCCCACCACCACAATCGCCGCGATCGCCCCCAAAATCACGATTGCCCCAAAACCATATGCGGTGGGCATTGCCCACCCTACCCACCCCACAATCCACCATGCTTAAACACTTCGTACTCAGCCTGAATCCCCACGCCCAATTCGAGTGGGAACGCTGTACCTTACACAATCCGATCACCGCCGGACAACCGAACTTGGCCCAATTAGTCGGTCAAGTTGTGAGCCAAACCACAGGCCACGAAGCCGGTTCGTACTTAGTGTCGATCGACATCGAAGTCACAATCCTCGAAGCCGTAGCGATCGAACAATCCGTCAATCGCCTGATCGGCAAACTCGAATTACCCACATTATCCGTGGCTCCAACGTTAGTCGATGTTGCGGCCTGAAATCATTCTCCGTAGTATTCACCATCCAACCCTTCTAACCAATCCTAGAGGCAATCCCTATGCGTTTCACCTTGAACCAATATCCCGCCGCGATCGCCCAAGCCGCTCAAGCCGTAAACGAAATTGATCACCGGATCAACGAAACCAAATATCACATGAATAAAATGGACGGCAACGCCGAAATGGTCGTCGCTTTCGATGTGACTTTGAAAAATGATCATCAGCGCAAAGCCCGTCGCTTCGAGGTTTTGCAGGTCAATCCCGAATATGACAAGGCGACCAAAACGCTGAATCGACTCACCACCGATCGGGCCAATGCGATGGCGATGTTAGAGCAATTGCGGAATGAATTCAACGTCGGCAAACTCGATGCCCAAACTTCGATGACTGAGCGGCTGGTCGGCACCGATTTCCACGCGATGGTGGGCTTATCGGCGTAAATTCGATCCCCCTAGCCCCCTTAAAAAGGGGGGACAAGATTCAAAGTCCCCCTTTTTAAGGGGGATTTAGGGGGATCGCTACTTCACGGCCACATTTAATTTATAGGTGGCATTCCCCCGCGTACCGGAAACGATGATTTGATAGTCACCCGTTTCCGGTAGCGTTTTATTCATGGTTTTGATTTCCGAACCAATGACTTGACCCGCAGGTGTAATCACTTGGACAACGGCATTATCTTCCAGGGCGCTAATGTCGAGATCCATCACCTGATCTTGAGCCGCATTAACTAAATAGGTTTTGCTTTCGGCCCGCACGACTGCGCCTTTGAGTACCGTCGAACTCTCACCTTTGCCGAAATTCACGCGCTGATCTTGAGCGTCACTCGATCGGCTGGGTTCACGGTTTGCAGGGGTTTCAGCCCGATCGTTGCGCGCTGCTGGGGCGGTGGCAGTTTCTGATTTGGCCGTGGATTTCGCGATCGGCATCACGGGTTGATCCAACGCCGCCTGGTATCCCACGGAATTTTCGGCAGCGGGACTGTCGGCGGCGATTGGTTTGTCGGCGGCGGGTTGATTGGCTGGTTTTTCGGCAGTTGTTGCAGGCGCTGCCGTGGTCACTGGCGATGGCGACGCTGATGTGAGGGGTTGAGCGGGTGGTTTTTGGCCGCAGGCGGTGAGCGTGGCGAGGGCCAAGATTAAACCGATCGCGCTGAGATAGCGGGCTTCTGTATGTCGCATGAGGGTTTCACGGTGTCGAACTGATCTGCACCAAACTACAACTCATGAGACGGATATTTCGGAAGTGAGTTCCAATCGATCGGCTCAATTCGTCGGATTGAGAATCTCGCCACCACGAATCTGGATGATCGGGCGATTAGCCGATCGGATGAAGGCTTCATCGTGACTGGTAATGACGATCGTCATGCCCGCTTCGTTCAATTTGCGCAGGATGGCCAGGATTTGGCGCGAATTATCCGGATCCAGATTGCCCGTGGGTTCATCGGCCAGCAAAATCGGCGGTGTCCCAACGATCGCCCGCGCAATGCTGACTCGCTGCTGTTCGCCCCCCGATAGCTCGGAGGGGAAGCATTTTGCCTTGTGGTAGAGACCGACGACCTTGAGGGCCGAGGGCATCCGGCGAGCGATTTCAGCCTGGGTATAGCCCTGGGCCTGCAACACAAAGGCGATATTTTCCTCGACGGTGCGGCGCGGCAGCAATTTGTAATCCTGGAAGACAATGCCCAAACGCCGTCGCAGCAACGCCAACCGATCGCCCTTGAGCCGATGCACGGGTGCGCCATCGACGATCACTTCGCCCTGCCCCTTATTCGGAATTTCTTCGCCGTAGAGCAATTTGAGCAGGGTGGATTTGCCCGAACCCGATGGACCCGTGATAAATACAAAGTCGCCTTTTTTAATCTCCAAGTTCAGATTGACCAAGGCCTGACTGCCATTGCGGTAGGTCTTGGAGACATCGCGAACTTGAATAATTCCGTCACCCGTCATGGCTGGTTGCGGCTGGGAATGGCGAGGTTGTGGGGTTGAAACCGGGGGCTGGGGGGGTGATTTTTTGGCATTGGACTTTGGCAAAAGGCTTTGCACCATGGCTGACACCTGCTTGGAGGAGACAATGACCGCTCGATCGCGGACTCGTGCGACTAGCGTGTATTTTCGGAACCAATCACCACAATACCCGCTGATCGGGATTACGCACGAGGATTTTGTATCCGATAGCCGATCGCCTTAAGCGCAAACTGCGGCAAGGCCAACATCCGTTTCCAGCGCCAAGGCTCCTGATACAGGCGATATAGCCATTCCAGATGATTGTCCGCGAGCCAAGCGGGGGCGCGATCCTTCGTCCCCGACCAAATATCAAAACTGCCGCCGACCCCAATCCAAATCGCCTGGGGACAGCGATGCCGATGGGCCGCAATCCACAATTCCTGACGCGGCACCCCCAACCCCACCAGGATCAAACTCGGCTGGGTCGCCGCCAATGCGGCCAATACCTCCGACTCCCGATCGGGCGGAATATAGCCATCAAACGCCCCGACAATCTTCAGCGTCGGGAGCCGCTGCTGCCAGCCGATCGTGGCTTTCTCCAGCACATCGGGCTTGCCACCATAAAAAAACACGGTTTTCGCTTCCTGCTGGGCCGCTTGGCGAATCATCTGTTCCGATAGCTCAATTCCTGCACAGCGCCGGACTTTCCGGCCATAGAGTTGGAGGTAGAGCACCACGCCCGCACCATCGGGAATCACCAAGTCCGCCTGTTGCAAGGCGGCGGCCAGGGCCGGACGTTGCTGGGCCTGCATGGTCATTTCGGCGTTTAGCGTGATCACGTGAGTGCCGATTTGCTGTTTCATCCGGCTGGTGAGCCAGCGCGGGTAGCTCCGCAATAAGTCCACGGGATGCCCCATTACGGCAAACCGATCGGTGGATTCGGAACTGGTCGATTCAGAGGTCACGGGGTTCATGCGATCCAAGCGCCAACGGGGAGTCTGAATTTTAGCCTAAGGCGGGGGATGGGAGATTGAGAATTGCTAAAGTTGGGGTGTCGGGGGTTGGCGGAGCACGAGGTTGTCGCGGTGGACGATCGTTTCGGGGGCCGGGTGACCGAGGATGACGGGGATGGCGGCGGTGTTCTGGCCCCGGATTTGTTGGAGTTCCTGGCTGCTGTAGTTGACCAGACCACGGGCAATTTCTTGGCCTTGACGATCGCAGAGTTGGACGGCGTCTTGGGGGTCAAAGTCGCCTTCGACTTTCAGAATACCTGCGGGGAGCAGAGATTTGCCGCTGTCGCGGACGGCCCGGACGGCCCCATCGTCGAGGTAGAGCAACCCCGTGGGAACGACGCCGTGGGCCAGCCAGCGTTGGCGAGCGTTGAAGGGGCGGGGCTGGGGTTCGAAGATGGTGCCAACGCCTTGGCCGTTGAGCACTTCGAGGATGTTGGGGGCGTTGCGGCCATTGGCGATCACGGTGCGGACGCCAGCGGCGGTGGCGATCCGGGCGGCGGCGATTTTGGTCACCATGCCGCCAGTGCCCCATTGGCTGCCCGCACTGGCGACGTCGGCTTGGAGTTGGTCAATGTTCTCGACCCGATCGATGGCGTAGGCTTCCGGGTGCTGGCGCGGATCGGCGGAGTAAAGCTGATCCACATCGGTCATCAAAAACAACCAATCGGCATCGACCAAGCTGGCAACGCGGGCCGAAAGCGTGTCATTGTCGCCGAATTTCAGTTCTTCGACGGCGACGGTGTCATTTTCGTTGACGATCGGCACGACATTCAGTTTCAGCAGGGCATCAAAGGTGCGAAAGACGTTGACGTAGCGCGATCGTTCGATCAGGTCGTCGCGGGTCAGCAGCACTTGGGCGATCGGCTGTTGGACGAAGCTGAACATATCGTCGTAGATCCGCATCAGACGGCCTTGACCCACGGCGGCGACGGCTTGTTTGAGCGCGAGTGATTGGGGCCGTTCTTTCAGATCGAGGCGGCCACAACCGACGCCCACCGCTCCGGAGGAGACGAGGATGACCGCATGGCCCTGTTGCCGCAGGGTGCTCGTGACTTCCACCAAACCCGCGATCGTCGAGAGCGCCAAGTTGCCCGTCTCCGGCTGCGTCAAACTCGAAGTACCGATTTTAATTACGATCGTGCCTGTCATAGAACCCGCTTTCCTGCCGTCAAACCCGATCGGATATCCGGCTATGAGTTTACTACTTCTGGCCGATTCAGCCACGGCCAAAAAAATCCTGTGGTGTTGATGCGCAACAGGCCACAGGATTGGGAGAATTCGCTTGAGTTTTGACTGAAAACCGGACTGAGGCGCGCTGAGGCTTAGTAATTCAACGCCAGCACTTGATTCAACCGCAGGGAGAGATCCTGATTCGGGAGTACCGCGATCACTTCTTTTTCCTTGCGGCCGATCGCCGCGCCACCCGCTGCACCGACGGCACCGCCGATCAGCACTTCCGGTACGGAGATCTTCTTGTCGCCCGTGATCGCGCCGAGGACGGCGGCGGCGGCGGCACCACCAGCAGCACCCTGCCAGATCGATCGCGTACTAAGGCCTTGGCGGATCTTCTCGCGGCGGGTGACGACTTGGGAGGTGGCATCCAGGCTGTAGCGGCGACCATCGGTCATCACTAAGGTCTTGGCGACGAACTGGGTGCCATCGCCCGCTGGCCGGAATTCACCTTCGACTTTACTGCCCGCTGGCACGAGGAGATCGCCATTCCCCGATCGGAGATTTTGGGCAATCATCAGGGTGAATTGCTTGGTTTCGCCGGGGGTGATGGTGATTTTTGTGCCTTTCTCGGTGTTGACGGGCAACACGGCCCCAGCGGAAATCCGAATTTGATTAAAGAGTGCGGGCCGGGCTTGGGCGACGCGCACGGTGGCAGGCATCGACTGAGCGGCGGCGGAATTGGCCGTCAGCAGCGGTGCAAAGCTGCCGACGGGCAGGGCGAAGGCCAGCATCAGAACGGCGTTGGATTTAGCTTGCTTAAGGGTCAACATGACAGTTCTTCCTACTTTAAGAAGATGAGGTGGGAGTCGGATTTGAAAAGAGAGAATATTGAGTCGCACGGTGAAGATTGACCTTGATGCTCTTTAATGACTGTGACGATCCCGATCGAGTTCCTGGTGATCCAAGAATTTACGGTAACCCCGCCGCCGCCCCCCTGACATCCCCCATAAGCATTAGATTGCGACGTATAGACCCACGGCCATGCCGATCGCCAAACTGGCTAAACCCAGATTTTTGGGCGATCGGAGCTGGGCTTGGAACCGTTGATGCTGCTGGCGGCGCTGTTGCAACGCCCCATAGATATGGGGCGCACCGATCAGGAAGAAGAAAATCGCTAAGGCTCCGGCCTTACTGGACTGGGTGGGATAACTGAGGGGAAGATTCTGAGTGGTCATAATTGCCTCTGCGGTGGATTGGGCCGTATCGATCGGGAATTATTGACGTATGCAAACTAATGTAACAGAAATTTAACAATTCGGGGAAACTTGGCTGCAATCCTGCGCCCGCCGGGTTGATCCGCCACGGGCCGATCGCCGATCGGCCCGTGACAACGCCTTTTTCGGCAAATATTAATGCCTTCTTAATATTCTTTACATTTATTCATACTAGAATAGACAAACATTCATAAATCAGCGTTAACCCTGGGATCAAAGATTTTTGGGCGATCGCCCACCACCCCAGCATCCAACTATCAAACTAAGGATCCCTACGATGCGTCACTCTGTCCCGCCCACCGCCCGTCCGCCCCAAGATGAAGTCAAAGTTGCGGTTTATCGTGACTCCTTGCCCGCACCGGAATCGACTGAGTCCCAGTTGGGCGAGCAACTGATTGCGGCGGGGCTGATTGGCATCGGTTTGATTGGCTTGGTGGCCAACCTCTAGAACATTGGGCCGCACCCGAAAAACCCCTCGCAGCCGATTCACGGCTGCGAGGGGTTTTGGGTATTGGGGCGTTAGTGCGGCTGCGCCGACGGTTATCCCGACTTCGCTGGCGGGTTAGATCACGATAATGTTTGTACAGAAACTTTACAAAACTTCACTATGAACCGGGTTAGGGCAGCATGCAAGTTAAATGGTCGAAGCTCCTGGTGAAAACGAGTATCTGGGTATGTACGGAGGTGGCACTGAACGGAGCTGGACTCGGGGATTTGGCCAACTACAGTGAATTTATGCAACACAGCCGCATTGGTCTGGCCTGGGGTACGGAGCTGATCAGTCTGGTGATCAACGTTTGAGTTGAGGTTTAGACAAATGGGTCGAATTCGATCCGGCGTTTGGCGAGGATGCTTTTGACATGTTTGCGCACGGTATTTTCGGTGATAAATAGGGTTATCGCAATTTCGCGGTAGGAATGGCCCAATAGTCGCATGTGCCAAATCTCCCGCTCCCGAGCGGTAAAGCCGAAGCGCTGGGCATCGCCGATCGCCACACTGCTCAATGATTCCTGCCGATTCTCGATCGTGATCAGAATATAGGGCACATCACTTTCGGGCCGGGGAATATCGAGAAACTGCCCGCGAATCCTTAAGGGCGTCCGATCGTGGAGGTTCAGTTCGAACTCGGGGACGACCCGTTGTTCGGGAAACAATTCGCGGCTTTCCAGCAAGGCGGCGAACAGCGGTTGAATCGGACTGGGGAGCTGGTCAGGATGTGTCGCTGAAGCGGGTGTGGCGGCTTCTTGGCGCAGCCGATCGCACAGTTGACGGGCTTTGGGATTGGATTGGCGGATCAGGCCATCAGGGCTGACCACCATCACCGCATCCATCAGCGTCGCCAACACAACTTTGAGTAGGGAAAACGCGTTGACTGATTCATCCAATCGGGCAGTGGGGGGCTGAATGTTGGGGGAATACACCATGAGGATTGACTCCAGGAGAAGTTGTCGAGCAATTACTATTACTAACGACGGGGATTCCCAAATTATTCTCCCAATGTTTGGCGATCCACAACTTAGAGGATGGTTTAAAAGGGATTGACTGTCATTGCAGATGCCACGATCCCCCCTTCAAAAGGGGGAACCGGATTCAAAGTCCCCTAACCCCCCTTAAAAAGGGGGAACCGGATTCAAAGTCTCCCTTTTGAAGGGGGATTTAGGGGGATCGTGGCATCGGCGACAAGCCGTAAGACTTTTAAACCATCCGCTTAAGTTGGGATCGAACTGGAGGCGGCCCAGGCCGCGATCGTCTGATTCAGGCTTTGGCTCGGTCGCATCGCCTGCTGCGCCTTGGTGGCGTCCGGGTGATAGTAGCCGCCAATATCCACGGGTTGACCTTGGGCGGCATTCAGTTCGGCGACGATCGTCGCTTCCTGGGCCTGCAATTGCTGCGCCAACGGCGTAAACTGCGCTTGTAATCCGGGCCGCTGATCCTGCGCGGCGAGTTCCTTGGCCCAATACAGCGCCAAATAGAAGTGGCTGCCCCGATTATCCAATTCATGTACCCGCGCCGACGGCGACTTCGAATGATCCAGATACTGCCCATTCGCCCGATCGAGCGCCGCTGCCAAGGCTAAGGCATCAGGATTCGCCGTCTTCGTCCCCAAATCCTCCAACGCCACGGCCAACGCCAAAAACTCGCCCAAGGAATCCCAGCGCAGATGCCCTTCACTGACAAATTGCTGCACATGTTTGGGGGCCGAACCACCCGCCCCGGTTTCAAACAGTCCGCCGCCTGCCAAGAGGGGGACGATCGACAGCATCTTCGCACTCGTCCCCAGTTCCAAAATCGGGAACAAATCCGTCAGGTAATCCCGCAACACATTCCCCGTCACCGAAATCACATCATGGCCCGCTTTAATCTGGGCACAGGTAAAGTGCATCGCATCGATCGTGGACATGATCCGCAGATCCAATCCCGTCGTGTCATGCTGGGCCAAATAAGTCTTGACCAACGTGATCAAATTCGCGTCATGGGCACGATCGGGATCAAGCCAAAACACCGTCGGTACTCCCGTTGCCCGCGCCCGATTCACCGCCAGCTTGACCCAATCCCGAATCGGCAAATCCTTCGTCTGACACATCCGCCAAATGTCGCCGGATTCGACGGGATGGGCGATTAATACCTTCCCTGTGGCATCCACCACGCGCACTGTCCCCGCCGCCGCAATTTCAAAGGTCTTATCGTGGGAGCCATATTCCTCGGCTTTCTGCGCCATCAACCCGACATTCGCCACGTTCCCCATGGTGGTCACATCAAAGGCCCCATGTTCCCGGCAGAACTGCATACAGGCTTGATAAATCAGGGCATAGGAACGATCGGGGATCATCGCTTTCATATCCTGGGCCTGACCATCCGCGCCCCACATTTGACCGGACGTGCGAATCGCAGCGGCCATCGATGCGTCGATAATCACGTCACTCGGCACGTGTAAGTTGGTAATCCCTTTGTCCGAATTTACCATTGCCAGTTTTGGCTGGCTTGCGTACACGGCGGCGAGGTCAGCGACGATCGCGGCCTGCTCGGCCTCCGGCAATGACTGGATCTTGGCATACAGATCGCCAATGCCATTGCGCGGATTGACGCCCAACTGGGTCAGTGTATCCACATATTTGGTAAATACAGCTTGGTAAAACACCGTCACCGCATGACCAAATAGAATCGGGTCAGACACCTTCATCATCGTGGCTTTGACATGGAGCGAGAGCAGGATGTCATCGGCTTTGGCGGCGGCAATGGCGGCGGCATAAAACGATCGTAGTGCCGCTACGCTCATCACCGCCGCATCAATCACCTCACCCGCTGTCAACGTGGTTTTCGCCTTTAGTACCGTCGTGGTGCCATCCGTCGCCACATGTTCAATCCGCACGTCACCCGCTTGCGCCATCACCACGGATTGTTCGGAACCGTAGAAGTCGCCGGTGGTCATGTGCGCCACATGCGATCGAGAATCCGGCTTCCAGTCCCCCACCCGATGGGGATGCTTCTGGGCAAATTGCTTCACCGCCGCTGCCACCCGCCGATCGGAATTGCCTTCGCGCAAGACCGGATTCACCGCACTGCCTAGGACTTTCCCATACCGCGCCTTGATGGCGGTTTCGGCGTCATTCTGTGGGGTGGCGGGGTAGTTGGGGATCGCATATCCCTGCGCTTGCAATTCGGCGATCGCGGCGATCAGTTGCGGTTGGGAGGCGCTGATATTCGGCAGCTTGATAATATTCGCCTCGGGGGTTTTGGCCAGTTCGCCCAATTGCGTTAGGGCATCGGGTTGCTGCTGTTCCGGGGTCAACGTCTCGGGGAACGTCGCCAAAATCCGGCCCGCCAGGGAAATGTCCTGCGTCTCGATCGTCACTCCCGCCGCCTGGGTAAACGCCTGCACGATCGGCAACCATGAGAACGTGGCCAAAGCCGGGGCTTCATCGGTCAGGGTGTAGACAATTTGGGGCGCGGTCATGGGGGTTCCTAAGGGCTTTGGCAGTGGGTTTGCGGTACTATATCATAGAGTGAATTGACGCCCAAACTACAACCCCATCCGCCCCGCATCCATGACCGAACTCCGTCCCCCTGCCTACGCCGAAGGTCGTCCCCTGCTACTCGCGGGCATTCGGCAACACCACACCCAAGCCGATGCGATCGCCACCATTCCCGCCCAATGGGAGCAATTTGGCCAACTCGATCGGATTCCGGGCGCGATCGGCATCACGACCTACGGCGTCGTTTGCCACAACGACCCCGAACAGCAGACCTTTGAATATCTGTGTGGCATCGAAGTGGCGGATTTGGATGCCGTCCCCGCTGACTTGGGCCGGATACGGATCAATCCCCAACGTTATGCCGTCTTCACCCATAAAGGGCGCGTGGCGAAGCTGCGCAATACCTGGGCCGAAATCTGGAATGAATGGCTTCCGGCCTCGGGCTACCAAACCGCCGATGTCCCGGATTTTGAGCTGTATGACTATCGCTTCGATCGGGCGACGGGCAAAGGCATTATCGAAATCTGGTTCCCGATCGTGCCGGAGTACGATCAAAACATCACCAAAACGCTGCCCCAACTGCTGAATCTTTCGCCCCCGAAACCATGACCGAACTCAAAGCTCCCCGCATCGCCGCAGGCCCACCCATGCTGCTCGCAGGTATGCGGCTGCCGCATACCTTTGCGGCTGCGACCGAGACGATTCCCGCGCAGTGGGAGGCCTTTCGCCAACTTGGTGCGATCGCATCCCCAACCTACGGCGTCATCTGCGGCAATGATGTTGCGGCGCAAACTTTTGAATATATGTGCGCGATCGTTGTGACGGATTTTGAGTCGTTGCCTGCTGATTGGGGCCGGGTGACGATCGCCGCTCAACAATATGCCGTCTTCACCCACGCAGGTCACATCTCCGGGCTTCAAGCAACCTGGAATAGCATCTGGAATGAATGGCTTCCGGCTTCGGGTTATGGCCCTGCCGATGTGCCCGATTTTGAGGTGTATGACGATCGGTTTGATCCCAAAACGGGATTAGGGTTAGTTGAGATTTGGTTCCCGATCGAGGATTAAACGATGTGATCGTTAAACCCCTGATCGCTTGCCAATCGACCTATTGACGATAAAATGGTCAATGTGAATCTCGATCGAGCATGACAGAACATCTATGGAACGCTTAAACGGAAAAGTTGCAGTGATCACCGGCGCGGCTTCGGGAATCGGGGCAGCCACTGCGCGCTTATTTGCCCAGGAAGGCGCAAAGGTGGTGGTCGCCGACATTCGACTCGATGCGGCTGAGGTGACGGCGGCCAGCATTCGCGCTGCTGGGGGCGTCGCCATCGCCCTTCCCGTCGATGTCTCGGATTCGGCTCAAGTCAAAGCCATGATCGATCAGACGATCGAAACTTACGGCGCATTGCACATTCTTTACTGTAATGCGGGCGTGCTATTGCCCGACACTGTGGAAGAACCGATCGAAGACGCTTGGCACAAATCCCTGGCGGTGAATATGACGGGCACCTATCTCTGCTGCCGTTATGGCGTGCCTGAACTGCGAAAAGCCGGAGGCGGTGCGATCTTGATCACCGCTTCGGTGTCTGGGATGCGTGGTGAAAAAGGTTCCGCTGCCTACAATGCGACCAAGGGCGGATTAATTAATCTCAATCGCCATTTAGCCGTGGAATATGCCGCCGATCGAATTCGGGTGAATTGCATTTGTCCCGGCTGGATCGATACGCCATTTAATGATCCAATTTACGAATTCTCGGGACTGGAAAAAGCCTCGATCGACAAACTAATTCCCCTCGGTCGCCAAGGGGTGCCAGAAGAAATCGCCACGGCGGCGTTATTTCTGGTGTCGGATGATGCGGCCTATATCACTGGGCAGGCACTGGTTGTGGACGGTGGATTGACGATTAAAGGCGAAGATTAATCGGCTTCACGGGTCAGGTATCCGACAAGAGTACCCCTCCGGGTACCTGGCAAACTGGGAATTAACTGCGATAACTGGATCAAGTTAAGATTCACTCTTCAAATGAGCACCCAGTTATGTTGCAAACCCAATACCCCGATGTGATCGCCTCTGCAACGAGTTACGATGGCCAAGCCAATAGCCAAGCCAATAGCCAAACCAATGGCCAAGCCAGCTACGAAGAACCGATTCTCGCCACGCAAGAAATCCAAGGCAATATTCTCGGTGGTTTTAACAAAGATCACCAAACGCTGATCTTCCTCAAAATCACCCAAGTCGCAGCGGCGAAACAATGGCTCCGCACGATCGAACCCTACATCGCCACAGCAGCGGAAGTGATTAAATTTAATCAGTTATTCAAATCAACTCGCGAACGCCGTCATGGTCAAGAAGGTACGGTGCGATCAACGTTTATTAACGTTGCCTTTACCTACGATGGTTTGAAAAAACTGACCCCGGATGCCGATCAATTTACCGATGCGTCATTTAAGGCGGGATTGCATAACCGATCGGCGGCCCTAGGCGATCCGACTGATCCCAATGCAGCGGGACACCCCAGCCAGTGGGTGATTGGGGGGGCACATAATGTCCCTGATCTCGTGATCATTGTCGGTAGTGATGATCAACCTCGGCTCCAAGAAACCGTGCAATGGTTGGAAGCCAGTTTTTGTCTAGGATTGGCCGTCATGTACAAACAAGAAGGCGAAGGACTGCCTCGCCCCATGGCCGGAAATGAGCACTTTGGGTTCAAAGATGGCATTTCCCAACCGGGGATTCGCGGTCGTCTGCCCGAAGCGCCCCAGGCGTTTCTCACACCGCGCGAAGCGATCGATGAAGCAACGGGCAAAATCGATCTCAACAAAGGTAAACCGGGACAGGATATGCTCCATGCGGGCGAGTTTGTCTTTGGTTATCCGACGCAAATCGGTGAACCTGATCCCGATCGGGAGGGCTTGAATATTACTCCCGGCCCGATCGCCAAGGCTGGCCCCGCTTGGGCAACGAATGGTTCTTATCTGGTGTTCCGGCGCTTGCGTCAGGATGTCAAAGGGTTCCAATCGTTTATCAAAACCACGGCCTCGACATTATCCGCAACGAATCCGGCATTCGCGGGGATGACCTTCGAAAAATTGGGTGCGAAGTTTGTGGGACGTTGGGCGAGTGGTGCGCCGATTTTGAATGCGCCCGATCGGGACAATCCGGCATTGGCGAATGATTTGGCCTTTGAATTTGAAGCCGAAGATCCGCAAGGTCTACGGTGTCCCTTTGCGGGCCACATTCGCAAAACCTATCCCCGTGATATGGAACGTGACTCGGGCTTGAATGAAAGCGATACCCAAACTCACCGTCTACTGCGGCGCGGCATTCCCTTTGGCAAACCCTACATGGGTGGCTGTCCCGTGCATCCCGATCGCTTGCGGGATACGATCACGACTTGGTGGGACAACATTGTGAAAAATGCAGCGACCGATCGTGGTCTATTATTCCTAGCGTATCAAACTTCGATCGAACGCCAATTCGAGTTTGTCACCAATGCTTGGGTGAATGATCCCAACTTCCCCGATGCGGGTAGTGGGCACGATCCGATCCTCGGTCAGAGCCAAGATTCGACAACGCGCGATCGCACCATGGTGCTTCAAGCGGAGAAGCCCGTGAATAATGCAACGATTCCCTTGCCCACCGATTGGGTCATCCCAACGGGTGGCGGCTACTTCTTCTCCCCTTCGATTTCGGGGATTAAATACCTGGCACAATAGGCGATCGTGCCCGATCTCAACCAACCTAGTGGGCCGCATTCACACCGAATGCGGCCCATTTCATGTGATTAATAATCACTATCCGCCACACAAATTCCCTGGCACTTAATCCCATTTGTCTTAGTGCGTTTGCAATGAGGGCAGAGGATTTTTTCCGGGTCAGTGGCGATGGGCGGCGGGTTTGGGGTAGTGGGGTCGGTCATGGGACGTTGGAATAATGGGCGACATACATTATGTTAACAGCAAATCGAGGATGTCGTTTCCTCTCAGGATGGCTGTCTAATCGAGTACGATCGGTAGGCTGAAATCAGACGGGTAATGAGTATGTCGATCGATTCTCTGGCAATTTACCCCGCTCAAGCTGCCGATCGACGGGCGTTGGGGCGGATGTTGGAGCTGTATCAGTACGAGTTATCCGATATTTGGGATCAGGATCTCGATCGGGATGGGTTGTATGGCTATGATGTCGATCGGTTCTGGCAAGACCCGAATTGCACGGCTTATATCGCCACGATCGGGGGCAATTATGCGGGGTTTGCGCTGGTGGATGATCAGGTGAAGGTCGGCGGTGGGCAGTTTTGGATGGATCAGTTTGGGGTGTTGAAGAAGTATCAGCGGCAGGGCGTGGGGCGGGCTTTGGCGGCTTATGTGTTCTTGGATAAGATGGGGAAATGGGAGGTGGGACAAATGCCGGATAATGAACGGGCACAGGCATTTTGGCGGCAGACGATCGGGGATTTTACGAATGGGAATTATACCGAATGCCAGATTACGGAAGGCTGGTGGCAGGGGTTTGTCCAATGTTTCGAGAGTTTGCCGTCGCCAAGAACTCAGCTTGAGAGTTTGCTATTAAATCTGACGCGGATTCAGACGTTGGCGGAGAATCATGATGGGGAAGCGGTAGCGCAGCATTTGGTGCGAGAAAGTCAGTTTTTGATTGAGTGGACGGTTTCGCGGTTGGATTTGGAACAGGACATGATGCTGGCAAGTGATCTGGCTGATCTTCAGCGGCAACTGAGTGTATGGAAGTTGGATTGGTCGGAGTGCTGGGGCAGTCGGGTTCAGCGAGAGCAGCTTGTCCAATTGTTGAAACAATGGTGCGATCGGCTGGGACGGTTTTATTTGCCGTTGCATCAAGCATCGTGAAAAGTTGGTGAGATCGTCCCTTCAGCCGATCGGCAAGCTGAAATGACACTGGCTGAGGTCGATCGACCCCGAATCGGCAGAATTCAGCGCTATTGCGACTCCTTCCAGATTAGCGCTACAATTTTCTCAAGTTCCGCGAGGTGAATGCTGATATGTCAACCCTTGAGCAAATCGAAGCCGCAATCCTGACGCTGCCCTCGGATGAGCTATTGCGGCTGAAGCAGTGGTTCGCTGATATGGATTATCAGCGATGGGATGAGCAGCTAGAGCAGGACGTGGCTGACGGTAAACTTGATGATTTGGCCGCAGAGGCGATCGCGGAATTCAAAGCTAGAACATGCTAATCAATACTCCGGACACCTTTTTGAGAGAAAAAGGGTAAAAATCGACAAAAAGCGATTCATCGGATAAGGTGCCAATATCAACAAAAGCACAGGATAAATCGCCTTATGGACATTGTACACAGCCTACTGAACAAAGTGG
>JANOQX010000026.1:0-45015 GCA_031415035.1 Cyanobacteria bacterium VAR_4_metabat_243
GGAAGCGGGTGCCCAGATGTTCTGTCGCATTCGCAGCTACCTTTCCACCTTGAGGAAACAGGGTCGTAATGTTTTAGATGCGCTCGTTCAACTATTCATGGGCCATCCCGTTTCCCCTATTCCATCGCCTGAGTAGTTACCTCTGTGAACCGATTCGCGGAGAAAATCCGCTAAACTGTGATTGCTCCCGAATTGATCAGGTGAAATTCATGGCCCTCACCCGAAATTGTTTAGCATACAGCGATATTTCGGGGGATCTTCAGGTATTTGAGGTGCCTGACATTGGCCGTATCGTATTCTACAAATCAAATTCCGGAGCGATTTACGTTATTGGTGATCCACAGACCAAAGAGTCCTCGATCGATACGATTCTGGCCCGGTTTCTCGACGCATTCCCCCATGCCAACTTTATCCAGGTTTCCGATGTTTCGGCCAGCTACCTGAGTCGCTGTGGCTATTTTGTGAATAATTTCGGGGTTGAGACGGAATTGCCATTGGACACATGGCACTGTCGGGGCACAAAACCCCACATGTTGCGAAAGCAAAGAAAGAAGTCGGAAAAAGCCGGAAGTATGATTCGCGAGATCACGGATGATCCAGCGGAATTAGCAACGGGAAAAACCGTTTCTGATGCCTGGTTGATCGAACACAAAAACACCACCACAGAACTCTGCATATTAACCCGGCCGCCCGTCTTTGAGCCGGAACGCTTGACCCGAAAATTTGCCGCCTATCTGGATGGCAAAATGGTGGCGATCGCGTTTTTTGACCCCCTGAATCTCGCGGATTTACAGGAGGGTTATGTGTTCCAAGTGATCCGCTCCAGTGGCGGTGCATCCGGGGTGCGGACGCATCTCTTACTCCATGCCGCCGATGTTTTTCGCGGCGAGGGGATACGCACCCTGTCACTGGGCCTCTCCCCACTCCGTTTGCGCCCGCAGGAGCCGTTCCGACACAGCGGATTTACGCAGTCATTGTTGCGTTCCATTCGGTCTTTATCGAGCTTGGGATACGGTTACGATGGGGTCGAGTTCTACAAATCACGATTTGATGGCAACGAGCGCATGGTTTACCTCTGCTCACGATCGTACTATCCAATTAAACCTATCCTGACCATGCTGAAAGCGACAAATACGCTTGATACGACGCTCCAACAATTGCCGATTTGGCCAGGTCAGGCCCTCAATCACTAATCGCCCCTGTGGCTTACCCCTCAAATCCAGCTTCGGCGGCACGATCGTCGGGGGATTCGCCCGCATCATCATTCGTCATCGATCGGCCATTATTCGTCACGGGTTGCGCCCCCGCCGCACAGGATAACACCTGTCCACCCGTCAACAGCGGCACCTTCACCGCCGTCATGGTCGGTCGCATACTCCGACAAGTCAGCCCCGACAGGCTGGCATCTTCCCCCGTCCCTTGGAAAAACACCCCCGTCGTAAAGCTATGGCGATCCTTGCGTTTCGGAATCGCGGTAATTTGCATCGAGTTACCGTCGAGCACAGTTACCGTATAAGTGTAGACATCCTTCAGCTTCGCACTCGCGCCTGCCTTCGGGGCGGTTGATGGGATGACCCCAAGGGCACTGAGGTTGGGCGCAAATCGATTATTTTCAAGGTAGTAGGATTGCTCTGCCCGCATAATCAGACTCAATCGATCGGTGACTTCCCGCTCCTGCTCGGCCCGCGCCGCCAGCTTCGAAACCGAGGACAGCGCCGCCACAAACACCCCGATCACCACCAGCCAAAGGACAGCGGCCACCCCCACATTGATCTGGCACCAGAGTTTGGCGCGGGCCGAGGCAATTTCGGCCCCGGCATGGTCGCCCCGATCGTATTTCCCCGCCACCTGGGTCGAGTAGATGATCGGCACAAGACTAATCGGGAAAACCGTTAATAGCAATACTAAAATTGACGGCACCAAATAGCTTTTGGGCACATCCGGGGTGGAGGAAATCACCCGCACCGATGATGCGGTGGGCAATGGATGCGGTGGATTAACCGCTGGCCGCACCGTCGGTTCCGATGTCGATTGGGGCAGTTCAACGGTGATGGGATCGAAACTAAAAATATTCGCGCCCCGATCATCCGCGCCGAGGTTAATCGATTGATCCCAAGCGGGCAAGGATTGCCCCAATTGTTGGCCGGACAATTGCACCTGCGGCGTGATCTCGCCCAGATTCAGGTGACGCAATCCCGTATCGACCAAACTGACGATCGTCGTTTGATCCGGTACCGTCGCCCCTTCGACCAAAATCCGCAAGGCCGCTTCATTGCGAATCACTTTGGCGGTATGGCCATGACTTTGCAAGGCTTGATTCAGTAGGACTTCGATCGCTTTGGGATGGCCTTGTTGCGCGGCGGCGATCGCGTTGGGACGGTGTGTGGTGGTCATGATCGATATTTATGGGTAAAAGAACACAGTGGTAGATCCAATGCTGACAGCATCACCAAATCAAGTGCATTCACCATCGCCGGAATGCCTTTCGACTCATTCCGGCGATGACATCATCCAGAACACAATCAAATACTTACTTTCAAGCGTGCCCTGGCCCAAACCCCGATTTAACCCGCAATCCTACGGATTCCGCGCACCGCTTGCCGCAAACGCTCAAAATGTCCTCCGCAACAATCAGGAATTATCGGCCCGATCGCCGATCGGCAAACCAATTCTGCAACTGCTCCCGACAAAGTGCGGCGAGAATGCCGCCATAAACGGTTAACTTGTGATTCGACGCAGGGCCATCGGGGAGATTCAGCACCGATCGGACGGCTCCCGCTTTACGATCGTCCGCGCCGTAAACCAATGTCCCCAACCGGGCGAGGATTAACGCCCCAGAACACATCGGGCAGGGTTCGAGGGTGACGTAGAGGGTGCAGTCGTTGAGATGCCAGTTGCGGCGGTGGATGCCTGCGTGGCGGAGGGCGAGGATTTCGGCGTGGGCGGTGGGGTCTTGGTCTTGTTCGCGGCGATTGGCGGCGGTGGCGATTAGTTGGTTGTCGCGATCGACGATTACGGCTCCCACGGGCACGTCGCCTGCGGCTCCGGCAGCTTCGGCGAGTTCCAGGGCTTGGAGCATCCAGTGGCGGTGGCGCAGGTATTCGGGGTGATCGAGGGCGGATGGGGGGATGTTGTAAGGCACGAATTTAGGGGAATTGGGGGCGATCGCGCGGCATCACGATCCCCCCAGCCCCCTTAAAAAGGGGGGACAAGAGGGCATTTCAAAGTCCCCCTTTTGAAGGGGGATTAGGGGGATCGTTAACATGGCATCCCACCGATCGATGTTGCAGGCAATCTAAGTCATGTGATTATCGCATTAGAATCGCTGAATATGCTTAAGTTAGATTAACTGACGTTCAGGCCGATCGCAATGCTAGACAGCCTCATCTGGATCATCTTGGCAGGCTTCTTCGCCGGACAGATCGCCGATCGACTCAAGCTACCAGCACTCGTCGGCATGATCCTCGTGGGCATCCTTCTCGGCCCCCAAGTCAGCCACCGGATCGATCCCCAAATTCTCCCCGTCACCCATCTCCGCACGATCGCCGTCATGATTATTCTGATGAAAGCAGGACTCGGACTCGATCGGGCCAAACTGATCCAACAAGGCAGCGTCGCCCTCCGACTCGGCATCTTACCCGCCACTTGTGAGGCATTGACGATCGCCGTTGTCGCCATGGGATTATTTCATTTCAGCTTCCCCACGGGTTTACTCCTGGGCCTAATCATCAGCGCCGAATCGCCTGCGGTTATCGTGCCAGGAATGCTGGAACTAAAACGCCTCGGCTGGGGCACAGACAAAGGCATTCCCGATGTGATTTTGATGGGAAGTACGTTGTCGAATATATTTGTGCTTTTGTTGTTTAATCTGTTGATGATGACAATTACATCTGGGCAAAATCATGCATCACCGATCGGCATCCTCCCATTTCAAATCATCGGATATATCGCCGTAATTGCCGCAGGTTTTTGGATCGCCACGATGTCGCCACCGTTAGCTGGCCGACTACGCAATAGTTTCGACGGTTTGTGGAGTGTCGCGCAGATTTGGTTGTTTGTCTTACTTGGTGCGAGTATTCAGCTCAATGTTTTGGGGGAAAGGTTTTGGGCGGGGTTGTTACTTTTGGCGATCGGCACGTTAATCGGACGGTCGATCGGCTGGTATCTCTCGACGTTGGGCAGCAATTGGAACTGGCGGGAACGGTTATTTTTATTGCCGGGGAATTCGGCCAAAGCGACGGTACAGGCGGCGATCGGGGCAATGCCATTAGCCCAGGGAATTGAGGGCGGCGAGACGATTCTGGCGATCGCGATGTGGTCGATTTTGGTGACGGCCCCGATCGGGGCTTGGGCGATTCCAACCTTTGCGCCCAAATTATTGGCCCAGGGCGACACCGAATAACCTTCCAGCGAAGAGTACCCTTGCGGGTACTGCCAATACCAAAACCAGAGACCTATTGTAGAGAAGTCCAGCGAGTGCAGCGCACAACCAATTGCCCGCTCTCTTTCCTACCCACTGCTCTCTCAATATAGGCACTAGTTACCCATGCAAACTTCTAACGATCCCATTCTCTATTGGAACGCCGTTGCCCTCGAAGCCAACCGGGTCAGCCATACGAACAAAGGCGAACAGCTTGGCCCGACGCTGAGTTCCCGCGCTTTAGCGATCGTCCATTTGGCGATGTACGATGCCTATGCCGCTGTCCGAGGCAATCCGGTTTCCCCGGTGAATCTTTCACCTTATCTCCCCGGATTGCCCCATCCGGCTCCTGGCGCTTCGGCCCATGCCGCGATCGCGGCAGCGGCCCACGCCACGCTCTCGGCCCTTTACCCCAGCCAAAAGGCATTCTTCGACAAGCAACATAGTGCCGCCAATCTCACGGCGGACGGCTTGGATGCGGGTCATGCCTACGGTCTCTTGGTCGCCCAACGACTCCTCGCCAAGCGCCAAGATGATCCCGGCAATAGTGACAATGGCTATGCCGTTTCCCAAGGTCGCGGTCGCCATCGGTCTGATCCGGACAATCCGGGTCAGGGCGTGAATGCACCGTTCTATGGGGCACAGTCACGCGGCTTTGCCATCACCGATCGGCATGAACTGGCGGCACCACCCCAACCCGGCAGTGCGGCTTACCGTGAAGCCTTGCGCCAAATTCGGGGCAAAGGCATTGCGCCGGAATTGATGGGGACATTGCCGGATGATCTGTCACCGCGTACACCGGAAGAAACCACGATCGGGATCTACTGGGGCTACGATGGGGCAGCAGAACTCGGTACCCCACCCCGCTTGTATAACCAAATCGTCCGCAAACTCGCGATCGAAAAGTGCAACACGACGGATCAAAATGCCCGATTGTTCGCGTTAGTCAATACGGCAATGGGTGATGCAGGCGTCCTCGCTTGGGATCAGAAATACTTTCATGATCTCTGGCGGCCCGTGCTCGGTGTGCGGGAACATGATGCGTCCTTCGGCCCGACGGGTGTGGCCAATCACCCGATTTCCGGGGATGCTGACCCCGCTTGGTTGCCGCTCGGTGCGCCGAATAGCAATGCCCCGAATAATGCGAAGAACTTCACGCCGCCGTTCCCGGCTTATCCGTCGGGCCATGCCACCTTTGGGGCGGCGGCGTTGCATGTGACGCGGTTGTTTTATGGGGTGACCGATCGGGCGAATGACGCGTTATTTGAGGGTTTAACGTTTGTGTCGGATGAGCTGAATGGCGAAACCCGTGACAATCGCGGTACGGTGCGGCCCAAGCATGTGCGGCAGTTCCCCGGTGGATTGTGGCAAATGATTGTGGAGAATGGGCGGAGTCGGGTGTATTTGGGGGTGCATTGGCAGTTTGATGCATTTATGGCCGATGTGCATGGCAATCCGGATCTCAGTCAGAATATCGGCGGGATTCCGTTGGGTCTGACGATCGCGGAGGATATTTTCCACAATGGCTTGAATCTGTCGAATGTTGGCCCGCGTGGTGGGTGTTAGACGCGCTATCGGTGTTCGGCTACAGGACTAAATAGTGTGTTTCCCGCCGCAGATTGAATGGTCTGTGTGCGGGATTTTTTTGTTTTGGGGTTAGATGTTTTGGTCACAATTCCTGCCCCAATTCTGGGGAGCACGAGCCAGTTAAAATTCAAGTCAAAGCCCCCAGTATTGGGGTTTTTGGGGCCTGGAATGTCGCAATCATCGCCGATCGGGTTCCAGTGCTATTAGAAAATTCTGTGGTGCGAATTCAGATTTCGTCTGACTCCGCTGCCAAATCGCCCTGGAATGGAATTCCGGGCTAAAGGCAAAAGTCCTTGCAGGACTGGGGTTTGAGTCCCAAAGGGACTTATGCTATTAGCCCCGACTTACAGTCGAGGGGCGGGCGAATTGCGGAGTCGAACAATTCGCCAACAGAATCAGAATAGAGCTAACCCACATCGATCGCGTAACCCCATGCTCAATCTGGAGACCCGGCAGACAGGCAAACTGCCATTATCATCCCGATCGATCTTCTCAATTCATTCAATCAAGGATTTCACCATGTTTCTGGACAAGACTACGGAACTGGGCTACAAGATCTTCCTCTGTTCCAGCAGTTAAAATACCAGATTTCAAGATGCGAGAATGCTCAAAATCGGAAAATGACTCAATCTGATGGACGATCAGCGTATTATTATTGCCAGCATACAAACCCGTGAATCGTTCTACGCCAGCAGCATCTGATGATTTTGAGATCTCAATCCTAAATTCAGCGGTGGCCGTGCGTAGTTCAAAAATTGATTGCATATGTGTACCTATGTGTGGTGGTCTATGCGCCGCATCCTAGCCGCGATAGAACTTTCGGCAAAACTTTTTTTAGACAAATTCTGCCATCAATCAAATCCCCCCTGAAGTCACTGAAACGGGTCACGCCACACCATAATCCGTATATGGCCGCTTCCCCGGCGGCTGCAACCCCAACACAATATCCTCCCTCGGCACCCCCAGCGCCACCAACTCCGCCGCCGGGTCAGCCTCCGTCCAATTCTCCTGAAGCCAAATCTTCCCATCCTTAATATCCAAGTGAATATTGCAGCGATAAATCCGATCGAACCCACGCCAGCCGATATTCCACCACTGATAATGCCCCCGCTCCGCATCAATCAACAACTGCGTCTCAATCTCTGCCTGCGGCCGATCGGCCGCCGCATAGCGCCGAATCAAACCCTCGACTAATTCCTGATACTTCGCTAATTTATCCATCGTGTCAAAACCTCATCAAATGGATCGTAAGCCAACAATAACAGACCATACTCCGCGACTGAATCTTGAGCAAATGACGACTGAAAGAACTTACGATAGGCATCCTCCGGCACTGCCAAATACAGTTTACGATCGGGTTCCAATTTCCGCAAAGCCAACCGATAATTCAGAAACTGTCCCAATGCTTGGTGGAAATCCGTAATCGCCGAAGAATTCAGAAAACTCTTCACCTCTACCGCGATCTTCTCCCCTTCCCGATCTGCCGCCAGCAGACGCTCCGCCGCCAAATCCACCAGCAAAGTCAGACGCCATACTCCAGCTCCAACGGATCAGCCGTAATCGTCCATCCATCTTTCTGCAAGCCATGTTTCACGGCCTCATGGAATTTGTCTTTTGCCGCCATCGGTCATTCTCTCCACTAACCAATCATTCGATCGTTCGGCTCTGGGTTCATTCTAGCCTATTCCATTCTTGCTCGATTCTTTCGAGGTCTTTGGCGGCTCCGAGTTGGGTGTAGAGGCGGTGGGCGGTGGTGTAGTGGGTTTGGGCGGCGGTGGGGTTATGGCGTTTGTGTTCCAGTTGCATGAGGCGATGGTGGACTTCGGCAATATGGGGCCGATCGCCCAATTCTTCAAATTGTTGCAAGGCTTCTTTTAGAAAACTCTCAGCAACCGTTAAATTTCCACGTTCTAATTCCACTTCGCCCAAAGAACCGATCGATATCGTCATCCCCGATCGGTCGCCCAGTTCTTCCTCAATTTGCCGGGATTGCCGATAGAGCCGTTCCGCCGCATCCCAGTTGCCCCGATTCCGTTCGATATCACCTAATGTGCCAATAACTTGCGACATTCCCTGGCGATCTCCTAGCCCTTCGCACATTTCTAATTTTTGCCGATAGAGCCGTTCCGCCGCGTCCCAGTTGCCGCGATTCCGTTCGATATCACCTAATACGCCCCAGCTACTCGCCATCCCCGATCGGTCGCCCAATTCTTCCCGCAGTTGCAGCGATTGCCGATAGAGCCGTTCCGCTGCGTCCCAGTTCCCGCGATGCCGTTCGATATCGCCTAGGACGCCCCAACCGAGGGCAATTCGTTGACGATTGTTTGTCCGTTCGTGAATCGTGAGCGCTTGGCGTGTCCAATGCTCTGCCGCATCCCAGTCACCCCGATCGCGCTCCACAAATCCCAAATCCTGATACAGACTGCCCAGCAATGGCGAATCGGCATCGGACGCAATCAAGTCCGCGATTTCCTGCTGAAGTTTCAGGGCTTTCTTCCCCAGTACCGAATCATCCCGATCGACCGTCATCGCCGCCATCCCGATCGACCCAACCGACGGCGCAACAGGTAATGCCGCTCTGACAAACTCAAACACCCCACCCCGCCAACTCCAAAAGTCCCGCGCTTCCCGACCCAATTCCCCCGCCAACTTCGACGTAATCCACAACACGATCGGGAACTCAAACGATCGCAGTGCTTCCCGCGTCCACTGCAACGAAAACAACAGTTTTTCTTGCGCCGATTTCTCCAGTTTATCAAAGCGCAAATCGAGCAATGTATCCGCCCCCATCACCGTCACAATCTGCGGCGATCCTTCTGCCATCGGCGGTTCACGTTCCACCAAATCCAGCAAACTCTGCTTCAAACTCGGCCGATCGGCATCAAGCTGCACCCGATAACAAGCCACCCCCTGAGCACCCAACTCCGCCTCATATTCCCGAATAATCTCATCCCGATAAACCGGCCGATCGCACACCGCCATCAGCAAATTCGTCTGCCCATAGCTCGCCCGCAGCGACACCACCAGTCGTCGGATGTTCAGGGCATTTTCTTGTTCGCTTTCCTGCTGCTGATCAACCGCTTGCATCTACACCCCCGGCAGCAATTCACGCCGCTTCAACAAATCCAGGACGATCGGATGCAGATCAAACCACAAATCACCATTCTCATATTCCAACACAATCAATCCATGCAGCATTTTAATAAACGTTTCACCCGCCACAACATCCAGTGATTGATAAACCTGCACCAAAACGTCATAATCCGCCCCAATCTGTCGCGCAAAATCATTCCGCAAATTCCGCACCGCCGTCGTCAAGATCGCATCATCAATCTGCACCGTCACATCCGGCGTCAACTCCAACTGCACCATACATTCCGTACAGCACTCCCGCCCCAACCGCACCAACTCCCGCATCACCCCCCCACTCAGCAACACCATCTTCCGCGCCATCGCCGCACTCAAAATATGCCGAGGAAACCGTTTCTCAATCATTTCCTGAAACAACGCCACCAACGACTCGATCGGTACCGCTGCCGGGTCATGACAAGTCTCCCGCGTATAAAACTTCGCCACCGAAAATAGCTGCGGTCGCACCACCCCTTCGGAATTCAGACTCCCCACGATCGCTGGATCTTGCGTCGCTGACACCGGAATCGTCAACACAATCCGAAAATTCGGCGAAAACAACGCCTTGACATTGTCGCGATAGATCGGCAGCACCACCGTCAAATCCAGCTTATCCAAATCATCAATCACCACCAGCACGGGCTTTTTGGCCTGACTCTGAATCGTTGCCGCCAACCGATCGAGATACGCCACCAATTCCGAAATGCGTTTGGCGTAGGTTTTTTCTAGTTCTTCGCGAAAGGTTTGCTCCCGCTGAAGTTTGAGGTTGACCACCTGAAGCACCTTCTCCAGATTCACCCCCGATTCCGACTTGGTCTCCTGCTCACTGGTGGCCTTGCGCTCAGTATCCGTCCAGCCCAACAGCGCTTGTTTAACGTCATCCGCCACGGCGATGTTCGCTTTCGTCGCACAACTCAGGAGCTGCAACCCAATCAAATACAAAATATTCACATGGCTCACATCCGAGCTTTCCATCTGATCGGCGATCGAGAAAAACACCACAAAATGCTGGGGTTGCATCTCCACCGCAAATCGCTTCAACAGCGTTGACTTCCCACAGCCCCGATGCCCCGCAAAGACCAGCTTGCCATTTTTCTCCGAAGCGCCCACTTCTTGCTTCAATCGGATCAACACATCCCGACCATACTCCACCCGCAGCCGCTCAATATCCCCCGGCTCCAGCAGCGGAAACAACGCCAGATCCTTATAGGACTGTTGAATTTGGGCCAGTAAGTCTTGGGACATGGGAAACTGAATAAACGCTAGAACCGATAGAGACAGCGCCATTGCTAACGCTAGCTCAATCTTAACATGGGGATTTCCAGCGGCGAACTTACCCCTCACCCCACCAACCACCCAAAAATCTCCTCCACCGTCAACTCCAACCCCACCGCCCAATCCGGCACTGGCACGATCGCCCCTTGATCCTCCAAGATCCGCGATCGACTATCCTGCGGCGACACCGACACCGTCTTCTCCTCCGGGTCAAGCAGCCAACCCATCTGACACCCATGATCCAGGCAATGGGAAATATTCTTCGCCACCTTGCGATAATCCTGATCCGGCGACAGGATTTCGTTCGCGTAGCGTTGTAGAATGCAAATCGTCCAATCCGGCGCGATCTTCACCACATTCGCAATCTCGCCATCCGCGTCGTAGGTCATATGGCTTTTCTGCAACACCACCACATCCGGCACCACCGATCGCCCCCCAAAGCTACAACGCAACTCTGGAAACGCCTCAGCAATCCCTGCGGCCAACAGCACTGACTCAATCTTATAAATCAAGCGCTTTTGCAAACGGCTGTGTTTTCCTTGAGGCATGGGCTTCTGGATGATTTGACCATCAATATATTCACTCGCAGGCTGCGTCTCCGGCAATTCCAGAAACGCCTCCAAAGTCAGCGGTTTTACGGGAGTCTGAACCATACGCTGCGCCTCGATCGACTCTACAATCAGCATTATATCCCGATCGCCTACGGGAGATTTCACCAACGCCCTTCGCCCACCATGACCAACGACCTCGAAACCCTCGCCCAATGCCTTTCCGGCCACTACGACAACCGCACCCAGGCCCTCGCCGATCCCGTTTGGTACGTCCATCTCCACTGCTGGATTCGCCCCGTGCCACTGTTTTCGGACGACAGCCGCACATTCTTCGCCGAACAAGCCCCCGTCCTGCAACTCGATCGGCCCTACCGCCAACGCCTCATCCGCCTTCGGGACACCAACGGCCAACTCACCGCCCAGTTCTACAGCTTCCGCAATCCTGGCAGCGTCAGCGGCTTTGGCCAAGACCCCAGCAAACTCGATGTTTTACTGCAAGCGCCGATCGACGAACTCCCCGGCTGCACTTTAAACGTGACAAAACTTGGGCCAAGTCGCTACAGCGCCACCCCACCCCCCAACTGCACCTGCCAATTCAGCTACCCCGACCAAGCTGGCCAACCCCAAATCGGCCAAGTCGAACTCGGCTTCGAAGTCAGCCCCAGCGAATTCCACAGCTACGACAAAGGCATCAACCCCACCACCCAAAAACCGATCTGGGGCGCACTAATGGGTCCCTACCGCTACACCAAAATCACAGCATAAAGCAGGACGCCCACACACACCGAGGACATCCTGCTCAAGGCTTATATTATGCCGCAGCGAAACGATCGAACGCTTACGCCGCGCTCTTCGCCGCCCCTTCTAGGGCTTGCGCTTCCGAATCATAGATCTCGAACACCGAATCCATCATCGTCACCTCAAACACCAGACGGGCTTCCGGATGGACATTGCAAATGCGGAAGCTCCCACGCGCCTTATCGGCATCGCGCATTCCGGCGACCAACGAAGTCAAACCCGAACTATCAATGAAATTCACCTGGCCTAAATTCACCACAATGTGACGGCTTTGCTTTGCAATACATTCTTGCAACTTCAACCGAAACTGCCAAGCAGTGGTGATATCCAACCGACCTGTGGGCGTCAAAACGATGACGTCATTCCCCTCAGCAGTGGGATATTCCTTTTGCTCCATGAGAATTGACCCTTGTCCTACGTCAATCACGGCTTCACCTACGACGGAATCTCGAAGAAATTTGTAACTGATCTAGTAGTGCCCAAGAAGGCACAGCCATTAAACATTTGAAGTGAGCATTTCTTTTCCTACCATCCCGTAATCCTTGCCAGATGGTATTCTTGCTCCGACTATAACCATTTGCCCCAAACCGCCCACACATGCGAAACACCCGATCGATGTGACGGCGATCACTCACATCCCCACAAAAAAATCGCGATGCCTCACAGCACCGCGATCGCGCATCCATTCAAAATTTCGTTGCCCTAACCTTGCCAGTTGGCCCAATCCTGGGGCTTCAGGTAGGTTTCGTAGAGCTGCGCTTCGGGGGTGCCGGGTTCGGGGCTGTAGTTGTATTCCCAGCGGGCCAAGGGCGGCAAGGACATCAGGATCGATTCGGTGCGGCCATTGGTCTGCAAACCGAAGATCGTCCCCCGATCGTAGACCAGATTAAATTCCACATAGCGCCCCCGCCGATAGAGCTGAAAATTCCGCTCCCGATCGCCGTAGGGGGTGTCTTTGCGCTTCTCGACGATCGGCACATAGGCGGGCAAGAAGGCCGCACCACAGGACTGCACAAACCCAAACAGGTCTTCCCAAGTGCGTCCCTTAACTGGGCCAACCTTGTCCGAATACTGCGCCGCTGGCGTATCGATCGGCGATCCGGGATACATCATCGGGTACAGCACGCCGCTCGTATCTTGGTAGTCAAAGAAAATCCCGCCCACACCCCGCGTCTCATCGCGGTGCTGCAAATAGAAATACTCATCACACCAACGCTTGAAGGTGTTGTAATACTCGCTGTGGTGTTGGTCACAAGCGCCCTTCAGGGTTTGGTGAAACTGCACCACATCCTCCGCAAACGGATAGTAAGGCGTCAAATCAATCCCACCGCCAAACCACCAAACTGGCCCGGCTTCGAAGTAGCGATAGTTCAAATGCACCGTCGGGATGTAGGGATTGCGCGGATGCAACACCATCGACGTCCCCGTGGCGTAGAACCGATGGCCCGCTGCTTCGGGTCGCTGCTTCAGGATCGACGGCGGCAGCTTATCGCCCCAGACTTCCGAAAAATTCACGCCACCTTGCTCAAAGACGGCTCCCTCACGCATCACCCGCGATCGGCCCCCGCCACCTTCCGGGCGCTCCCAGCTATCTTCCGCAAAGGTCGCGCCCCCATCAGCGATGGTCAAGCCCTCGCAGACCTTCTCCTGGAACGATTTGAGCCATGCACTGACCCGTTCGCGCGAATCACTCGGCGGCAACCCTTGTTTCAGGGTACTGGTCTTCTCGGGCGCGGAAAAAGTAGGGAATGCGGTCATATCTAGATCTACAGCGGCTTTGGACAGTACTTTCTCATAAACCTACCGTGAATTGGGGTCCCATCCAATGCGCCAGTTGACGCAATTGCGCCGCGCCGCCGCTGGAACTGGGCGGAAACGACTTCTGTAAAGCGATTTTGCGCTTTGTTAAATTCTGCTACGGGGGATCGGTTGTCGCCGCGACAACCAAGCAAAGGCGGGCGATGCCGCAGTCGGGTGAATGGGGAATTGCTGGCGTGACCACCCAAACGACAAACCCCGCCCCGGAACAAGCTAGAATAGTTCGATCCGCAATATTTGCCCCACAAACCCCGTATGCCTGCGACGACCCTCAGCGTAGAAACCGTGCTTGCCGTCCTCAAGCCCGTCCAAGACCCCGAACTCCAGAAGAGCTTGGTGGAACTGAACATGATTCGCAATGTGGCGATCGATGGCAGCACCGTCCGCTTTACCTTAGTCCTGACCACCCCGGCCTGCCCCCTGCGCGAGTTCATCGTCGATGACTGCAAGCGGGCCGTGAAGACGCTCCCCGGCGTGGAGCAAGTGGAAGTAGAAGTCACGGCGGAGACGCCCCAGCAAAAGAATAATCTACCCGATCGGCAAGGCATTCCGGGGATCAAGAATGTGATCGCCGTGTCCAGCGGCAAGGGCGGCGTCGGCAAAAGCACCGTGGCCGTGAACCTGGCCGTGGCCTTGGCCCAGGTCGGCGCGAAGGTGGGCTTGATTGATGCCGACATTTACGGGCCGAATGCGCCGATGATGTTGGGCCTGGAAGGAACGCAGGTGAAAGTCGAGAAAGGCCCGCAGGGCGATGTGCTGGAACCCGCCTTCAATCACGGCGTCAAATTAGTCTCCATGGGCTTCTTGATCGACAAAGATCAACCCGTGATCTGGCGCGGCCCGATGTTGAATGGGGTGATTCGGCAATTTCTGTACCAGGTGAACTGGGGCGAACTGGATTATCTGATCGTCGATATGCCACCGGGGACGGGCGATGCCCAGCTCACCCTGGCCCAGGCCGTGCCGATGGCGGGGGTCGTGATTGTGACGACGCCGCAGAGCGTGGCGCTCGCCGATGCCCGACGCGGACTGAAAATGTTCCAACAATTGGGAATCAAGGTGTTGGGGATTGTAGAGAATATGAGCTACTTCATTCCGCCGGATATGCCCGATCGTCGCTATGACATTTTCGGCTCTGAAGGCGGCCAGAAGACCGCGCAAGAACTGGGTTTGCCGTTGTTGGGCTGTGTGCCGTTGGAGATGCCCGTGCGGGAGGGCGGCGATCGGGGCGTGCCGATCGTTGTTGCCGACCCCGAGGCTCCCGCTGCGAAAGCCTTGATGGCGATCGCCCAGCAAACGGCGGCCAAAGTTTCGATCGCGGCTTTAGCTTAAATGCGCTGACTGCTGATTCTGTTTAGGGTTCTTCATGCTGTATCCAAAAACCTGGCCCAAATTCAATCTCAAACCCTTCTTCCGACCGTGGGAGCAAGTCGATTTGTGGTTGGCAAGTGCGGTGATTGCCCTCGTTGTGCTGGCGGGATTGATGATTCGCAGCACGGAAATCCAGAATTTGATGGAGAAAACTGGCTGGACGCAGCAGTGGCTCAGTGGCTACGGCTGGCAACATTGGGTCACGGGCATGGTGGGACTCAGCGCCGCGATCGGGCTAGCCCGGTTCCGCTACGAAATGTTGATGCAGTGGAAATGGATCCTCTACGGGATCACCAATATCGGCCTAATCGCCGTGCGGTTTATCGGTAAAGAAGAACTCGGTGCCCAGCGTTGGATCAATATCTTCGGCTTCCACGTGCAGCCATCGGAGTTTGCCAAGTTGGCGGTGATTATTATGTTGGCAGGGCTGCTGCATGAAAAGCCCGCGACCTCATTGCTATCGATGTTTCGGGCCTTGGCGGTGGTGGCTCTGCCCTGGACTTTAATCTTTTTTGAGCCGAATCTGGGGACATCGCTGGTGTTTGGCGCGATTACGCTGGGGATGTTGTATTGGGGCAATGCGAATCCGGGGTGGATTTTGTTAATGCTGTCGCCGTTGCTATCGGCGATCGCCTTTAACTTGCTGTATGGATTGGGCGTCGGATACTTGGCGATTTGGGGCGGTTGGATTGCGCTCTTGGGGGTGATCGCTTGGCGCACCCTGCCGTGGAAGCATTGGGCCGGACTCGGGGCCGTCACGATCAACCTCGCCACCTCCGGACTCGGCGGCTTCCTCTGGAACAACATCCTGCATGACTATCAAAAAGAGCGCCTAACCCTGTTCCTCAACCCTGAACAAGACCCCTCGGGCGGCGGCTATCACTTGATCCAATCGCGGATCGCGATCGGGGCCGGGAAATTATTCGGACGCGGCTTGCACCACGGCACCCAGACCCAAAACAGCTTTGTCCCCGAGCAACACACCGACTTCATCTTCGCCGCCGTGGGGGAAGAACTCGGGTTTATCGGGTCGGCGCTGGTGTTGGTGCTATTTCTCGCCATTTGCTTCCGGCTATTGGTGATTGCTCAGAACGCCAAAGATGACTTTGGCTCCCTGATCGCGATCGGGGTGTTTTCGATGATTTTGTTCCAGACAGTGATTAATATCGGGATGACGATCGGGCTGTCGCCAGTCACCGGGATTCCGTTGCCGTTCTTGAGTTATGGCCGATCGGCGCTGTTGATGAACTGTCTGGCGATCGGGATTGTCGAGTCAGTGGCGAACTATCGACGGCGGACAAGATTTTAGGGGCAATGCCTGAAACCGTTGACGGTCGGTGTGCATTGGGGTTGTTATGCGACGCTATTTAGGTGGAGGCTTGAAGCGCTAATTCTTCAACTTCTCTAATCTGATCCCAGTCAATCACTGCAACCCAGATCTTCTCCTCTTCGGAAAACTCGACAACACCATCCACTTCCAAATCCTCGCCATACAAGGTCATTGACTGACCATTCCTTAGCCCTGCACGTTGATGCGCCAAGTCTTCGATACTGCCAACACAGTTCAAACGTAAGCGACCTTGGTCGTCAGCATTATGGAAATCGACGAACACAGAGATCCCTTCCCCACATTCTACTGAAATTCCCGTGATGCCGCTTGGATGCGTACCGATTCCACGACGAATATCTTCTGGGCGATTGCGACCACCACGAAGGACGATCGCACTATCCGACAACACCTTCGGCTCGACCATAAATCAACTAACCCCAATCACCAACCATTCCTACTGCGCTTGCGGCTGGAACTGGAACACCGAATAAATCACATCGCGGCGAATATTCGTCATCATATCCAGGAACATCTCAAAGCCCTCGGTCTTATACTCGACCAACGGATCTTTCTGCCCGTAGCCGCGCAAGCCCACGGATTCCCGCAGCCCATCCATCGACTGCAAGTGTTCCCGCCACAGCGTATCAATCCGATTCAGGATAAAGAACCGCTCCGCCTGGCGCATCAATCCCGGACTCACCTGCTCGATCTCGGCTTCCTTGATGTCATAGGCAATCCGCAATTGCTCCCGGAGGAACTGCTTGATCTCGGCCATATTCATGTCATCGAGCTGCTCCGGCGTCAAGTCATGCAGCAAGTAGACAAACTCCTGCACTTTCGCCACTAACCGATCGAGGTTCCATTCGTCCGGTGGCAGTTCCGGCTCGATATAGGCGTCAACGATCTCGTCCATCGTCCGTTCGCCATATTCCAACACCTGTTCGCGCAGGTCTTCGCCGCCCAACACCCGCTCCCGTTCCGCGTAGATCGCCCGACGCTGTTTGTTCATCACTTCGTCGTACTCGAACACCTGTTTGCGGATGTCGTAGTAGTAGACTTCGACCTTCTTCTGCGCGCCTTCGAGGGACTTGGTCAACATCCCGGACTCGATCGGCATGTCCTCTTCCACTCGGAACATATTCATCATCGCCGCGACCCGCTCGCCGCCGAAAATCCGCAGCAGGTTATCTTCCAAACTCAGGAAGAACTTGGTCGAACCGGGGTCACCCTGACGGGCGGCGCGGCCGCGCAATTGGTTATCGATCCGGCGCGATTCGTGGCGCTCGGTGCCGATCACGTGCAAGCCACCAAGGGCGACCACTTCTTCGTGCTCCGCGCCCGTCAAGGTCTCATATTCCTTGCGGATCGTGCGGTAGGATTCGCGCAGCTTGAGGATCACGGCATCTTCCGTCGGCATCCGCTCCGCCGCTGTGGCAATCTTGTCTTCCGCTTCGAGTTCCGACAGACTGCGTTCGCCCAACTGTTGCACCGCTAAGTTCACCGCATCCTTCAACAGTTGCTCGGTGTCGGTGGAAATCGCCACAGGGAAAATGTCGGGACTGACTTTCCAGGTTTTGACCTTACGACCAGTGCCGAAGCCCTGGCCGCCTTCGGTTGTATCCAAAGCCAAGCCCTGATTCGCGCCGAAGTCCATGTCGTCCTCGGGGGTGACGATCCGGGGCATCAAGTATTCGCGGATCTTCAAGCGGGCCATGTAGTCGGCGTTGCCGCCGAGGATGATGTCGGTACCCCGTCCGGCCATGTTGGTCGAAATGGTGACGCGGCCTTTGCGGCCCGCTTGGGCGACGATTTCGGATTCCCGTTCGACGTTTTCGGGCTTGGCGTTCAGCAACTGGTGCGGGATTTCTAGGGCGGCGAGGCGGGACGAGAGCAATTCGGATTTCTCGACGCTGGTGGTACCGACGAGGACGGGCCGACCGAGGTTGTGCATGTCGGCACATTCCTGAGCGGCGGCGTCCCATTTGGCGGGTTCGGATTTGTACACCAAGTCGGGCAAATCCTGGCGGGCATTCGATCGGTTGGTGGGGATCTGCGTCACTTCCAGGTTGTAGATCTTCTCAAATTCCGCTTCCTCGGTTTTGGCGGTACCCGTCATGCCCGAGAGCTTTGGATAGAGCAGGAAGAAGTTCTGGTAGGTAATGGTCGCCAGGGTTTGGGTTTCGTTTTGGATTTCGACCTGTTCCTTGGCTTCGATCGCCTGGTGTAAGCCGTCACTCCAGCGCCGACCCGGCATCACCCGTCCGGTGAATTCATCGACGATCGTCACTTCGCCGCCCTGGATGATGTAGCTACGATCCTTGATAAATAGTTCTTTGGCTTTGACGGCGTTGAAGATGTAGTGCGCCCAAGGGTCATCGCGATCGAACAAATCCGTCACGCCCAGCAATTCCTCGGCCTTGATGAAGCCTTCGTCGGTCAAGAGAATATTGCGTTGCTTCTCTTCGACTTCGTAGTGCTCCTCGGGCTGAAGCGCCATGGCCACTTCGTTTGCCCCGACATATTTCTCCGTGGGGCGTTCGACTTGGCCGGAGATGATCAGCGGCGTCCGGGCTTCGTCCACCAACACGGAATCGACTTCATCGATTACGCAGTAGTTGAATGGGCGCTGGGTAACTTCCTCGATCGAGGTGGCCATGTTGCCCCGCAGATAATCGAAACCCAACTCACTGTTGGTGGCATAGGTGACATCGCAGGCGTAGTTGCGGCGGCGTTCTTCGGGGGACATATCCTGCTGGATCAGGCCCACGGTGAGGCCCAAGAAGCGGTGGATCTGGCCCATAGATTCGGCATCGCGCCGCGCCAGGTAGTCGTTCACCGTGACGACGTGGACGCCCTTGCCAGAGAGGGCATTCAGATAGGCGGGCAGGGTGGAAACGAGGGTTTTGCCTTCCCCGGTTTTCATTTCGGCGATCTGGCCGCTGTTCAGCACCATCGCCCCAATCATCTGCACATCAAAGTGGCGCAGTCCGAGGACGCGCTTTCCGGCTTCCCGCACCACCGCAAAGGCTTCCGGCAGAATGTCTTCGAGAATCTGCTGTTCTTCGGTGTAATTGCGCGCCTGGGCCACCTTGGCCTTAAATTCCGCCGTCTTCGCCACCAATTGCTCATCCGCGAGGGGGCTGATATCCTCTTCGAATAGGTTGATTTCCACCAGGGCAGGCTTGAACTTCTTCAGTTTGCGCGCGTTGGGATCACCCAAGAGAGCTTTCAACATGGTGGTCAGAGTTCCAAAAAAACGGGTTAAGCCAGGGGGTCAAATCGAGTCGCCAGAAAAGATGCGCCACAAATGTCGCCAAAGCCTATACATCCTAACACTTCCGCCTGATCCCGAACGATCGGGCGGAGTGTGGAAGACCGAAAGAATTGAGAATTGTGAGTTGTAAATGGGATACCACCACTCGTCACCCATTCTCAATTCAGCATTCTCAATTCAGCATTCTCAATTCAGCATTCTCAATTCCCCCCTCCCGGAAGTTAAACACATCGGCCTTGGGATGACAGCTCGCACAACTGGCGATCGTCAATGGCTTGGGCAGCTTCACCTGGGGATGCAGGGCCAGGAAGACGCGGGCTTGACCAATGCGGTAGGGCGTGGATTCGTCTTCGCGCAGGGGCCGGGAGTAGGTGGTGAGGTATTGATCCATCTGGCGCAGGTCGAAGGCGGCGATTTGGGGCAGTTGGGCACCGTAATGTTCGGGGTCTTGGATCAATTCGGCCCAGGTTTGGCTCGGGAGGACGGCGGGCGGGATACCGATGTGGCAACTGGCGCAGTTTTTTAGGTAGAGTTCTTGGCCGCGCTGATGCTTGGGGGCGATCGGATCGACGGTGCCGATCGGGGGGGTGGATTGGGCCAAGGCCATGCCGCTGCCGAGGCTGAGGCACAGGCCGATCAAGATCAGCAGCGATCGCCAGAAACGACGACGGGAGGCGCGATAGAACATAAATCTGCGGGGAAAACCGTGATGAGACAAGCCGGAAACGGAAGACAATTGGGTCTAAATCAGTTTAAGGTGTTTTTGGGGCCATAACGGGATCGAGAGGCTGGGAGTTGACCTTGGAGCAGGATGGGGCGGGAGTGCGGCTGGCCGATCGGCGCGAGGATGTCGATTTGGTGCAGCTTCAGGCATTGTATGAATTGGCGGCGTTTTGGGCGCGCGATCGCACGGTTGAGGATTTGGCGATGGCGATCGGCCATAGCGATCCGGTGATCAGCGCCTGGGATGGCGATTTGCTGGTGGGCTTTGGGCGAGCCACCTCCGATGGCGTGTATCGGGCAACGATTTGGGATGTGGTGGTGCATCCCGATTATCAAGGGGCGGGCATTGGGCGAAAATTGGTCGAGACGATGCTGAGTCATCCGCTGCTGGTGCGGGTCGAGCGGGTGTATCTGATGACGACGCATCAGCAGTCGTTCTACGAGAAGATCGGGTTCACGGTGAATGCGAGTACGACGATGGTTTTGCTGGATCGAATCAGCTGAATTATGGCAACACATCAGGCCCTCAAACCCCAAGCGAATTGATGGACTACGCAATTCGCCTGCCCCACGACTGGAAGTCGGGGCGAATAGCACAAGTCCCAAAGGGACTAAACCCTAGTCCGTCAGGACTTTCGCCTGTAGCCCCGACTTCCAGTCGCGGGGCGATTTGATGCCGTAGTCGGCAAGATCTTTCGCACTAAATTATTCGCTCAACACAGACCGAGATCGAGGTTGCGAATGATTTTCTCTAACAAACAGGCTCCGGCCACCGAATTGCCTGCATCATCGATCGTCGGCGCATAAATCGCGATCGCGCCCTGCTGCGGCACGATCGCCAGGATCCCGCCACTCACCCCTGATTTGATCGGCAAGCCCATCCGCACGGCCCATTCCCCGGAGGCTTCATAGACACCGCAGGTGAGCATCATCGCATTGACGATTTGCTGCGATCGGCGCTGTACCCCTGATTGCGGCAAGGCGAGGAGTAACCCCAACTGGGCTAAGGTTTCCACGGTGACGGAGAGGCAGCAGATTTGGTTGTAGGTGTCGAGGGCTTGGGTGCGGCTGCCGATCGTGCCGGAGTTTTTGAGCATTTGGGCGATGGCGCGGTTGGCGTCGTTGGGCAACGATCGGACGGATTCCAGCATCACCGGATCGACGACGAGATCGACGCCTGCGCGTTGGGCTAGCCACTGCCGAAAGGCCGCGCAGCGTTCGTGGCCGTTGCGACCGGGGAGCTGATCGACCAGGGTGATTGCGCCGCTATTGATCATCGGATTGCGCGGCTTGCCCCGATCGGCGGCCAATTGCTTCAGCGAATGGAACGACTGATCCGACGGCAACATCCCCACCCGATCGAACACCGCATCAAAGCCCGCTTGCTCCAAGGCATACAGCAGCAGGAACGGCTTCATCACACTCATCAAACTGAACTGTTGGGTGCGATCGCCTAGGGCGATGGATGCCCCCGCGCCTAGCCGGACGGCCAGCCCCAAGGTCGCCGGATTGACGTTGGCGAGTGCTGGCACGTATTCAGGCAAATGGCCACAGTCCAACAGGGGCTTCACTTCGGCGAGCCACTGCTGATATTCGTCTAACGTCCCTTGACTCAAGTCTCCAATCACAAGTTCTCTAGCCTTCTCACCATAAATCCGTCCCCGATCGATTCGCGTCAAACTCCCATGATATTATCGTTTGCGGTACCTGTTGATTCGATCGAAGGACATCATTTTGCGGACTTTGCTTCAGCCGACCCACATCCGTCATCTGCTCCGATTCGCTCAGATCATCGATCGGCTGAGTGAACTTTGCGGCAAGTTGAGCGGGTGGCTGGTGGGGATCACGATCGCGGTGGGATTTTATAATGTGGTGGCTCGCTACGTTGGCCGCCTGATTGGGATCAAACTCGCTTCGAATGGGCTAATCGACTTGCAATGGCAGTTGTTCTCCTTGATTTTTTTGCTGGGCTTTCCCTACATCCTCAAGCATGGGGCGAATGTCCGCGTCGATTTTTTGTACACGAATTGGAGTGAGAAACACCGCGCCCTGGTGGATTTTGTGGGCACGGTGGGGTTTCTGATCCCGTTTTGCGTCATGGGTCTGTGGGTCAGTACCAACTTCGTCTTGCAGTCCTGGGGCATCGCGCCCGATGGCAGCCTGGGCGCATGGGAACTCTCCGCCAATGCCGATGGCCTGCCGCCCGCGCCGATCAAGACGATGTTGCTGGTGGGATTCGGGCTACTGCTATTGCAGGCGATCGCCCAGGCGATTAAATATTTGGCGATTTGGTTGGGCTATACGCAGGTGGCCGATCGGCTCAAAGCCGATACGGAGCAGTTACCGCTGGAATAGATGAGGGCAGTCGATTATGGGTTTTGAGTGGTTGGCGATCGCGATGTTTGTGGGGTTTTTCATCATTTTGATGAGCGGCTATCCCGTGGCGTTTTCCTTTGCGGCGACGGGGTTGGTGTTTGGCGGGATTGGCTGGTGGGTGGGGGCGATCGATCCCAGTCGGCTGTTGCTGTTGCCCAGCAATTGGTTCGGCACGATGTCGAATTTTACGCTGTTGGCGATTCCGTTCTTTGTGTTTCTCGGCGCGGTGCTGGAGAAGTCGGGACTGGCGGAGGATTTGCTCGAGACGATCGGGATTGTGCTTGGCCCGTTGCGGGGCGGGGTGGCGCTGGCCGTGATTTTGGTGGGCACCCTGCTGGCGGCGACCACCGGAGTTGTCGCCGCCACCGTGATCATCATGGGCATGCTGTCACTGCCGATGATGCTGCGTTACGGCTACGACAAAGAACTGGCGACGGGGGTGATTGTCGCCTCCGGCACCCTGGCGCAACTGATTCCACCGAGTCTGGTGCTGTTGGTTTTGAGTGACCAATTGGGCGTGTCCGTGGGCGATCTATTCCTGGGCGCATTGATTCCTGGCTTAATGCTGTCGCTGTCCTACGCACTTTATGTTCTAATCATCGCCTTCCTCAAACCCAAGTTGGCCCCGGCCCTGCCCCCCGAAGCGCGCACGATCAAGGGCATGGCCCTCGTCCGCCGCGTGATCAAAGCCGTAGTGCCGCCGCTGCTGTTGATTTTCGCCGTATTGGGCAGTATTTTCTTCGGGTTAGCGACGCCCACCGAAGCCGGGGCCGTGGGTGCAGTCGGCGCTTGTGGACTTGCGGCCCTGAATCGGCGGTTGAACTGGGAATTGATCCGATCGGCGGGTCATGCCACGGCGATCGTTACCTCAGTCGTGTTGATGATCCTCTTCTGCTCGGCCTTTTTCAGCCTGATCTTCGACGCATTGGGCGGAAAAACGCTGATTACCGGGCTGTTGGTGAATTTGCCAGGGGGCAAGTTGGCGTTCTTAATCGTCAGTAATCTCGTGATTTTCGCCCTGGGCGTCTTCCTCGAATTCATCGAGATTTGCTTCATTGCGATGCCGCTGTTGGTGCCCGCTGCCCAGGAGTTGGGCCTCGACATGGTGTGGTTTGGGGTGGTCATGGCCGTCAACCTGCAAACAGCGTTTATCTCGCCGCCCGTGGGGTTTTCACTGTTTTATTTGCAGAGTGTGGTGCCCAAGGAAGTGCGCACGATCGACATTCACCGAGGGGCGCTGCCGTTTATGGCGTTGCAGTTTGCGGTGTTGATTTTGGTGATGGCGTTTCCGCAGACGGTGACGTGGTTGGTGAGTTTGGCGGCGAAGGTTCCGGTGTAGGGTGGGCACTGCCCACGATTTCCCGGTTGCACAATCACCGACCATATGTTGCACAATCACCGACCATATGATGTATTGAGGCGGTGGGCAGTGCCCACCCTACGATTTAACCTTCCCATCGCGATATCGGGCCAAACTCCCCTCATTAATGCTATTCCAGGCATAAACCCGATCGCGGAAGGGCTTCCACTCATCAAAAATCCGCTTAAAGTCGGCATCCTTCGCGGCAAATTCGTCGTACAACTCAAACGCGGCTTTCTCGGCGGCGGCAAGGATCGCATTGCTGTAGGGCCGCAGGTTGACGCCGCCTTGGATTAGCCGTTGCAATGCCTCGTTATTCCGGGCGTCGTAGCGGGACAGCATGGTGAGATTGGATTCCATTGCCGCCGTTTGCACTGCCGCCTGATAAACCGGGGGCAGTTGCTTCCAAGCCTTGAGGTTGATCTGCACTTCCAAGGTCGGGCCAGGTTCCCACCAGCCGGGATAGTAGTAGTATTTGGCGACTTTGTGGAGGCCGAGTTTTTCGTCGTCGTAGGGGCCGACCCATTCCGCTGCATCGATCGCGCCCGTCTGTAAGGCTTGGAAAATCTCGCCCCCGGAGAGTGGCTGGACGGTGACGCCAAGTTTGCCCATGACCTGGCCGCCGAGGCCCGGAATCCGCATTTTCAAGCCTTTGAGGTCGTTGAGGTTGTTGATTTCTTTGCGGAACCAGCCGCCCATTTGCGCGCCGGTGTTGCCTGCGGGGAATTGGATCACGTCGAATTTCTTGGCATAGAGTTCTTGCAAGAGCTTTAAGCCGCCGCCTTCGTAGAGCCAAGCGTTCTGCTGTTGGGCGTTCAAGCCAAAGGGCAACGCCGTGCCGAAGGCTGCTGCGGGACTTTTGCCGACGTAGTAGTATCCGGCGGAATGGCCGCACTGCACTGCGCCTTGGGAGACGACGTTGAGCACTTCCAAGGGAGGCGCGAGTTCTCCGGCAGCGCGGGGCATGATCGTGAATCGCCCGCCCGTCAAGGCTGCGACCCGATCGCAGAACACCTTCGCCCCCCCAAAGATCGTGTCCAGAGAAATCGGCCAACTGGTGGCCATCTGCCAATTCACCATGGGCAAATTGCCGCCGCCGCCCGTGGCGGTGTTGGGCCGACAGGCACTAAGCGTTGTCGTGAGCGCCGCCCCTGCCACCACACTGGTGATCGACGTTTGCAAGAATTGTTGACGTTTCACTCTAGTTCACTCCTGGACAACTAAGCTGACGAACCGATCCCCCTAACCCCCTTAAAAAGGGGGAACCGGATTCAAAGTCCCCCTTTTTAAGGGGGATTTAGGGGGATCGTGGCGATCGCACATCGTCGATCGCCGGAATATCACGCAATAAACCGCAGAATTATCGCTGCCGTTTCCTGAGGCTGCTCCAAATGCGGCACATGGCCACAATTCTCGACCCACACCAATTTACCCTGGGTGAGCGTCCGCTCAAAGCGACTGGCATCTTGCGTGCCCAAAATCCGATCCTGACGGCCCCACAGCACCAGCGTCGGCTGGGTGATCTGGCCAATTTTGTCCACCAGGAAGTTATAGCCGCCGCTACAGGTAAACCGAATCAGCGCGTCACTCCAACCTGGCATCGCCAAATGCAACGCCGCACAGATTTCGGCATCATCCGTGACAAAAACCGGGTCGTGATAGGCTTTGACGCTGACTTGGCGGCGGATATTGGGCCGACTGAGGAAGTTGGTCGCGAGACGGCCCACGGCGGGGAACAGCGACAGGAACCCCGAAATCGCTGGCCCCTTGGCAAAGCCCGCACTGTCGATCAGGATGAGTTTTTCCACGGCTTCGGGATAGGTGAGCGCAAAGTCGATCGCCGCTGCCCCACCCATGGACGCCCCGATTAACACCATGGGCCGTTGTACCAGGGTTTTCCAGGTGTAGTAGAGGTGGCTTTTGATGTTCTCTGGCGTGAAGTCGAAGGCGGGGTCGATCGCCCGATCGGTGAAGCCAAAGCCGAGCAAATCGATCGCGTAGGCCGATCGCGTTTCCGCCAATAACGGCAGCAACCGCCGAAATTCCAACAGCGAACTGTCGAATCCGTGGAGCAGCATAATTGGCGCGTCATCGGTGACATCACGGTTCCCGCTGTTCGGAGCCAGGGTAACGATCGCCGTGGCAATTGGCTGGGCCGATGACCTTTGGTCGGTCGTAGACCATCGGGGCACGGTGATGGGCGATCGGACGATCTCCTGCACCATCGCCACCGAGGTCGCCTCAGTTAAATCCGCCGCCCGATCGGGCATAAATTCTGGAATCATCACGCTGCACACCAAGCTCAATCCGCCCACTGACAGAAATTAAATCGCTTCTCAGTATAACCGACCCAATGGGCGAGAAAAGCCGACACCGCAATGGATTCATCGTGACTTGCGCCGACTGTCGCCGCCCCCAATCGTCGGGATTGGGTCGCATCAGCTACGGATTTTGTCAAAGATTTGTGCGCCATTCTAGTTTTTTCTGGGCAAGATAGTTTCATATTGGTAATTTTTCGGATCCCATGTACTTGTGCGATCGGTTAAACATCCACCCCCAGATTCGCTGTGTCCCCCGATCGTTCGTCATTTGCCGTGCTAGGAGATTATCCGATGGAATTCGCTGGGCTTGCCAACCACCAAACTCCCCTCACCGCTGCGGAACTGCATCCAGGACTAGCGCCAACGCCACTGCTGCCGATCGCGGATTTGACGACCTTGAATGGGCGTGCGAGTCGGCTGGTGTTTGTCGATGCGGGGGTGGCGGGCTATGAGGATTTGGTGGCGGGGATTGGGGCCGACCGATCGGTCTACCGATTAAATCCGGCCCAGGACGCGATCGCCCAAATCACCCAAACCCTCCTCGGTCGCCAAGGCATCAGCAGCCTCGAAATCGTCTCCCACGGCCAGGATGGGGCCTTAAAATTGGGGGCGGATTGGTTGAGCTTTGAGAATTTGGGGCAGTACAGTACGCAAATCCAGTCCTGGTCGCAGGCCATGACGGCGGATGGGGATATCCTACTCTACGGCTGTAATGTCGCTCAAAGTCAGCGGGGTCAGGCATTCCTGGCAGAATTGAGGGCGTTGACCCAGGCCGATATTGCGGCATCCAATGATTTCACCGGGAATGCGGCACAGGGCGGTGATTGGGACTTGGAAGTGGCGATCGGGGATGTCGATCGATCGAGTCAAACCTTCAGCGCCGATCGCCCCCCCAACTTCATCGGCTTACTTGCACCGGAACTGATTTCGCGGGTCGAAGTCAGTGGCGAATCGACAGGATTGCGACTGCTGAATGGTAATGCCGTGGATGTCCAGTCGGTCAGCGCCGATGGCAATACGATTGTCTTCAGCTCCCGCGCCGATAACTTGATCGATCCCACCAGTGGCGGCATCACCGATGGCAATGGTCAGGAAGACATCTTCATCTACGATCGGGCAAATCAAGCGATCCAGATCGCTAGCGCGATCGTCGCCGATCCTGCCGCCCCCGCTGGCACCATCCGCCAAACGGGCAATGGCGCGGCCACCGGAGCCGTAGTCAGTGCCGATGGTCGCTATGTCGCCTTCCTCAGTCGCGCCACGAATCTCCTGGGGGGCACCCCGATTCCCGCCGCCGAGGCCGCGCAGAATGTCTATTTCTACGATCGCACCAGCCAAGAGCTGAAACTCGTCACCCCCCGCACGAACCTGGCCGGAGTGCGCGGCGACGCCAGCGCTTTGAGTATTAGTGCCGATGGCCGCTACGTGGCCTTTGTCACCACGGGTACCGATTTATTTGATATTACCGATGGGAATGGCGCAGCGGGCACCGATGTCTTCGCCTGGGATAGCACCGCCACCGTTAACCCGATCACGCCCATCAGCATCAAGGCCGACTTCACGGGCACAGGCAGCGGGACTTCGAACAAACCCGTGGTCAGCGGCCCCGATGCCGCCGGAGTCTACCGCGTCGCCTTCGTCAGTAGTGCAGCGGACTTGTTAGGACTGGGCGCTGATGGGAACGGCGTCCAAGATGTGTTTATCCGCACGATCGATGTCGCAACGAGCGCTGAACGCGTTTCCCAGAACAACGCGATCGGCGGCAATGCCAGCTCCGACAATCCCAGCATCAGCACCGACGGCAGCCGCATCGCCTTCACCAGTGCCGCCAGCAACCTCACCACCACCGACACGAACGGCGTCCAAGATGTCTTCGTCTGGACAAAAGGCGCGACCGCATCGACCGTGCAACTGGTCAGTGGCAACGCAGCAGGCGCAGCGGGCACCGTCACGGGCACCGGGGGCATCGGCGGCAACGCCAGCGCCAATGCTTCGAATAATCCCGTGATCAGCGCCGATGGCAAATATGTCGCCTTCGACAGTGGCGCAACGGACTTGGTCGCCGGGGATACGAACACCAAACGCGATGTCTTCCTGCGCGATCTAACCGCCGGAACGACCCAGCTCGTCAGCCAAACCGCCACGGGCACGGGCGGCGATGGCGATTCGAGTAACCCGACGATCGGCTCCAACGCCACAGCCGTTACCGTCGGCTTTAGCTCCGTCGCGGAGAACCTCGTCGCCGCCGATGGCAACAATGTCAGCGATGTCTTTGTCCGCCCGATCGTCGGGACGACGGGCACCACGACGCTGATCAGTAAAGATGTGACCCGCCCCTTCAGCGCCCTCGGCGGCGCGGCGCAGGCCTTACTCAGCCGGGATGGCAGCGTGATCGCCTTTACCAGTGCGGCGAGTCAGCTCACCGCGAATCAAGATAGCAATAACGCGATCGACCTATTTGCCTCCACCACGGCGACCCCGAGCGTCAACCTAGTCACCAAACGCGCTCCCGGCCTGCCCGCGAATACGGGGAACAATGCCTCGACGATCGGCAATCCGCGCAACGTGATCAGCGACAACGGCCAATTCACCGTGTTCAGTAGCCGGGCCAGCGACTTGGCCAGCGGCGACACGAATGGTCAAACGCTCGACATCTTCCGCCGCGATTTGGGCACGGGCCAAGTCACGCTGATCAGCCAGAGCAACACCGCCGTCACCAGTGGCAATGCCAACTCGACGAATCCGGTAATCAATGGCGATGGCAGCGTTGTCGCCTTCAGCAGCAGCGCGAATAACCTGATCACGGGCGATAGCGGCGTGCTCCAAGATGCCTTTGTCTGGAGTAGCACCGCCACCACGCCGCTGCGTCGGATTAGCGGGCTGATTCCGGGTCTGGCCGTTGCCGCCACGGTGCAGGACATTAGCGCCGATGGCCGGGTCGTGTTTGTCACCGGGAACCTGAACATTGGCGACCTGAATGGGCCAGTGGGCGATGTCTACCTCTGGGATCCCACGACGCCGGACACGGTGAAGCTGCTCAACGTCGGCAGTCCGGGCAGCGCCAGCGAAGCCAGCATTAGCCGCGATGGGCAGTTTGTCGTCTTCACCAGTACGTCGGCCACCCTCGGCGGCGCGATCGATAGCAATGCCGCCAGCGACATTTTCCGCTACGACATCGCCACGGGGACGATCGCGCTAGTCAGCAAATCCGGCACCGCCGTCGGCAATGCCAAATCCTTCAATTCCACAATCAGTGCCGATGGGACGATCGTTGCCTTCGTCAGTGACGCCACGAATCTCACGGCGAACACCGACACCAATGGCGCTCAAGATGTCTTCGTCTGGCGGGCGGCGACGGGCACGGTGGAACTCGCCAGTGTGACGCCCGGTGGCACCAGTACGACGATCGCCGTCGGCGGTACAGGTTCATTCCGGCCCAACCTCAGTGCCGATGGCAAATTCGTCGTGTTCACCAGTAGCGGCACCGATCTAGTAACTGGCGACACCAACGGCAATTTGGATGTGTTCATCCGCAATCTCGGGGCCGCGACGCCCACCACCAGCCTGGTCAGTATCCAAACGCCAGGGACGATCGGCAATGGCAGTGCAGACAATGCGGTGATCAGTGGCGATGGCCGCTACGTCAGCTTTACCAGTACCAGCAGCAATCTCGACACCCGCGATAACAACGGCACGATCGCCGATGTCTTCCTGCTCGATCGCCAGAGCAACCGCGTCCGTCTCCTCAGTCTCGACCAAACCGACACTGGCAGCGGGAACCAAGCCTCACTCACGCCATCCATCGATCGGGGCGGCAATTTTGTCACCTTTGAGAGCAATGCCTCAAACCTCGTGGCGGGCGACTTTAACGGGGCAAGCGATCTCGTCGGCAGCTCCGTGCGACCGACGATTACCCTGAATCTGCTCGACCCCACGGCGGCAGAACTCGGGGGCGATACGGGCCGCTATGTGATTAACCGCAGTGATGCCACGGACCCCGTCACCCTTCGCCTGTCCGTCAGCAACACCAGCACCGCCAGCGTCGCGGACTACACGCTCAGCACCGCCGCCGTGGGCGTTGTAATTACCAATCCGACGCCGGATATCTACGAAATCGTCATTCCGGCCAATGTCGCTACGGTGAGTTTGGTCGTCGCCGCGAATCCTGACGCGATCGCCGAAGCCGCCGAACTGCTCCAACTGCGAATCGAACCGAATCCCGCCGGGGGCTACACCGCCCGCAACCTGGCCACGGGCAGCATCACGATCGCCGCCAATGGCACGGGCGTCACCCAACTGGGCGACCAAGGCGAAGGCTCCCTGCGTCAGGCGATTCTCAATGCCAATGCCAGCGCGGGCGATGACATCATCACCTTCAATCTGGGCGGCACGGGCCAAGCGCCTCGGGTGATTAATCTCGTGACGGCGCTGCCGACGATCACTGAAGGCGTCACCTTGGATGCCACCTTCCAGACGGGGTTCGTCGGCGGTACTCCCGTCGTCGAAATCAACGGCAGCGCGATCGCGGCGGGGAGCAATGGTCTCACTCTAAACAGCAACGGCAGCATCGTCCGGGGTCTCCGGGTCGTCGGCTTCAAGGGCAACGGCATCGCGATCGCGGGCAACAATAACCAGATTGGTAATGCCACCAATTCCTTGCATGGCAACGTGATCACAGGCAATGCCGGGGATGGCGTCGCCGTCCTCTCCGGCACGGGCAACCGGATCACCGCCAACCAAATCTCAGCCAATACGGGCCTCGGCATCAACCTCGGAGCCGACGCCGCCACGCCGAATGACGTGGGCGACGTCGATACTGGCGCGAACAACCTCCAGAACTTCCCCGTCCTGACGATCGCCGAACCCAAGGCCACGGGCGGCTCCACCGTCCAAGGCACGATCAACGGCTTGCCCAGCACGCTCTACCGGATTGAACTGTTCCGATCGACGGCGGCCACCGCCGCCGCCGCTGAAGGCGAAGCCTTCCTCACTACCGCCACCGTCACCACCGATGCCACGGGCAACGGCAGCTTCACCGCCGATCTACCCGATGTCGCCAGCGGCCTCATCCTGGCCACAGCGATCGACCCCACCGGGAATACCTCGGAATTCTCCAGCCCGCTCAGCATTGGCAGTCCGACGGTGACGATCGCGCCGCCGACGATCGCCAGCAAACCCGAAGGCAATACCGGGGACAGCGCCTATACCTTCCGCATCACCCTCTCCCAGCCCAGCAGCCAAGCCACCACCGTGGTCTACAGCACCGCCAATGGCACGGCCACAGCGGGCACCGACTACACCGCCGTCCTCAATGGCGAAGCGATCATCGCCGCCGGGGCAACCTTCGTCGATGTCGTGGTGAATGCCACGGGTGACACGGTGTTCGAGCCGGATGAGACGTTTGTGGTGAATTTGGTCAGTGTCAGTGCAAATGCCAGTCTGGTGCCGACGGCTGCGACTTCCACGGCCTTGGTGACGATCGCCAATGATGATGTCCAGCCGTTGCCGCTGGTGACGATCGCGCCCGCCACCCCAACGGTGAGCGAAGCCGCTGGCACCTACAGTTTCAACGTCACCCTGAGCCGCATCCCCGACAGCGCGATCGCGGTGCAATATCGCACCGTCGATGGCACGGCGATCGCGGGCAGCGACTACACCGCCGTCGCCACGGGCACGGTGACCTTCGCCGCTGGCACCACCACCCTGACCCAAACCGTCACGGTGCCGATCCTCAACGACACCCTGCGTGAACCGAACGAAACCTTCACCGTCGAACTGCTGCCGAATCCGACCAATGCCGCCCTGGGCACGACGATCAGCGCAGCGGCGGTAATCACCGACGATGGCGATGCCCTGCCGAGCCTTAGCTTGACGCCACTTTCGGCCCGTAAGCTGGAAGGCAATACTGGCACCACGGCATTCACCTTTAACGTCGCCCTGTCCGCCGCCAGCGGCGAACCCGTCACGGTCAACTACGCCACCACCGATGGCACCGCCGTTTCCACGGGCGCGGCGGCGGATTTTGCCGCTGCCACAGGGACATTGACCTTCGCGCCGGGTGGGCCACTGACCCAGACCGTGACGGTGCTGGTGAATGGCGAGACGATCGAGGAGCCACTGGAACAATTCACGATCGGCCTGAGCACGCCGACCAATGCGACGATCGTCGCCACGGCCACCACCGCGATCGGCCAAATTCTGCCCGACGACCCCTTCGCCGAGCCAATCGTCACCGTGGAACGCCCCACCCCACCGACCGTGACCGAAGGCAATGGCACCGCCGCTGATAACGTGGTGAAATTTGTGATCAAACTCGATCGGCCCGCCGTCGATCGGGTCTTGGTCGAATACGTCACCAGGGATGGCACCGCCACAGCGGCGGGTCGCGATTACACGGGCCAAAGCGGCACGATTCTGATCCCAGCGGGAGCCGATCAGCAAGTGATCAACATCCCCGTGCGCGGCGACTTGATCCCCGAAGCCGATGAAACCTTCTCCCTCGTTCTCCTCAGCGCCAACAACGCCACCCTCGGCACCACCACCACCGCCGAAGTCACCATCCTGAACGACGACCAACCGCCCGCCCCGACGATCGTCCTCACCCCGATCGTCCCCACCAGCCAAACCGAACTCGCCGCCACCACGAATCCGTTCCAGTTCCGCGTCGAGCTGCTGAATGCACCGACCACGCCGATTACCGTGGATTACAAAACGGTGAATGGTACGGCCACAGCAGGTCAGGATTTCGTCGCCAAGACAGGCACGCTCACCTTCGATGGCAACACCGGAACGATCCAGGTCATCTCGATCGACGGACTGAATGACACGCTCACCGAAGTCACCGAAGCCTTCACCCTCGAACTGAGCAATCCCACCACGGGCGTCCTCCTCACGGGCAATAACGCCAGCGTGTCGATTCTGGATGATGACACTGCACCGCCCACGCCACCCGGGCCGAGTCCGTCGATCGTCCTCACCCCGATCGCCCCCACTAGTCAAACCGAACTCGCCGCCGTCACAACGCCGTTCCAGTTCAAGGCCGAACTGGTGAATGGCGTGGCAAATCAAACGGTGACGGTGGACTACACCACGGTCAATGGCACGGCCACCGCCGGACAGGACTTCGTCGCCAAGGCGGGCAAACTCACCTTCGACGCCACGAGCGGCACGAGTCAGGTGATTTCCGTCGTCGGTTTGGATGACACGGCGATCGAAACCAGCGAAGCCTTCACGCTGCAACTGAGCAATCCAACCACAGGTGTTACCCTGACCGGGAATAACGCCAGCGTCACGATCCTCGACAACGATGGGGCCACACCCCCACCGCCGCCACCCGGCCCGGCACCGTCGATCGTCCTCACCCCGATCGTCCCCACCAGCCAAACCGAACTCGCCGCCACCACGAATCCCTTCCAGTTCCGGGTGGAGCTGCTGAATGCACCGACGACGCCGATTACGGTGGACTATGCGACGGTGAATGGCACGGCGATCGCTGGATCGGATTTCGTCGCGAAGAATGGCACGCTCACCTTCGATGGCACGACTGGCACGATTCAGGTGATTTCGGTCTTGGGGTTGGATGATGCCACGATCGAAGCATCCGAAGCCTTCACCTTCCAACTGAGCAATCCCACCGCTGGTACCACGCTGACCGGGAGTAGCGCCAGCGCCACCATCCTCGATAACGACACCCCAACCCCGCCGACGCCACCCGTTCCACCGCCCACACCACCCACGCCACCGCCCGCACCGCCCACGCCGCCACCTGCACCACCCACGCCACCGCCCGTTCCACCAATTCCACCCGTTCCGCCCGTTCCACCGACCCCACCCATTCCACCCACACCCGCACCGCGCCCCACGGAGAACCTCGTGGCGGGCGTCGATGGCAATGTCGATCTGTTCTGGCGCAATCCCCAGACCGGGGCGAACGTGATTTGGCGCACCGATCGAACCCCGGCGTTCAATCGCGTCGATCTGCCCCAAACCGACGCCCAGCAATGGCAAATGGGGGCCGTCGCCGACTTCGACAATGATGGCGATAGCGACATCGTCTGGCATAACCGGGTCAACGGCGCGACCCTGATTTGGGTGATGAACGGCGATCAGGTGCAAACCGCCAGCATCCTCCCCACCCTCCCCGGTGCCTGGGAAATCCAGCGCGTCGCCGACCTCAACCGCGACGGCACCCCCGACATCATCTGGCGCAACCAAGCTAACGGTGCCAATCTACTCTGGCAAATGAACGGGCCGACCTTTGGCAGTCAAGTTGTGTTGCCCACCGCAGCGGACTTGGGTTGGCAACTGCGCGGCATCGCCGACTTCAACCAAGACAACCAGCTCGATCTCGTCTGGCGCAATCAACGCACGGGCGAAAACGGCGTCTGGTTGATGAATGGCAGTCAGTTGGCGCAAGTCGTCTTGCTCACGCCCACCGCTGATCTCAACTGGGAAATTGGCGCAGTCGCGGACTTCAACCGCGATGGCAAAGCCGATATCCTCTGGCAAAACCGCCAAAGCGGCACCGCCTTAATCTGGAACATGAACGGCTTGACGATCGCCAGTGGCAATGTCGTCGGCACCGTGCCCGATACCAACTGGCAGATCATCGACGCCACCGACTTCAATCGCGATGGCAATCTCGATATCATTTGGCGGAATACCGAATCCGGTGAGAACGCGGTTTGGTATATGCAGGGCAGCGCCTTTGGCATCGGCGTCTTCCTGCCGACGACCAATGCGGGATTGAAATTGTCCGGCATCGGCGACTTCAACCTCGACGGCAATCCCGACTTCGCTTGGCACAACCCCCGCAGCGGCGAAACCTTCCTCTGGAAAGGTAGCGGCGGCAGTACCTTCAGCACGGGTAACGCCCTCCCCGCCCTAAACAACCCCAACTGGAACGTCGTGGCCACGGGTGACTTCAATGGCGATGGCACCAGCGACCTATTCTGGCAAAATCGCGCCACCCGCGAAACCTTGGTCTGGCTAATTGGCAAAGGCCAACCGATCGGGGTAATCGCTGGACCACAGGTAACGGATGCCGGATGGCAAGTCGGGGGAGCCGCTGACTTCGATCGCGATGGTGACGCCGACCTATTCTGGTACAACAAACGCACGGGCGACACCGGACTGTGGGAAATCCAAGGCGGCAACTACGTCCGCGCCATCACCACCCCACCGAACGTCCCCGATAGCGGCTGGCAGGTACAGGGCATTCAGGACTTCGATCGGGACGGCACCCCCGACATTCTCTGGCGCAACACCCGCACGGGCACGAATGGCATCTGGAAGATGAACGGCTTGGCTTACGATCGGGCGATCGACCTGCCCACCGTCGATCTGAAGTGGGAAATCCTCGGCAGCGGCGACTTCTCCGGCGATCGTTCCCCCGACATCCTCTGGCGCAACGTCACCTCCCAGGAAATGGTGATTTGGCGACTCGATGGCACGGTTTACTCCCCCGACAAGGTGACCAAACTGCCCTCATTCCTGAATAGCCAGTGGGTCGTGCGGGGTACGCGGGACTTCAACAGCGACGGCTTCGAAGACATCCTCTGGTACAACCAATCCACCGGAGCCGAACGCCTGTGGTACATGAACAACGGCCAATTCGGAGCCACCGTCCCGATCTTCGCCGTCGCCGATCTCGACTGGCAAATCCAAGGCGTCGATAACCTTGGCACGGTGTAGGGGCGATCGGGGTTAGGTATAATGCGTCGAGCGGTGGGCAATGCCCACCCTACGGTTTCCATGCGATCGCGTAGGGTGGGCACGGCCCACCATCTGCCCCCCATCGTTAACGCGATCGCTTTCCCAAAGGCTAACCCCCATTGCCAAAACCCGTGATCCATTTCACCTTCATCCTAATTGAATCCGAATCACCCGCCAACATTGGCGCAGCGGCCCGTGCGATCAACACCATGGGCCACAGTGATCTGCGCTTTGTCCGGCCCAAAACCGATCATCTCGGCGAAACCGCCCGCGTCCTGGCCCACGGTTCGCAGCATATTCTGGAGGCGGCTACAGTCTACGACGACCTCCAAACCGCCCTCCACGACGTCGATCTGGCCTGCGCCACCACCGCCCGCCACCGCCTCGAAAAACATCACTACGTTTCAATTCGCGAATTGCCCGAAGTTCTGCAAGCCAAAGGTGAGGGATTACAACGCGTCGCCATCGTCTTTGGGGGCGAACGATCGGGCCTGAGTCGCCAAGACATTGCCCTCTGTGATTTGCTCACGACGATTCCCCAGAGTTGCACCTATCCGTCATTGAATTTGGCGCAGGCGGTGATGATTTTTAGTTACGTCTTTTCGGAGGCGCAAACGACGGTGCAGATTGTCGATCAGCGGTTAAACCGTGAAACCATGCCCGCGCCACAATATGCCAGCCTCAAGACGGCGACGTTAAAACTGATGGAACGCATTGGCCTCTCCGATCGCAATCAAACCTACGTAATCAAAGCCCTCGCCCGACTAGAATCCGAGGATCTTTATTTGTTGCATAACATTCGCGCCAGCATCGATCGGGCACTCGATCGATTAACCAAATAACCGCGTCACCTGCAACTGCGATCGCTCCGGTGGCACAAAGGTAATGCCCCGCCGCACGGGATAGAGTCGAGATTCGCCCACTGCCGTAAACGTGAATCGCTGCATGATTGTGCCTAAGATCACTTTCATCTCCATTAACGACAACGCCATCCCGATACAATTGCGACTGCCACCGCCAAAGGGAAAGTATTCACTGGCACTAAACTTTCGTTCCATAAACCGATCGGGCCGAAACACCGTCGCATCACCATAGGTCGCCGATCGCCGATGGGCCGTATAAATGCAAGGAATCACCACCGTCCCCGGCGACAAATCGTAGCCTTCCAAGCGCACTTCCTGCTGCACCCGCCGGGGCTGGGAAATCAGCGCGATCGGATACACCCGCAACGCCTCTTTGCACACCGCCGTCAAACCCGGTTGTTCGGCCAACTCGAAGGCACTGCCTTGGTGCGACTGCACTGCCGATCGCAGTGGCGCTTGCAACGCCGGATCACGATGCAACCAGTAAAACGCCCAAGCCAAGGCCGAAGCCGTCGTTTCATGGCCCAATAGCAAGAGCGTCATCAACTGATCGCGCAATTCCTGATCCATCAACGGCTCCCCCGCCACATCCACCGCCTGCATCAAACTCGATAGCACATCCGATCGGCCCACCAAGGACTGCGATCGCCGATCGGCAATCTCCGCCAGAATTAGCGCATCGATCACCGCCATCTGCGCCAAGAAGCCGCCCCAAGGACTCCACCGCCCCCAGTTCTGCTGCAACGGCGGCAAGAAAAACTGCACCGAATACAGCGTCCCCGTAATCCGCTCCAGCAAAGCCGTCAACCGCTGACGCAATTGCTCAAATCGATCGCCCGTCGTCATCCCAAACACCACCGCCAGAATCACCCGCAGCGATAAGTCCGACATCTGCGATCGCATGGCAATCCGATCGCCCACTTGCCAGCTTTGAACCTGGGCGATCGTGCAGTCCCGCACCAACTCCGCCTGCAACTGCAACTGTTCCCGCGCAAAGGCGGGCATGATCATCTGCCGCTGGTGCTGATGCCGCTTGCCCTGCTGCATAATCAGCGATTCCTGGCCCACCAAGGGCGCAAACACCTGCGTCACCTTGCCATACTCAAACCGATCGGCCAAGGTCGTAAACACCGCCTGAATCGTCTCCGGCTGACTGAGAAAAATCACGGGCGGCGAATTGCGCCCCAAGATCCGCAGGGTAAAGGTATCGCCATAGCGATCGGCGCAATCACCCAAAAATCCCGTCGGATCGGTAATGATTTGCAGCATTTGCCACAATGCAGGCTGAGTCGGCCCTGGAGGAAGATTCATCATTTGGTCAATCAATCAACAGTTCACATTACTTAATGTAAGCCATCGATCGCGCCGACGCCAAATCATCGAAGGCCGCAACCGACGCGGTATGATATTCAGAGCATTGTTTCACCCCAAATTCAGCACCATGAGCTGGCTCACGCCGATTGCCCGATCGATCGCTCCCCACTGGAAAGCCAGTCTCCAAGCCACCAAACGGCAACAGCAGGATCGCCGATCGGGGGATTTTGCGTTATTTGCGACTCCGGGGCCATCACTGCACCCACCGGACTGGATCGCCCAAATCCGCATCAGCCAAGCCCTCAAACCCAGTGCCTACGCGGACAATAAACGACAAAATTTAGCTCTGGCGATGCAGTGCATTGAACCCGTGGTGATTCAGCCGGGACAGATTCTGGCGTTTTGGCATTTGGTGGGGAACCCGATCGCGGTGCGGGGTTATCAGGTGGGTCGGGCGTTGGTGAATGGCGAATTGCAGGCCGTGGTGGGTGGGGGATTGTGCCAATTGTCGGGATTGATTTATCTATTGGCCTTGCATACGGATTGCGAAATTATCGAACGGCATTCCCATTCTCAGGACATCTACACCGACGCCACCCGGTTTACGCCCTTGGGTGCTGATGCCACCGTCGTCTTCGGCTACAAAGATCTCCGCATCAAAAATCAAACATCAACGCCAATTCGATTTCAGTTCGATTTGTACAATGATCAAATCACTGGCACGATCGTCGCGATGAATGATATTCCGAAATATGACATTGAATTCTCGATCGAGGAGACGGAGGAAGCAACCATCGTGCGGACAATGCGATATAAACCGGATTCAGAATCGCCAGAATGTATTGAGACGAGTGTTTACGGGTTGAGATTATGCGGTTCGGCGAATCAATTCTAGCCAACCCTCGACTAAAAGTCGGGGCTGAGAGCACAAGTCCACTAAAAGTGGACTGAGCAATGTTCGTCACCTAAAAATTCAGCCTTTTCAGTGCATTTCAATGCACTTTCGCGGTCAGCTCCGACTTCTAGTCGAGGGCGGTTTTTGCCATGGCCGATCGAACACACCCTAAGGCGGTGGCAACCATCGCGTCTGGCTAATCACCCGATAATCTGTGCCCAACGCATTGACATGATAGGTCGTCAACGGCTGTCCATCAATGGTCATCGCATTGCGAATGACGCTCACTTGCCAACCCGACTGCACCCGCTGCCGACAGCCGATCGCTGGGTTCACCAAGTTTGACGCAAACCCCACCGGGTTCAAACAACCATCAAAAAATGTCGCATCGGCCCAATGAACCCGATAATTCGACACCGCTTGCTTATCCCGTTTGGCCGTGGCCTGAATCAGGGTGGTCGCCACCGATCGCGGCAAACTTTGCGGGCCGTCGGGGGAGACTTGATCAATCGGCGGCAAGGGCGTCACATCCGGCTTGTTCAAATAATGCACCCAGCGCACCGGGCCATTGATCGTCACCATCTGCCATCCTTCGCGGGTAAAGTCGGGACAAATCCCGCGTGCAGGCTGCGAAGGGGCTGGATCACCACCGCGACATTCATTCCAAGTAATCGCCTTAATCCCTTCCACCCGAAAATTCGCCCCCAACAGTCCATCCGCCCGATCGCGCACATCCCGCAGAACCGCCTCCCCATAACCGGGCGGCAACCCCACCAAATCCTTCGGCAAGAAACTGGCAAAACTACCCATATTCGATCGCTGCCCCTGAAGCGTCATCGTATAGGGCGATCGGTCATCTTCTAACAAAATCTTCCAAGCGGGATTCGGCGACATTTTGCACATCGCCCCTACGGGACAGGCTGCCATATTCTGCACCAGTTGCACCGCCTGGAACCTTACCGCAGCGGACTGCCGATTCAGCGCCTTGGCCAAACCGACTCGCACCTTCGGACTTACACTCGCTAGCCCATCCAGCGTCATGCGCCCATCGGCGGTCACAAGATACTGCCAGACTTCGCCTTTGCCCATGACCCGCACCCGCCAACCCGATCGTGCTTGCGGTTGGCAATTACCACTAATATCCCGATCGGGAATCGGCAAACAATCCGACCAATTTACTGGGGTGGTTTTGGTGATTGTAAACGCTTTGCGATCGGCCCCAAAGGCCCCAGCCATCGTCTCCGTCACCTTTGTCGCGAGCGTTGGTGACAGCGTTGGCGTTGGTTTGACGATCGGGGTGGCGGGAGTGGCCTGGGATTTGGGTAATGGCGAAGCCGCGAGAGTAAGGGCGATCGTGCCACAAAGGGCAGGCACAAGCCGACGTGGTAATTTCATAGGGAGCAGCATCCGAAATGCGTTGGGTAGCCGATATCACCGATTAAACGACACCCATCCCGCCGCGATGTTCCGGTTACAAGTTTTGCAACAACTACAGGTGGCTTTCCTGTTGCAATTGGGTGACGGCTTCGATCGATATTCCTGCGGCCTGGGCAATTTGTTCGATCGCGACACCCACACGCAACAGACTGATCACCATCGATCGGCGCTCTTCCTCACGACCTTCCTCACGACCTTCCTCGCGACCTTCTTCCAGAACGGCCTGATAAGTTACTGACTCACGCATATTGTCTCTCCGTATGATTTTCCCAATCATCGCCTGTTTCAATACTAACCCACTCAGGAGGTAAGCCGCACCCATGATTTCATGCTGCTCCCGATCGGAATCGATCTGTCGCAGGGGTAGTTATCGCCCTACAAAATATGTCTTGCGAGGCATATGTCTCCTGAGCTATACTTGAGACAATTGCCGTTATGCAATGGCAAGTTATTTTCTATCCAGCGTTTGAAGTTGAGTTTGATGCACTGCCGCAGGCGGTTCAGGATGAGCTGTTTGCCAACGTGCTGTTACTGGAATCATTCGGGTCTCAGTTAGGTCGGCCCCATGTTGATACGCTCAATGGATCGCGGCACCAAAATCTGAAGGAGTTGCGTTTTCAGGCGGCTGACGGCGTATGGCGGGTGGCATTTGCTTTTGACCCAGCGCGTCAAGCAATTCTATTGGTGGCAGGTGATAAATCTGGTGTGGGTCAAAAGCGATTTTATCAGACGCTCATTACTCAAGCAGATGCACGATTTGATCAGCATCTTCAGCAACTAAAAGGAAATTAACCGATGCCAAATTCATTGCAGGATAAACTCAATCAGTTGCCAGCAGAACGGCGATCGAAGATTCAGGCACGGGCCAATAAACTGATTGCCGAAGAAATGTCGTTGCGGGATCTGCGGCTAGCGCGCAAGTTGACGCAGGAGAAAATGGCGGAATTATTGCAAATTCGGCAAGAGGGCATTTCGCGCCTGGAAAAACGATCGGATTTACATTTGTCTACGTTGCGCGATGTGGTACAGGCAATGGGCGGTGAGTTGCGTTTGGTGGTCGAGTTCCCCGATCGGCCCCCAGTGATCTTGTCCGGGTTTCAAGAATTGGCGGAATGAGTTGAGCAATCAAGATCGATTGGTAAGCATAAATATTTCGATCACACTAATGAAATTCATGAAAATATAGCGGACACTGGATTGTGATCACTCAGCTCATCCCAAGGTGGGTCTGACAGCACCATACATTGTGCTAAATCGCCATACCAAGCAGCGGGCACGAAGATTCCATCACAGTGGTATTTAGCCTCCCGATCACCTGACCAACGCAAGGTTTGTGGCAAATCACGGTTGGGATTGGCAGCTTGCCAACAACTCATTAAATTGAATTGTATACGAAGTCGGTCAACCAACCGTGGATTATGATCCGTTGGCTGTAGCGGGTCACTCGGATGTCGGATGCCTGTTGTCAAATTAAAGTCGCCACCAATAATCAATTCCCGATCCTGTGGCTGCAAAGCGATGAAATCTAAGATCGCATTTACTGTTTTTTTGTAGGGTTCTAGAGCGTGAATGCTGAATACACGGAGCGATCGCGCCTTCCCATCAACTGTGTCCAGATCATCTAAGTCAACACCCACAAGCCCCTGAAACTCGGAAGGTATGGCGATCGGAGTAATTCGACCCGATTTCGCATATATGGCGCTGCCCCACTTCATCCCTGGCACTGGCACCCAATGCACTCGCTGCTGCCAGTTATCCGAATGATCATCCACAATATAGGCAGTCGGTTCACAGGTTTCCTGTACCAGAAAAATATCAGGATTAATCGTTTGAAAGATATGATTCCAGTGGATTCGGCGGATTTCTTTACCCCCAAATCGGAGGTTATACGTCGCAATTTTCATATTTTGTCTCCACTGTAAGGCACATCAGGCATCCACTTGGCTAGGATTATTTTACAGCAAAAGTTTGTGGATAACCCCGATGAATCCGAAACACGATCGTCGTCATTTGATTTTCCCAGATCAATTGCTGAATCACCACATCCGCCTGGGCTTGCCATTGCTCATCCACCAGTTGCAACGGCACATCGATCGGGAAAATCCGATAGCCTGATTTCGTCGCTGTGTGAATTGCCCCGATCGTCAGATCAGCCGGAAACACCGCCGAATTCAACTTGACCATACTGTTAATCTCACAAGGCATTCCCATCGATCATTCTCCTAATTAAAATTGCTGGCTTCTTCCCGCCACTCCGACTCCGGCAACCGCCGATACACCCCATTCTCCCGCATCAGCCGCCCATCCCCAATAAATTTCGGCCGCAGAGTGCCACGATCGCCCCAACCAACCGCTAGAATGGAGCCAGTTGACTTCACCGGGACTGCGATCGCATGACTTCCCTCCTCACGATTCCCAGCAATAATCCCAGCCCACAATGGCAACCCGCAACTTGGGCGGACTACGAACGATCGCGCGATGGCATGATCGAAGGCGCGGGGCGACTGTTCTTTAATCAAGGCTATTTGTGGATTGATATGGGCGGCGAAGGAATTAATCACGCACGGTTTAACCGTTTGCTTGGACTGGTATTGTTCATCTGGTTTTCGCAGAAGAGCGCCCAAGCCTACGATGATTTAGGCGGCTGTCAGCTCGAAAAAACGCATCACCAAGCGGCTGCACCGGATGCAGTGGTTTATATTGGTGAGGATTTTCCGCAGTGGGAAGAAGGCGATTCACGGTTTGTCAACCTCGATCGATGGCGGGTGCCTGACTTAGTGGCGGAAGTCGCTGATACGACGTTGGCCTCGGATTTGGATGAGAAAAAGCAGTTGTATGCCGCCTTGGGCATTGCCGAATATTGGGTTGTTGATGTAAAAGGGTTGCGGGTATTGGCATTTCGGTTGGACGCGGCGGGGCGATATCAGGAAATCGACGTTTCGATCGCGCTAACGGGATTACCGATCGAGCTGCTAACTCAAACCTTAGCGCAATTGGCTCAGGGCATGAGTAATAGCCGTGCTGCCCAATGGTTTGGCCAACAGATTAATCCCACAGTATGATCAATCGTCGATCGCCCAAAATCCGCGCCACTATCCTCGCGATCGTCGGCTTGGGCTTGATTTACAAAGTCGCGATCCATCGGGGTTTGATGCCCTCGATCGGGCAGCTCTTCGCCCTCAGCCAACCGATTAGCTGTGCCGCCGATGCGACCATGCACCAGTCACCGACGACGTTTTTGCATCCCGATAAAACATTGGCAACCCAGCTTCCGGCGAATTTCGACCGCACCAAAATCACCGTCCTGATCGAAAAATCCCAACATCGCCTGACGCTTTATTACAACCAAACACCGATCAAATCCTATGCCGTCGTATTCGGCAATGGTACGGGCGATAAACGCCGGGAAGGCGATCGCAAAACCCCCGAAGGCATCCTCAAAATCCAAGACAAATATCCCCATCCCGATTGGTCAAAGTTCCTCTGGCTCGACTATCCCAACGCCCAATCGGAATGCAAGCACCGCCGCGCCAAACAACAGGGCGAAATTCCTTTGCCGAGTACGATCGGTGGTGAAGTGGGAATACATGGCGTGCCGATCGGCAGTGACAACCTCATCGACGATCGGCAGAATTGGACTTGGGGCTGTCCCTCGCTCAAAACTGCCGATATTAATGAGCTGTATGAAGTCGTTCAACCGGGCACGATCGTTGAAATTGTGGCCTAATGCCAAATCAACGAATGGTTGCAACACATCAGGCCCCCTGCGACTGCACATCAGGGTCATTCGATCGAGCAATTTTGGTAATGCTTGAGCCACTCACACCACATTGATATTTTTATGTACATTCAGGATTGAGTATGATTTAAGCACCATGTCGGAGGAGCTACCATGAACTTCAATCGAATTGAGCATATCAATAAGGCTTGCCAGAACTTAGAGGCAACGTTGCAGTTTTATCAAATCCTCTTCCCGGATTGGGGGATTCGGGCGCGTGGGGAGTTGGATGATATGCGCTGGCTGCATTTTGGTAATCGCCAATTTTATATTTCATTATATCAACGATGTGACGTCTCTGTGTCAATCCCGTTGAACACGGGCAATATTGACCACATTGGTTTTGTGATCGATGATGGTGAAAAAATGATGGCGGTACTAGAGGCGAATGGGATTGAATACGTGGTTGAAGATTCCCCCGAAACCAAATACCGGATCTATGTCAAAGATCCCGATCGTACGTGGCTGGAGCTAGTGGAGTATCACGCAGATTATGAGTTGCGGTAGTTAGAGGATGGTTTAAAAGGCATCGACTGTCATATCTGACTGCCTGACAGAAGTGGTTAAAAGGCAATCAGGCCGGGAATGTTGCTGCAAGGAGGGGAAGGCTATGGGAAGCTGATTGTTACCACACGCCCAGCTTGATCCCATGCAGCATTCCCCCCAACTGTATATTCAACT
>JANOQX010000027.1:0-4618 GCA_031415035.1 Cyanobacteria bacterium VAR_4_metabat_243
TTGCGCCGAGGGCGGCGCGTTCTGATTCACTCAAACTGATGGCGGCTGGGCTTAATCGTGGCATGACTTGAAAGCAAAATTAACAGGATGATTTTATCATACCGCTAATGGCAGACTTATTTAAGCCCCAGTCTACTAGAGTTAGTTGCTCAATTCCGATTCGGCAAAGTTGATCCCAAAGTGAGAAGTGCAATTAAGTTTTTACTGCAATCGCCGCTCCCCATGTCGATGAAAAAAGTGTACGGCTTGACCCGTAACGAATTAATCCGCGCCACTAATGATCAAGCATGAATAATCCAATCACCCCACCCCACTTCGCCATCCAAGGCGATCGCTTCGGCATCGACCTCTGGCGCATCTCCTACCATCAATACGAAGCCCTCAGAGAGCGGAGCTTCCGGGTCGATGTTGATAGCAAGATTGAGTTCTATATGTTCCAAAAGGAATACGAGAAGCCGGAGCCAGAACAATTTACCCTACCCAAGGTGCTCGTTACCCTGGGAACCTTGTTTGGCGAAAGTTCGACGCACTATGATGATTCTCGCCAAACCTTCGCCTTCCATTGCTTTCTCTGTCTACGAAAAGATGGACGCAATCTGCCCTATCTGCTCAACATTGCCGATTATCGCGGCAGCGTATCCTTTTGGCTATACCGTGTCATCGACCATGAGCAATTCTTCACTCTCGATGTCGGACATAGCCAAAAAACGGTTCCAAACGAACTCGACTTGGACAACATTGCTTACCTGATCTACGGCATTTGGTTCAACCTCGCTATTTCTGGCCATGCTATCTGCGCTGAGAAAATCGCCAATCACACGCTGCATCCTTTCTTTCGCCATCTAAGTTGCAACTACCTAATCTACGGCTACGTGGAAAATGCCTTTTTTGAGGAGGAACTCGATAGTGAACGGAAATACCGTACAGCCGTTACCCAGCTCAATGCAAAATATGAATGTAAGTACATTCCAATCTTTCAAAATTTATCAGAAACCCAAGCCATGATTCAGGCCGTCACCAATGCCATCCCCAAATAGGATTGCACCCGCTGGTACTCCAGTTGAAGCGCTTGGGCAGATCGATGATTCAGCCGCGTTTCCAGAACATAGGGCGCCGACTGCGGCAGTTGGTCGCGCCAAGGCAACCACCAAGTCCGATCGGTGATTGCCGCGTGAACATCGCGTTCTCCATCGTTATCCGAAATGTGGATTTCCAAAAGGTGATCCGCTAACCGATCAATTACCCGTAGCCGCTCATCGAGTCGATCGTGTGGCCAGATATTGAGATGTGATAAATCCAATACCCATTTCAGATCGGGCATCGCCTGCTGCAACATCTCGATCGACGATAAACTATCCAGAAAATAATGCGGTCCTCCCGTCGTGGGATACATCGTTTCCACCGCCAGCACAATGCCACGCGATCGACATAACTGATGCAGCCATTCCAGATTGTTCAAAAACTGTTGCCAAGCAACTGCCCGATCATGATTTCGCCCATAACTCCCAGGATGCACTGAGTAATCCGTCACACCCATTTGCACCAGCCAATCCATCATGCGCCGAAAATAAGCCTGGTCGATCGACTGCGCTAAATTAAATGGACGATGCACCGCCTCCCAAACCAACGCATGGTGGGCACGGAATATCATTCCCTGCGATCGGAATTCCTGAATTGCTTGGGCGGCATCAGCATCCGGCTTTACCCCGATCGCCAATTCCACATGGCGAATTCCAGCAGCGGCGATCGTATTCAATGCCTGCCTGGTCGAAACTCCACCATAGGCGGATAAACTGAGATAGAGATCCATTATGTGAACACCTCGGTCGAATCGTAGATGAATTTCACCGTTTGCGGCTGCAAGCCCAACAACGAACAGGCGTATCCCACTAAATAGCTCATTTCAGCCGCCAGTTGGGATTCTTCCTCCGTGATCGCTTTCGAATCAAAGAATCCCCGTAGCTCATCGTTAATCGAATCGATCTGGTCAATCAAGGCATAAGCCCGACGATCGTTGATGCCGTATATATTCTCCGTATTGACATGGATTGTTTCCACCTGTGTCTCACCCCAAGCCACAGTAGCACTGTAGTGATAGCTCACATGTGTCCGCTCATCATCATAGTCGTCAGGGTTAACCCGCGTCTGATAGTCAAATACCCGGAGTGGCTGCACCGAGTGATGCAGCGACCAATCAGCAATCTGATCAGCCACTTGGGTTTTCTGGCCCGAACGATAGTTGTGAAATGATTTCTTCGGTAAATTAGCAAAGAAGGATTGAAACCCCGGATTCGTCAGAAAAAACCGAATATCGATCGCGATTGCCGCCTGAAGTTCTTTCAATAGAGTTGTTGGGTTATAAACTCAAAAAACCTTGAAACTCAATCCCAGAGGAGCTTTCAGCGGTTTTTCGGAAAAGCGGCTAGAACGTAATGCTGGCACGGCTTTCAGCGATTTTCTTCGCTATATCCCAACAAGTCTAATGCTTCGGCCTGTGCTTGCACGAGGCCGGACTCTTGTTGACGCATCTGACACAGTTCCGCTTCAACTCTTTGATGCAGTTGCCGAACCAGTGGATCAAACTGCTCCGAGTGGCTGAGAGCAAGCTGCTGATAGCGATCGAAGACAGTTAATTCGTCAGTCATGGGAATTCTCCACTACTCTATTATAGTACTACAATACTATTCCTCTCTTGGTATGGAATTCCCCTAAGCATTTCCAGCCAAGAATTGCCAACATCTCGCACCCGGATTGGCTTTCAAAAATTAGGGAACATACCGCAATATTTGTTCCCTAATTTTTGAAGAAACAAACTCTCGGCATATTTTCGCCCGCCTCACAACTGAACGAGAATGCCGATCACCCTGTTTTCACCCATACGATGAACCTTTTCTCGCGTGGGCTGAAGTCGGATTAGGATATACTGGTGTAATGTAATTCAGTCCCAGTTAAACTTGTCCGATTGCAGACCCGGCGATAATCGTTGAGAACAGCAGTTAGTCTTGGTTCTGGCACTTAGTCATTGGATAATATTAAAAGATGGCTCAATGAATCAAGCATGCTCACAAATCTTAAGTGACCCTGTAGTTTGCAAAATGCTAAAACAAGCCTGGGAAGACTCTGAACCAGGAATATCGGGTGGCCATGAGGAGGGCGGTTTTATCACCCGAACAGCTACAGGAGAATTGGATGTTGTCCGTTGGTTACGAGGAAATCAGAACAGTATCTTGGTTCCATCTCATCCAAGGTGCAGAATTGGTGAATGTGACGTAGTCGCATCATTTCATACCCATCCCAATACCGGAGAGACTTATCTTCAGGAGCCAAGTGAAACGGATAAACGGGCAGTTAAGTATGATCCAAATTTGAAGGGTGATTGGTATGTTGGAGAGTTTGTGATTTCACAGGCAACCCTATATTGGATTTCACCGGATGGACAAGTTGGTGAGATTGGGGCTAGGTCATTACTACTGAATTGAAAAATAGCGAGATAGATTATGTCAATTGTTCTGAGTCCTGAGGTTTTGCAAGATGATATGGCAGTTTCCATTGCGCGGGTGATGGCGGCGGCTAATGTACGAGCACGGGAATTGGAAGTGGATGTGTTACAGAGCTTAATTAGTTTAACGCAGCATTTTGAGAGTGAGCATTGGGTATGGCGAGTAAACTATGGCCCGAAGGATTTTGTAGGGCGACGGGGTGGGGATTTAATTGTGGATGTTAATCCATCCGATGCCAGGATTGAGCGCATTCTTTGGGGTCAATAGTATGAGCTGATGCCCCCTCACAACTGAACGAGAATGCCGATCGCGCTATAAAACTCCGCCTCCCCCTCTGCCCGACTCAACCCGTACCCACCCAATAGCAACCCCAACCACAACTCGATAAAATGCAGATTCAACCGCGATCGTAGCTGCTCTAGTTCAATCACCCCATCGATCGTCATTAACTCCACCCGAATCGCCTCAATCCACAGCGAGATATCCTCCCCATGCGCCACCGACAATGCCTCGGCATGGGCTTCTGCCTCCGTCAGCACAATCTCATCATGTAACACTTCCAATAGCAAATCCTTCTCCACCGATTCTGCCACGGAGTAGAAGTCATCCTCGACTTCCTTCGCAGTTCTCGCCGCTCTTGGCAATGCTTCGGGTTCCTCTAGATAATCCTCCAGATCGATCGACATATACTGCCGTACATACTTGTCAAACGCATCCGCCGCCATCCTCGGCCCATCATTCGTTGCCGTCGCATCCAACTCCTCAAAAATCACCCCCGCTTGCACTTGGAATATATCCGCCACCTGCCCGATCGTATTGGCCGCCGTCTTCAACTGCTCGACGATCGCCAGATTCGGCAACACCTGATCCAAGGCCAACCAAATCGGCGAGAACTCCGCCGCCACCGGGTCACTGCTCGCCGCTTGCAGAATCGTCCATAAATCTAGTTCGAGCTGTTTCACCACCACCATTAGCGACTCCTCGGATGCAGGAAGCAATCCGCGATCGGACACAGATGCGGATCAAGTCGCACCATGCTGGCGAATTTCTTGATCCCATAATTTGTCCCCAATAGTTCCAACAACTTCTGAATATACAAATGCACCTGCGACGGCACC
>JANOQX010000028.1:0-35601 GCA_031415035.1 Cyanobacteria bacterium VAR_4_metabat_243
GTTGAATATACAGTTGGGGGGAATGCTGCATGGGATCAAGCTGGGCGTGTGGTAACAATCAGCTTCCCATAGCCTTCCCCTCCTTGCAGCAACATTCCCGGCCTGATTGCCTTTTAACCACTTCTGTCAGGCAGTCAGCTCGCGGCGACGAAGATTTTGACGATCGAGCAGGCGAGTCCCGAAATCATTGATCCGATGCGTCCGATTTTGGAGGTGTACGATCGGCCTTCGATTAAGGGCAGTTTGTTGATTCTGGGGACGCCGGGAGCGGGTAAGACGACGACGCTGTTGAGTTTGGCGCAGCAGTTGATTGGGCGCGAACTGGCAAATCTTCAGCAGGGGAGTCCGAAGACGGTGATTCCGCTGATTTTTGAATTATCGACTTGGCGCGATGATCAGCAGAGTATTGGGGATTGGCTGGTGGCGCAGCTTTATGAGAATTATGGGGGCGATCGGAAGAGTCGGGTGTATGAGATTTGGCTGGAGCAGCAGGTGTTGTTACCGTTGCTGGATGGGTTGGATGAGTTGGGGTTGGGGCGGCAGCAGAAATGTACGGAGCAGCTTAATCAGTTTGCGCAGACCTATCCGCAGATGGTGGTGTGCTGTCGGGTGAAGGAGTTTCGGCAGGTGGGGGTGAAGTTGTCGAATTTGCGGGGGGCGGTGCAGTTGGAGCCGTTGTCCGATCGGCAGATTCAAAGTTATTTGGCAGCAGTGGGTAAGTCGGCTTTGTGGGAGCAGATTCAGACTGTGCCGGAAATGCACAATCTCTTGCAGCCTGTGGTTGACCCGGAGAACCCCGATTATGATGAGCCGGGATTGTTGCGGGTGCCGTTGTTTATTTCGTTGGCGGCGCGGGTGTTTGAGGCCGATCGACCATTGAAAGGAAAGGCAGATTTGTTCGATCGGTATATCGATCGTCAATTAGACATTGAGACACGGCAGCACGATCGCTATCGTAAGGAATTGAACAATCGCCAATGGTCATTTCAAGAAATCAGCAAGGAACCGAAATACAATCAGGTTAAGCACTCACTTTCCTGGATGGCAGTTCAGCTACAGAAGCAACATCAAGTAGAATTGCTACTCGAAAAAATACAACCAATTCATCTCGAACAGAAGGTTTCCGAAAAATACCAACTGATTTGCGGAACATTTTGTGGAGTAATCTGGGGAGCAATTCTAGGTTTTTATTCTCTGCCTGCATTTATCTTTTTCGTTATATGTATTGGCTGTCTGGGGGCGATCTTTAGCAGTATTCCAATTAGACCTGTTGAGGTCATAAAAATTTCAGTATGGCCTAGAAATATCAATAATCGTATAAGTAGAATTGTGAATTTTGCAGCAGAAATCTTTGAAAAATACCGTGACGAGGAAAATTTTCCTGCATTTCTGACTTTTCATGTATTACTCCTAACAACTTTTATATTGACCCTAACATTCTGTTTTGCAATAGCTAAAGAATCTACTTCATCCATATTTTCAGCAGTTCTCGCATTTGCTTTACTTTGGCTTTTAAAAGAATTCATTGCTGGATTTCATTCAAATCTAAAGATTCACCTTTATCTGAATCAGGGAATTATGAATTCATTTAAAAGTATGCTGATAATTGCTTTTTCAACAGCTTTAACTGGAATTTCATTAGCTTTGTTTTCATCGTTATTTTGGATTTTCTTGGCAAAAATGATTGGAATAACGCCTATAGAGCTAGTCGCTGAGCAAGAACTCTTACGCTTTTTAAACATTTTACCACAATCTTTTCTTGCAATTATAGTTGTATTGGGTTTGCCACTCGGATTTTTATTTGGTGGTGGCTTCGCCTGCATTCAGTATTTATCTTTACGCATCGTCCTCACCCGCCATCACAAAATCCCCTGGAACCTCGCCCGCTTCCTCACCTACTGCCACGAACGCCGCCTACTCCAGCAAATCGGCGGACGCTATCGGTTTATCCATCGGGAACTGTTGGATCACTTTGCGAGAATTGAGAATTGAGAATTGAGAATGCAGAATTGAGAAATCAATAAACTTCGTCGTGTGTACCAGCATCAATCAGGAGAATTGCCTCTTCCGGTTCATCTTCCAACTGACAGAATTGAAACACCAACCGAAAGTCATACTCGACCGAGCAAGCCCAGAAATCCTGCAAACTCCCCTGAAGTTTGTGGGTTTTGAGAAATGGCGCGAATGGGTCAGTTTCCAGGGCTGAGAGGACATCCAAAACTTTCGCTTTGAGTTGAGGACGGTTCTTGCAACGACGTTTGATCGCCCGCTTAAAGCTCTCCGATTGGATTAAGGTTCGCATTCCTCATCTCCGAAAATGTCTGCCATAATTTCAGCAGCATTGCCCCGTTGCGCCGTTCCATTTTTAACCGCAGCCATGGCGGCCAAGCCATTTTGGGCAATCTCCTGGCGGCGTTGGGCGATCCGCCGTTTGTGGAGCAAGTCGAAGAGTAAGTCCTGATCCTCAACGGATAGGGCTTCAACCGATTCGATCGCGGATTGCAAGGTGCTGGTTTGCTTCATGATATTTGTGGCCGTTGAGGTGTGAACTGAACTCCATGATCAAATTCTAGTCCAAATCCAACCGCGACAAATATTTCACCTCCGGAAACCCCGCCGCCAAATCGGCCCAAAACTCCTCCTGTTGCAGAATCTCCGGATAGACCACTCTCCCCTCCACCTCCTCCCGCGTCAACCACTCCGGACCCAACACCAAATATTGCTGCGACATCGCCTCCGGCAAATGTTCCGCCGTCGCCACCCCGATCGGGTTCTCCCCCACCAAAAAAAACTCCATGTGCCGGATATCATGCTCCGCCTGCACAAACTCCCGAATATACGCAATCCGCCGACATTCCACCCGAATCCCCGCCTCCTCAAACGTCTCCCGCACCGCACAATCCATAATCGTCCCATCCTCCGGCTCAATCCCACCCCCCGGTGGAATCCACCATTCCTCCCCCGTCGATGGTGTTTTGTGCCGCACTAAGAGAATGCGTTGACCTCCGGTCGCTCGAAGAGCATCGTCCTGCACCACGATCGCTGCCGCCCGAATTCGATGTTTCATCGCCCCAATCCCCATACCAACCCCATTATTCTACCGTCGCACCCGATGATCTTTGATCCGTCGAAGACCATCAGACTGCCCCCAAACATCACTACAATTCAAACGGTCTAATCCCGCTCGGCGGATTCCGCATGTCATCCCTCGCCCTTTACACCCGCCATCGACTCCGCCGCTTTCTGCGGTGCTTCGGCTATCTCACCCCCCGCGTCATCGCCACCGTGATTCGCCGATCGGCCCAACATCGCCTCCTCGGACTCTCCGCCGAAATCGCCTACAACGCGATCTTCGCCCTCTTTCCCGCGATCCTGGCGATCATCAGCGCGATCGGCCTGTTGGCCCTCCCCGAATCCCACTTCCGCGCCATCACCGCCCAGCTCAGCCTCGTCGTCCCCGATGCCGCCATGACCCTCATCCGTGGCTTCCTCCAAACCCTCCGCAGTGGCACGACCCAAGGCCTCTTTTCCCTCAGTTTCTTGGCTTCGCTGTGGGTCTCGTCCAATGTCCTCGGCTCGGCCATGGCCGCCCTCGACCAAATCCACGAAATCCCCCGTCGCCTGCGGCGGCCCTTCTGGCAAGCCCGCCTCATGGCGATCGGCCTCAGCTTCGGCACGTTCTTACTCTTGACGATTGCGTTGGTGATCATCGCGATCGGGGATGTCGTCGTGCGCCAAGTTGCCCATCACAGCGGCCCCATGGCCTCGCCACTATTCCAGATCTGGCAATTGCTCAGTCTACCGATCGCCCTGGGAATTGTCGCCTTTACCTTTGGGTTTGTGTATCGCTATGGCCCGAGCCAACGGGCTAAAGGCGCGCCGATTATGCCGGGAGCGATCCTTGCTGCCCTACTTTGGGTCTTACTTTCGGGCCTGCTGCGGCTCTACGTCGCCCACTTCGGCAACTACAACCAAGCCTACGGCGCGATCGGGGCCGTGATTATTCTCCTGCTATGGCTGTATCTCAGCGGTCTCACCATGCTACTCGGCTGCCAATTCAACGTCGTCGTCGGTCAAGCCATGCTGCCGCCGCCCCATCGCCGCCGCCGTCGTCGCCGCATTCCGCGCCAACCTTAAGCCGTTTCCTTCGAGCCATAAAACAACACAAACCCAACGATCGTAAAATCCAAAATCGCCGTCCCCAGCAATCCAATCAACGACTGCAACGCCAAATATTTCTCGGTGAAGACATAAAGTCCCACATTCGCCACCCCAAACATCACCCAAGTGACGAGACTGACGCCCTTCGCCGATCGTTCGCGAATGATTTTGGTTAATTGCGTGATCGTCGCCAACGGCAAAATAATCGCGGGCATCCACCCCGCCACATTCGTCAAAACCTCTTTCATCGCTCTTCCCTTCGCTCGCATTCACCCCACAGCCTACCAGGGATCGGCAAGGCTGTGGGGGATCGATCCCCCCAGGTTATGGCGATTCGTTTGGCTAACGCCGCAATACATCCGACATCTCATGCTCCCCCAGGATTGGGGGCTGGGGGGCGGTTCGGATTCGCTTTAACTAGCTTGCAACGATGCATCCAGCGCTTTCCCAATCCGATCCTGAGCTTCCTCCAGATGCGCCAGAGTATAAATATCCTTCCGATCGACCTTACGTTCCGCCTTCCCGATCGCGGCTTGGAGTTGTTTGAGCTGATAGCGGGCGACGGTTTGGGCGTCTTCGGGGACATCGGCTTTGCGCAATACCATCTTGGTCAACGCATTCATATGTTCGCGCTGCAAGGCCCGCCGCAGACTCGACAGCGACAACCGATCGGGCGGCGTCAGCACCTCGCCCCAAATCGCCGTCTGCAAGGTATCAAACAATTCCGGAATGCTCATGGTTTGTTCCGGTGCTTTGAATTCCCCGTCGCGCAGGCGGGAGAGCCGATCGTAGCTGAGTAAGTCGTACATTGTCGCGGCCTGCAAGAACAGCACATTCTCGAAGATCGGATAGTCCAACCGGAAAACGGGCGTGTTCGTGCCCCAATGCGACCAGCGGGACGGCGCGAGTTTGTTCAACAGCGTGGGCGAAAACTTGAACTTGGTTTCATCGAAGACGTTTTCTTTAATCAGTTGCAGCGATCGACGTTGTTCGGCCAAGGGCACGGATTCAAACGGTAAACGCGACTGACTCGCCCCCGCCCGATCGCGATTGAACGACTGACCGCCGACGTAATTGGTCAAGAACGAAGCAAATTGCCAATAGTGATTAAACACGCCGTTAAACGCCGTACGCAAATCACTGAAACTCTCACCCTGGAGCGGATAGCGCTTCTCGACCCGCTCCCACATGACGCGGGCGTTGGCCATTTGCGAAGCCGCATAGGTCAGACCATCGCCGCTCATGTCGAACAGATTTACCTGGGGATCGAGGAAGGAATAAACATCCTCATCGGTGGCGTAGGCGAGGTCATGTTCCGCCGATCGGTCGGCAATTTTTTGTAAGAACGATCGTTCGGCGTTGATCGAGCTTTCGCCGCTGGCCGCATAGCCGTAGGCGATCGCCCATTTGTCGTAAGGGCCGACGATGTGAGTATAGTAGTCACCTTGAGTTTGGCCTTGGGGCGCGAGGTTGACGGCGTTGTAGTCCATCACCGAACCGACGAGGCCCCGATCGCGGGTGATTTTGGTGTTATTTAATTCGCTGGGTTGGAGCATGGCGCTGCCCCGGAAATTGTGGCGCAGGCCGAGGGTATGACCGACTTCATGGGCCACCAATTCGCGCAAGAAATCGTTCACATAGTCCTTGATCGCCGTGCTGCTGGGCAAGGCATTCTGCATCAGCGCCAGATTCATCGCGCCCATGGCAAATTGCTGCGAGGCTTCATTGCCGTAGCAAAGATCCTGGGTGCCGATCGGGTTGGACTGGAAGCGCAATTTGCGTTGCAGTTGATCAGCGGGGATTTCCTTGATTTTGTCCTTCAGCGATCGGCCCGCCAAGCCATAGTTGCAGAGGTTTTTCTGACCGAGTAAGGCCGTGGTGAAGGGCACCCGCGCCGCCTGATTTTGCTCAATTAAGTTGCGGTATTCCTGCTTCATCGATCGGACAAAATTGCCATCGACGACGATATCGGCATCGAGGATTTCGCCCGTCAGCGGATTTACCCGCGAGGGACCCATAGCAAACACCGCATCGGTGGAATTGAACCAGCGAATCGTGTTGTAGCGCACGTCAGCGGGATCCCAGTCGGGTTTGTCCGGCATTTGTTTCACGACCATGGCATCTTTGTAGCCCGCCGCTTCAAAGGCGCGATTCCACATCAGAATGCCGTCCCGCATCGCTTCGCGATATTCCACGGGGATGGTATTTTCGAGCCAGAAGACGATCGGTTCCTTGGGTTCGGACAGGGCCGCTTTGGGATCTTTTTTGGCTAAATTCCAGCGGTTGATGTAGCGCACGAAGGGCCGACGCGGCGTATCTTGATTGAAGTCCTCAAAGGCGGTGATGAAGTAACCCACCCGATCGTCCGCCAGACGCGGTTGATAGCCATTGTTCTCCGGCAGCCGCGACAAACTATAGCGCACCCGCAAATCAAACGCCCGACTATCCGGCAAGCTGCTGAAGGCAGCGGCAAATGGCCCACTCGGTTCGCCCCCCGCAAAGCCAAACACGGCTTCGATTTCCGTATTGCGATCGAAGTTCTTCACCCGACTGATGTAGCTGCGTTTGGCATCCAAGCCGTAGCCGCCGCCCAAGGCCGCTCCTAATCCGGGCAAATCACCACTGACCACCAGCGGTTCGATATCCACGACGATCGCGCCCGTTTTTTCTTGAATGCTGCGAATCGGCAGGGTAAGCAGCACCGAGTCACTGAACGATCGGGCGAGCGATCGTTCGCGGGGCGTACCCCGATCGGCGCGGAAATAGGTATTTGGCACCACGAATTGGATGTTGTTTGTCACCCGCCGCAGTTTGAACATGAAGTCGCCGAGGGGCAGGCCACTGTAGAGACCTTTCTCGCCCACGGCGGAATCCAGGGTCATCACCATCAGGTGGTTTTGTTCCAGTTGATCCGGCTGGATCGCGGCCAGCAATCGGCCCGTTTTCTCGTCCTGGTAAAGCGTCCAGAATCCCGTGATCTTCTCGGTGTCCTTGATCACTTGGTCGAAGGGCCGAAATTGGCCTTCGGTTTTAGCGTCTTTGTCCTTGGTTTTATCCTTCGATTTGGCCTTGGCGTCGGACTCGGCTTTGCCCGCAGCATTGGGATCGATGGCGGGGGCGGCTTTGGTCTGGGCGGCAAGTAACTGATTCGCCTTGGCCCTCGACGACTGACTCGCCTTCAGACTAGCCTTCGCGGCTTTCTTGCCCGTGAGCTGGGCGATTTGGTTATAGAGCGGCAATGCTGTCCCGGAGACGTATCGCCAACCGAAGGGCAAGACCGTCAACGTCAAACCCAATGTAAATGCTAGAACAACGGATAACCTTTTCATGGAGGCGCGATTATGCTGAGGATTTGTAACGGTTAACTTATAGTCAGAATGTCGTTAGGACGACTTGCATCTTATGATCCTACCCTACCCCTAAAGTTTGTGCGTGATTGAGGAATTTTACTAAAGCCTTGGTGTCGCGTTGCCGCAAGAATCAAGGCAACTCACCCACTTTCTCCTCTAAAATAGTCATACCGATGTGCGATCGCCCATGCCGAGTCTTTATACCGAAATCATCATCAATGCGCCGATTCAGCAAGTTTGGCGGACATTGACCGACAAAGAAGGCTGGATGTATTGGAATACCTATTTGTACGATTGCAGCTTCCGCCTGCCGTTAACGGAAAGTCGGGATGTGATCCTGGCGATCCGGCGAGTCGCGGGCGATGAGCCGATCGAATTTCAAGCCCGGATTCAGATTCTGCAACCGCCCCATTGTCTCAGCTGGGTCGCCAGCATCCCCGGCTACCGCAACAAGACCGTCTTTGAGCTACAGGACATGGGCGACGGCTGCACCCGCTATCGGCACCAAGAATCCTACTCCGGGACATTCAGCCGCTTTGCGCTGCGATTTATCCGGGACGATCAGCAGCAAGGGATTCGGCGGATGGCGCGAGAACTGAAGATCTTTACCGAGCGATCGCGCTGATTTCTCCCGAACTACCCAATAAAAAAGCGAGACAGCCCACGCCATCTCGCCCTTAATCCAAAAATTCAAAACCGCGAATTCTAGAAATTCATCTCAGCGGCCTGAACCTTCTCTACCTGCTTCTTCTTCAGCACCAGCAAGATCTGCGCCAAGGTGACGATCGCGAAGAACGCAATCAAACCTTGCACTCGCGCTGGGTTCTGAAGCACGATTTCCTTGTCGATTTGCCCAAAACCACCGACGTTGGGGTTGTTGGTAATCGCCTCGCCGTTGGCGACTTCGTCACCCACGGCTACGAGGACAGTCGGGCCGGGAGGAATCGTATTGTCCACGATCGTGCCGCTGGCATCTTGGATGCGGACGATCGACCCACCATCTTCGCTTTTCACAATGTCGCTCACAACACCCGCAACGGAGGCATTATATACAGCGTTGTTGCTCTTCTCACCCGTGGGGTAAATCTGGCCACGGCCACGATTACCACCGACGTTGATCAGATATTTGCCGAAGTGGACGTTGGGGTTTTCGGCGGGGTCGGGAGAGAGAATCGGGAATTTCAGCTCTTGGTAGTCATCGCCGGAGAGCGGTCCGACCACCAAAATGTTCGGCTGGTCTTCGCTGTAGGGCTGAATGTACATGCCCTCGACTTCTTCCTTGATGTCCTCGGGAATCCGATCGGCGGGGGCCATGGTAAAGCCCTCGGGCAAGACCACCACAGCGCCAACGTTCAAGCCCGTGGTACTGCCGTCGCCCGCGTACTGCTGCACGGTATGGTCGTAGGGCAGTTTGACGACGGCTTCAAACACCGTGTCCGGCAGTACCGATTGGGGTGCTTCGACTTCCGTGGCTTTCTTGGCCAAGTGGCAGTTGGCACAGACGATCCGCCCGGTGGCTTCCCGTGGATTAGCGTACTGCTGTTGGGCAAAAATTGGGTAGGCATTCGCGTCACCGGGGAGCGCCAACAGAATCACAGCTACCGCTGCCACTGCTAACACCAACCGCTTTGCGATCGCCCGCATGATCTCGATCGAACCTGGCAATGTTGTTTTCATCTCTAGCGCTTCAATTGAAATAACGAAATCTTGCGGTCTGAACGATGGCGATCTAAGCCCACCAAGGATTTTCGCCCGTGCGGAAATCGGTCTCAGTCCAAGGGGTCATGGACACTTTGTCATCCACGACTTCGGCATGGGCCAAGGCCAGGGACAAGGGCGCGGGGCCACGCACGACTTTGCCCGTGGCATCGTATTGCGAACCATGGCAAGGGCACATGAATTTGTTCTCGGCGGCGTTCCACGGCACGACGCAACCCAGGTGCGTACAGATGGCGTTGATCCCGTAATTCTCGATCGAGAGGTCTTCTTTAACGACAAGGTAGGTGGGATCGCCTTTGAGACCCTGCGACAGCGAGCGATCGCCCGCGAGGTGGGTCGTCAAATATTCACTCAGTACGATGTCATTCCCTAAGGCATCCTTCGCAATCACCCCACCACCAGCACCAGCGCTAGTCGGCGGAATGAAGTAACTAATCACTGGATACAAGGCACCAGCGGCGACTCCACCGACCGTTCCGAAGGTCAGCAAGTTCATAAATTGGCGACGCCCCATGCTGGGGACATCAGAAGAGCTAGATAGCTGAGTCATGAGTACACGCTTGCTGGACTGGAGTTTAATAAAGGCGGAAAGGATATGATCCCAAAGATTAATCTTAAGGGTTTTATTACAAACCGTTTACATTTTGTCGGACGCAGCCGCCGCATTTTGGTGTGATTACAGACGGAATCACCCGCACCCAACGACTCCAATCCCCGGTTCAGTGCTTTTTCGCACCCTTCCATCCAAAATTATTACACTTTTTGACGCTGAATGAAACCCGAAATCGATCTTCATAATTCTGAGGGATCGCACGAGCGATCGGCTCCAGTTTGCTGGGGCGATCGCTTGTGCGAGAATTGGAGCGGCGATTGAGTAATCCTTAGTTTTTTGTATCGGCCCATGACTGGAAGCGAACTGCGGCAACTAATGCTGGACAAGTGGGGATTTTCCTACGATATCCAGCTGCGCCAGGTGAAGGGCAAAATCTATGTGCAAATCATGTGGAAATACTTCGAGCAGGCGTCCTTTGGGGCGACCGAGGCGGACTACCTGGCCCATCTCAGTTGGGTGATCAGTCACCTTGAATCCTGGGGCGCGGTGATCCAGGTGACTGATTATTTGGCCAAAACAAAGGAGAAGCCCCGAATTGGCAAGGCCGTGAGTATCCCGATCGCGCTATCGGGCGATCGGGCTTCGGAGTGGATCTTGGATTTTTAGTCAGCGGCGGCGTCATCTTCAGGGATGGCGATCGCTTGGCCAATGCCCAGGGATTTTTTGCTGCGCTTCAACTGCTTCCAGAGGGTCTTAATTTCTTTGTATGACGCTTCCGGGGACAGCTTGCCATTGGTCTCAAGATTGGAGATATAGCCGACCCGCTGGGCAAATTCTTGCAGGTTGGCGTTGAACACGAGATGTTGGGGTTGGAAGTTGCCCCGGTAGTTACCCCGAGGGTAAAGAAAATCAGAAGTGGCGGACATCTTGGGTATCTCCTCTTAAAACGAATGGGATGACATTTTTTCGCCGTCGTCCGTGCCGATCAGGCACCGATCGTCAGCTTTTGATCCATTGGGGGCGTCCTTGATAAAGGCCGAAAATTGATCATGTTAACTGTTACTTAACCTAACATTAACCTGATGGAATTGGGGCGATCGCCGTCAGCTTTAATGTTTTTTAATCTTTAAAACACCAACGGACGACCAGTCCGGTAGCGTCTGCTACGGCCTGATCGTCCGTGGTGGCTAGGTTAGTTGGATTGGCTGAGGAGCAGCCAATCCAACTAACCATCTAGTACTGCGATTAGTACTTGTAGTTCTCTGGCTTGTAAGGGCCAGCGGCGGACACGCCGATGTAGTCCGCTTGCTTCGTGGTCAGTTCAGTCAGCACGCCACCGAACCCTTCAACCATGTAGCGGGCCACTTCTTCATCCAACTGCTTCGGCAAGAGTTCGACCGTCAACGTCTTGGCTTGCACGTCAGCGGGCTGATCGGCGAACTTCAAATCGTAGAGGAAGATCTGCGCCAGCACTTGGTTGGCGAAGGAACCGTCCATGATCCGCGAAGGGTGGCCAGTGCCGTTACCCAAGTTGACCAAACGGCCTTCCGACAAGAGCAACAGGAAGTCGCTGGCGTTGTCGCTGCGGTAGACCTGGTGCACTTGGGGCTTGACTTCTTCCCAGCGCCAGTTCTGACGCATGTAAGCGGTGTCGATTTCGTTGTCGAAGTGACCGATGTTGCAAACCACCGCGCCGGATTTGAGGGCCTTGAGCATGTTCGAGTCACAGACGTTGACGTTACCTGTGGTGGTGACGAGCAAGTCAGTGTTCGCCAAGAGGGCTTTGTCGATCGAGGCGGCGGTACCGTCGTTCTTACCGTTGATGAACGGCGAGACGATTTCGAAGCCGTCCATGCAAGCCTGCATCGCGCAGATTGGGTCAACTTCGGTGACCTTGACGATCATCCCTTCTTGGCGCAGGGAAGCGGCGGAACCTTTGCCCACGTCGCCATAGCCGATGACGAGGGCTTTTTTGCCCGCCATCAAGTGGTCGGTACCACGCTTGATCGCGTCGTTCAAGCTGTGACGGCAACCGTACTTGTTGTCGTTCTTGGCTTTGGTCACGGCGTCGTTGACGTTGATCGCGGGGATCTTCAGTTCGCCTTTGGCCAACATTTCCAGCAAGCGGTGGACGCCTGTGGTGGTTTCTTCGGTGACCCCGTGAATGCGGTTGAGCATCATTGGGTACTTCTGGTGGATGTGGCCGGTCAAGTCGCCGCCGTCATCCAGGATCATGTTGGCGTCCCACAGTTTGCCATTTGCGCCGTAGCAAGTTTGCTCCAGGCACCACATGTACTCTTCCTCGGTTTCGCCTTTCCAAGCGAAGACGGGAATGCCCGCAGCGGCGATCGCGGCGGCCGCGTGATCCTGGGTCGAGAAGATGTTGCAGGAAGACCAACGGACTTCGGCACCCAAGTCGATCAAGGTTTCGATCAACACGGCGGTTTGAATCGTCATGTGGATACAGCCGATGATCTTGGCGTTGGCCAAGGGCTGGGAAGCGCGGTACTTGGCGCGGATCTTCATCAGCGCGGGCATTTCGCTTTCGGCGATCAAGATTTCTTTGCGGCCCCATTCGGCCAAGGACATATCGGCAACTTTATAGTCCTGCGCGATCGCAGTGGCATCTTTCGAGATAACAGCTGTGCTCATGTGATCCTATTTAAGTAATTAGAATGTTGACTAGATTGTGGCTTCCCTGGGTCGGGCCAATAACAAGAGGTAAGTCCTCCCTTGGCTGGCGATATCATCAGGACAGAAAACACATCGAGGGAGTCAAGCGAAATTGTTGATCTCGCAATCGCCTCAGAACACAGAACCTTGCGCATATCGGCAAAATTCCCCCTGCGGGATCGGACATCCAATTCGTAATGCTCAACTTAAACAATATTAATACTTTGTGGCCCCGATCGCCACCTTATTTTTCGGCAAATTCGATCTACCGTGGCACCTCGCGCACGGCAAACTGCGCTTCCCGCATCAACCCCTGGGCGATCCGAAACATCTCGCAGCCCGTATGCAGCGAGTCTTCGTTGTAATTCATGGTGAAATATTCCAGTTCGTTCAGGGCGTCGCTCAACTGGTTGAGGCAATAGTAGATCTGGGCGGCGGCTCCGGCGATCGTCGGGGGATTCGGCACCGATCGGAAGGCCCGCTCGATTTTCTCTAAGCTGGCGCGACTGGCTTCGATGTAGGCGACAAAGGTCTCCATCAACTGATCATCAAAGGGATCGGCGGAGAGGGCACGGACTTCGGCCTTCAGCGGTTTGATAATCAGGTTGATCGCCCGGATGCCGGGGGTGTATACCTTTTTGATCCAGTCCTCGATTTGGGCGTCGGTGCTGCGTTCTGGCGGTCTTTGGCGATGGCGGGCCTGGACTGCCGCCTCCCGTTCATGGCGGGGAATGGTGCTCGTGGGCATGTAGTCCCGCTGTTGATCGTAGGCCCGCCGCGCCAAGGGATCACTCAGCACCTCATAGGCGACATTCAGCCGCGCGATCGCCTCATGGCCCACATCGCCATTCCGATCGGGATGGAGAGCTTTGGCGAGGCGGCGGTAGGCCGCCTTGATCACCACTGGTGTCGCATTGGTGGCGACTTCCAGGATTTGGTAATGCGTTGATGAATCGGACATGGTCGCTAGTCGGGGAATCTAATCTTGGAACAGGGGCGTACTCAAATAGCGTTCGCCAAAGCTGGGCTGAATCATCACAATCAGCTTGCCCGCATTCTCCGGGCGTTTGCCCACGACGATCGCGGCATGCAACGCCGCCCCCGCCGAAATCCCCGAGAGTAAGCCTTCTTCGCGGGCCATGCGCCGACCCATGGCGATCGCTTCATCATCGGTCACCAGCACCACCTCGTCGATCAAATCCACATTCAACACCGGCGGAATAAACCCCGCCCCGATGCCCTGAATCTTGTGCGGTCCCGGTGGCCCGCCGGAGAGCACCGAACTATTGGTCGGCTCCACGGCAACCACTTTGAAGTCGGGTTTGCGCTGTTTGATCACGTCGGCGATGCCCGTCAGGGTGCCGCCCGTGCCCACGCCCGCCACCAGCATATCCACCAGCCCATCGGTATCATCCCAAATCTCTTCCGCCGTGGTGCGGCGATGCACCTCGGGATTGGCCGGATTGCGAAACTGCTGCAACATATAGGCGTTGGGCGTCGAATCGACAATTTTCTGTGCCCGTTGGATGCAGCCGCCCATGCCTTCGCTGCCCGGTGTCAGCTCCAGTTCGGCCCCGTAGGCCCGCAGCATCAACCGCCGCTCCGAACTCATGGTTTCCGGCATCGTCAGGATCAGGCGATAACCCTTGGCAGCGGCGGCCATGGCCAACGCAATGCCGGTATTCCCGGAGGTGGGTTCGACCAGGATGGTTTTGCCGGGGGTGATCAGGCCTTCGCGCTCCGCTGCTTCGATCATGCTGATGCCGATCCGATCCTTGACGGAGGCGGAGGGATTCATGCTTTCCAGCTTCACCACGATTTGGGCCACACAGCCTTCGGCTTGGGGAATCCGGTTGAGTTGAACCAGGGGGGTATGACCAATCAGTTTGGTAATGTTATCGGCAATTTTCATAAAACCTCAGGTGAAGCCGGTCGAAACCTAGATGTAGTACATGAAATCAAGTTGTTTGCGGGCATCCCGTCGATCGCCCAGATCCTTTAGGGTATAGCTTTGGAGCACGGTATTAGCCGCTTGACGGGCCTCTTGCCACATTTCGCCAATCACGGCACCGCCAAGGGTCTTAGCGGCGAGGCTCGCGAGGCTGTCGGCTGCCGCTTCCGGTGGATCAAACCCCTCCAGACAATTGACCACATCCAGTAGTGTAATATTCCACGGTGCCCGCACGAGCAAATAGCCGCCTTTTGCCCCCCGCTGGGAACGGACAATGCCCGCTCGCCTCAGGGTCGCCAGCAATTGCTCAAGGTAGCGATCGGGAATATTTTGTTGGACCGAGATTTGACGAATCTGTAAGGGTTCGCCGCTGGCAAAGTGGTCGGCTAGTTCTAGCAAGGCCAGCAGTGCGTACTCGCTTTTGCAGGAGAGTTCCACGGGGTAGCGGGAGAGAGAAAACTAATACTCCGTCAGTATACTCCGGTTTTCCGCTCGGGTTGGGTTGGATTCCGGGAATTGTTCGGGGTGGGGCGCGCCTCACGTTAGGCTAGGAAGGTAAAGGGCGATCGGCCCGATTGGTATCGAGGATCAGGTTTTATGTGGCGCGTCACGATTAATTGTTCGGCGGAAAGTTGGGGATTGCATAGCACGGCATTCAAGGCGATCGCCGAGAAATATCAAGGCAAACCGTTGTCCTCGAAAAAGATGAAGGACGATGAGCGGCGGATTATGGAATACCAGATTGAGGACGTGAGTGAGGCGGAGGAATTTATGGAAGAATGCCAGACGCTCTCCGGCTTCACGGCATTCTTTGAGTCGCTTTAGGCCCAGTAAAACCGCACCTCCCCTCAATCCTGATGAATGGCCGCGTGGAATTGATCGGGAGGCAATTTCCCGATCGTCGGACCCAGTCTCAGCGGATCCGACGAGACTGGATTAGCTCGACTATGGATCCAGTCCTCAATTAGCGGCAATATCCAGCATTCGATGATCGTGAGTGACAAACAGGATGGTGCAGTTTTGCGCTTACGCGAGTTTTTGCATCAGGCAAAAGCTGTGCGTACTTTGCACGTATGATAGTCGCCTCTAAGTATAGCGCTCTAAAAACTCACGAGGTCAAGCCCATGCAAGCCCATGCAAGCGATCGGTTATCAGCAATCCGGCAGCATTGATCGCGATGATGCTTTAGTCAATATCGACCAGCCGACACCGACGCCAACGGGTCGTGATTTGCTGGTTCAAATCAAAGCGGTGTCGGTCAACCCGGTGGACTGCAAAGTCAGGCAGAGTGCCCAGCCCGATCGGGACGATTGGAAAATTCTGGGGTGGGATGCGGCGGGAATTGTGACAGCGATCGGGCCGGATGTGACCCTGTTCCAACCGGGCGATGCAGTGTTTTACGCAGGCGCGATCGGCCGATCAGGCACCAATGCGGAATATCACTTGGTCGATGAGCGGATTGTCGGTGTTAAACCGAAAACACTAGATTGGGCGGCTGCCGCAGCGTTGCCGCTGACGGCGATTACGGCTTGGGAAATGCTGTTCGATCGACTGGATGTAAACCGATCGGTGCCCGGTGCCGCGAATGCAATTCTGATTATTGGCGGTGCTGGGGGTGTTGGCTCGATCGCGATTCAAATCGCCCGTCAACTGACTGATTTGATCGTCATTGCTACGGCATCAAGGCCCGAAACTGTGGATTGGGTGACTAAAATGGGTGCGCATCATGTGATTGATCACAGCTTGCCCTTGGCTGAAGAAATTACCAAGCTCGAATTAGGCGCACCCGCTTTTGTGTTTTCGACGACTCAGACCGATCGGCATATTGACGCGATCGCCAAATTGATTGCCCCCCAAGGTCGCTTTGGCCTGATCGATGATCCAGCAATGCTTGACATCAGTCGGTTCAAGCGTAAATCTGTATCGATTCATTGGGAATTTATGTTCACCCGATCGCATTTTGAGACTGCCGATATGGCCGAACAGGGCAAACTTCTGAACGAAGTCGCGCGACTGATCGATGCGGGCGGATTGCGCACAACCATGACCGAACGATATTCACCGATCGATGCTGCTAACCTAAAGCGGGTTCATCAGCTGATTGAAAGCGGCACAACACGGGGAAAAATCGTTTTAGAGGGGTTTTCTACTGTGTCGCAATAGCGCTTGAATATACTCAGGCACGGCAACGCCCTCGGTCGATCGAGGATCAACAACAGGCGCATCAGCAATTACCCGCAACGGCAACTCACCTGCCCATACGGGTAACGCATAGTCCGCTTCATCATCCACGGGAGGCCCAGTGCGAATCTTCGCCGAGGCTTCTGCTAACGACAACGCCAGCACCAAGGTTCCGGCTAATTCTGGGGCAGTCGGAGGCCGGACTTCGGCCCAACGATCGCGGATAATATGTTCGGTAAAAGCCTTCAGCGCCGTCATTTTTTTGGCCGGATCTTCGACGACAATCGCCGTGCCAAAGATCACCACCGATCGATAATTCATCGAATGGTGAAACGCCGATCGGGCCAGTACCAAACCATCTAATAGTGTCACAGTAATGCAGACTTCAATGCCTTGCTGGAGCGATCGCAGCATTCGACTCATCGGCGAACCGTGAATATAAATCTGGTCATCAATCCGCCCATAAGCCGTCGGGATCACAAATGGCTGACCATCGACGACAAATCCCACATGGCAAATTAAGCCTTCATCGAGAATTTGATGGATCACGGCTCGATCGTAGTTTCCCCGTTGGGAACGGCGTTTAACTTGAGTCCGTGGCGTTACAGAAAGTGATTCTTCAGTGTTGCTCATTATGACCTCCATTAAGTTTGAATTTGAGCTTGTCGCCCGAAGGCAACGCAGATAATCACCCCGATCGCGAAGCCCAGGGTGGTGAACGTTAACGGCTCACCCAAGCCAATCGCCGAGGCCGCGATCGTCAGAAAGGGCTGAAGCAGTTGAATTTGGCCCACACGGGCGATCCCACCCAGCGCCAGTCCGCGATACCAGGCAAAAAATCCCAGGAACATACTGAAAACTGTCACATAGAAGAATCCGAGTATTGCCCTGGGTGAAATTGATTGCCAATCCGACGGCGCATGTTGCCAGACGATCGGCAGCAAAACCGGAGCCGCTAACACCAACGCCCAACAAATCACTTGCCAGGAACCAAACTTGCGCGCCAACACCGCACCCTCGGCATAACCGATTCCCGCCGCTAACACCGCACCCAACAAGGCCAAATCGGCCCATCGCATGGCACCCCCGCCCGACACGATCGCGAAGCAGAGCACCAAAGCGCTACCCAAACCAGCAAAGATCCAGAACCGACTTGATGGCCGTTCTCCGGCCCGCCAGACGCCACCGAGCGCTGTAAACAGCGGGAGCAATCCGACAATCACGGCACCATGGGAAGCGGGGGCATCACGCATGGCGATCGCGGAAAGTAGCGGAAAGCCAATGATCACACCCGCAACCACCACACAGAAGTTCGGTAGAAATCGGATGGGTGGTAGCGGTGAGCGGGTGACGAGTAATAGCATTAATGACAATACGGCAGCACCGATCGCGCGGCCCAATCCCACAAAAATTGGATCAAATCCCGCCAGCGCCATGCGGGTCGCGGGTAACGTCAGACTAAATATGACGATCCCGACACCGCCATAGATCAATCCCTCCAACTCATCATGCCGATCACTCATGCTGTTGCCAATTGTGCGATGCCGTTTGATGGCTAGCCTAGCAAGTCAAGTGGTCTGATTCAAGAGCCAATTTTGTGTTTTAATATAAGTCCACTTTCCGATCGGCGTTGATTCGATCGGCGTTGAGGCCAGAATCCGCATGGAACTTACCCTCAGTTTGGATCACGACGCGGCTATGCCACTGCATCGGCAGGTCTACGCGGAACTGCGCCGATCGATTCTGACGGGGCGATTATTACCCGGTCAACGCTTGCCTTCGACGCGATCGCTATCTCAATCCCTTGGCATTTCCCGCACAACTGTGACGCAAGGCTATGAGCAACTTCTGAGCGAAGGCTATCTGGAAACGCGGCACGGCTCCGGTACCTTTGTCTGTGGGCAACTCCCTGATACTTTGTTGCAGACTGAAGCGATTGACCCGATCGAGCCGCCAAAACCGTCAGCAATTCGGCTTTCACAATACGCGCAGTCCATGGCAGGAAATCCATTGGTACTGCAAACCTACCCTGATGCCGAAATTAGTTTTCGCTATGGCCGTCCAGCACTCCAACACTTCCCGATCGGCCTCTGGCGCAAGCTCTTATCGCGCCACTGCAATGCTGATCCGGAATGGCTTGACTATGCGCTGGATGCCCAGGGTGATATGGGATTACGCACCGCGATCGCGAGTTATCTCGGTCGTGCCCGTGCGGTACAGTGCGATCCCAGCCAGATTGTGCTGACCAATGGCACCCAGCAAGGCTTGGATTTAATCCTGCGGGTTTTGATCGAACCGGGGGACACGATTGCGCTGGAAGATCCGGGCTACCTCAGTGCCCGTAAAGTTTTTCTGAGTCATCAGGTGAATTTGTTACCGATTCCCGTTGATGAATCGGGATTAATGGTTGAATATTTGACCCAATTGACGACGACTGGTTTCCCGCCTGTGCGCTTGCTGTCGGTCACACCATCGCATCAGTTTCCGACGGGGGCGACGCTATCGTTATCACGACGGTTAGCGCTACTTCAGTGGGCACAGCAAACGGGTGCAATCATTATTGAGGATGATTATGACAGTGAATATCGTTATGGTGACAAGCCCATACCAGCACTACAGGGTTTAGATTCGAGCGATTCTGTGATCTACATGGGCACATTCTCAAAGGTGCTATTTCCATCATTGCGGATTGGCTATTTAGTCCTACCCCCGCAATTAGTCCCATTTGTCGCACAGGCCAAGTGGCTCAGCGATCGGCAACTGCCCATGCTAGAACAAAAAGTGCTGGCGGATTTCATTGAAGCGGGCCATTTAGAAAGTCATATTCGTAAAATGCGATCGCACTACGATCGACGGCGGCAAATTCTCGTACAAGCCTTACAGCAGCACTTTGGCACCCAAGTCACAATCCTGGGCGAGAAAGCGGGAATCCATGTGATGGTGCGGTTCTCGCTGGATCGCAGTGGCGCGGAAATCATGGCCCGATCGTTGCAAGCGGGAGTGGGTATCGTGCCTGCATCGCCTTGTTATCTGGCCGATGGCGGCGATCGGGAGTTTATTCTGGGTTATGGTGAACTGGAGGAAGGGGCGATCGTTGAAGGGATTCAACGGCTGGCGATCGCGCTGCTTACCTCAAGGTTGTTTTTCGGCGCATCGCTAGCTGACAAAAGCAATGGCAGTTGAACTTTAAACGTCGTTCCTCGATCCACTTTGCTTTCAACCTCAATTTTGCCCTGAAGTGCAATGACACAACGCTTGACGATCGCCAGTCCCAATCCAGTTCCAGCAATATCAGCCGCATTACTCGCGCGATAAAAATGCTCAAACAGGTGCTGTTGCTCGGCTTCAGGAATGCCAATACCAGAATCTTGAATCAGAAAGGTAATCCAACGATCGTGCGCTGTGACATTGAAACGGATGATGCCGCCTTGAGGTGTATATTTGATCGCATTGGAGATTAAATTTGTGAAGATCGAGCGAGCTAATTGAATATCGGTAAACGCATGGCCCAATCCCTTCTGAACCGTTAATTCAATCACATGATGCGCGCCAGAAGTTTGTTGAATTTCATCAACTAAGTCGGTGCAGAAGTGATGTAGACGGACACAACTGTATTTACAACTCAGATTTTCGGCCCGTAATCGGCAGAGCGTGAGCACATCATTCAGCAAATAAACGACCTGATCATTGGCGATCTGGATTTTGCCGAGCCATTTCTGGACTTTGGCGTTAATTGGCGCATCGAGCGTGGACTGAAGCAGTTCAGTGGACATCTGAATGACGCCTAACGGATTCCTAATCTCGTGGGAAACCATGCCGACAAAGCTGATCTGCTGTTCATTAATGGCTTGGGCTTGTTGCAGGGCTTGTTGTGTCACGCAGGCCGATCGCTGCGTCTGTCTCAACGTATGCTGTCGCCGCAGGGCAAACTGAATCGACTTCAGGAGCGTTTGGAGCGTTATCTGATCTTTCACCAGGTAATCCTGCGCCCCTTGCTCGATCGCTTGCAAGGCTAATGTCGCGTCATCCAGTCCTGACAGCACCACCACAAGCGCTTCTGGTGAGGCGGCCAGAAACTGCTGAATCGTTTCTAATCCTTTTGCATCAGGGAGACCCAGATCCAGCAACACGAGATCAAACGGGTCATTTTCGGGATTATCACTCATGTGATGATAAGCCGTGATTGCTTCGCCCAAAGTCTCCACGCCGATGAATTGCCATTGTTCTTGGGGAAACAGAGAAAAGGCTTGACGCACCAAGGTTGCATCAGCCGGGTTATCTTCGACCAACAGCACTTGCATTATTTGTTGATTCATATCCACTCATCCTAACGGTTACTTTTGGGGGTAAGTAACAATCTGTAAATTCAGCGTAACCGACGATTAGCAATATTCCGAGGCGTCAAACTGCATCGTCAACTCGATCGAACTCAACTTTGAGCAACAGGGGAAATTGTTAGAGCCAGAACTTGAATACCTTATTGTAGTAAATAAATGCTGAAATACCGATTATTTCCCTAAATCTTCACTTTTGGATGGGATCGAACATGTGGACTAACATTGGCAGCTATTCTGGCAGCTTGACGACGGTGAACCAGAAGGTGCTAATCATCTGGATCGCTTGGACAAATTGGGCAATATCGACGGGCTTTGTAATGTAGCAATTGGCGTTCATCCGATAAGCAAAGTTAATATCAGTTTGATTGTCCGAGGTGGTGAGGATAACGATCGGAATGTTGTGTAATCCGGGATCAGCCTTCACCGCCTGTAGGACTTCGCAGCCATTCATCCCAGGGAGGTTGAGATCCAGCAAGATCAGGTCGGGGCGAGGTGACTGTGTATATTCGCCTTGCTGCCGCAGAAATTCCATCGCCGTTTCGCCATCTTCCACCCAATGAATTCGGTTGGTTAATTTACTGCTTTCTAAACTACGGATAGTCAGCGTGGCGTCACTGGGGGAGTCTTCTACGAGTAGGATTTCGATCGGGCATAAAGCGGCTTGATTAATCATAATTTTAATTTATTATTGACTGTTCTCGTTAAGGTTCGCTGACAATGTAAAGCTAAATGTTGTCCCGTGGCCCAACTCTGAAGTGGCCCAGATTATACCGCCATGGCGCTCCACAATTTTCCGGCTGACTGCTAAGCCAATCCCCGTGCCGGGAAACCGACTGCGAGGATGCAGCCGCCGAAATATTTCGAAGATTTGAGTGAGATATTGCGGTTTGATGCCAATGCCATTGTCGGTGATGGAGAATTGAGCGTAAGTGGCGCGATCGACTCGAGTATAAGTTGCGGTTGGATCTAACGGCGGCATCACACTGACATGTATCTGCGGCGGTACGCCGCCTCGAAACTTGATGGCATTACTGATGAGGTTTTGCAGTAGTTGCATCATTTGTGTTTGATCGATCAGCAGTGTTGGCAGATCATCCGATGTAATCACCGCCTGGGTTTCATCGATCGAGGCTTGCAAGTTCTGTAATACTACAGCGAGGACGAGATTACAGTCCGTGGTGACGCGCTTTAAGGGCTGACTGCCAATCCGGGCATAGGTCAGTAGGTCTTGAATCAATTGGCGCATCCGCTGGCCGCCCTCGATGATAAAGGTGAGCGATTCCTGGGCGATCGGATCACTCAAAACCTCACCGTAGTTTTGGGTCAACAATTGGGTATAGCCAATAATTGCCCGCAGCGGCTCCTGCAAATCATGGGAAGTAATGTAGGCAAACTGTTCTAGGTCTTGATTCGATCGCGCTAATTCTTGATTTAACTGCTGAAGCTGCGCCTCGGCTTGTCGGCGATCGGTAATATCGATGTGACAGCCAATCATGCGTAGGGGATTACCTTCGGTATCCCACTCAATCACACGGCCGGAACAGATTAACCAGACGGTTGACCCATCTTTATGGCGATAGCGCACCTCATTGTAATAGGGCACTTGCCCATGACTTTGGACGTGCTGATCAAAGTGCCCCATCACCACCAGGAGATCTTCGGGAAAGATTAACTCCTGCCAGGTCTCCGGTCGCGTCGGCAATTCGTCCTGCTCATAGCCCAACATCCGCTTCCAGCCGAAACTCATATAGTGCTGGTGCTCAGGGATACGCCATTCCCAGTAGCCCGCCAGAACAATATCCAGCACATCTTCTAGCAGTTTTAGCTCACGGTGAATTTGGGCGGCTTGCAATCGATCGGCTTCCGCCGCTTTCCGATCGGTGATTTCAGTGAAGTAAATCGTTAACCCATGGGCATCGGGATAGATCCGATTCTCAAACCAGCGATCCCAGGGTTCATAATATTCTTCTAGATCGACCACCGTTTGCTGTTCGACGGCCTGGTGATAGGCGTCATAGAACGGTTTGCCAACGCCATCGGGAAATTCCGTCCAGATATGTTGACCAATCAGTTCAGCCGCAGGTCGTCCTAAAAGCGTTGCCGCTTGATCATTGACATAGGTGTAGTGCCAGTTAGTATCCAGCGCGACAATGCCGTCATGCATTCGGGCAAAGACACTCGATAGTACATCACGGGCATTTGTCGCCTCAGTCAGGAGGTTCTCCTGTGCTTGTTTTGCCTGAACCACCTCGGTAATATCGTACTGAATGCCATCCCAGATGATATCGCCATTGGCTTGCGGGGTCGGCACGGACTCAATATGCCGCCACCGCACTTCGCCTCCAATCACCATCCGACCTTCCCAAACGAATTGATTGAGACTGCTTCTGGCTTGTTCATTGAGTTGGACAAACGCTTCGAGGTCATCGGGATGCACGACGCTAAAAGCCAGGTCTGGATCGGCTAAAACTGCGGCTGGGTCAAGTTCGTTCATTTCACCCCAGCGCGGACTCGCATAGAGAAATTGCATATCCCCATTGGCGCTCATGCGAAACTTATAGACGCCGACAGGGATCCGATTGACCAAATGATCGTATTGCTCATGACTCTGCTGCAAGGCTTGTTCGGTTGCTTGGCGCAGTTGATTGGCCCGCAACGCCGCCACACCATAGCTCAAGTCCGCTGCAAGCTGAGTTAAAAGCTGCACTTCTTCCGGATGAAAGCTATTGGCGATCGTGGCATACAAGTTGAGCGTCCCAAACACACCATGACGATCGGTCAATGGCAGCGCGATCGAGGATTTGTACCCATGCTGTTGGGCGGACTGCTGCCAAGGCGCATAGTCGGCTTCCGTATCAATATCCTGAACCAGACAAGGCTGGCCCGATCGCATCGCCCGCCCGGTTGGCCCTTGGCCCAAATCCGTATCCGCCCAAGTCACCTGAATTGATTCAAGATACGCCGCACCTTCCCCGGCATGGACAAAGGGTTCCACTGTTTTTGCTGGATCGTGCCGGACATAGCCGACCCAGGCGAATCGATACCCCCCAAACTCAACCATTAGCTGGCTAATCGTTTCGAGCAGATTTGTTTCAGTTTCCGCCCGAATAAGTGCCCGGTTGCAGGCATTAAAAAGCTGTAGCGATCGTTGGAGCCGCGTTACTTCAGCCTGTAGCTCAATTGGAGAAGATTCTGCCATTGGAAGCGGATTACAACCGAGAACGTCTGGATTCTGCCCAAATTATACCTGAAACTCGATGTTCAAGTTTTTCATAGACCGCCAAATGGTACAATAATACTGTATTGATGTATAGGTGCGATGTGGTTGAGTAAACCCTTGCCATTCATTGAAGATTTTATTGATGAGTTAGGCCAAGGATTGCCAGCGCATGACCCAAATCTCAAGCTGAGTGGGATTCAGCGCGGGTGGTTGGGGTTTTGCCTAATGGGCATCATTTTGCCCAACAGCATCGGCTGGGCACGATTTGAGCGGATGAGCCTGGGGCATTACAAGATTGCGGCATTATCCTGGATGTTCCGACAATCGAAGATCCTCTGGGTGGGGCTGCTGCAAATTGGGGTGGGGGTGATTCTGAAGCGGTACGGGATTACGGGCGGGGTATGAACATCGAGTTACAGGAGACCTTGGGATGACTGAACTAACGGCGGACGGCTGGGAACAACGCTATCAGACGGGAGACGACCCGTGGGATCTGGGCTGTCCGGCTCCGCCGTTGGATCAGTTGCTGGATTCCGATCAAGCGCCCCCGCCGGGACGGCTGGCGGGATTGGGGATTGGCAGTGGGCAGGATGCGATGCGGTTTGCGGCGGCGGGGTTTGATGTGGTGGGGTTTGATTTTGCGCCGAGTGCGATCGCCCGAGCGAGTGCGAATGCCCTATCCCGTGGACTGACGATCGAGTTTCATCAGCAAAATATTTTTGAGTTGGCTCCGGAATGGCATCACGGGTTTGATTATGTGTTGGAGCATACTTGTTTTTGCGCGATCGATCCGGCGTTGCGATCGGCTTATGTGCAGGTTGTGCGACAGCTCTTGCGACCTGAGGGGAAATTAATTGCGCTATTTTTTACCCACGATCGGGAAGGTGGGCCGCCGTTTGGGGTGAGCACCAAGGGGATCCGGGATTATTTTGAGCCGTATTTTGATGTGTTGCGGTTTGAACCCGCGATGGATTCGATTCCCGATCGGCAGGGTGAGGAGCATTTGGCGATTTTTCAGGTGCGATGACCTTGGGGTGGCTAGTATGGCCGTAATTGCGGCGCGCTTTTCGCGCCCTTGGACTATTACACCGATCGATCACGGCATCCGCGATCGATCGGTCATACCCCAAATACCCGATCGGTTGATCCCCAAGATCTCGATCGATCGGACGCATAATTGGTCGGGCCGCTGCGCGACGATTCGGGGATCTTATCCCCGCGCCCCTGCCTCTTGGGGGCCTTTAATACCCCAAACCCCCTTCATGGTTTGTCCGATCGGGTGATCGATGAGCCGCTAAAAGTGATCGTTGAAGATCATCCTGCCCAAACCCATGAGCGCCGCCCAGCTACCCCAATAAGCCCACCAATGCTTCTAACAACACCTGATTCTGGGCCGCCGTTCCCACCGTAATTCGCAACTTATCATCCAATCCCGGCTGCCCAAAATACCGCACCAAAATCCCCCGTTCCTTTAACGCCAAATAAATTGGCTCTGCCGCCTGCGGTGGGGTCGCTAAGACGAAATTTCCGTGGGATGTGCGGACGGTGAAGCCCAGTTGTTTCAAATCGACCATTAATTTGGCGCGGGAAATCTTCACTTTCTCGGCGCAGTCATTCTTGTAATCCTGGTCGCGCATGGCGGCGGTGCCGATCGCGATCGCTAACGCATCGACGTTATAACTATCTTTGACCTTAAACAATCCCGCCAACAATTCTGGCTGGGCAATCCCAAAACCTAAGCGCAATCCCGCTAATGAATAGCCTTTTGACATGGTTCGCAGTACGATTACATTGCTAAATTCACGCACCAATTCTAAGGCTGAACCAGCGGCAAAATCGACGTAGGCTTCATCGATCGCCAACACTCCCGACACCCGCTGCGCCAACTCGCGCAACTGATCGGTGCTGACCAAATGCCCCGATGGACTATTTGGTGAGGCGATGAAGGTGATTGCCCCTTGGGCTGCGACTAAGGCCTCGATCGGCAGTTCGAAGTCGTCGCCGTAGGGGATTTCCAAAATATCCGCTGGCTGCATGGCGGCGAGGGTTTTGTACAGCACGTAGGTTGGGGTGGGATAAACGATCGGTCGATCGTGGCCTTCGGCGCAGGCGCGCACCAGGATATTCAACACGTCGTCGCTGCCGTTACCGACGATGATCCAATCGGTTGGGATGCCTAAGGCGTCGCTCACTGCCGCACAAAAATCGCGGGCGTAGGGATCGGGGTAGCGCCGCAGCGATTCGCCGTCCATTTGATGTAGGACGGCCATGGCTTGGGGCGAAGGCGGATAGGGATTTTCGTTGGTGTTGAGTTTGATGATTTGGGTGCCGGGTTTGGGTTGCTCACCGGGGACATATCCGGTCATGGCATCAACGGCGGGACGGAAGAAGCGGCTCATGGGGGTGCTACTCAAACAGGACGATCGATCCAAGGCGTGGTCGAATCTCTATTCTAAAACAAGCCGATCGCCCTGTATCGCCGAATCGTGTGATTCATGCATTCGGCGGGATATGTTGAATTTTCGCCACGTCGGGGCACGCTAGACAGCAAGATCGTCCGATCGGAGCCATTGCGCTCCCCGCGTTTCTGTCAGGCATTATTCGCTGCATCCGTCATTCATTGGCTTCGACAGTTTCCCCCAGCAATTCTTTTCCTATGCGTTATTCGGCATCCCATCCTGCCCCGATGGCACAAATTGTTGTGCCCCAACGAATTCAGTCGATCCCCGTCTGGGATACCGCGCCGACGCCGATCGGCCCAGAGCCAGACCCGATCGCCCAGATTCGCCAAACCCTGTGCCAATTGCCACCCCAGAAGTTGGCGGCGGCGCTGGAATTGGCGGGCGAATTGCTCCAAGCGACGGGACTGCGGCTGGATATTCCCAACGCCGATCCGACTTATTTGCAATCGATGTACGCGATTGGCCCGCAGCCCCAGACCCTCGATGACGGGCGCGATCGACCCGTTGAGCAACATTTACTCTGGCAGCAATTTCTCGCCTCCGGTCAGACCAATCAAACCGGGGATCCCGAATTGTCCAGTCCCCACTGTTGGGTGATCAATCACCTGGACTATGAGTTTCGGCTCCGCACGTTGGCGACGGCCTTTCAGGTCAGTGATATTGGCCATGTGATGGTGCTGCCGTTGCGCTATGAGGGAGCCTGCGTCGGCAGTCTGAGCGTCTGGCGCGATCGCGATGATCGGCCTTGGGCCTTACCGCAAGTCGCCCTGGCCCAAACGCTTGCGCCGGAATTGGCCCAGGCGATCGCCCAGCATCAGCAGGTCAGCGCCGTCCACCAGATCAACCAATCCCTCACCGATCACACCGCCCAGTTGGCGCAATTGCTGACCTACCAGCAAACCCTCGGTGCCGTCGTGACCAAAATCCGCGACTCGATCGAATTGGCCACGATTTTCTACCAGACCGTGAAGGAAATTCGGCAATTGTTTCAGGCCGATCGGGTGGTGGTTTATCGATTTAATCCGGATTGGAGTGGCGAATTTGTGGCGGAAGCGGTGGGGGTGGAATGGACGCCCCTGAAAGTCGCGCAGTTTGATCCGGAGCAAGCGATCTTGACGCAGCCCGATCATTGTGTGGTGCAGAGTTTTCCCCAGGCTCCGGTGCGTGATCCTGATCAGTATTTTCAAGTCACCCAGGGCGGCGACTACGCCCATGTACGGGCGGTCAAGCAAGTTACGGATATTTATGCCCAAGATTTTCCCAAATGTTATCTCGATGTTTTGGAGCAGTACCAATGTCGGGCCTACATGACGGCACCGATTTATCAAGGCGATCGGCTGTGGGGGCTACTGGCGACCTACCAAAACAGTGGTGCGCGATCGTGGGCGGTGACGGAAGTGTCGTTGATGGAACAGATTGCGGCGCAGTTGGGGATTGCGATTCATCAGGCGGAGTTGTTGGACCATAGCCGATCGCAGGCGGCGGCGTTGGCGGACAGCTTGGCGACCTTGACCCAGACCCAAGCGCAACTGGTACAAACGGAAAAAATGTCGAGTCTGGGCCAGTTGACCGCCGGACTGGCCCATGAAATCAATAACCCTGTCACCTTTATCCATAGCAATCTCAGCCATCTCACCCAGTATTTTCACGATTTGCTGGCAACGATCGCGCTTTATCAGCAACAACAGCCTGTCCCCGATCCGGTGATTGCGGATTACTTGGCGACGATCGATCTGCAATTTTTGCAAAACGATGTGCCGCGTGTGCTCCATTCGATGACCCATGGTACCCAACGGATTAGCGCGGTGATGCAGTCGTTGAACCATTTCACCCGGCTGAATGAAGTTGGGATTAAGCCGATCGATCTGCACCAAGGTCTCGACAGCGTGATCCTGATTTTGCAACATCAGTGCGACCCGACGCCGAGCCGTCCGGGGATTGCGATCCAGTTAGACTATGGCGATTTGCCGCTGGTGGAGTGCGATGCCAGTTTGATTAACCAAGTGTTGATGAATATTATCAGCAATGCGATCGAGGCTCTGCGGGAGCGCGATCGGGGGCGATCGGCGGTGGAAATGGCGATCGCGCCGAGTCAAATCGTGATTGCCACGACCCGATCGACATTGGCGGGTCAGCCAGCGGTGCGGGTGACGATCGCCGACAATGGGCCGGGGATTCCGGACAGCATTTGTCATCGGATTTTCGATCCGTTTTTTACCACCAAAGATGTGGGCCAAGGCAGTGGCCTGGGACTCTCATTGAGCCATCACATTATGGTCGATGACCACCAGGGCGAATTGCGCTGTCGCTCGATCGTTGGCGTCGGGACAACCTTTGAAATCGAGTTAGGAATGAGGATTAAATAAAGTCCGTAAATCGGTCGTAGCATAGTAGACTGGAATTGCTGATCAACTGCGGCAATCCGATGAATCCATATCCATCCGCCATTGAGGCCCAAATGCAACGATTGTATTCATCGTTGAGTGAGAAGGATCGTCGTCGTTATGCGGCCATCGAAGCCGTCAAACTGGGCTGGGGCGGTATCAGCTATATCAGTCACCTGTTTGGTTGTGATTATTACACGCTGCGGCTGGGTCGCGAAGAACTGGGTGATACCGAGGCGATGAGTCAACCGCGCATGCGGCGTCCCGGCGGTGGGCGCAAGTCCGCCTTGGCGACGATTGAGGGCTTGGATGCGGCGTTCTTGCAGGTGATTGCACAGCATACCGCCGGTTCGCCGATGGATGCGGCCTTGAAATGGACTGACTTGACCCGTCAGGGTATTGCCGAGTTGTTGAAACTTGAAGGCTTTGACGTGAGTGTGACCGTAATCGACCAACTTTTGGCGCGTCATAACTATCGCAAACGTAAAGCCCAGAAGCGCTTAAGCACCAAAGCCCATCCCCAACGGAATGAACAGTTCGAAAATATTGACGCCTTAGTTGAAACTTATACGGCGGCGGGCAGCCCGGTGATCAGCATGGACTCAAAAAAAAAGAACTAATTGGCTTATTATATCGCGCCGGACAGTTGTACACCCAAGCCGAAATTCAAGTATTTGACCATGACTGGCCCAGCCTCGCGGTCGGTGTGGCCATCCCCCATGGTCTCTACGATTTATCACGCAACGAGGGCTATATCCAGATTGGCACCAGTCATGACACGGGGGAATTCGCTTGTGATTCACTCCGCTACTGGTGGCAACACTATGGCTCGAAGCACTATCCCAGCGCCCGTTCGATTTTATTATTGTGTGATGGTGGCGGTAGCAACAATTCCCGCCATTATTTGTTTAAGCAAGATTTACAGACCTTGGCCAACGAACTGGGAATTACCATTCGCGTGGCACACTATCCCCCCTACACCTCAAAGTACAACCCCATTGAGCATCGCTTGTTCCCCCATGTCACAAGGGCCTGTCAAGGGGTGATTTTTGAGAGTCTCGAAATTGTCCAGCAACTCATTGCCAAGACCAAAACCAAAACTGGACTCAAAGTATTTGCCACGATTTTAGATCGCATCTACCAGACCGGACGTAAAGTCACAGAAGCCTTTAAGCAAACAATGGCAATTGTCTTCGATGATTACTTGCCGCAATGGAATTATCGGGCTGTACCGCAGACCCAATAATCTTGGATCTTATTGAATCCTCATTCCTAAGTGTCCTTCACACCGCGAATTCGCGGCGCTTGATAGGGATTGAGAATTTCCAAATCTTCAACCATGGACTCCCCAGCATAGAGAATGCCATTGAGAAAGCTCACCAAAATGCCATGACTTTGTTCCGAACCGAAGATCTTCTTGAATGCAAAGTCAGTCTTAGGGTTAATGAAGATACTGGCCATGGTGGGCATTGCGCTGGATGAATAGCCCCATCATAACGTCAAATCCGGCTCACCGCCGCCGCATCCGACCCAACGTCGTAATATACAACACCGCCTCATCATCCGGAATACTCAACACCTGATTCACCTGATCATCAAAAAACCCCGCAATCCCACTCACCCCCAACCCCAAATGCGCCGCCGCCAAATTCAACCGCTGCCCCAAATGCCCCGCATCCAAATGCAAATACCGATACGCCCGATCGCCAAACCGCCCGATCGCCGCCTTCAGATCCGCCGTATGAAACACCGCCGCCGCCGCATCCCGCCCCAAATCCTGCCCCAAACACAAATAATGCAACTCCCGCCGAAAATTCTTAAACCGAATCTGCCTTAGCTCCTGCGCCTGCGGCGCATAGTAATAACAGCCCTCCTCCAAACCCTCCACCCCCGACACCGCCACAAACGTCTGCACCCAATCCAACCCCAAATAATCCGGCGATCGGTCAAACCCCTGCTCAATGTAATGCGCCGGATGATAACTAAAATCCAACAACAACCTCAGTTCATCCAACGCCAAATCCCCCCCCGTCAACGATCGCGTCGATCGCCGCTGCATCATCGTCCGCTCCAATCCCCCCGCCCCCGCCCGCCAATCGATCGGCCCAATTCCCATCCCCATCTTCAACCCAAACGGAAAATTATACTTATCCGTCCGCACCACCGGTTCCGCCACCTCCGGCAACTGCCAACTCACCTTATTCTCACTAAACTCAATCCGCGTCGCCCCATGCAAATGCCCCAACAAATCCCCATCCTCAATCCGCCGCGAATACTCCGTCAGAATCGGTGACGGCAAACTCGTCTCATAACCCGGCAAATTCCCCTCAATCTGTGTTGCATCCGCCAACGGAATCACCGCCAACGTCCCCTCCACCAGCGGATCAAAATACATCAACTGATCCATCGCCGCATCCGCAAACCCGCCAATCACATGGGGCCGATAATCCGTCAACACCCCCGCCAACTCAATATTCCCCAACAAATGCCCCGTATCCAAACAAATCCGCCGATACGCCCGATCGTGATACCGCCACGCCGATCGCTCAAACACCGCACTCACCACCAACGCCATCTGCGTCTGCGCCAACGCCGGATGCCAAAAACACGCCGCCTGCAACGCCGTCCACACCTCATCCTCCCAGAACTGCATCAGCGCATGACTCTGCGCTTGATAATTATATAATCCCGCAGGCAACTCCGGCGTCCCCCGCGACACCAAATACACCTCCGCCGGATACAACCCACCCGCCGAAGGAGCCGATCGCAAATAATGCGGCTCCCCCTCCGTCGGAATCATCCCCGTCAACCCATAACTACAACACAAAAACTTCGACAACCGCTCCCACCAACCATCCGGCGTATCCGGCCCCGTCCCATCCGGCCCCTGCAAATACGGCTTCAGATCAAACGGCATCCCAATCCGATATTCCTTATACGGCCTCGGCTGGCGATCCCAATCCAGCGGCTGATTTTTGGCATTAATCGTCTCAGGACTATACTTAGTCCGCTCATGATAATGCTGAGCCATCGAATCGCGCAGTTCCGGCATAAAACGACCGCAGAAAACAAATTCACCATCTGCGATCTTGCCACGCTTTTTAGGATTTGGGGGAGAATCGTTACCGAGTTTTGCGAATTCGCCATAGAAATCAACCATCACGCCCCGGCCCAAATATCGTAAAATCGACCCTTATCCCCTTGGAGCAGTCGTTACGATGAAGCGCGATTCCCTTTTCTATCGATTATTCTCACAATCGCCAGAGTTGTTGTTTGATCTACTGGACGATCGCCCCAACAATGCGCCCCAGTATCGATTTGATTCAGTCGCCGTGAAGGAGCCAAAATTTGAGATCGATGGCGTATTCTTGCCACCCGAATCCGAAGCACCCGGCATCGTCTACTTCTGCGAAGTCCAAATGCAAAAGGACGAGCAGCTCTATGAGTGCCTGTTTGGGGAATCGATGTTGTACTTCTATCGCCAGCGCGCCCGGTTTTCCGACTGGCAGGCAGTCGTGATCTATCCATCCCGATCGGCCGAGCAGAAGGATATCCACCCCTACCGCGCATTACTGAACAGCGACCAAGTGCATCGGGTCTATCTCAACGAACTGGGAGACATGGCGCAGTTGCCCTTGGGCGTAGCCGCGATGGTGTTGACGATCGCCAAGGAATCGGAAGCCCCCGAACAGGCAAGAATGCTGCTGGGCAGGGCAAATCAGGAAATTACCACAGCGATCGACAGGCAGGGCATAATAGAGATAATCAGTCGGATCATGGTGTACAAATTTACTAATTTATCCAGTCAGGAGATTGATGAAATGCTAGAAATTAAGGTCGAAGAAACCAGAGTCTATCAAGAAGCTCAAGAGAAAGAGCGCCGATCGATCGCGATCAATATGCTCCGCAAACATCTTGATTTAGCGATGATCGCGGAAGTCACAGGTCTCTCGATCGCCCAACTTCAAGATCTCCGATCACAGGGATAACCTTGGATAATGTGCTATTCCTCATCTTCAAAGGTAAAATTGGGCAAAATCGTCCCTTGGAATATAGCCCCGTCTATCTGAATATTTTCCCAAGCAACGTCACTCAGATTGGCTTTAGTAAAATTACTTTTTTTAAAGTCCGCATCAGTCGCATCCGCTCCGCTTAAATTGGCTCCAGTAAAATTGGCTTCTTTGAAATGGGCTTGAACAATTTCAGCTTCGGTCAGATTAGCTCCACTCAAATCGGCTTGGAAGAAACTGCATCTTGGCCCGATGTAAGCATTGGTCAAGTTGGCTCCGCTCAAATTCGCATTCGAGAACCCAGTGTTTTCAAAATTGGCTTTAGTAAAATTGGCACCACTCAAGTTCGCTCTGTTGAATCTCGCATCATCACACCCAGCCTTCTGTAGATTAGCTCCGCTTAAGTCGATACCAGAAAAATTCGCACCTCTGAGATCCGCACCACTCAGATCGACATTCTGCAAACTAATCCCCTCTGGAAGAACTCTTTGGAGATCATCAAGCCCTCCAACCTCTGTGTGACTCAATTTGATCTTTCTAAAATCTCTTTCCCCAGCCGCATAGCGCTCCAACAGTTCCTCAGCGGTCATAACTTCCAACCTCCAAAACACAACCATCCCCACCTGGCCAGAATTCCTCACAGGGATAACCCCATTTAACCTCAATATCCCTTCAGCCAAGCCGTCAAATCATCGATCGAAGCAAAGTCCAATAGCGATTCCCCTAGGGAGTCCAGTTGCTCGATCGTCAACGTATTAATCTGCGCCAAAACCCGATCGGGGACAACCTCAAACTTCCGACTCAACAACCGCAGCACAAACGATTGAGCATGACGCATTGCCCCTTCATCGATCGCATCACGGACAACTCGCGTTTCCTCAAGTTTAGTACCCAGCATGGCATCAATCTCCTCCTCATGGGATGCCCCGATTTTAAACCACGATCGCTCACATCAAGCGATCGTCCTGGCCAGCAATTCCAAATTCGAATGTGATCAGCCCAATCGCATTCCCTCACTACGCACTGGCCCCGCCCCGGAGTCAACTCCGAGGCTCATAGCCAAAGTCCGTTAAAACGGACTGAAGACCCTGATATATCAGTATCCCAACCCGTTTCAACGGGTTTTCGCTATGAGCCTTGAACTTTCAGTTCAGGGTGGAATCGCAACGCAGCAGTTTGAATTTGGAATTGCCGATCGGCTACGATAATCAAGACTTCAATCACACCATCAAAACCCATGCCCAAATGGTCACTCCAAACCGAATTCCACTTTAGCGCCGCCCACCAAATCCCCGACTACGATGGCCCCTGCGGTCGCCTCCACGGCCACACCTACCACGTCCGCATCCACGCCAAAACTGACCAACTCCACGCCTCCCAATACTGCCCCCACCCCGTCATGGTCGCCGACTTCCGCACCCTCCGCTGGGCCAAACGCGACGCCACCAAAGGCGGACTCGAGCACAGCAACCTCAACGAAATCCTCCCCGCCGGATACGCCACCACCGCCGAAATGATCGCCAAATACATCTACGATCGCACCCAAACTCTCCTTCCCCCCGGCATCCACCTCACCGTCGCCGTCTCCGAAACCCCCAATTCCTGGGCCGAATACTCCGATGACTAACCTCACCCCAACCCTCCCCATCGTCGAAACCTTCCACTCCATCCAAGGCGAAGGCGCATGGGCGGGCACCAACGCCTTCTTCATCCGCCTCGCCGGATGCGACGTCGGCTGTCCCTGGTGCGACACCAAAATCAGTTGGAGCCAGAAACATCACCCCCAGCAGTCGATCGCCGATCTAGTCACCGCAGCCAACGCCTGCAACCCCCGCTTCGTCGTCATCACCGGCGGCGAACCCCTCATGCACGATTTGCACAACCTCACTACTGCCCTCCAAACCGCCGGACACCCCACCCACCTCGAAACCTCCGGCTCCCACCCCCTCAGCGGCAGCTTCGACTGGATCACCCTCTCCCCCAAAACCTTCAAACCCCCACTCCCAGAAATCTACACCCAAGCCCAAGAACTAAAAATCGTCATTGCCAACGAATCCGACCTCGCCTGGGCCGAAACGCAATCCGATTTGACCAACTTTGAAGCCGATCGCTACCTCCAACCCGAAGCCAACACCCCCACCAGCCAACAACTCATCTTCAACTACATCCTCCAACACCCCAACTGGCGCATTAGCATCCAAACTCACAAATTATTGGGTATCCGGTAAATTTGGTGTGGTTTGAGGGCGCTTATTTTTTTGGTGAGACTAAAATGAAGAAAAAGCTATTATTACTTACTTTGCCACTATTTTTATTATCTTCCTGCTACTTTTTTCACAGGGAAATGGACAGAGCTAACTACATTAGTAGCCCTCCAATCAAGATTCCTGATCTCCACTTAAAATCCTTTCCAAAAGAAAGAAAAGATGTGCTGTTGAATTACTTGGCGAGCAGTTCCGACCAGGGTAAGCGCATCTAAAAATGTAACTCATCACACAGACAAATAAGCCAAGCCATGGGTGTGAAGTCGGGAATTGAGGATTTAGATGACAATTGGGCGAGCGCTGGGCGATGATCTTAATTCTCCTAATGTGATTGAG
>JANOQX010000029.1:0-8046 GCA_031415035.1 Cyanobacteria bacterium VAR_4_metabat_243
CTCAATCACATTAGGAGAATTAAGATCATCGCCCAGCGCTCGCCCAATTGTCATCTAAATCCTCAATTCCCGACTTCACACCCATGGCTTGGCTTATTTGTCTGTGTGATGAGTTACATTTTTAGATGCGCTTACCCTGGTAATTTTTTGAGGCTCCATAGCAATCTTAGAAGCTGGCAGCAAACTCCACGCCAAACTTGACGACCTCACCCTCAAAGCCTACGGCTTCAGCCCAACTGATGACCTCCTAGCGGTACTCCTGGCGCTGAATCTGGAATTGGCTGAGAAAGAGAAGGGGGAAGAAGGGCCGATCGTTGGGCCTTGGGCACCCGACAATCCACCTAACGCTACAATGAAACTATCGTGAGTTGACTGAAGCTGAATACAGCATGTTTGAATATGACGAAAACAAAAGTGAATCGAACCTGATCAAGCATGGAATTGATTTTGTCACGGCCCAGAAAATATGGGACGACCCTGACCGATTAGAAATTCCAGCGAGAACTCAAGACGAGCCAAGATTTCTGGTTTTAGGTAAGATAGATGACAAATGTTGGTCTGGAGTCATCACCTACCGCGAACAAACCATCCGGATTATCTCCATTCGCCGATCCCGCACAGAAGAGGTCAATCTCTATGAAAGCTCAAGAATTTGATCAGAAGTTCGACGACGGTGAAAACATCACCGAATTTCTTGACGTCGCCAAAGCTAAACGTCATCAGCCTGAACAAGCCATCATCAGCATTAATCTCCCGATTTGGATGATCGAACTCATCGATCGTGAAGCCGATCGCCTCGGCGTTACGCCCCAATCGGTTATCCAAACTTCCCTCGCCTCACAGTTCGCACTTCCCCACGCCTCATAATCCCTCCGACGATCGCCTAGCGGTACTCCTGGCCCTGAATCTGGAGCTGGCCGAGAAAGAGAAGCGGGGAGAAGGGCCGATCGTTGGGCCTTGGGCACCCGACGATCCACCGAAAAAATAGTAAAATGAGATAAATTGTCTGCGCGGCTTCAAATCATGCTGAACATTACGCTTGACTCTGAATCAGCCGAATACCTCACCGAAATCTTGACCCAAGAAAACATCACGAGCGATGAATTGGTCAAGCAACTCCTGCACGATCGCTGGTTGGCTCTACAACAACCTCGGCCAACGATTCTTGAACGCATGGGCGGCTATCCCGAAGTGTTGCTAAACGCAACCCTGAAACAAGTCGCAGGCTGTATGCAAAACGCCCCAGCCGATCTCTCGACCAATCCCGCTTATATGGAAGAATTCGGTCAATGATCCTTCGCCTTGATTCACGGGAATTGGCTTGGATGCCCGATCGCGCGATCGCAACGAACACCCAAACCAGCCGCCGATCGCTAACCCAATGCCGCCTTAATCTGCGCCAACGCCGCCGCTTCCTTACTGCTCACCTTCGGATCGCCCGACCCAAACAAGCCACTCCCCGCCGCATTCGCCACCCGATCGCAGCAAGCATAGATAAACGCTTTATACTCGACGATCTCATCCGCCGTCGCCTTACCATTCAGCACAGCCAGAGCTTCATTAATCTTGGCCACTGCCGTCGCCGCTGCCACATCCGGCTGCAATTCCTCCGGCTTAATTTCCATCCGCAACTTGGGATTCGCCTTAAATTCCTTCGCCGCTTCGGGTGAGAAAATCGCCTGAATCACCGTATTCGTCGGATACTTCGTCGCCGCCCCCATGATCTCCTTCGTCATCGCTGCCGCCTCGATCACCGTGGAAATAATCCCCGCATCCACCACGGCGATCGCCATGCCCGCGATCGTCACGGCACCGGAGATTTTTGCCAATTCTTCTGGGGTATAAGCCATTTTGCTGCAATTCCTTAATTTAAACAGGGTCTACGGCCACAGCATATCGGAAATCGCCCGATCGCGGCATCGATTAAGCTCAGAACTTAAGCTTTTCTATTTTTCCTCAAAATTCAAAAAACTCACCGACCAATCCGCTCCCGGAGCCACGATGACCTTCGGTCGGCCACAGACCAACGCGCCCACATAACCCACTTCCAGCACTAGCTCCAGCAAATCCCAACCGATCGAACGCACCAACTGCGCCGGAAGTTGCGGTTGCACCAAGACTTCCAAACTTTTGAGCTGCCCCAACCCTTCGCCCGTTGCCTTGAGATACGCTTCCTTACAAGTCCAAGTGCGGAAAAATGCCAACACCCGATCGGCCGCGTCCAACGCCACAATCCGCTCATGCTCCGCCGCCAACAAGAACCGGGCCGTCAGCTTTTCCAACTCTGCTACGGGTTTGATTCGCTCAATATCGACGCCTACAGCCCGATCGACCGCCACCGCCAGCAACGCCCAATCCCCCGAATGCGACAGATTAAATTCGATCGCCCTATCGGCTAAAAATGGTTTGCCATGGGAGCCGTAGGAGAATTCAATCGCGGCTGGATCACAGTCTAAATAACGGCCCAAGATCCGCCGCATCCCCGATCGCGCCGCAATAAAACTTTGGCGATCGTGATCGTAGCGAAACCGATCGGCCCGCAATTGCTCATCAGCGGCTAATCCCGTCGCACCGACCACCGCCCGATCCAATCGCCAACGCCACACATGCACCGCGCCCACCGCCAACTTCAGCCCCAACGGCGGCGATCGCCAGTCCTCAGCCACGCGCCGTCACTCCATCGGACTCAATAATCCGAGGCCGCACGATCAGATAGGCCAAAGGTCCCCACAACGGCAACGCAAACTGCCACCAATCGCGATCATTCATTCCGCGTCGGGCCATATCATCTTTGATCAATGCCGGAAACACGATCGACAACATACAAAAATCCAAACTCATCACATGAATGAAACGATCGTGCTGCCACTGATAGACAAAGTTCGCCCAGTCGCCTTGACTCAAGCCGAGATACAGTAACGTGATTGCCGCGATCGCGATCAAGATCCCCGTAATGCGGGAATCCCAGAGTTTAATCCACCAATTTTTGCGACCCGCAAACTGCGGATTCGGCTGGCGCAGGATGAAATACGGCAACAACGCAAACGCCCCCAGAAAAAAGGAACCCACTGCAAAGGGCCAAGCCGGAATCTTCTGGCCCCGGCCATCGGCGTAAAGTACAGCACTATACAACAACGGCAACACGCCCATGATATTGAACAAATAAACAATCAACGGATTCACTCCGGCAATGTCCTGGCTCGAAAGCCGCTTAATCAGCTCAAACGTATCCGGCCGATCCGGCGGAGCCAACAAAAACGCATAGAGACCAAACCCCAACCACAGCAGCCCAAACCCAATACGGCGGGGCCACGGATTAAACGTGGGGTCAAGTTTGAGCGCAGCGGTGTCAGTCATGGTTACACAAGTTATCGGATCAGACCCTTATACTGTAAAACGATTGCATCACTAGCGGAGCCAAATAATGGCGATCGAGCAGCCGACCATCCAGAGCGAATTTTGCCTCGTCCTCGTCACCGTCCCCAATGCCACCGCTGCCAAAGCGATCGCCCACCACATTCTGACCGAAAAACTCGCGGCCTGTGTCAACTGTTTTGGGGTGGAGTCCTGCTACCTCTGGGAAGGGGAAATTCATCACGATCGCGAAGTGCAATTGCTGATCAAAACCCAAAGCCACTTATTCACCGCCCTCGCCGCCAAACTCACCGCGATTCATCCCTACGATATTCCCGAAATCATCGCGATCCCGATCGTCGCGGGATCCGGTCCCTATCTTAACTGGATACGCCAAAGCACCGCGCCCCCAGCGGCCTAAGCCTGCAACGGAAGATGGAACGGCAGCCGAATTTCAAAGCACGTGCCCTCACCTGGCATCGATCGCACCGTCAATTCGCCTTGATGCTGTTCACAGATCACTTGATAGCTAATCGCCAGGCCCATCCCGGTGCCCTGCCCCACCGCCTTCGTGGTGAAAAATGGATCAAACAAGCGCGACTGAACCGCCGCCGGGATCCCTGGCCCATTGTCGGAAAATCGCAGTTGGGCTTGCCCATCGACGATCGTTGTTTGAATCGTGATCATGGGTGCGGTGACTTCGCCTCGGTCATCGGCCGATTCCAACGCCTCGATCGCATTCACCAGCAAATTCATAAACACCTGATTCAAGGCCCCGGCAAACCCCGGCACCAGCGGCAACTCTCCAAACTCCCGAATTACCTGCACCTCAGGGCCATCCGTCCGGGATTTGAGCCGACTGGCCAAAATCATCAGCGTACTTTCAATTCCCTCATGCAAATTGGTTTGCTTCAGTCCCACTTCATCCAGGCGGGCAAAATTGCGTAGGGAGAGGACGATTTCCCGAATCCGATCGGCCCCGACTTCCATCGAGCTAAAGAGACGCGGCAAATCTTGAGACAGGTAGTCCAGATCGATCACATCGATCGTTGCCTGGATCAGCGCGGGCGGTTCGGGATAGGCGCGGCGATACTGATTCAACAAGCCCAATAGATCATCAAGGTAATCCGTCGCATATTTCAAATTGCCGTAGATGAAGTTCACCGGGTTATTGATTTCATGGGCTATCCCGGCCACGAGTTGGCCCAGGGATGACATTTTTTCCGCTTGCACCATGCGCGTGCGGGCTTGTTGGAGATGATTCAGCGCTTGCTGGAGGTATTCGGTTTTGGACTGGAGGGCGGCTTCGATCGACTTTTGGTGGTCAATATTCCGCAAGCTGCCTTGGATCGCCAAGATTTCACCCGTGGCCGATCGATGGATCCCGTCACTAATCGACAACCAAATATAGTGACCCGCCGCATGGCGTGAGCGCACCTCCGAATGCCCCCCAATCCCCGTCGCCAATAACCGGGGAATCCGATCCTGGATAATCGACTGATCATCCGGATGGGTAAAGTCCAAGGGCGATCGCCCCAAACATTCAGCGGCAGAAAAACCCAATACCGACTCAATCTGCGGCGAAACATAGCTGAAATTCCCAGCCTGATCGATTTCGCACAGGATTTCGTTCATGTTGCTGATCATCTGGTGAAAATCGCGATCGAGCGTCACGGGCGTCGTCGCCATCGCGTCGCTCACCACCGGCGGCGGTGACTGCACTCGCGCCACAATGCTAAAACAATCGATCGCTTCCGGCGTCGCATTCGGCGATCGATGGGCCATCACCAGCAGCTTCACCACCACAGGATCCGCTGCATATTGCAAGATATGATCACCCGACCACAGCCCTTCATTCACCAAACTGGTAAAGATTTCATTCCACAAATCCTGGGTCAGCGGCGTAAAACACCGCACCTGGAACAGCGACAGATCCTCAGCGGGGCCAACGCCCATCAATTGCCGCCCGATCGGATTGAGATCGACCAAAAACCCATTAAAGTCACAGATCGCCACCAAATCCTGGGCGTAGTCGAGCAACGGAAACTGCCGCCGCTGCTCCTGGATTACCGTTTGCAGCCGATCGCGCGCCACCAACGCACGCCGCCCCCGATCGGACAGCAATGCTGAACGATCGTCGTGGGTCGCAGGAAACACTACCATTTGCCGATCCGCCATGAGAACTCCGAAAACACGTAAACCAACAGTCGGTCTTGTGTTGTTAGGATTCCACCGATCGACGGCCACATATCCGGTGGATTAACGGATTTATGCCGAATTGTGGGGGAAGGCACAATCGTTAGGCCAGCACCGGGGCCAATGGCGTGCCCGTAAGGCTAAAGGGGCGGATTTCGGTGATTTTGACCGGGACGATTTGGCCTTTGAGCTGCGCAATATCACCGGGAAAAAAGGTGAGTCGATTGCCCTGGGTGCGCCCCATCACCTGAGTCGGGTCTTTGGGGTTCTCGGCTTCGACCAGCACGGTCTCGACCCGATCGCGATAGCGCTGCGATCGTTCGGCGGCGGTGACGTTGACCAGATGATTCAGCCGTTGGAGCCGATCGGTCTTGACTTCCTCGGATAATTGCCCTTCCCACAGGGCCGCTGGCGTGCCGGGGCGCGGTGAGTAAGCCGCTGTGTTCAGCATGTCAAACCCAATGTCCGCCGTGAGTTTCAACGTCGCTTGGAATTGTTCCTCCGTTTCGCCGGGGAAGCCGACGATCGCGTCCGCACTGATCGCCGCATCGGGCATGTACGATCGGACGAGATCAATAATTCGTCGATATTTTTCTTGGGTGTAGCCCCGGCTCATGGCCTTGAGGATCGCGTTATCCCCCGACTGGAAAGGAATGTGGAAATGCTCACAAACCTTCGGCAATTCGGCACAGGCTTTGATCAGGCGCTCGTTAAAGTAGCGCGGATGACTGGTGGCGAACCGAATCCGCTCAATCCCCGGCACATCATGCACGAAGTACAGCAAATCCGTCAGCGTATGTAAGTTACTGCCGTCGGGCTTCGAACCCGTCAGGTCGCGGCCATAGGCATCAATGTTCTGGCCCAGCAGCGTGATTTCGCGAAAACCCTGGGCGGCGAGGACTGCAATCTCGGCCCGAATTGCCTCGGGTGTCCGCGATTGCTCAACGCCCCGCACCCCCGGCACGACGCAATAGGTACAGCGCTCATTGCAGCCATAGATCACATTCACCCAGGCCGTGACTTCGCTATCACGCCGGGGCTTGGTGATGTCTTCCATGATGTGGACGGGTTCCGTCGCCACCACCTGATTGCCCTGGGCCACTTGGGCGAGGAGGCTTTCGAGTTGGTTGGCATACTGGGGACCCATGACCAAATCTAGTTCCGGGACGCGACGCAGGAGCTGTTCGCCTTCCTGTTGGGCGACGCAGCCCGCCACGATCAAGGTCAAGTCTGGCTTGGTGCGCTTGCGTTGGGCTTGCCGACCCAGGTAGGAATAAACTTTCTGCTCGGCGTTGTCGCGGATTGTGCAGGTGTTGTAAAGGATCAGATCGGCGTCGTTTGGTTCCTCGACCCAGGTCATGCCCATGGTTTCCAAGATGCCCGCCATCCGTTCGGAGTCGGCTTTGTTCATCTGGCAGCCAAAGGTGGTGATGTGGTATCGACGGGTCATGGGAAAACCAATGCGTGGGTGGGCGATCGATCCAACGTGCAGGTTAGCAGCGCGGATCAGCAGCCTTCTATTCTACCCGCTGACGTGCGCCAACGGTGGCATACTCCGCCTGACAGGCGGGCATCCTTGCCGTGAAAATGCTGCCCCGCCCGACTTCCGATTCCACGGTGATCGTGCCGCTATGGACTTGCATAATGCAACGCGACAAATGTAGCCCCAAACCACTACCCGATCGCTTATGTTGTCCCGGCACAAAGCTCTCAAACAATATCGCCTGCTCCTCGGGGGCAATCCCCGGCCCGGTATCTTGGACTTGGATTTGGACGACTTTCGCGCCTGCATTGGCGTAGCCCGATCGCACCTGCTTGGTCGAAAGCTGGACTTTGATCGCCCCTTGGTCGGTAAACTTAATTGCATTGCCGATCAGATTAGTCAATACCCGTCGCAGTTCCATCCGATCGCCATCAACGATCGCCCCTTCCCCCGGCACATGCAATAGCTCGATCGCCAAACCCTTATCCAACGCCAGCGGTTGCAGTTCTTCGATCACGTCCTGGGCCAGGTCAGCCAAGGCCACGGGGGTGAAGTTCAAGGTCTTGCGGCCCGCTTCGTAGCGATAGACCTCCAACAGGGTATTCACCAGTACGAGCAAATTCTGGTTGCTGCGGCTGGTGACTTCCAGGGCTTCTTTGACCTCATCCCCGATCGGTCCCATCGCCTCCTGCATCAACAAACTCAGCATCCGATCGGCCGCCACCAAGGGCGTCCGCAAATCATGGGTCAAACGCGAGACAAAATCCTCCCGCTGCCGCGCAATCTCGTCCCGCTCATCAACGCTATGCTTCAGCCGCAACAGCGATCGCACCCGCGCCAACAATTCATCAAATTCCACGGGCTTGCGAATGAAGTCATCCGCCCCGATGTCCAGCCCCCGTGCCACACTCAATTGGTCGTAAGCCGTGATCAGCAAAATCGGAATAAACGGATAGGGCGAATTCTGCCGCAGCCGGCGGGTCACCTCATAGCCATCCATCACGGGCATCATC
>JANOQX010000030.1:0-3259 GCA_031415035.1 Cyanobacteria bacterium VAR_4_metabat_243
TGGGTAGAACCCGTTTAATCAAGCGCCAATCATGCCTGGATACCGCCTGCGGCGCATCCGCAGACGGTCATTTCGTGGCGACCATGTACCGTCAAGGAAAATCTCACTTTCTCACTTGACTTTCAACACAGTCGCTACGACGGTGATCGGCGGGTGGGGTTACTCTTTCATATAGAATGAACAGATGATAGAACTACCTAACCTCAAAACCTTGTCCGATTCGGACAAAGATGCCTTGATCAATAGCATGTGGGAAGAGTTGCAGACCCTGCGACAATCCACGGCGAAGAAGAAAAAGAGTTCTGGCCTTGCGCCTTCCCAAGGATTTAAGCCCCAGGGCAACGATCGTGGTGGCAAGGTGGCCCGACGCGGTGCGGGCGATCGTTAAGACTGCTGGTGTGGTCCAGCCGTTCACAAATAATTCCAGGATGCCGTTTGAGCTTCCTGGAATTATTGGCGTCTAGGGCTGCCCAAGGAAATCTTGCTTGCCGACTTCGACGCCGTTGTGGCGCAGGATATTGTAGGCCGTGGTGATGTGGAAATAGACGTTCGGCAGCACGAAGCCGACGAGATAGGGCATTCCCTCAAAGTTCAGGGTGGTTTGGCCCATGGGGAGGACGATCGCTTTGGCTTCGGTGCCGTCGATCTGTGCGGGGGTCAGAGTTTCCAGATAGGTGGTGGTGGCTTTGAGGCGGGCGACGAGTTCGGGGAAGCTGGTTTCGCTGTCGGCCATGGCTGGGGCTTCAATTCCAGCGAGACGGGCCGCACCGCGTCGGGCAATGTCGGAGGCGATTTGGATTTGTTTGACCAAGGGCAGCATGTCCGGGTAAAGACGGGCGCTGATCAGCACGGCGGGGTCGATTTTGCGGGCGATCGCATCCGCTTCCCCTTTTTCCAGAATGGCCGCGAGGTTGGTGAGCGCCCGCACCATGGGTGGGATAGCGGCTTGATACATGGAAATGGTCATCGGTTGCTCCTGAAAAAATGGGCCGCGCCGATGTGACGGCCGTCTGTGGGCATTATAGTCGCGCCCAGTGTAGGCTGATAGTGGCCGATTACCGATCCTCCTCGCTTGTGTCCCAGCAACCGCAGCCCACTGATCTTGTGCTAAGTCAGCCACACCCACCGATCGGGGGTTTGGTGTTGGGGGGGCGTGCGGGTTTGCAGGCGCGGTTTGCCAGTCCGCAGGTGGCCGATCGGTTGGCGGTCTTGCGGGAGCTGAAGGCCCGGAACGCAGCGGATACGGCGGATTGGATGATTCAGGCGTTGGGTGATCCGGAAATCGCGGTGCAAAAGCTGGCTTATTTGTATTTGAGTGAGCAGTTTAATGAAACCGCCGAAACGGCGTTGGCGGATTATGCGCATTATCAATTGTTTGAGTCGATCGCGACGTTGACGGCCCATACCCAGGGCGTGACGGCGGTGACGACGGGGGTGCGGCAGTTTGTCTATCAGGCGGAGCAGGCGATCGTCATTAGCAGCGATCGGTTGGGGACGGTGCATGTGTGGGATTTGGCGACGCAGGAAACGACGTTGAGCTTTCCGACTTGGAGTTTTGCCTATGGGTTGCATTACGACGCCGATCGGGATTATTTGTGGATGCGGGCGGCGCAGGATCACTTGTTGGCTTGGAGCCTCAAGACCCAACAGGAAGTCGATTGGGAAGAGGATCAAACGCTCGAATTGCCGACGGCCCAGTTGCCGCCGATTCGTCAGATTGCGTCGGTGTTGCGGGTGGACGATCGGTATTTAATTGGCGGCAATCAGCGGCAGATCAAGATCTGGGATTTGCCGAAGGCCCAGCAGATTAAGGTGCTTCAGGGCCATCGGGGGTTGGTGAATGCGGTAGCGATTAGCGCCGATCGGTCTTGTTTGGTCAGTGGGAGTGAGGATTGTACGGTGCGGCTGTGGGGCATTGCATGAGTTGCGGCCCTTATCCCCAGCCCTTCTCCCAGGGGGAGAAGGGGGTCGGAGTTTGATGCATAATTGGTGGTGTGAGTTTGGTGGGTTGGTTTATGTTGTCGCGTCAGCCTCAAGTTACTGATGCCGTTCTGGGGACGGGTGGCCTGCCGCCAGCGGCGGGCTTGATTTTGGGTGGGTTGGCGGGGTTGGTGCAGAAATTGCAGTATGGGCGTTTGCCCGATCGGCTGAGGGCGTTGGATCAGGCGTTGCAGTATCCCGGTGGTGAGGCGTTGGTGCATCAGGCGTTGCAATCAGCGGAGCCGGAACTGGTGTGGCGGGCTTACGCGCTGACACAAACCTTGCCGGACGGTGCGATGCGCCACACCCACTCGCCCTACGCCCGGTTCCAAACCACGGTGACCCTGGCGAACGATCGGCGCAATAAGATCGAAGCTGTGGCCTTCTCGCCCGATGGGAAATTGGCGATCGCGGGAATGCGGCGGGGGCAGTCGCGGATTTGGGATGTGGCGCGACAGCAGCCGATCCATGACATTAATTTGGCCGATATCCATCCACTGATCCATAGCAATCAACATGACGGGCGGCAAGTGCGGTGGGTCAGCTTTACGCCGGATAGTCAGACGGTGTTGATTAGTAGTGTGTATGGGACGGTGGTGGTGTGGAGTTTGCTGTTGCAAGGGGTGGCCCATACGATGCAGGGCTACAGCCCGATCGCCAGTACGTTGCTGGATGGGCAATATCTGATTGCGGGGGCGACGGAAACTGATGCGGGACTGCGGGATTATCTCCGCATTGGCAATATCAAAACCGGACGACAAACCCGGACGATCGGGAATACGGATTTGGTCAACGCGATCGCGCTTTGTGCGCCGCAGAATCTGCTCTGTACGGGGCACGATAAAGGCGATATCAAACTGTGGAATTGGGCAACGGGGGAATTTCTCACGACGTATCAACATCCCTGTTGGGTGCATGCGGTGCTATTGCATCCGACACAACCGCTCTTGATTAGTGCGGGAGGTGGGTTTATTCGGGATTACACAATTCAGTTGTGGGATACGCGATCGGGCGAAGTGACGGGCATTCTGGCGGGCCATGATGGCAATATCAATTGCATGGCCCTGAGTCCCGATGGTCAGGTGCTGGTGACGGGCAGTAAGGATTGCAAGGTGAAGGTGTGGGACTGGCGATCGGGGGTAACTACTCAGGCGATGGAATAGGGGAAACGGGATGGCCCATGAATAGTTGAACGAGCGCATCTAAAACATTACGACCCTGTTTCCTCAAGGTGGAAAGGTAGCTGCGAATGCGACAGAACATCTGGGCACCCGCTTCC
>JANOQX010000031.1:0-7132 GCA_031415035.1 Cyanobacteria bacterium VAR_4_metabat_243
GTTGAATATACAGTTGGGGGGAATGCTGCATGGGATCAAGCTGGGCGTGTGGTAACAATCAGCTTCCCATAGCCTTCCCCTCCTTGCAGCAACATTCCCGGCCTGATTGCCTTTTAACCACTTCTGTCAGGCAGTCAGCACGCTTAGTTTGCCTTGTCACTAAATCGAACCAAAATACACCACCGCCTCGGTCTGGATCGTTTGGCACTAAATCCCCGGAGGCATACTCAAATGCCAAGTAGCGGCCATTAGCCGACAGAACTGGACTATCACCCAAGCGCACAATTCGTTCTGTTGTAGCAAGTGGCGTAGTCAGCGGACTCATGGACGAGGCTGAACGGGGCATTAAATCGACCTGATTTTGGCTAAGACTACGACTAAACGGGTCTTCTGAGAGCATTGATGTTGGGTCCCCGATCGTGGGCAAGAAGAAATTCCCCGGTTGAGACTGATTCGGCATTAAGTTGACTCCTGAAAATCCGAAGAGGGCGTTCGTTGCTATTGATTTCCTACTGCGGTGATCAGGATATATGCAGTACTACCAGTATAAATTCACCTAATCCTCTAAGCTACTGCTAGAAAGCAGGAGCACTGTCAACTTCAAAACTCATTCTCGGCGATTTGATGGGTTTGCATGTTGCCACCAGGAACTTTGTAAAGCGTTAATCGCAGATCACTGGATTGAATTTCTCTACCATTATCAATTTCTTTAAGATTGAAGGACTCGGTGCGGGATAATCCACCGGAGTCGAGGTCACGATACCGTACGTCATAGTTGCCTGCTCTTACCTTATCTTCTGTGACTGATTCACCAGCACGAATGAAAAATACACGTATGGGCGCTTCTGGCATTCGATCGCGGGAAAATAATTTTACAAACACATCTGAGCCATTTTGTGAGTTGTCTACAGTGACCTTCGAATAGCCATCGGTGAACTGGACTGGATAATTGGCAATCGGGCCTGATTCCGTAGGGAATGGCGCACCATTATCGGCTGTGCTGGGGCGAACATATACAGGCTTTGGCCTTGGCGAAGGTTTCAGTGAAGGCTGTGATGCCGGTAGTGTCGTGCTGTTAGCGGGCTGATTAGAAACTAGGGTTGTTTCTGAAGGATTATTAGTCCCGCAACCGACCACAAGCATAGCCAAGAGAAATAAACTGCCAAGTAGCGGTGGTTGCTGATTCATGGTTAGATACACCTCCTCGTAAAATTTGGACTGCGAACCATATACTGATCGCTCTACTGGTTGTCTACTGTCGCGATCGCAATTTATGCAGGGCGGTTGCCTAAAAACGGAGAATTTCTCGATCATAGTCTTCTGGCATTGGTTCAATTTCCCACACCAAACCCTCTCCTGGCTCCAACCGCACATCAATGAATAAATGCGTCATCGCCGTCGTCGCGATGTCCTCATTGTTTTCCATCATTTGCAAATCCTCCGTTAACAGGCGCAGGGTGAAGCCAACGGGGATTAAGCCTGCCGATGTCGTATGGCGTAGCTGAATGCGCCAGGTGAGATCGTCCGCCTGCCCGATTGGAAATACCTGTAATTCGTAGGTTGCCCCGGCAATCGTCAGTGGTTTGGCAATACCGGATTGGCGACTCCGCACACCAACTCCGGCCAAACTACACTCGCGCGGTTGCCAACCGACTTGCTGTGCCCATCCCGATAGACCCATCCGGATCCATTGAGGTACTGATGCTGAATCAGTTATGCCTTGTCGGTGCTCATACAGGCGTTGCCGCCAACCACCATGGGAAAGCAATGTGGCCCACTGGGCAAACGATACGGCGCGGCGGGGAAAAGTGAGGGCAGGATTGCCCAGTCTTTCGAGTAGGTTGTCAGCCCGTACTGGCGATAAGTCCGGCAAGGAGACGATCGTGGCAGTTTTCGAGGCTTTAGGATTAGCGCCTAATGGGAGCAGTTGCCATGAAATTAGCAAACTATTGATATCCGGCGAGAGATCATCGATGTCTAACCCATAGGTGCGATCGCCCGAATCGTAGACCCCGGTAGTTTTAAGCTGTTGATAACTGCTGTAACCAAGAATCTCAATCCAGCATTGATCCGGATCAACCTGCATCGCAATGTAGTAGTCGGCAATCCAGCTGGGAATATCGACCCATTCTTGGGGCACACGCAACTCGTCGATGGCGATCGCGACGGTTGGAATCAACACCAGTCGTCGGGATTCCACTCGGGATTCGACCTTGATGGCCGTGCCAGTCACAACCTCCCAAATGCTGGGCAATGCGGCATTGTTGGGATATACCCGCACGGATAAGTCAAACTCGGTTCGTAACCAGTCCGAAATTGCCGTTAGACATTGTTGATTGAGCTGCGATCGCTGTTCGGCCCCCGGTGTCGAGTATGCCGTTGATTGGTTCGGCCGTATTGATGGAATCGGCAAATAAATTCGGTGACAATTGAGCGCCATTATAATGTTATCCCTCTGCCTTGCGCGTTATGTGTTCCCGCAGCCATTCCTCTAGGCTGTGACTCATGGCATCCACTACTGAGGGAGTCGGTGAAATATGCAGGGTCTCCTGGCTCCACTGTGCCACTTTCTTGAGGAGCGATCGCCGAATCCGTTCGAGTTGACGGGACACCTGGTACTGCTGTATGCCCATCTGGCTGGCAATTTCTACCTGGGTGAGCTGATCACAATAATAGCCGCGTAGCAGATCGATTTCCGCTGTGCTAAAGGTGGCAAAGCCATCCGCTAAGACCTGGTGCAATTGGGCGAGCTGCTGCGTGAAGGCAGCTTCTTCTTCTTGTTTCAGCAAAACCTCAATCGGCGGCAGGTCAGAGCCGATGATTGTATCCAACGCACTGCCAGAATCCTGTCCCGCTCTGGGTGCATCGGCTGAAACAACTTCTGGCTTCAAAAACTGACGGACTGATTTGGCACAGATCCTGAGCCATTCCCCGATCGTCTCTGAAGAAGCAATCGGCGTTGCACCTACTTGGCCCAATCGAGCGGCATTATAGGCGGCGGCAATCGTCTGCAACGTTTTGGGATCGGGGCAACTCATCTTGTTCAGCGGTACTTGAGCCGTGGTGGCAAGCTCTTGAAAACACTCCCAGGCCAAGGTGTACTCGGCGATCATCAAGGGGCTGAGTCCAGCTTGCTGCAATGCCGCAAGCAAACGCTTGCGGCTGAGGCGATGGAGCAATGCCCAATCCGTACAGATTTCGACCTGCTGCTGGAGTCGCAGCCAATCTTTCAGACTATTTTCGAAGACGAGTTCCGCATATTTTTTCAAACTCTGGCTGTACTGGGGTTTGAAGTGCTGAAGCAGCTTGGGCACTCGGATGATCGCCATCTGAAAGAAATCAGCGATTCCACCTGATTGACGTTGATTCAGGGCAATTTTTTGTGAAACCCAGTAACAAGTTTCCTGGAGATAGGCCGACAGATGTCCGGCAGCCGCAGGGTCGGTTTGCCGCTGCCAAATTTGATGCCAGTAGAGTGCCCAATGCCGATCGGACTGGCCTTCGGTCGCTGCGCGCAAACAGTCGCTCATGCGGCGTTGCAACCGCAAGTCCGTGCTCCAGCCGGTTACCCGATCCGCTTCCAACCGCAGAAAGGTCGAAAATATTTCCACTACATCTTGTCTTGGCTGCATCAACGTGAACACAATCGGCTTTTCCGTAATACTATTTGTAGAGGATTTGTGGCGTTACGGCAACTGACCTGCATAATTCTACGACTAGCCAGTAGGCATGAAATGGATGAGCCTCATCGTCAAGCAGACTGTAATAGGGCAACGAGTGTGAGTAAGATCGCCATTTTGGAATTTACCGAAGGTAGTTTTGAGCAAGGGTTTGTCGTCACCCTGCGAATCGGCGATGAAGGTGCGCCCACCACCACCAAAGTGACAGCTAAACTCCCACCTAATCCTGATATCCCTCTAGAGTATGCGCATTGGCGATCGATCTACACCGATTTGATCAGCAATTCGGAAATCGCCAGTCGTCCTACTTGTCTGCCTAAGCAAACGCCGCCGACCGTAACCCGACAGGATTGTGAGCAAGCCGCTCAGCGGATTAGCACTCGCTTGAATCAGTGGCTCTGTGCCGATGATTTCCTACCAATTTTGAAAACTTGGTTGATGAAGCTGCAAGGAACTGATGACCTGCGCGTCTTACTCCAAACTCAGGATGGGCTACTCCAGAAACTCCCCTGGCACCTGTGGGATTTATTCATTCAGTATCCCCAGGCAGAACTGGCGCTCACGGCTCCCGAATATGACACAGTTACGCCAAGCCTAATTACGGCGCATCGCATTAAAATTTTGGCGATTTTGGGCAACAGCTCGGGCATTGACATCGCCGCCGATCGTCAAGCCTTGGAGCAAGTCGCAGGTGCCGCTGTGAAGTTCTTACCGGAACCAGCACTGAAAGATTTGACCGATGAATTGTGGCAACAACCCTGGCGGATTTTGTTTTTTGCGGGCCATAGCAGCAGTCATAGAACTCAGGGTCAAGAGGGTACTAATGTTGCTGGGGGGAAATTTACCGTTAACGCCACTGAAAGTTTGTCGATCAGTCAGCTCAAATATGCTTTGCGGTCGGCAGTTCAGCGCGGCTTGCAATTGGCCATTTTCAATTCCTGTGATGGTCTGGATATTGCCAAGGAACTGGCAGAATTACAGATTCCCCAATTAATTGTGATGCGTGAACCAGTGCCGGATGCCGTCGCCCAGGCATTTTTAACGTATTTTTTGCAAGCATTTTCCCAGGGGACATCGCTACATCAATCGTTACGGCAAGCCCGTGAACGGTTACAAAGTTTAGAAAATCATTATCCTTGCGCCACTTGGCTACCAATACTTTACCAAAACCCAGCAGCGGTACCTATTACTTGGCAGGCGTTGATGGGATCACCCCGGCCAAAACGCTGGCAGTCAATTTTCGAGCCAATGCCACGAATGCTACGGGTGATGGGGATCAGCACGATCGTCACCGCCAGTATTGTGTTCGGTCGCGCACTCGGCTGGCTACAACCCCTCGAATTACAGGCATTTGACCAGCTGATGCGCCGCCGTCCGGCTGAATCAGTTGACTCCCGTGTGTTAATCGTGGGCATTGATAATACTGATGTCAAAACTGATGAAATGTCAAAAGCCACACTTCCACCTCAGGAACGCGGCAGTGGCTCGATTTCCAATGCGGCTTTAGGGCGGCTATTAGCCAAACTGACCCCACATCACCCCCGGCTGATTGGCTTGGACATCTATCGTGATTTTCCCGCTAACGATCAGCCCGCGATCGTCAAACAGTTACAACAAATGCCCAACTTGGTCGCTGTCTGTCGTAGTAGTGACACACCCGGTGATATTCCCGGTGTCAAGCCACCGCCGGGAATTACTGATGATCAGTTGGGATTTGCGGATTTTGTTGTTGACCCGGATGGCGTAATTCGTCGCCATTTGCTGTTCATGGATGTGGAAACGGCTTCTCCCTGTGCCGCCGACTATGCTTTCAGTGTGCAGTTAGCGACTCGCTACCTGACGGCTCAGGGCTTTGAGTGGACGTTTACACCGGATGGAAACTTGCAACTTGGTCAACAAAAGTTTCCCCGCATCCAATCCCATGATGGCGGCTACGCTAACATTGATGCGGACGGCAATCAAGTTTTACTCAACTATCGTCAGTCCCCAACCGCGTTTGATCAGGTGACACTGCGACAAATCTTGAATGGCGAAGTGCTACCGAGCGCGATCAAGGATCGGATTATCTTGATTGGCTATACTGGCAAGGGGGTAAACGATTATACCCCTACGCCTTATGGTCCAATGCCTGGTGTCCTTGTTCATGCCCACATGCTCAGTCAAATCCTCAATGCCGTGACTGATCAGCGATCACTACTTTGGAGTTGGTCACAGCCTTTAGAAATTGCCTGGATTGGCGCTTGGGCGACAGTCAGCGGTGCTTTAATGAATCATCAACTATTGATTCGACGTTCATTGCCGCGTATGATTCTGGTGTACGTCATGTCGTGTGGCGGAGTTTGTATCATTTGTTACTACGTGATGACTCAAGGCGGTTGGATACCTTTAGTACCCCCCTGTGCCGCAATTGCTGCGACCGCACTTGGTATCAGATTGACTCACAATCAGTCAATCCGTCGGATTGAAAGTCCCGCTATTCCATGAGATTTAACCCGATGCGATATTCTCCCCGATTCACCCAACGAGCGCTAAAAATTGCTTTATGCTTGCTGATGTCGATCGGTGATTTGCTCATCACTTCACCCGCATTGGCAAGAAAACCACCCCGCTCCGGTAGGCCGACTCGCACTGCCGCTGGTGGTCATCGTGGACAATGCCCTAAAGTTGCAATTCCCCTCACTGCGATCGTCCCATTAACTGAGGCTCGAACGATTTCCCCACATCCCACTTTTTGGTTTTATAGCCCTTACACAGACGTCACATTACCAGCTAAATTTACACTTCAAAACAATGGTGAACCAATCGCTGAACTGACGGTTAAACTGCCGAAAACACCAGGCATTATTCGAGTACAGTTGCCTAATACGGCCAACTTGGAAATCGACAAATCCTACGAATGGCTGTTTGAGATTAACTGCGAGCAGGGGCAAATGAACCAGCCGCCGATCGTCATTGAAGGATCTGTGCAGCGTGTTATGCTCGACTCTGTAACAGCTAAAAAAATGACAACGCTCACTAAGAATTCCCACGAACAAGTCGCTTTTTATGTCACTAATGGGTTGTGGCTAGATGCGGCGACCAGCTTAATTGATTTGCGTTTGATGGCTCCGCAGGACAAAGCCCTAAATACTGAGTGGCAAACTTTTTTGCGATCGCTCACATTAGAACAATTGGTCGAAACTCCCGTAGATGGATTACCCCGGTCATAAAAGTTACGGATGCCATAGTCTTTAAATGCAGCAATCGCAACAGTTTAATAGTACAATATAGCGGTTATCAAGCGAGTATGGTACAGTAGGATCCGGTAAACTGACTGTTAAATGGGGCAATATGAAAGCCTACTCTCTGGACTTGCGGCAAAAAATTGTGGATGCCTATGCGGCAGGCGGCATTTCTCAACGCCAACTGGCAAAGAACTTTGGTGTCACCTTGAGTTTTGTCCAAACCCTGCT
>JANOQX010000032.1:0-16714 GCA_031415035.1 Cyanobacteria bacterium VAR_4_metabat_243
ACTGAACGGTGTCTGGCACCCGATGGGCAAGCAATCGACCATGCGCTTTTTTTAGCTTATCAATACCCTTGCTACTGAACGGTGTCGAGCACCGAGGGTGGGACGGGTTGTGACCTCCTAAACATACAAGGGTGGGCACGGCCCACCTTCCCCAAACCAACGCCCCAAACCGATCGCGCACCCAAACCGATCGCCGAATCTCTTGCACGGTGGGCAATGCCCACCCTACGTCCCATGGTTCTCACACACACCCAACGCCAAGCATTCCCCTACCTCGATCGCTACAGCTATTTCAACTACGGCGGTCAAGGCAGCCTCCCAGCAGTGGCCCTCACCGCCATGCACGCCGCCCAGATCAAAATGCAGGAAATCGCCCCATTTTCCTACGCCGCCAACGACTGGATCAATGCCGAAACCGCGACTTTACGATCGCTAATGGCCGCCGAAATCGGTGCCCCGATCGACAGCATCAGCCTGGTCGAAAACACCACCGTCGGCTGCAATATCGCGCTTTGGGGCATCGACTGGCGATCGGGCGATCGGCTCCTGCTCACCGACTGCGAACACCAAGGCATCATCGCCACCGCCAACGAACTGAAGCATCGCTTTGGCATCGAAGTCGATATTTGCCCGATCCGCGAAACCGTGAACGGCGGCGATCCCTTGGCCGTCATCCGTGACGCCATCCAACCGAGCACCCGGATGGTGGTGTTGAGCCATATTCTCTGGAATACGGGACAGGTATTGCCCCTGGCAGAAATCGTGACACTATGCCGATCGCGCAATGTCTTCACCGCCGTCGATGCCGCCCAATCCGTCGGCGTTTTGCCCTTGAATCTGACCGAACTTGGAGCCGACTTCTACGCCTTCACCGGACATAAATGGTGGTGTGGACCCGCCGGAGTCGGCGGGCTATACGTCCGACCCGAAATGCGGGAGACCCTGCGACCCACCTTCATCGGCTGGCGATCGGTCAAAACCGACAGCCAAGGTCAGCCCACGCACTTTCAGTCCGGGGGCGATCGCTACGAAGTCGCCACCTCCGCCGTGCCCCTCTACGTCGGACTCCGCACCGCCTTGGAAGTGCATCGGGGTTTGAGTGCGGCCGATCGGTATGCGATGATTTGCGATCGGGCCACTTATTTATGGGACGCGTTGAACCAACTCCCCCACGTCAACTGTCTACGGACGACGCCACCCGATTCGGGTCTGATCGCCTTCCAGTTGGATCATGGCCAACATAAAGCCCTGGTGCAAAACCTCGAACAACAGGGGATTTACCTTCGGTTATTGTTAAATCCCAATTGCATTCGGGCCTGCACGCATTATTTGACCACGGATGCGGAAATCGATCGGTTGGTCGGGGCGATCGGGCGATCGCGGTGATCCCCGACAACCCACGCAACCCACCAATCGCCCCCAAATCACCGCGATCGCAATTCCACCACCACCGCCGCCAACTCCGCCCGATCGGCCACATACACCGTATTGCAAAAATGACAGGTCGCCTCCGCCTGCCCATCGGTCTCGATCATATCCAACAACTCTGCCTCACCCAACATCGGCAACGCATCCAACACCCGCTCCTTCGTACAGTGACAATGAAACCGCACCAACTGCGACTCCGGAAAAATCTGCAAATCCAGATCGCCGAGTAGCGCCTCCATCATCTGGTTCAACGACATCCCCGATCGCAACATCGACGTAAACGACTCTAGCCCCGCCACCCGCGATTCCAACAATTCCGCCAACTTCGGATCCTCGGCCGCCTTCGGCAAAATCTGAATCAACAAGCCCCCCGCCGCATCGACGCCCTGACCTGCCGCCGCCATAAAGACGCCCACCAACAGCGCCGAAGGCGTCTGCTCCGAAGTCGCCAAATAGTACGTCAAATCCTCACCAATTTCCCCCGAAACCAGCTCCACGGTACTGGAGTAGTGATAGCCCACTCCCGTATCCCGCACCGCATAGAGCAAACCCGTTTTACCGATCGCGCCGCCCACATCGAGCTTCCCCGCCGGAGTCAGCGGTAGTTCCACCGCTGGCCGATCGACATAACCGCGCACCGTGCCGTCCAGCCCCGCATCCACCATCAAGCCATGCAGCGGGCCGTCCCCTTTGATTTGCAGACTAATCCGCGATCCGGGCCGCTTCATGCTCGACGCCAATAGCAAGCCCCCCGCCATCGATCGGCCCAAAGCCGCCGTCGCCACATGGGAAAGCTGATGCCGCTGTCGGGCTTCCTCCGTCAATTTTGTGGTGATCACGCCAACGGCGCGGATACCGCCACCCGCAGCGGTGGCTCGAACTAACTGGTCTGCCATGGGTCACTTCAATCGCGATGAACTGTAAACCATTGTAAAGGGCGATCGGGATCTAACAATAGCTATGAAGAGAAAGTCCTGGGAGACATTACCGAAAAGATGTTGCAATTGACAGAATATTGAGAAATTAGACGGATAACAACAACAAATCAAAGCAGCTAGCATGACGCATATCCACTTTCACTTTCGAGAATTTATCCAATGAATCGCACGTTCACAATACTCACTATCGCGGGTCTCGCAATCGGCGTACCCAGCGGCATCAACGCTACAATCCATCCAGCCACAGCACAACAGACAACTCAAGAATTCGCCAAACTTAATCTCTCCACCAGCGAATATCGTAGCTCTAGCAAAGGTCATACCGAACACAGCGTCAAACTCAACCTTCGCACTCGCTCCAATGTTGAACATTCATTAACCGCAATCGAGCGGGCTGAAATTCGAGAAATTGAGATCATCGATACCAGAAACAGAGCCTATGCTGTAACGGCAGTTCAAGAAGGGGACGAGATGCTATACAAGCCATTCAAAATTCTGACTATCCCGCTCAAGTTCCGCACCCCTATGGGAATTCGTATGACTCGCTTACGGATTACCCCCATTAAAGGCAACCCAATCGAAGTCAGAATCTAATTAAAAAAGGCGATCAGGAATTCCTGATCGCCTATCTGGTTCAAATGAGTGTGAAATCAGACCCTAGCGTGGCTGCTGCAACAACCGCTTCACATCTGCACTCGGCGTAAAGCCGTAACCATAAGTGGCATTGTCCGTATCGTTCATGACGTTCGGCGTCACCATGACGATTACTTCCTTACGCTCCTTATTGCGACTGGTGCTGCGGAACAGCGCACCCAACAGCGGGATGTCACCCAAGATCGGCACCTTCCGCACTTCCGATTTGTCAGACTCCTGAATCACACCCGTCAAGAGCAGCGTTTGGCCATCCCGCACACGCACAAGGCCCGTGCTGACTTCCCGCTTTTGCAGCAAGGTAATCGTGTTGCTACTCGCGTTAGCGCCCGATCCAAACGTGATGGTCTGGTTCCGAAGTGGAGCCGAAATCCGAGGATTGATCCGCATTGAGACAAAACCATTGTCATCGATGCGATCGACTTCAACGTCAAGCTGCAAACCGGCTTCCGCCTTCTCAGTCGTAATCGTCGTGGTCGCCTGCGAGTTACCACCACCACCAGTGGTTTCTTGCTTGAAGTTGGAGAAGACTTCTTCCACCAGCTTCACCTGTGCCCGTTGACCTTCTTGGATCGTCAATGTCGGGTCAGACAACACTTTGGCATTGTTGCTCTGGATCGCCAACTGCAACTGGCCTAACCACCGCGTTCCCACATTGAACAAACCGCCACCACCAACATTAGTTGGTGCACGACCCAAGACATCCAGCGCACCACCAATCACGGAAGGTGCCGCATTACCTAAGTTGATTACCGCCACACCGCCATTGTTTACGACGGAAGTGTCATTAATATCAAAGGAGAAACTTGTGCCGACCTTATCAATGCCCAGCAAGTTGACATCAATCACTTTTACACTGACCGATGCCTGTCGCTTCCGAAGATCGAGCTGCGTTAGGAACGATGTCGCCACACTGACTTTCTGAGGCGAACCCGACAAAACGATCGTATTCAAACGCTCATCAGTTGCCACTGACAACCCACGCAACGGCAAAGGACCTTCACCCGGTGTAGCTTTCAAGGCTTCGATCGTAGTTGTCTCAGTCCGCTCTATTTGTTTCAAGCCGGATGTCGTCGAACCGACACCACTAGTGCTCGCACTACCGCTACCACCGCCCCCACCAGCATCTTGCACCCCACCTGTTTCTGTAACTGTGATTTTAGTCACCGGACGCTGGGATTCTGCACCCTGGGTGGTCAGGAAAGCTGCCGCTGCCGCTGCTGAAACTTGGTTCAATCGAAAACTTCGAGTAATCGTGTTCCGCGCGTCATCAGGCAATCGAGGACCAACGAAAATCGTCCGACCCACGCGATTAGCTTCCAAACTCGCACAAGCACCACCACCACCTGCACCTTCACCAGTGACGGGAACACAAGCAATCCGCAGCACATAGTTAAAGACATCTTGAACCGATTCGTTCTCAATATCCAAGGACACCGTCGGCCCACCAGAAGTTGAAGCGCCAGGGGCACCACCCGCTGCAGCGGCTGCACCACCGGGCTGTTCCGCAAAGGCAATGTTCAAGCCAGCGGCACGGGCTAAGAGGGAGAGGACTTCACGTACCGGGGCGTCACGCAAGACCAAGCGGGGAATCCGCTCGGCGGTACCGAGGTCAATTGCTGTCGGGGCAGTATCAATCTGGCCCACAGAAATATCACCCACAGGCGGCGGCGTGGCTCGACGCAACAGCGGCGGCACGGGCACACCCATCTGAGTGGGGTTGGGCGTATTCAAAGTGGGGCTAGGCACCAAGGGATTGACCTGAGTGGCCTGGGCGATTTTCTTCGAGTTGAAAACCGCTGTGCCGCCGTTGCTGAACTTAAATGTCTGCGATGCCGCAGTGGCCGCCGTCGATTTCGCTGGGACCGTGGATTTCGCCAGGGTAGGCGAGGCAACGGCCATGAAGACCGATGTGGCGAGCAATGCGCTTGTGCCGAATAGTAGCTTTTTCATACACTCCTCTTGTGAACCAGAGATTTAGCGAGATTTGAACGTGTTTGTGTTGCCGAGGGGCAACGAGCCAGACCTAGGGTTTCGCGGGGGCGGCCGCACCAGCCGCAGTGGGCTTGGCCGCCACTTCCGGCTCCACCGGTTTCAATGGCAACAGGGCATCCAATTTAAAGGAAGTCACCGTCACAATCTCCGGCTGGCAATTGGTGAGAAACTCCACACCACCCGGCGTCACGGCATACAGCCCATCGAGCTGACCACCGGAGAGGGGATTCTTGCGCACCACTTTTAGTTCTTTGACAATCAGTAGTGGCTTGAGCTTCTCGATCGCCTGGAAAATCGACTGCGCTTGGGCGAATGTCCCCTCAAAGGCGATATCCATGGTTTGCCGACGCAATTGACCCACCAGTGGCGGCTTCAGATAAGTATCTTTCGACACATCTTCCGCTGTGATGGTTTGAATGCCTTCCTTGGCGGGGGTGAAGCTTTTCAGCTTCGCCTCAGCGACCAATGGGCCTTTCAGCACCGTTTCTTCGATGTTCTTCCAACGATTCGGATTGGCATACTGCTGACGCAGCTCCGCCGGACAGCTGGCAATCTTGGCATCGCGGGCACCCTTGACGCGGGCATTGTTCTTCTCAACTTGTTGGTTGAGGTCGAGCAAGATCGTCTTCAGGTTCTTCTCTTCGGCAAATAGCGACATTACCTGCTGCTTTTGACGATCGATCTTGACGAGATCTTTTTTCGCGGCCACAAGTTCCGCCTCGATCTGGGCTTTCTGTTCGATCCGGCGTTCACCTTCTTCGACTTCAGCCTTAACCGCATCCGCCTCATCCTTGAGCGGCAGCACAACTTGCGTCACCAGGAAGCCCGCCAGCACTAGGCCACCAAGCCCCAGCAACCACCCCAACAGCGTGGGAACGGGCAACCCAAAAACCTTCGCCGGTTCGGCCCGATTATCGTAATCATTACGCGTGTAATCACTGACTGTCATGGCTTAATCACTCCCTTTTGCTTCAGCGCATCGATCCGCGATACCAAACCAACGGCACCTTTACGCTCCAATTCCCGCAGCAACTCGCCCGTCGAAACGTTGGCCAATTCCGTTTCAATTTTGAACGTCACCTTCGCTGGCAACTTCGGCAGATCGCCCGGCTTAATCGTGTTATTCGAACTACCGCTATTCTGCCCGTCCGGCCCGGGTAAAGCCGTGGTGGTCAGGGACGTTTCCGGCTGGCGCTCGGAGGTGACGATCTTGGTCTGATCAGCATTAAAGAAGTTGGACTTCTGAAGCACGACGAGGAAATCGTTCACCCGATCGAAGTTGTCCGCCGCACCCGTAATCTCAATCCGCCCGATCGGCTCTTGGATCACCGGCGTCGGCACCGCTGCTGGGGCTTGGGAGCCACCCGCCGCTGCATCCGCCGTCGTCGGCGTTGTTGGCGCTGCCGCCACCGCTACGGGCACTTCGGTTTTTTGGAGGATTTCGGTAATCTGCACGCCAGAAGGCAACCGATCGCGCAGATCCTGGGACATCGCCGACCAAGGCTTGATGTTACTGAAAACGCCGGTCAAGGCTTCAATTTGCGACTTCGCTGCCTGCAAATTACTCCGCGCCTTGTCGCGATCCTTCTCCATCTGCTCGATCGCCGCGACCTCAGCCTTGACCGTTTCCAAACGGCCTTGGCTTTGGCCCTTCGACCAAGCCAGCCAACCCCATCCGAGACCGACCAGGGCTAAGGGCAACAGACCCACCAGGGCACCGATCGCCAAGATGCTACCGGAATTCGCACTCGATTGTCGATTCCCGCCACCACCGCCGGAGCGACGTCCTGCCGCCGATCGGCCAGCGGGGCCGCGCGCCGCCGCACCAGAGTACTCTTTGCGATCCTTTAGAAAATTAATGTCTAGGTTGTACATTGATTACGCCTCCCGCAAGCCTAAACCTAACACCACGCCCAAGCTGGGACGCACCGCCGGAGGAATATCCTGCGTCGATTCCAAGCCTAACGCCGTGACTGGATCGATCAAGCTACAGGGCAGACTCAGACGCTGGGTCAAGAAGTCATCCAGTTGCCCGATCGTTGCACCGGGTCCAGCCAGCAAGAGCTGCGCGACTTCTTGATTCTCACCTTGGTTGGTGTAGAAATCGATCGATCGGCGCAATTCATCGGCCAGTTCACCCAGGACGCGCAGCATCGCCGCCGTCCCCGGATTCGCCGCACCCGTGCGGCCCCCAACGGAATCGATCGGATTGATCGGCACCGTCATCCCCTGCAACAAGTCAATGCTGCGGGAAGGTGGCAAGTTCATGGCCCGCGATAGGGCGCTCTGAATTTGGTACGTCCCGATCGGCACGGTCCGGGAGAATTGTGGTACCCCGTCAACGGCGATGGAGATTTCCGTACTCTCGAACTCGATATCAACGATCGCCACCGCCTCTTGGGGCGAGAACTGACGCAACTGATCCCGAATCGTGCGAATCAAGGAGAAACTACTAATCTCCAGCACATCCAGACTCAGCCCCGCCTGCTCGAAGGTGCGGATGTAGCTATCCGTCACTTCTTTGCGCGTCGCCACTAAGAGGACTTGAACTTTTTCGATCCCGTCTTCATCGACGAACAAGCCCAATTTCTGATAGTCCACATCCGCTTCCTCGCGGGGGAACGGCAGATACAAACCGGCTTCCTGGTTCAAAACCATTTCTCGCAGTTCGTTTTCATCCAATTCAGCGGGCACCGGGATAATCCGCGTGACTGTGTCACGCCCCCCCAATACCGCCGTGGCGACATTCTTGGATTTGATCTTGGTCTCGGTCAGGACGCCCTGAATCAGTTCAGCCATGCCAGCCGTGTCAATGATTTGACCTTCCTGGAAGATGCCTTCTGGAACGGGGACAGTCGCATAGCTCGTCAACTTGTAGCGCTGACCTTGCTTACGCACCTGAGCAACGTTAATGCGATCGGGAGCGAGTTCGATCCCGACCCCTTTCGTCTTCTTATTGAATAACCCTTTACTCACAGCTTACTGCGCCTACCATGAACGAGTTTTGAACCAGGACGTAACAGTCGGTTGAGCAGGTTGAATCCCCCAGCGTTAGCAATGGTTAGACCCCTGATCAGTTATTACCGTTACCGCATAGTACACAATTTAATTCGGAATGCCGCAATTTAATTAAAATTCCGCGCCGCAATGGGCGGATTATCCTAAATTTCGCGACCGCTCAAACCAGGGCGAAAACCGCTGAAGTCCCGACCAAACCTTGGACATTGGCCAACTTCTCGGTTGATTTGCCGCGATGCTTGATCAAAAAAATCATCACACCCGCCGCAAACCGTCACCCGGCTTTTGCAACGCTTCCTTCAATTCAGTGATCCCCAGTAACGCGAATTACTAACAAACCACTCGGAATTCAAACAACGCCGATAAATTCGCACTAACACCCCACCTGGATAGTACACAGGATTTTCCAAACCGCACGAGAATTTTGGAAATCCATCAGGGATTGTGATCGACCCCGATCGATTGCCCCAATTTTGCTGATCGAGCAGCAGTTGTTTGCGGGTTGGGGGGATGAATGGTGGGCCGTGCCCACCCTACAAAAAATTTACCAATCGTAGGGTGGGCACGGCCCACCGCATGGGTTTATTGTAAATGCAGATTTGTTATGGCGCAGGGGCTAAACCCGATGATCGTTTGGCACAATTTCTTCCCCCGGCAACGACGCTGGCAACGCTGGATCGCAAGTTGTCTGATTGGCTTACTGGCGATCGTCCTCGTCAGTTGCAGCGGCTTAAACAGCCGTCCAGAACTCGATCGAGCTACATCGATCGAGTTCTGGACGATGCAGCTCCAGCCGAAATACACCGATTATTTCAACCAACTAATCCGTGAATTCGAAACCGCCAATCCGACGATCGCCGTGCGGTGGGTCGATGTGCCCTGGGCCGGAATGGAAAGCAAAATCCTCACCGCCGTTGTCGCCAAGACGCCACCCGACGTGGTGAATCTCAACCCGACCTTTGCGGCGCAGTTGGCCGAGCGGGGGGCCTGGCTGAATCTGGACGATCGGATTCCGGCGGATGTGCGGGCGGGGTACCTGCCGAAGATTTGGCGCGCCAGTCAGTTGGATGGCAAGAGCTTTGGGGTGCCGTGGTACCTCACAACCCGGATCGCGATCGTCAATCAAGCCTTGCTACAACAGGCGGGCATCCGTCAGCCGCCCACCACCTTCGCCGAATTATTCAAAACCGCCGAAACGCTACACACCAAGACCGGGAAACAGGCGTTTTTCTCGACCCTGGTGGCGGGGGATGCAGCGGAGGTGCTGGAATCCTTCGTCCAAGAAGGGATCGCCCTGGTCAATCCCGACGGCAGCGCCGCCTTCAATACGCCCCCAGCCGCCGAGGTCTTCCAGCGCTGGGTGACGCTCTACCAGAAGGGTTGGATCGCCAAGGAAGTCCTGACCGAAGGCCAAAAATACGGGATCGAATTATTCCAGCGCGGCGAATCGGCGGTGGTGCAGGCCAGTCCGGGATTTTTGGAAGCGATCGCCAAGAACGCCCCAACGATCGCCCAAACCACAATTCCCGCCACCCAACTCACGGGCCGCACAGGCAAAAAAAATGTCGCCGTGATGAATCTAGTGATCCCGCGCGATAGCCGCCAGCCCGATGCCGCCGTCAAGTTTGCGCTATTTGTCAGCAACAACACCAACCAACTGAGTTTTGCCAAGGTCGCAAATGTCTTGCCCTCCACTCAAGCCGCCCTCAAAGACCCCTTCTTCAGCCAATTGCCGCCCCAACCCACAGTCTTCGATCGGGCCAGAATCATTAGCGCCCAGCAGCTCCCCGAAGCCGAAGTGCTGATTCCGGTGATGAAGAATTTGAAGCAACTCCAGATCTTGATCTACGAAAATCTCCAAGCCGCCGTGGTGCAAAAGAAATCCGTGGCCCAAGCCCTGAATGATGCGGCACAAGGTTGGAATCAACTGGTAGCGAACCCATTCTAATCACCGACCCGGCCATACTGGGCGATCGCCGTTTGCCCCAAATCCCGCCGATTGCGGAGCCAGGCCCAGAGCTGATCGCCGTAGGAAAAGTGCCACCACTCGTGATAATGCCGCTCGAATCCGGCTTGGGTCATGCAGTGGGCCAGGAGTTGGCGGTGCCGATCGGCGGTTTGGGCCTGGGCGTCGGCGAGGCCAATGTAATGCTCGGGGTGCGATCGGGGGGATAGTTCGTCGATCGGGCTGCCCATGTCCACGGGTTGACCGGAACCGTCAATCAAGGTCAAATCCACGGCTCCGCCTGTGCTGTGGGGCGGCGGGGTGAGCGGATTGAGGTTCGGGATCGCCCAGAATTGATGGACTTGGGCCAGGGCTTCCTGGTGCTGCTGTGGGGTAATGTCGGCGGCGTTCCAACCCCGATCGCGCAGTACTTCGGCCAGGGTATAGTCCACCATGAATTGCTGCACGGCCACGGGCCGATAGGCGTCAAAAATTTGCAGCCGCCATCCCGGTTGGAATTGCTGGAGGCAGTCCTGGGCGCGCCTCAAACGTTCAATCACACTCTGGCGCAGGGCAAAGGGTGAATCGTCCCCGTAGGGCGCTCCGAGTTGGGCGTAGGCGTGGGGTTCGCAGCGGGCAAAGATGGACGGAATCACCACCAAGGGGTCATGGGATTCCTGAATCAGCATGCGTTGGTAAGGTTTCATTGGCAATTTTCAGATTTACGACCCAGCCGCATCAATTCGGGGCGGCACCGGGTCATAGCCGCTGCCGCCACCGGGCCGACAACGGCCAATCCGCCCCGCCGTGAGCCAACTGCCCCGCAGCGGCCCATGGGTCTCGATCGCCTCGATCGCATATTGCGAACAGGTGGGATAAAATCGGCAGCAAGGTAACAGCAGCGGCGAAATTCCGAGGCGATAGCCGCGCACCAAACCGAGTAGCAGAAACTTTAGAACGGATGCTGGACTCATGGCACGATCCTACCCTATACTGGAAAGCCTGACGATTTTTTGAGAATTTCGAGGAAAGTATAATGGCACGTTATTGTGGCCCACGTCTAAGAATTACGCGTCGTCTGGGTGATTTGCCCGGTCTGACCCGCAAATCCGCCCGCAAGGCTTATCCGCCCGGTCAGCACGGTCAAGCTCGGAAGAAAAAATCCGAGTACGCCGTGCGCCTGGAAGAGAAGCAGAAGCTCCGTTTCAACTATGGCGTGAGTGAGCGTCAGTTGCGCGGCTACGTCCAGAAGGCTCGTCGTAAGGCGGGTTCCACTGGATTGGTGCTGTTGCAAATGATGGAAATGCGACTCGACAATACGGTGTTCCGGTTGGGTATGGCCCCGACGATCCCCGGTGCCCGTCAGTTGGTCAACCACGGTCACGTGACGGTGAACGGCAAGGTGCTCGATATCGCCAGTTACCAAGTGCGTCCCGGTGACGTGATTGGGGTGCGCGATCGCGATGCCAGCCGCAAACTGGTGGAAGCCAACCTGCAATACCCTGGCCTTTCCAACATTCCGGGTCACTTGGAATTCGATAAAACCAAGTTGACGGGAAAAGTGAACGGCGTGATCGAGCGCGAATGGGTGGCGCTGCAAATCAACGAACTAACGGTGGTGGAGTACTACTCCCGGTTGGTCTAGTTCTTTAAGTTTCAAACAACTTTCCGCGGCATTGAACAAATTCTCATTTCCGTACCCCTCGGCTTCAATCATCAGCTGCCTGGGGGTTTTTTATTGGCCATTTGACTTGCTGCGCCATAAAAAAACCGTGTGACACGGGGCCACACGGTGAATCAACGTTGAATCGATTTTGATTACTGGATATGCACCCGGCAATCTACCAAAGCTGCGGTGTCACATTCAACTTCGGCTTCGGGATCGGATCTTCGATCACGGGGAGTTCTTCTTTCTCCTTCTCGACCACGGGCACTTCGACTTGACGGGCGACACGCCGAGTCAAGACGCCTTCATCCGCCGATGCAGCGGACGCATCACCCGAGAAGACGTTACCCGAAGGCGTTGTGGCCGCGATCGTTGAACTGGACAAGTCACCTGTCTGATTTAGCTCAATTTGATCTTGGGCTTGGCCCGCGTTTTGGCTCAAACGGTTGACGCCCGTGGTGGTCGTGCCACCGTTGGTCGTCGTCGTCCCGCCGTTGGTCGTCCCACCGCCGATGCCGCCAGTCGTTGTGCCCGGAACCGTCGTGGTTGTCCCACCACCCGGAGCCGTTGTCGGCCGATCGCCCACGGGCTGACCCGGTGTTGGAGTGACTGGTGTAACGGGAGTGACTGGTGTAACGGGAGTGACTGGCGTAACGGTTGCGCCAGGGCCACCGAATGCAGGGCCGCCGACCACGGTGCCACCGGCACCCACCGCTGTCACACCAGGGAACACGCCCGCCGCCGGATTACCCGTCGCGATCGTGCCTTGGGTACTGCGCACAATCACGTTCGTCGAACCCGGAATGCCCGCCAGACCGAGGCTGCCGTTCAAGGCGGTATTCGCCCCATTCAAGCGAATGATCAAGCCTTGGGAACCGCCGCCCCCCGCGATCGCGGGTGCTGCCGCACCGATCGAGCGGATAATCACGTTGCCGCCACCGGGAATCACTGTGCCCGTGGTCGCATTCGCCAGAATCAAGCTACCGTTGGCATTCACACCATTAATCAACACCCGAATCGTTTGGTCACTGGACAAACGATAAATGATGTTGCCATTCAGATCGCGCTCCAGGTTCGCCCCTTGAACAAAGCTGGTGCCAGCCGCCCCACCCAATTGGTTGATGTTAATCGTGCCGCGTGCCGCCACACTCGCCGGGCCAGCCAAGGCCGCGCCGCCAACGCCCGCGATCGTGGTCAAACCCGCACCAGCGCTACCTGCGCCCGCCGCACCACCGCCACCGATCGCGCCCGCCGTCAAAGTACCACTCGACTGGAAGTTGCCACCCGGAGCATTCACCAAGATATTGCCGCCCGTTCCGGCGGCACCCGCTGCATCGACATTATTCGCGAGCAGGTTAACGACTTGGATGTTGCCTGTGCGCGTGCTCAGCGTAATTGCATCATTGCGACCCGCTGTCACACCACGGGTGGAAAGCGACCCACCATTAATGCCACCGCCTGCTTCGATCAGGATATTTCCAGTGTCCTGGATGTTGCCGACATTGATCGTGCCATTGACATTGCCTTGGTTCGTGAAGAACCCGGAAGCCAAGCGCACCGTGCCGCCACCCAAGGTACCGCCATTGGCCGCCGTACTGCCATTGGCTTGGAGTGCAATGTTGGCACCGTTGGCAACCCCGTTGGCGATATTACCCGCCACCAAATTGCCACCACTGATGAAGATCACCGAACCCGCGTTCGGGCCAGCCGCACCGCCGCCTGCCGCCGTCACGTTGACGTTCCGCGCCGCCAAGTCACCCGCATTCACGGTGATCGCGCCGCCGCCTGCGTCGCCTGCCGCGCCCGCACCCGCACCCGCACCCGCACCCGTTAGGGTCACCACGCCGCCGTTCACCTGCACATTGGTCGCACCGCCGAAGTTACCACCCGTAATCAATGCGGGTAGCGTCGCGATCGGGCCATTGAACAGATTCGGGAAGGCCACGGCGTCTGCCCCAAGCAGTTGCGGGAATTCCAGACTCAACAGATTACCGGGCTGTGCCAAACGCACCACACGCGGACTCGCCACACTCGCCGCAATCACATTCGCCCCGGGCGCATTAATATCCGCCCCTTGCAGCACCGTGTTACCAAACAGCGCCAAGGTATTGTTCGCGCCCGCTGGGACGGTGAGGTTACCCAAGTTGACGATCGACCCCGTTGCGCCCGGTGGGAACAGCAGGGAGGTCGGGCCACCCGTCAGGTTGGTATAGACATTATTGCCAACGGCATTGAAGTAGTTAACGTTCGAAGCGACATTACTCTGAAACCCGATCGCGGTCGAGGTCGAGGCCGCAAACGAAGCAGGCACATTCAACGTCGCATTCGGGCCAAAGATCACACCCGCCGGATTCATTAGGTATAAATTAGCACCCGTATTTCCTGACAGTTGGATTTGACCATTAACCACCGAGGCCGCACCACCCGTGACTCGCGACAAAACGTTCGCGATTCCGGCCGGAGTCTGAAAATTTGCCGTCGTCCCAGTGGCCAACCCAAACTGTGAAAAACTATGGAACAAATTCGTTCCAGTTGTTGTTCCGCCAGTGATATTTGATACCACCCCAGCCGGAGCGACTACGGTATTAGTCGCGCCCGCATCACCCACGGGTGTCGCCACAACCTGCGCCTGAACGGCCTGCACCCCAACGGTAACGCCAATAAGTGCCAAACCAAGTGGCATGACTGTTCGATTCAACTGCATATCTTTTTCTCTCGGATTTGAGGAACACTTTTGGGCAACGCGCTTAACACAGACTTTCAGCTTAGGGGCGTATCCAAACATTAAACCAACGCACTCACGGATGACCCGATCAGAGTTTCTGAAAGCGGGACAATCCTATTTTCATTCATAATAGATGCCTCTTTATTGCTTGTCCATAAAAAATCAGCAATTTGGCAGAAAAACATTGCATCCTTGGCCTTTTTTAGGTATAACTCAGGCAAGTATACGGTGATATTTGCCGTCCAGACTTGGCTTTGTGGGGTTAAATTAAGATCACACAAGCAAATTCCTAAGATTTATATCGAGTGCCTTACGCTTTCTTCCAGCCAAAATCTCATTGTTGTAGGACCTGTCGTGTTTGAAGCTTTTGTCGATTCGCCCCACCTGAATGTCGCCCCACCAGCGGTGCCCGCCCTTGAATATCAAGTGGCCGCGCCAGCCGCGATCGCTCCCGTGGCCCGTCCGTTGGGTCGCAAGCTCACCCAGCGCACGCTGTTGCAAGTGGCCCAGGTGACCCCGAGCGAGACAGTCAAAGGCTTCTTAAATGACCAGCGATCGGCCAACGCCCCCCAGAATTTAACCGTCAAAACGGCGGCAGTGACGGATGCCGACGGGGCAGACAACGCCGCCGCCGATGAGGCCGAGGCCGCCGATACCCTGGCTCAGGCTCCGTCCACACCCAGCTTATTCCGCAGTCCCGCCACCGAGACCCGCACAGAAGTGGTGGAAGAGCCGGTCGAGGAAAGCACCCAGTTCGACGTCAGCACGATCACGATCGTCGGTAACACCCGCTTCACCGAAGCCGAATTGGCGGTGTACACCAAGCCGCTCGAAGGTCGCAAAATTGGCCTCACCGAACTACGCAAAGCGGTTGATGCGATCACCCAGCTCTACTTGAGCAAAGGCTATGTCAGCTCCCGCGCCTTCCTCGGCAACCAGGAAGTCACCGATGGCAAAGTCACGATCCAAATCCTCGAAGGCAGCATTGAGGAAATTAAGGTCGAAGGCAACAAGCGCTTGCCCGCCAGCTATATTACCGATCGGTTGAATGTCGAGACACCCCTGCGCGGCGACAAACTCGAAGAACAACTGCGTCTGCTGCAAATCGACCCCGCCCTCACCTCGGTCGAAGCCAGCCTCAGTCCCGGCACCGCCCCCGGCAAGAGCTTGCTCACCGTTCGGGTCAAGGAAGCCAAATCCGCCTACTTCGGCGTCACCTCCGACAACTACTCCGCCCCCGTAGTGGGTTCGGAACGGTACGGGATCTATGCGGGTCTGCGCAATTCGCTGATCCCCGGCGATGACTTCTACGCTTCCTACAACCGCACCACCAGCGGCGGGTCGAACGCCTTAGATTTTATCTATAAAGCCCCGATCAACAAGAACAACGGCACCGTCCAACTGCGGGTCGCCCCCTCTTGGTACAAGATCACCGACGAAGAAATCGGCAGCATCTTCGATATCACGGGCAACTCTGGACTCTATGAGCTGACCTATCGCCAACCGATCGTCCGCAACTACCGGAACGAAGTCGCGCTTTCCCTCGGCTTCGCCGTGCAAGATGGCTCCACCAACGTCGGCAACCTGTCCCTCTTCGACACCGAAAGTCGGGCGCGGGTGCTGAAATTTGGTCAGGACTTCGTGTCCCGTGATCAGCAAGGGGTGTGGGCCGGACAGTCCTCCTTCAACCTGGGCTTAGACCTGTTCAATGCTACGAATAATCCGTCGCCCTTGGCCGATGGTCAATTCTTTAGTTGGACGGGTCAGATTCAGCGGGTGCAGCGATTCAACGCCAACAACGTGACGATCGCCCAACTCAGCGCCCAACTATCCGGCGATGCCCTGCTGCCATCCCAGCAATTCATCATCGGCGGCGGGCAATCCGTGCGCGGCTATCGTCAGAACGCCCGCTTCGGCGACAACGGCTTCCGCTTCTCCCTGGAGCATCGCCTCGTCGTCGCCCGCAACGGCAAAGGCGCAAGCGTGGCGCAGATTGCCCCCTTCTTCGACATGGGCAGCGTCTCCAACGTCAGCAACAACCCCGCCGTCACCCCGAACCAGAACTTCCTGGCCGGAGCCGGACTCGGTTTGATCTTACAGCCCGCCCCCGGATTGAACCTGCGCTTTGACTACGCAGTGCCCTTCCGCAAAGTCGATGAGAAAAACAACAACCTGCAAGACCAGGCGTTTTACTTCAGCTTAGGTTACCAGCCTTAGGCTTTTGCGGTTTGATTTCATGTAATTAAAAATGGCCCTCAGGTTCAATCTGAGGGCCATTTTTAATCTGGACTTTTGGCGGCAGCAATTCAAAATTCAAATATACCGTCGAGCGGTGGGCAGTGCCCACC
>JANOQX010000033.1:0-2715 GCA_031415035.1 Cyanobacteria bacterium VAR_4_metabat_243
CAAAAGGGGGGACAAACAGAATTCAAAGTCCCCCTTTTGAAGGGGGATTTAGGGGGATCGTTATTTACGACACAAACCCTTAAACCACTGGCAATTCCACATCGATCGACAACGGACAAGTCACCGCCTGTTTGCCCTGCCAATCAGTAAACGTCAATTCATCCTGATAATGCCGGGGTGTATCTAACATCATTTGCCAGGCTTTCCCCGCATCGAGCAAATTATACCGATCGGGATAATGCGCCATTAACAAATCCTGGGCGATCGGATAGTAGTCCGAATTGACGCCCGGAAATACATGGTGCTCGGTGTGATAGGCAAAGTTAAAATGCAACCGATTGAAGATTGCGGGCACGCGCAATGACAAGCTATTAATCAACGGGTCATTTGTTTCGGTCATGCGGCAGAGCATGTGGTTCGTGTAGATATAAAACATCACCCCCGCATAGCCCAACCAAATCGGCAGAAAATAACTCAGCAACAATTTCACTGGATGCGGCCCGAGATAACTCAGGATGCTCAAATGAATCGCCGCAATGATCGCCAGTTCAATCCCGATCGCCTTGCGTTCCTTGGGACTGACGGTAAAGGATGCAGGCGTATAATCCGGCGAAGCATCGTTAAATAACAACACTGATGTTAAATTCCGAAACGTATGTACGCCCCAGGCATTGCTCGTGCCAATCAACAACCACAGCGGATGCACCGAATTGGATGGCACAAATAAATGCTGAATCCGTTTGCCCCAATTGTTGGGCTGCTGCGCGAGATAATTGCGATCGGGATCGTGGAGCGAATTGGTTTTGCTGTGATGTTCGCGATTATGTACGGCCTTCCAAAACGTCGGCGGCGTCCAGAGCATCGTCAAACCTAAAATGCTTAAAATCCGGCGCAACCAAAGATTTTTGACCAGCTTGCTATGGAGCAGTTCGTGACTGCTAAATAGCAACACCACGATACTATTGCCCATGATCAACGTCAGCGGCAGATAGAGCCAGAGCCATTCGGGTCGCCATTCCGGCAGCCGATCGGCAATACCCCAACCCAAAATCAGGATTGTCAGATTGATCAACAAGATCCAGACGCGGTTGATATTTGAGACAAAGGCGGCGGGGGGAAGAAAAGGCCGAATGGCTTTGGCATATTCGGCTTGAGTGATGAGGATTGTCCGATCGGTAGATGTCATGAAGGCTGTGTGATTCGGTGTAGTGGAAAATATTGGTGAATTTTGCCTGACCATGGTCGAATGGCTCCATAAAATCCGCCCTTATTATTGTAAGGGCATTGCCAATGGAATACTGTAGTGCGACGCTGATTGACGAATGCGGCGAGCGGTAATCACGCACCACGATCGTAACAGAACCTTTCTTAATGGTTGGATAAGATTTGGTTGTGTTAGCTTTAAAGAGTTCTCACAGGAATACTGGAGACTGAAGCTGATGACTGTCCTCACCTCACCTCAAGAAGTTCAGCGTTACGTTCCAATAACTGGTGACATCGCGACTAAAGTCCCGTTGGCTTATGTTGCCACCCGTGCCGCCACCCAGGTCGTGAATGCGCTGCAAATGACCCTGGCCGAAGCCTACATCAATGGTCTCGAAATTCCCGATCGGCAGTTGCGATCGATCTTTGATACCGTGATGCCCGTGTTGTTTCAGCAGTATCCGGCGTTGCTTGCGCCCTATGACTGGGTGTTGCACGAACAGGACACGATCGCGGCAGGGGCCAGAGATCTGATGAAGCTCCAATACGATTTGCCCCAGGGCATGTTGAATCGGATGTTGGAGGAGGATACGTTGATTTATCCGAAGTACAGCATGGGGCTGTGGGACAATGGTGCCACGAATTTGCGCCAATCCCAGGTGGATATGCTGGATGATGTAATTGCGAAGTTAGATATTCAGGATGGCGATCGGATCTTGGACTTTGGTTGCGGCTGGGGCGGCGCGGCCAATTACATTTTGGCAAAGTTCCCGAATGTGCAATTTACGGGCCTGAATCTGAGCCATGAGCAATGTGAATATATGCGGCAAAAGATGCAAGATCCCAGTAGTCACTTGAGTTCGGGTCGCTTCCAGCTATTTGAGGGCGATCTGAGTGAGGCGACATTTAGTCAGAAATTCGACAAAATTTTGTCGATCGGGGTATTTTGCCACGTCACGAATTTAACCCAGGCGTTTGCCAAGCTGGCGACGTTTTTGCAGCCCCAGGGCAAGTTCTTTTTGCACATTATTACGGTGCGAACGCCGAATAATATTTCCAGCGCCTACACCCATAAATACATCTTCCCCTATGGCCGTTATTGGCGCTACGATGCGGTTCCGGCGGTGAATCAGGATTTGAAAGTGGTCGATCGGTGGTACATGAATGGCCGCAATTACTCCCAAACCTTTGCCCATTGGTTGCAGAATTTTGACGACAATATTGATGTGATTCGGGGCTTAAACTACAACATGGATTTTGCGCGGTTCCGGCGAATTTGGCGATTTTACTTAATCTGGTTTGTGGCGAATTTTGCCAGTTGCGACGGTGAGATTAACGGCAATGGGCAGTATCTCATGGTGCATTCCAAGGCGTAGCGACTGTGTTGAAAGTCAAGTGAGAAAGTGAGATTTTCCTTGACGGTACATGGTCGCCACGAAATGACCGTCTGCGGATGCGCCGCAGGCGGTATCCAGGCATGATTGGCGCTTGATTAAACGGGTTCTACCCAGA
>JANOQX010000034.1:0-79628 GCA_031415035.1 Cyanobacteria bacterium VAR_4_metabat_243
TCTGGGTAGAACCCGTTTAATCAAGCGCCAATCATGCCTGGATACCGCCTGCGGCGCATCCGCAGACGGTCATTTCGTGGCGACCATGTACCGTCAAGGAAAATCTCACTTTCTCACTTGACTTTCAACACAGTCGCTACATTTCCCGGCTCACCTGCTGGGCGATCGCCTGGAGCATCGAAAAGGGCACCTGACTGAAGTAATGCTGGTGGAAGGTTTCTTCTTGGACGGCGCGATCGAAGTCGGCGGCGGCTTGGTGGAAGAGGTTGGGGGCGATCGTGGTCTGTTCGGGTTGGGTGATCTGGAATCCGGTGGGGTTTGAGGTGACGGTGAAGCCGAGTTGTTGGAGCGATTTGAAGCCGACTTTGAGGGTGAGGGGGCTGATGTTGAGCTGTTTTTGCAATTGCTGGCGCGGGACGATCGTGGCGGTGCGGCTCATGTATTTGGCGATGCCGATCAGATTCATCCAGCATTCGTGGCGGTCGATCGGTTGCGGGGCATTGTAGGCGATCGCGAGGGATTTGCCCTGTTGGTGGATTTGGCGAAAGAGGGTGCGGAGGGTGAGCCAACTGTGGGGGACTTGTTTGAGTTGGACGATGGATTTGGGCCGTTTGGCGGGTGGCGCAGTGCGCCAGTCGAGTAGCCAGTCGATGTTGGTGCAGTTGGGGGTGGCGGCTTCGACCGATCGGACGGCGAGGAGCCGGACTTCGTAGCGTTTTTTGAAGCTGTTGTTGTCGAGTTCGACTAGGACATCGCATTTGCCGGGGGGCAGTTCTTCGCGGTAATGGCCCCACCACACGCCGGGAAAGCCGCGATCGGTGCTGTCGTCGGCGAGGGCAAATTCGGTTTTGATGTATTTGAGTTTTTTGCCTTGGAAGTCTTGGATGTTGCGCTGCCAGGTTTGCTCGAACCAAGCGGCTTGAATCCACAGGCGCGGGGCGGGATTGCCCATGCCGCAGGGTTCGAGTAGTTTGAGTTCTTGGAATAATGCCTGACCGAGGGCGGTGACGGGGATGACGAGATCGGCGGTGATGATTTCGGTGTCGAGGTCTAAATCATTTAATTGTTGGCGGAGGCGTTGGTTGACCGCATCGGCGAAGATGGTGAGGTTGTCGATCGTCAGGCTCAATCCAGCGGCAAAGGGATGGCCACCGAAGCGGTGCAGTAGGTGTTCTTGGGCTTTGACTAATTGGTACAAATCAATCTGGCGAATCGATCGGGCGGAACCACGGGCCATGCCATCCTCACTCGTACTGAGCAAAATCGCCGGACGGCCAAATTCCTGGGCCAATTGACTGGCGACGAGGCCCAAGACGCCGGGATGCCACTGCTCGTCCCAGAGGACGAGGACGTAGGTGGTGGAGAGGTCGAGTTGGTCGGCCTTGGCTTTGGCGAGTTTGTAGACATCCTGTTGGAGGGCTTTGCGGCGGGCGTTGGCGAGTTCGGTTTGGTCGGCGAGGGCGTGGCACCGATCGACATCGTGGCTCGTCAGCAATTCAACACAAAAATGCGCGTCACCTTGGATACGGCTGACGGCGTTGATCCGGGGTCCCAGGCCAAAGGAAATATCCGTGGGCCGATCGCCGCTGCGTTTGCAGCGTTCGAGCAGGCGGGTGACGCCGGGACGGGTGGCGGTGGCGGGATTGGATTGTTTCTGGAGTTGGGTGATGCCTTGTTGGGCGAGGTAGCGGCAGTCGCCTTTGAGTTCGACCAGATCGGCAATCAGGCCGATCGCCACGAGGTCTAACAATTCGGTTAATGGTTTGGTGGGCACATCGGGCAATGCTAGGTACAATGCTTCGATTAATTTGTAGGCGACGGCAACGCCGGAGAAGGTGTAGAAGGGATGGTCGGCGGGGAGGGCGCGGGGATTGACGATCGCGCTCACGGGTGGCCGCGACTCCGGCAACGTATGGTGATCGGTGACGATCACATCGATGCCGAGGGTTTGGGCATATGCGATTTCGGCGATGCTGGTGCTGCCCGTGTCGCAGGTGACGATCAGCGTGAAACCCTGGGCGTGTAACAAATCGAGACCAATTTGGGAAATGCCGTGGGATTCGGTAAAGCGATTGGGAATGTAATAGGTGAGTTGGTGGGTTTGGGGAAAGAATTCGCCGAGTCCGTCCCAGAGTACGGCGGTGGAGGTGACCCCGTCGGCGTCGAAGTCGCCCCAGATTGCGACTTTTTCGCGGTTTTTCCGGGCGGTTTGGAGCCGATCGATGGCGAGTTGCATTTCATCGCCGAAGTCGCTAGGGCTGTGGGGGAGGTATTGCTTGGCGTGGATAAAGCCGGGGAGCCGATCGAGATCCCGAATGCCCCGTTGCCAGAGGATTTGGGCGATGTATTCGCCCTTGAACGGTTGGCTCAAGGCTTGGACGGCCTCGCGGAAGGCGTCGGTGGGTTTGGCGTCGGGGAGAATCCAGGATTGTTGCATGGTGAGCCGTGGGTTGAAGCCGGACGAAGTGCCTAATGTTATAGCATCTGTTAGGAAATTTGGACGGTAATCACGGCTGTGGCCACGGGCGGAAAGCTGTAGCGTGTGTTACGCTTTAGGCAACCTAGGTGTGAACCGAAACTCAAATTAGGGCTTGAGCATTTCGTTGCAGATCCTGCATGGCTTGGGTGGTTCGAAGAATTTATGGACGATCGACGCGTCGATTGCTGGACGCGATTTGTGACAACTAAGAAGCAATTGGTCGCGACGAATTTGATCGTGTTTGGGCGAGTTTAACTACGCTGTTTGTCGGTGACGGGCTGTTGATAAAGCCGTTGCGAGGTTGGTTTTGAACAATTTTTGAAGGAAATTGATTGTATGACGTTTACTAAATTAACGGCATTGGTTTACTGCGGCGACCAATTTGGCTTGGTCGATGGCAAGACGGCGGCGGGGCTGGTGCGGCATTCGGAAACTTATCAGATTGTGGGCGTGATCGATCGGGCCGCGTCGGGCCAAGATGCGGGTGAAGCCCTAGGTGAAGCGCCGAATGGAATTCCGATCTTTGCGGATTTGGCGGCGGCATTGGGCCAATTATCGGCGACGCCGAATTGTTACATTTACGGCAAAGCGCCGCTGGAAGCGTACATTCCCATGGATGAGCGGTTGCTGATGCTTGAAGCGATGACGCACGGGATGGATATTATTAATGGATTGCACCAATTCTTCTCGGAAGATGCCGAATTTGCGGCGCAGGCGGCGGCCAGTGGTGTCCAGATCAAAGACGTGCGCAAACCGCCAAAACTTCAGGATTCCCATGTGTTTACGGGGCGGATTGGCCAGGTGACGGTGCCCGTGGTGGCGGTGCTGGGGACGGATTGCGCTTGCGGCAAGATGACGACGGCGGTGGAATTAAACAATGCGTTAAATCTGTTGGGTTTGAAGTCGGTGATGATCGCCACGGGGCAAACGAGTTTGATGCAAGGGGCGCGGTATGGCGTTTCGATGGATGCACTCGTGGCCCAATTCGCGATCGGGGAAATCGAACATGCGGTGCTGCAAGCGGTGGAGCACGAACAGCCCGATATTATTCTGGTCGAAGGCCAAAGTTCGGTGAGTCATCCGGCATTCATGAGTTCGATCGGGATTCTGAAGGGCAGTTTGCCCGCTGGTGTGATCTTGCAGCATCCGCCGGGACGCAAGTTCCGGTGTGATTTCCCGACATTGCCGATGCCGACGTTGGAGCGGGAGATTGAATTAATCGAGTCGATTTCGCCGACGAAGGTGTTGGCGATTACGTTGAGTCATGAGGGCTTGCCGGATGCCGTGATGCCCGCGATCGTCGCGGACTATGAGCAGCGGTTGAATTTGCCGACGATGGATGTGTTGCATGACGGTTGTGAGAAGTTGATTCAGGCATTGGCCGATCAATTCCCGCAATTGAATCAAAAGATTAATCAGATTCGGACAGAGAGTAAGAACATTGAAACGTTATTGTCGTTAACAGTGCCGGAAGCAATTTCGGCAATCGCCCAGCCAATGGGTTTGGTGGTGCGATAGATTGGTTTGCTCGATTGTTGTGTGATCTGCCTTGGGTTTAAACCCAAGGCTCATAGCCAAAACCAGTTGAAACTGGTTGCGGATTCTTCAGTCCGTTTTAACGGATTTTAGCTGTTAGCCTTGGGTTTGAACCCAAGGTGGTGTAACGGCGTAGTCAATCAATTCGGTAATCAGCGATCGCGCTACCCAACGGCATTTATGCAATTACCCCGAATCGAAATTGACCTGGCCCAAATCCAGAACAATGCCCGATCGCTTTCCCTTCGGTACGCGCAACGCGGCATTGCGCTAATGGGCGTCTCGAAAGTGACCTTGGGCGACCCATCGATCGCGACCGCAATGGTGCATGGCGGTGTGAAATTCATCGCCGATTCGCGGCTGGAAAATATTCAAAAAATGCAGATGGCCGGGGTTGAGACGCAGTTTGTATTGCTGCGATCGGCCTTGAGTCAGGCGGCGGCAATCGTGGAATTTGTTGATATTAGTTTGAATACGGAATTGGCAACGCTGCGGGAATTGTCATATTACGCCCAGGCCACCGATCGGACGCACAAAATTATTGTGATGGTGGAGCTGGGGGATCTGCGTGAGGGCGTGTTGCCAGCGGATTTGCGGCAATTTATCCAAGCGACGATCGCGCTACCGAATATCGAAATAATCGGGCTGGGTTGTAATCTGGCCTGCTATGGCGGGGTCAAACCGAATGACGCGAAGATGCAGGCATTGTCGGATTTGGTGGGGTCAATCGAGCAGGAATTTGGCCTGAATCTGGCGATCGTTTCGGGTGGCAATTCGGCGAATTACGACTGGTCAGAATCGACGCAAAATCAAGGTCGGGTGAATAATCTGCGGCTCGGTGAGGCATTGCTATTGGGTCGTGAAACCCTTGGGGGAAAGGCGATTGTGGGATTGCATACGCATGCGTTTCAGTTGGTGACGGAGGTGATCGAATCGAAGCTCAAACCGTCGGTGCCCTTTGGCGAAATCGGGCGGAATGCCTTTGGGGAAGTGCCGCAGTTTGTCGATCGGGGGATTCACCGTCGTGTGATTATTGCGTTGGGGCGGCAGGATGTAGCGGTTTCGGGCTTGACGCCGCAGCGGGATGTGGACATTCTTGGTGCGAGTAGCGACCATGTGGTGCTGGATGGGAAGTTGGGGGATTTCCCGATCGGCAGTGAGGTGCGGTTTGATCTGGATTATGGAGGGTTGTTGGCGGCGATGACTTCGCCGTTTGTGACGAAGCAATTTGTGTGACATCCAATTAATTAATCAACGATGTGGATGCAGAATTCTGGCCGAACCGCCCCCCGGCCCCCAATTCTGGGGGAGCAAGATCGGTCGGTTGGGTGCAACGAAGTGTAACCCAACGCCGCAAATGGTTGTTTTAATCGGGAGACGGGCCAAAGAAAAGCCGGGATGATCGGGTGAGATTGGGCAATTGACCCGATCGGGTTATCCCTGTCGATGGATGACGGTGTAGATGATGCCGCTCAAAATCGCCGCGATCGGCAGGGTGATCACCCAGGACGCCAGGATTTGCAGAAAGACTTTCACATGTGCTGTCCCCGCAATCAATCCCACCCCAAAAATTGAGCCGACGGAGACATGGGTGGTGGAAATCGGAAAGCCGAAGCGGGTGGCGAGGATCACCGTGAGTCCCGCCGCGAGGGCGATTGATGAGTGGAAGTCAATGCCATTGGCGATCGTATCGGGCACCAAACCTTTGCCGGAGAAGCTTTTGATTAACTGGGGGGCGACGACGATCGAGGCGATTGATCCGGCGAAGGTGCAAGCGGTGGCCCAGGTGATGGCTTGGCGGTAGCTGGTGGTGCCACTGCCGAAGAGGGTGGCGACGCCCTTGAAGTTGTCATTCGCGCCATTGGCGTAGGCGAGAAACAGGGTGGCGGCGAACAAAATAAAAACCAGCATAAATCAACCAAGGCGATCGGATAACCGTCTTCTCCTATACGATCGAAGTGCCGAGATCGGATTGGACTTAAGGGTGATGTCAGTTTTGGCGATCGAGATGCCTGATTTAAGCCTCCTCGCCATGCGGCATGTTTTCAGTCACTGGTATCAAATCAAACCGCTAAAATGAATTGAATCCTAGGCATTGTTCTTGATTCGATTTTGAGTCTCGTCAAGAAACTCAGCGATTAAGTTTGTGAGCTTGTGAATTCCATCGCTACCTCCAGCGATTAAACCACCTGTCAGCAATGTATCAAAAAGACGGAAGATGCATTGGCCAGCATAGAAAATGGGTTGTTGATTTGTTGGCAAATTATTTAAATCTGTTATTTTAAGTAGAGTTTCTAATGCTCGAACTCCAACCCCACTAATTATGACGCCGATAAATAAAGCTGTCCAAAGAGCGATCTTTTTTGTCTGCGATTTGTATTCTGTTCTCCTTAATTTTATCTTTTCCAGATCGCTCATCTTATGGGATAGCTCCTCTGATTTCGGTGGATTTTCACTGACCAGCTCACTTTTCAAGTCAGCAATCTGGCTTTCGTAGTACTGAATCTCGCCGTTAAATCCATCCTCTCCAGGATGTCTCCAAGTTGCTATGATAACTTCTAAAGATCGTTCTATAAACAAGGAGATTAATGTTAAAAATGTTAGCATTTGAGTGATTTTATCTAAACTAAATTCTCCAAAGGTGAACAAATTTGGAGTTAGTGATGCTGGTAATAAAATTGCTGTAGAAATGGCTGTGTACAGAAATAGTAGTGAAGTATGTTTCTTCATTTTGGGCATCTCAGCGTATGCTTTATGGATTGTTCGTGATGAAGTTTGGTGTTCAGGAAGATCGAGGCGTAGAAATTGTACAGCTCGACGTTCTCACCTTAAGGTACTGATTTAGAAAGTTTCAGATATTTTTCAACATATTCCCCATAATATGTGCCACTGTCATCTTTAAATCCCTGCTTGAATTTGCGTGAAAAATCTACACTCCCTCGATTGTAAGCAATGGCAACATATACTTTTTCATCGTCGGTTAAAGCATCTTTCCCATTTCCATAGGCTCGTTTAAGTGCTGCCCGGAGTTCACGAATGCACTGATTTAAGCATTCATCGAAACTGTGCCATTTTGTCTGAAGAAAATAGTCGGGGTTTTCTTTGAAAAATTGTAAATCTAGCTGGAAAATCCCAAATCCATGACAGAATTTGTTGGGAGAAGAATCTGCGACATTTTTGTACTCTGGAATATAAGCTCCTACATTTTCTAAAGACTTGCGTGCAATATCGAACATTGCATCACCATTAGCTACATCTACTAAAGCTAGTTTATTTTTTGGAAATGCGGAACGATTTGGAGAATCCAAAGTGTCACCAACACAGAGTTTCAACACCTCGTCAATAGGTAATTTACCGTAAAGATTTCCCCATATATAGTAAGTTTCTTGTAGTGCGATCGCTGTTAACATGTCAAGACTGAATGGTGAGCCTATAATTGCTGCTTTGATCTTGCTCCTAAACTGTTCTTTAAACCAACCAATCGCTTGTATCCTTTTAGGTGCAGGACTTAAGAATCGATGCGCCACAAATCCTTCGATCGCTTGCCCATTCACAATGGTCAAAATTTTCCACCAGGATTCATCTTCAGCCACGCTGATTTTGGATACTATATGATCTTCAAGAAGGGGGGTAATTAGATTGCTGGGATCTTTTACAGGTGCAGATCGAAGATTTAAGGTGGTTGTATTTACCTTGAATTGTTCTGTCATGGTGCTTTCCTAGAAGTTGATTCAGATTAACTCGACAAATCAATACAACTACTGACTTTATTCAAAGCGAGCTGTTGTAGTTTGGATTAAAAGTTATTTCTCAAGATTCCATATACGCCATTTATTTTTTTTAAGAAGCCATTATTATCCAATGAGTAACTAGTAGTTGACACTGATTGCTGGACATTGCCACCCAGTGTAAGCACCACCTCTTCCTTGATTTCGACAACAATGTCGCAGTGACTTGTGAAACCTCCTTTTGGGAGGGAAGCCATGGAAGTGATATGAACTCCGGCTCGTGACTTACAAATTAGATCACCGAGTTGAGGTTTATGCTCATTTACTTCAAACCCCCAGAAAGGTGCTGTTGTAACGTTCTCCTTGCGTTTATCCACAGCGTCGTGGACATAGGTTGAGTGGGCCTGAGCAAATTTGAAGTTATCATAGCCAGCGACGCGAGCGACAAAGGAGATAAATGCCGCTGACCAAGGTTCATCACGGGTTTTACCGTTGTGATTTAAGTCGATTTTTGACCAATATTCGCCAATATACTTGTATTGAGGATCTTCAAATTCTAATTTCTTACCACGATCGAACCGTAGCCATTCTGTAACAGCAGCGCTAATGAGTGCTTCTTTTGCGGTGCTGACAGGTTCCCTTAAGAGAGCGGCACTGGCAAAACCTTGCACAGTTGAGCCATTTACTATAGTTTTGACTTCCCAAAAACGATCAGAAGGATTATTGGTAACGACTTCTACTGCTTGTGCGCGTGGTAGTGAAGCAATGATATTACCATCTTTTTTTTCTGGCGTTTTTCGTAGATTGACTGTTTCAGATTTGACCTTTAAAGTTGTCATGATGAATTCCCTTTGATATTCTGTGGGTAGGGCAATTTGCTGTTATGCGATCCCTAAATCCGCGATCGCTTTCCAGACATCAGACTTCACCGCTGGTGTTGCTGTATAGAAATGAAGACTACTGATTCCCTGAGCGGTCGCTTCTTCGGCATAGCTTTTAATTTCCGCCGCTGTGATATGAGCCAGCTCTCCGGCCATGGGGACAATCAAGTTTCTAGATCCACCGGATGCTTCCCAATCGGTGATTGATGTACGGTAATTTTTCTTGGGATCACCGCCATTTACGGTTCCGCCCTCAACCCGCCAGTAAGATTGTGGCAGTAGAATATTCGAGTATTTGATAAAAGGCTTCCAAGGTAATTTGGCAAAGATTTTTACGGCGCGGAAGTGGGAGGTCGTGCCAAAAGGTTTGCCAGGGGATGCGGCTGTGATTTTTTGGCAGAATTCCTCTGCGAGGGATTCTAAACCAGTTTGGTTCCAATCATAGGGTTTTCCTGGCTCACCTTCAGGATCAACGTAATAGCCATCCAAGCCTTTACCCAGTAGCTTAATTACTCTATCCGCTTCCTGGAGAGCACGATCGCGTTGTGCTGATGGCCAACGCCACCCGTAGACCTTAATGCCTTTAGCGTGAAAAATGGGAATGGCAGTTTCTAGATCATTATCGGTTCGGATGGCAACAGCAGTGGCTTTGATGAAAGTGGCCCGATCGACAAACCAGTCTAAGTTGGCGTAATTCACAACCCACAAAACTTTCTCTTTGGTTTTTTCTGTAAGCTCTGTACTAGACAGGAAAGATTTATTAACAAATCCTTCTAAGATATTGCCCATGAAGGTGGTTCGGACTCGCCACCATTTTTCACTATCTGGTTCAGTCCCAAGCCTTGTGACCATTTGGTTTTGAGGCAATACGGCAACGATGTTGTCAGGTGCTACTGTTCCTGAAGACCGAAGATTTAGACTAGTTGCATTGACCCTAAGCTGTGCTGTCATTCTTGTCTCCTTAAAGTTTGATGCGAATGATGTTCAAGCAAGTTCTTCGGTAAAGACTCTTCGGATAATTTCGGTGACTGCTGCTGCCATATAATTATCCTGAGCGATATTATTCTTATCCTTCTCTGTCCAGAGCGCCATTGCTAGGGTTCTGAGTTTTGATGGTACTTGACGATTATCTACCAACTTCACCAATGCGACATAGGTCAATTTTTGTTCACCTTCGCCTGGATTCAATCCTAATTTGGAAATTACAACAGGTTCACTAATAACGTTAACAAGTCCCAAAGTCTCCAGTGCTACATCAACGTAGCGGGCTGGATCTAACCCCATGGCTCTTGCAACACTTTCTAGATTAGTCCATTGCGCATCTGGTAATTTTGCTTCGTCAGCAAGATATTGATGCCAACCCAACATTGATATTAATCGAACTAAGTCATATGCTGAGAGGAGGTTATTACTAACATTACCAGTTTCGTCCGGTGACCTAAGTACGACATTGTTAGAATTCGCTAATGTTGTGTCCAGTAAAACAGGGGAATCAATCAGTGGAGGGGAGTCCGCACCATAGTAGCCCCTAAAGCTTAGCTCTTGGTTACCGGTGATACTTCTTGTCCACTTTTCCAAGCCTTCACGGGTAGAAAATCGTTTAAACATAGCAGCAATACGATTAGAGGTTGCTCTGTTACCTAGACCATCATCGCCTGCGTAAGTCACCATATCCTCGACTAGAGAATAGAAATTGTACCGTTCGCCTGCTGAACCACTGATGCGACAGTTGTCAACATCGCAGGAAGGGTGTGCCTTGTTCAATTGACAAATTGTATTGAGTACACCGATGAATTTGGTTGCGCTAAGAAACTGCTTAGGTACCAGAGATTTTTTACCTAGCCAATGAGTTTTGATTTCATCGTCTCCAGGAACAAAACTTCCTACGCATACACAAGCGTGTTCGATGCTTTCATCAAGAAAAGTGAGTCCTTCTCCATCAATCTTTGGGTCGGGTCTATTTCCCTGTGATGGATAGTCGCTAAATGTTACAGGGATTCCAGACCCTTGAGGTTGGAATGTCTGACCGTAGGAAATTACGCTTATCCCATCTGGTTTTTGAGACAGACGTGCTGGGTAGTTTTTTACTTCTAACTCCAGTGGTGAATTCTTAATTCCTCGATCGAGGTAAGCTCGTTCGCCCAACTTTCTATTTTGAAAATTATCCTGAACTTCCTTGATCTGACCCAATATTTTACTAGTATCTTTCGCTTCATCAAGAATAGAAGCAATTTGTGGTTTCTCAAGTAGCTCCTTGGCGAGTGTGGGATTAAGCATATCTTGATCGGTCGTCACACTCAATCCTACGAATTCGCAAAATCTATTTAGACTCTTGACAGTGCGCGGGCCTAGATCTCCATCAATCAAATGTCCCCCAGGATAAAGCCCTAAATTCCTCAATCTTTTTTGGACTTGAAGTACAAGCTGTTGATTGGCTTTGACGGCATCCAGCGCAAGTATTTGACCATTCGTGACAATCTCTTCAAGCGGGGTAACCAAAAATAACAAAAAATCATGATTGACAAATCCTGTTAATGGAGTCCCACCTGTAATGGCTGTGACCTTCCACCACTTGTCAGATAAAGTGCCTTCTAGCCTTGTAACAATCTGACCATTAGGAAGGCTGGCAATAATATTACTAGGGTCGTCGGAAGCAGGAGTAGATCGAAGATTCAGGCTAGTTGTATTTACTGAAAATTGTTCTGTCATAATCCCCTCGTTCAGATGTGTGATTATATTCTTAAGTTAGACCGTATCTTAAATCTCTACAGTGGTTTAGGAGGAACGATATCGATGTGTGCGTGATTATCGTGGCCCGATGCTTCGAGGCAAAGTCCCTCAGCCATCAGGATCTTGTCATTGAAGAGAATACGACTTATTTTATATTTCGTTTGGCCTCGGATTGCTTTGAGCATGGCCCGCATGGCATCCCGGTCGAATTTTGGGTCGTCCCACTCAATTCCACCAGCTTTGCCGTCTTTGCGCGGTAAGCGAATGTCACAGGATAATCCACTCTCATGGGTATCATGCTGATCTGTAGCGCCACCTTGGGGCTTACTTATGTCATTTGTTGAAATCAATGCGGCATTAGGATGGCTAGAAAGATGTGTGAGATAAATCTGACCAGCCGCTTGAATCGTCTCGATCATCCAATTCACACCAAAATCATGGTTGTCGCCATTCCGATCGTCCGTGTTCATAAACCCTTCAGCAGGCGATCCATTTGGCATTTCTAACCACCGAGGGGCGTTAGCGGCTTGAAGAAACTTGTGGGTTGGGCCATTGACATCAATTCGTCCATCCCCAACCACGACTGTCTCGCCCTTGATAATTGATTGAAAAAGTTTGATGACGGACACCGTATTAGAATTTACGGTGGAGTCGCGAACGATCGGAAAACCTAAATCGGCAAGCCTATTCTTAACAGCCATCACATCTTGTGGCGCATTCTTCCCGCCTTGTCCCACACTACTACTGAGGCTTAAACTAATGGCAACTGCTGGCATCGTTCGTTCACTCCTACTTAATAGACGTTCTGCAAATTTCCACTAAAACTGTATACGACTCTACCGAAACCGATATTCACATGCAGAAGAAACGTGCTTTTAGTTCAGGCAGGCTTCTGCCGCTAATTCCTTGAATATAGAGTAATCTCTCAGATTTGTCACCCATTATTAGCTAAAGTTTTGGATAATGATCCACAGTGTCTGGGCCTAGATAGTTAACTAGGTGATTGATTAAGCAATATGTACAAAAATCACATTCTATTGCAAAATAATAGTTGCCATGTGGAAACAAGTAATCTCTGAGTAAATATTTAATGTTAAAACGCAATTTGATCGGGAGTTGTTAGTGAAGCTAATACCTACTAATGGGCGGGCAATATTTAATGGCTTGGCGATCGTGCTGATTATCCTGACACAATTTCTGAACGCTTCTGCTGTTCAGGCGCAGGATATGCCTATGTGTCTTCACGGAATGCGAATTGTGGGTGAGCAGTCGATCTATCTGTCGCATATGGGTTTGTTTAATAGCCGCTGTCACGAATATCAGGCAATCTTTGAGGTTGCGTTTGAGGGGCAAAATAACCCACAAAAAATCTATCTGGACGCCCAGCAAAAAGATCCGAATAACAATGAGTTTACGATCGAACCCTTGGAGGATTTTGTGCTAGCTGATTTGGAGACAGGGAAGAGAACATCATTTCAGGCAGATCTTCATACTGGCCAGTATGAGCGCAAGCCTAAACCACTGAATCCGATCGCCTCGAATGTTACGGTTAAGATCAAACGAGTTTTACATTTCCGCCAGTTCAAGGCAAGTGAAAAGCAACCGGCGTATTCAGAGTACCTGTTATTCGGTACGCCAACTGAGCAGATGGCAGCGCACTTGATTGTTGCACCGCCAGACTTTGATCAAATTGTGGCGATTAAAACACCACTATCACTGACTGATGCTGATTTAGCCAAGGCGATCCGCGTAGTCTTTCCAAATCGCAAAACCCCAAGTCCTGATGCTAATCTAAAACTGGCACTTAACCCTGGTGGCCCGCCGCCCGCTGTAAAAGTCGATGATCATGACCAGATCCCACAAAAGTCGATCGAAGTTAAAAGTCAGTATTATCTAGAAACGAAAGATTATAAAAAACAGCTTTGAAATAGGTGCAGAGCGATCGCTAGGTTGGGTGCAATGAAGTGAAACCCAACATCTTCCCCCGTCGGATTTTGCGCTTTGGTTTGTTGGGTTGCGCGTTGCTCCACCCAACCTACGCATCCTTCCCCTTCTTCTCCAACTGTTTCTCCAACACGACCTTCAACACCAACGTCACCAAACCCAACATCGCGAGCAACACCGCAGCGGCAAATGCTGAAGTCGTATCATATTGCTTATAGGCTTCCTCGACAAACAGCGGCAAGGTCTGGGTCTTGCGGGCGATATTCCCCGATACCACCGACACCGCGCCAAATTCGCCCATGGCCCGCGCATTGGTCAATATCACGCCGTACAGCAAGCCCCACCGGACATTCGGCAAGGTGACGCGCCAGAAGATTTGCCAGTCGCTGGCCCCCAAGGTGCGGGCGGCCTCTTCCTGTTCCGGGCCGATTTCTTCTAAGACCGGAATGATTTCCCGTGCCACAAATGGCAGTGTGACAAAGGCCGTGGCGATGATGATGCCGGGGACGCCGAAGATGATTTTGACCCCGATCGCGCTCAGCCAACTGCCAAACCAGCCGCGATTGCCGTAGAGCAAGACCATCATCACGCCCGCGACGACGGGGGAAATCGAGAAGGGCAGGTCTAGGAGGCTAATCACCAATGATCGGCCCCAAAACCGATTCCGGGCGATCGCCCAGGCCGCACAAAGCCCAAACACCGTATTAATCGGCACGACGACACAGGCCACGAGCAAGGTCAGCCCCACCGCACTGGTAAAATCTGCTTCCGCAAAGGTGTGGAAGAATGGCCCGAGACCTTCGTGAAAGGCCTGCCAGAAGACATTCACCGCCGGGGCCAGCAGAATCAGGGCGAGATAGCCAATGGCGATCGCGATTAGAATCGGGCGGGTTTTGTCTGGGGGTTGATTACTGAGCATAGCGGCGACCCCAGGCTTGGAGGAGATTGATACTGAAGAGCAGCGCGAGGGAAATGATTAACAAAACGCAGCCGATTACCGTGGCCCCGACCACATCGTACTGCTCCAACCGCTGGAAAATCAGCACGGGCGCGACGAGATCCTGCATTGGCGTATTCGAGGCGATCATCACGACGGAGCCGAATTCGCCCACGGCGCGGGAGAAGCCGAGGGCGACGCCCGTGGAAATCGCGGGCAAGAGCGGCGGCAACGTCACCCGCCAAAAGGTCTGACCGCGCGAGGCCCCAAGCGACCAAGCGGCTTCCTCCATTTCCTGTTCCATTTCGGCCAGGACGGGTTCGACGGTGCGGACGACGAAGGGGAGGGAGGTGAACAGCATGGCGATCGCGACGCCATAGCGGGTGTAGGCAATCTTAATCCCCAAAGGCGCGAGTAAACCCCCAACCCAACCCGTCTTGCTGTAGACCGTGGCGAGGGTGAGTCCCGCCACCGCCGTCGGCAAGGCAAAGGGCAAATCAACGATCGCGTCAATAATGCGCTTGCCGGGAAACTCATACTTGACCAATACCCAAGCAACGATCGTCCCGAACACGCCATTAATCATCGCCGTGAGGGCGGCCGTGACGAAGGTGACTTCGTAAGCCGACAGGGCGATCGGGGCCGTGGCAATCCGCCAAAATTCACTGGGCGTCGTGCTGAAGGCTTTGCTGAAGAGGGCGATCAGGGGGAGGCCCAGCATCAAAATCAGGTAGCCGATCGTCACGCGCCAGGCGATGGGGAAGCGGGCGGTGCGGCGGGCGGGGTTGGGGGAAGTGGCCATGGGTTAGCGCTTTTGGTAGATTTGGTCGAAGATTGCGCCGTCGGCGAAGAAGGCTTTTTGGACTTCGCTCCAGCCGCCGAATTGTTTGACGTGGTTGAGTTGGGGGATGGCGGGGTATTTGGGGTCGGGGGGGCCGTCTTGGGGCCGGAATCCCGCTTTGATGAATTCGGCTTGGGCTTCGGGGGTGAAGAGATAATTGACGAACGCGGTGACGACTTCGCGGTTGTTATGCCGATCGACGTTGCGATCGATGATCGCCACTGGGGTCTCGATCGCCATGTTGACCGGGGGAATTTGGTAATCCAGGGGGACACCGCGCCCGATCGCCAGCAAGACCTCGTTTTCGTAGTTCAGCAACACATCGCCTTCGCCTTGACGGAAGAAGGTGCTGGTGGCTTCTTGGGCATCGCGGGCGAGGACGGGGACTTGGCGATAGAGGGTTTGGACAAATTGTTGGGCGGCGGCCTCGGATTTGCCGGACTGGGTGACGCTGTTCCAGAGGGCGAGGAAGATCCAGCGGGCGACGCCGGAGCTGCGCGGGTCGGCGGTGATGACTTTGACATCGGCGCGGCTTAGATCGGCCCATTGCTTGATCTGTTTGGGGTTGCCGGGGCGGGTGACGATCGCGACGGTCGATTGGGCGACGATCGATTTACGCGGAAATTCGTCTTTCCAGCCGTCGTCGATCAGGTTGGCCTTGACGATTTTGTTGAGGTCGAGTCCGAGGGCCAGGTGGGCGATGTCGGCTTCGAGTCCATCGACGATCGCGCGGGTTTGGGCACCGGAGCTACTGTAGCTTTGGTTGATCGAAACGCGCTGGTGGTGTTCGTTCCACCATTTTTCTTCGAATTTTGGAATAATCTGTTGGTAGGCGGTTTTCATTACCGAGAAGCTGGCCAGGGTCAGTTCGATCGAATTGCCTGTGCCGCCGAATCCCCCACAGCCCGCGAGACTTAGGGGCAGGATCAAGCCCAGAATGGCCCATCGCCATCCGGCCGATCGGATGCGCTGCCAGGTTTGTTGCACCCTTGCTCGAAATCGCCAAAGCCCGTCAACCATCGTGGGAAATCTCGTCACAGAAAGAATCTACAGTTTACCGATCGGGATACAGGCCTTACGAGCCGATTTACATTATCTAATAAACTGACGCACAACTTAAATTGGGATTGTGATCGTGGGGCGGGCCGATCACCTGCGGGTTATTTGAAGTTGAGCAACACCGCGATGGGCTAATTAGCCATCGAAGAATAAAAACTCGGTGAAGTTTGTGAATTTTCCTTTCCCTTGGTGGAAGGTTCCGCTTATCCTACGTGTATGCAAGTATTCAACTGGATTTCCAACGCGATGTAAATAGCTTCCAGGGTTAGATGACTAGCGTTGATTGGCCCCAGTGGGTTTTGCTGTGACAAACTGATCTGAGTATCTTGAGGCACCCGTGTGGTGCCTTTTTTGTGCGCATTTTGGGCGACTACGGTGGGCAATTCCGTGGTGCCAACCGTGCCCATCCCGTTACCCGATCCCCGTCCATCCGCCACCGGACTAAATCCCCGATCGCGCATCCCCGCAGCTCCGTCGGTCGCCCGATCGCCTGGCGCGGCGCGATCGTTGCCAAGTGAATCGCCGTCTCAATTGAGCAAATTCCCCATTCGACCAAATTCTGCACGCCTTGGAAGAGGGGGAGCGTCGTGCCGGAGAGCGTGCCGTCGTCGAGGCGGGCGGTGCCATCGGTGACGGTGATCGATCGGCTGTCCCAGGGATAGCGACCATCGGGCAGGCCCAAGGGCGAGAGCGCGTCACTGACGAGGAACAGGCCCGTTGGCCCACTGGCCTGAAGCAACAGTTTGAGCATGGTGGGACAGATATGTTGGCCGTCGGCGATGAAGCCGCACATGACGCGGGGATCGACGATCGCGGCTCCGAGCATTCCCGGTTCGCGGTGGTGCAGCGGGGGCATGGCATTGAAGGCGTGAGTCACCATGGTTGCACCTTGGTTGAATGCCTGGGCGGCCTCGGCGTTGCTGGCTTGGGAATGGCCGAGACTGACGATGATGCCTTGCTCACGCAGGTAGGCGACTACCGTGCCGCTGGGGTCAAGTTCGGGGGCCAGGGTGATGATGCGTACTGTATCGGTGTAGTCGCGGAGAATTTCCTGCATTACGCCGATCGTCAATGGCTGCAAAAATTCCGCTGGATGCGCGCCCCGCTTGGCCTGGTTCAAGCAAGGGCCTTCGAGGTGGACGCCGAGGATTTGGGCGGTTTGGGGACTGTGTGGGACAAAATCCCGAATCAGGCCGAGCGATCGGTGGATGTTGGCGATCGACGTAGTGACGATCGTCGGGCAATAGCCATCGACTCCCGCTGTCCAGAGGAATTGGCCGATGTCGTTCAGCCGATCGACATTTGCCGCCGTCAGCTCGGGAAACGCCAACCCCAACGCGCCATTGATTTGTAAGTCCACGCCACCGAGGGAGAGCCAATCCTCGCGGAGATTTTGATACGGCAATTTACGGTTCCGTAGTCCCGACCCGATCGGGGTAATGCCCAAAACCCGCCCCGCCTCAACGATGACATCCTGTAACCCGTCATGGCCCGGAATCCGCGCATTCAGTAACCACTCGATCGTCATCATGGCGCTCCCTTAATCAAGATGGGCGTGCCCAAACAGGGCAAATCAATCACATTCACCGGACTACAAGCCGCCGCATTCAGCGCCGGATCGACGGCCCCGGCGACCTGCAACGATCGGGTCACCAGCTCCGAACAAAAGAAGGCCTGATCGTCAGCCTGACTCAAGCCAGTCCAGCCCATGGCGACGAGGCCAATGCCGATCGCCTGTTTGAAGTCGTAGGGCGTTTGGGCGGCTTCGGTCAGTTGCAGCCACTGGCGCATCTTGCCGATCGCCGTGGCATCCAGGGCCGTGGTGAGCGGAATCCACCAGATCGGGCCGGGTTTCTGCTGAAGCCGATCGTCGAGCCATTGGAACTGGACACCGAGCCGCCGTCGCCCCGTGCCGACACTCGGCAAGCTCAGATCAATGTGGGATTCGGCAATCAAGATTGCCTGGTTTTGGGCCACGCGCTGATCGACCCAGACGACGATCGCCACATGGACATAGTCCGATTGGGTTGCGAGCTTGACCATTTGGGAGGGGATGCCGGATCCCGAGAAGCCAAACACATCCCCGGCCTTGACCGCGGCCCGCATTCTGGCATCGGCTGCTGCGATCGACATATTCGGTGACCTCCACCCGGCGCTTGTATGGCATTCTCCCACGAAAATCACCCGGAAAAATCGCGTTCCCGGCCTACGGCCTGTTCCAGATTAATCCCCAGTTTGTCAACAGTACCAGCGCTTCCAGTGATCAAATAACGGTACAGATTTATTGCTCGATCGGGGATGCTGATCTCCGTGGTGACAATCAGCAAGTATTCCAGAGCACTTATTCAGTCTGCGTGATTGCACGCATTCTCGATGTCTTCCCGATTCGTTTGGCGGGGATCGATCGGCCTCGATCGCGCGCTCACATCGGCAGGATCGCCCGATCAGGGGTAAAAATCCGGGGCAAAGATCAGAGAGACTACTGATCACAAAAAATACATTCTGATCACACTGAAGAAAGATCAAAAATACCTGTGAAACAGTTGTGCATTTTCTCTAACTTGAGGCAAAATGTTTCACAAGGCTGCAACAGGTGGGGGCAAATGGCTCGCCAAATGACCGAAACCACTTGTGGGACAGCGATTGAATGGGTGCACGCAAAATCTACTAGCTTATATAACTGCTCAGTAAGCCCAGAAATTGGGTGGGTGCGACCGATGGAACTAATGATGAATCATCCACTTGTCCGCTTTTTAAGCGATGAGTTGGCTTTACCTCATGAATCCATTGCGTTAGCAGTTCAACATTCTGAACAGACACCGAGCTTTCTGCCAATGATTCTTTGGCAGTACGGCTTAGTTTCGCTAGCGCAGTTGGAACAAATTTTCGACTGGCTGGAGCATCGTCATGTTGCGCCAGTCCAGTATCAGTATGACTATGAGCAAGCGGCCTAAATCCCTTTGAGTGGATGTGGCTGCCTGGCTGATGGGACGACTTCGATCGTCTGAGTTCGGTGGTCGGATGGGTTACGGGTTACGTTGGTGTTGTCGGCCATGCTTGGTATTGTTTGCCATACAAAAACGACACTGTGTTCAAATGCGATATGACAGTTCGACGCAATACGTTGGGTTCCCCCTAGGTTACGGATTTTTGGATTAACGACGTTCCCTTCAGATTTTTGGCTTGAATGATTTGACGACCGCTGTGCTCTTTGTTGAGTGCGGCGGTTGTCTGGTGTTTGGGGTGGATAATAGGAAACCCGGATGGCGTGGGCCATCCGGGTCAGGAACATGATTTGCGATTTTGAACTTACAGATACACCGGATGATTGTTAGGGGTCAGTCTGGAGCATTTGGGGCTTCAGGACGGTGACCATCTGTTGAACGCCACGATGAATGCGCCGGGTGACGGTCATGGGGCTAACGCCAATCTTCTCGGCCACTTCCTTGCGGGAGAGGTCATGCAGGAAGACGTACTCGATCGCTTGGCGGGTTTTTTCTTCGAGCTGATTCAGCGCCTTTTGCAGTTGCTGACGGTCTTCTTCCAGATTCATCAACTCCAGGTGGCGCGAGTCGGGAATCGTGTCGCCCAAGGTCATGGGCGAATCGAGCTGTTGGCAAACCGTGGCATCGAGGCTCAAGGGCAGACGATTCTTCGCCGCCAACTTGCTATCGCGCCATTCTTGGACCGAAACGCCCAGTTCGGCGGCGATTTCGCCATCGGTGGGTTGACGGTTCAGCAATTCGCACAGACCTTCACGAACACGTTGGCCTTCTTTGTTGAGTTGTTGCCAGCGGCGGGGAATCTTAACGGTACCGGAACGATCGCGCAGGAAGTGCAGCATTTCACCGCGTATATAAGGCACGGCGAAGGAACTAAACGCGCAACCTTGATGGGGATTGAACCGCTCAATGGCGCGGATCAAGCCGAGGTAACCAATCTGTTCGAGGTCTTCGTAAGGTTCGGCGCATTGGTGGCTGATGCGATGGGCGATCTTGCGTACAAGACCCGCATTCAACTTGACCAGTTTGTTCCGAACCGGCACTGACGGGTTCTGGTGGTAGGCAACAAGAAGTTCCATTCCACGGGAGCGGAGGTTAGTTTGTGTAGCCATTATCTGTAAATCAAGTTAAATCAATCACCGTTGCCCCCATTCTGCTCGGGAGAAAAAGGGACAACCATAGTCGATCTACGGGAGTGTGCGGGGTCTGACCCCCCACGACCTAGTGGTATTACGGAGTCCCCATTCGGCGAACTCCTGTATAAAATATCTCCAAAACACCCAAAAATTATACGTAGAAGGGGTTTGACCGATCGGGCGGGGTGGGCGGTGGCGATCGGCAAACTGACCCCCGTACTGTGGACAGATCGGCAAGATTTGATGAAATTGGCTGGGTGATTGCGGTAAATCGCTGAGTCGATCGGGAAAATTGTGATCGGCGTCACGGCCTTGACTGCGCTGGATCACGCGGAGTGCCACGGTACTCGGTGCAAGTGGTGTGACCCTACGGGTGGGATGGTGGTTTGGGGTGATGCCCTTCTCCGTACTGCCCGATCGGTGCTCGGATTGTACGGAGAGGTGACTGACTCCCCAAGGGTGAGATGTCTGTGGGGTGAGACAAACTCCGGGTGTGACAAATTCGGATCATTGGGCGTCGTTCGATCGGCACAAGATGAAACTAAAGTGAAAGTTTAGAAGGATTAACATTGTTGATTTCGACTAATCTTTCCGGTTTATTTACGATCGTCATTACATATTGAACTTAGTTGATTTGAGTGATCCGAAATCGGTGGCTGAATCGGGGTGTCAGAATGATGTAAGTCAGAAAAATTCGCGGGTTTAGGGGGATTGGGTGCGCTTTTGGGACGAGATGTTGCAATGACTGTTTGAATGCAAATTTTTGCGCTATAACAGGATTCAGTATTGCCTAGCGGTTAGTGCTATGCTAAATTGCCCAATTTTGAAAAACGCTAAAGTTTGATTTTCTGAATCGAATGCTTGGTTCCTAACACTTCCTGTGGATTCTGTACGCTCAAAGTTTGATTTAACTACTTACTCGCAATAGAGCTTGAATGTTATGCAGTCTGGATCGGTCTTGAAACGGTTGTTGAAGATTGGGGAGCTGGCGAAACAGACGCAGGTGGCGGTGGGCACGCTCCGATACTATGAATCCTTGGGCCTGTTGTTGCCGACGCAGCGGGGCAAGAGTGGCTATCGTTACTATGCGGCGGAATCGGTGGAGCAGATTTGCTTTATTCAGAAGGCGCAGGCACTGGGGTTTTCGCTGGATGAAATCCAGCATATTTTGGGGGTACGGATGCCGGGCCGATTGCGGAATCTGGCGATTAAGCAATTGTTGGATGATAAGGTGTCCTGTCTAAATGGCGAAATCCAACGACTGACGGCGTTCAAGACGGATTTGGAAGATTACCAAACCCAATGTCAGCAGCGAGAGTTGCCGAAGGACGACTATTTGCAGGGTCTCTGCCAATTGATCGATCGGGTCAGTTTGCCCGCGATCGGGGCGACGCCGCAGGTGGCTTGAATCGGGTTTGTGGTGTTATGGCGATATATTACACATATCCAAATGCCTAGACCTTAACGGGAAGAGCGGTGAGCGTGTTGTCAACTTTCGATCTAGAAGCCTTGTCAGAGGGTGTAGATATTGAGTGCAAACGCGCTTCCGGCCGCGATGGACAAGGCGAATGTCCCAAAAGCGTGTTTGAGTCCTATGTGGCAATGGCCAACACCCAGGGTGGAACGATTCTTTTGGGTGTCAACGAACCCGTCAGCGGTCAATTTGCGGTGACGGGTATTGCGGATCCGGCGAAAGTGCGTAAATCATTATGGGATGGTCTGAATAATCCGCAAAGAGTCAATAAGAATTTATTGATTGACCAGTGTGTTGATGTTGTGACGGTAGACGGATTATCCGTTGTTCGGATTAAAGTGCCTCGCGCCAGCCGCCGCGATCAACCCATATATTTGGGTCTTAATCCTTTGAAGGGAACGTATCGGCGTAATTATGAAGGGGATTATCTCTGTGATGAAGTGACTGTCCGGCGGATGTTGGCCGAGCAAGTTGAAGACTCGCGTGATGCCCGGTTGATGGAGGGCTATGGGTTTGATGATCTGGAAATTGAGGCGCTGAGGCGCTATCGCAACCAGTTTAAGTCAACTAAACCGGATCATCCCTGGCTCGAATTAGACGACCAGGAATTTTTGCGGTCACTGGGTGGTTGGGCCAAAGATCGACAGACCGGAGTGGCGGGGTTGACCTTAGCGGGGCTGTTGATGTTCGGGAAACAGCCTTCAATCTTAGCCGCCGTACCCAATTACATTGTCGATTATCAAGAGGGATCGCGCGCCAGCGACGAAAGTCGCTGGCTTGATCGAATTACGACTGATGGGACATGGTCAGGTAATTTGTATGATTTTTATCGCCGCGTGATTCAGAAGCTCTTTGTTGATCTCAAGGTACCGTTTAAGTTGTCAGGCATTGATCGGGTGGATGAGACGCCGGTGCATGAGGCCTTACGTGAGGCTTTGGTGAATACACTGATCCATGCTGACTATACTGGTCGCGTATCAATCCTTGTGGTCAAACGTCCGGATATGTTTGTCTTTCGGAATCCTGGTTTGATGCGGCTACCTTTAGTGGAAGTCAAGAAAGGGGGGATTAGTGATTGTCGTAATCGTAATCTCCAGAAAATGTTTCAGTTGATTGGTCAGGGGGAGCAAGCTGGCTCTGGTATTCCGAAGATTTATCGGAATTGGGAGAAACAGCAATGGCCATTACCCGAACTCAAAGAGGAACTAGAGCTAGAAGTAACTAATCTATCGCTCAGAATGGTGAGCTTGTTGCCCCAAGAAACTTTTGAAGAGATGGATGTCCGATTTGGTGAGCGATTCCGAGAACTTCCACATGAGCAACAGCTCGCTTTAGTGACGGTGGCGAATGAAGGTCAGGTCAATCATGCCAGATTGACCGAAATGACTAGTGCCCATTCGCGGGACTTGACATTGGCCTTAGCGGCACTGGTGAAAGAAGGTTTCCTCACCTCAAGCGGTGCGGCGCGTCGAACCGTTTACTTCTTTCCGGGTGAACCGCCCTGCGCCCCGGATGAACTGAGTTACTTGGATGTGTCTTTGGGACAGACTGATCGCCTAGAAGGGCAAATGGACTTACCTTTTTCTGGGGTGTCTGTCAAGTCTGATGATTTGGTGGAGAACTCCGATCATTTGAGCCAAAGCTCTGATCATTTGAGCGCAGGCTCCGATCGTTTGGAGCGTTTGCGCCGACTTACAGCTCCACTTCGGGGCCGGAAAAAGGTCGCGAAAGCGCTAATGCAAAGTGTGATTTGCGATCTTTGTCGTGAAGGCTTCCTCACCCAGAAACAACTGTCAGAGCTTTTACATCGATCACCACACACGCTGAGAAATAGTTATCTGAATCAAATGGTCAAGGATAGTCAGTTGGTGCTGAAATATCCCCATAAATTAAATCACCCCCAGCAGGCATATCATACGCTGCGGATTTAGCCGCCGGTGGCTTAGGCGAGGTCAAAGACCAGGATCTCGGTCTGGCTGTGGCCGACGATCGACAATTCATTGGCTTGAGTCAGGGCGATCGCATCGCCCTGATCGACGGCTTCACCATTGATGATCGCGCTGCCTTGGGCGACTTGTAGCCAATAATACCGATCGGGATTGATGGCCATGGCGACGGTTTGATCGGGTGCCAAAACCGTGGCATAGAGGTTCATATCCTGATGGACGGTGACGGAGTCATCGCGGCCATCGCGGGAGGCGAGTAGGCAGAACTGGCCCTGCTTGCGGTGGTTGGAAAAGGCTTTTTGCTCATAGCTGGGAGCGATGCTGGTTTGCTCCGGGACGATCCAGATTTGGATCAGGTGGGTGCCGTTGTCGCTGGCGGGATTGAATTCGCTGTGGGTGATGCCCGTTCCGGCGCTCAGCCGCTGGACATCGCCGGGCGCGATCGTGGAGCCATTGCCCATGCTGTCTTTGTGGGCGATCGCGCCGGACAACACGTAGGTGATGATTTCCATATCCTGGTGGGGATGGGTACCAAAGCCTTGGCCCGCTGCAATGTGATCTTCATTGATCACGCGTAAACTGCGGAAGCCCATGTGGGCCGGGTCATGGTAACTGCCAAAGGAAAAGCTGTGATGGGATTGGAGCCAACGCCGATCGGCTTGGCCCCGATCGGATGAGCGGCGAATAGTCTGCATAGAGTCATGATCCCAAATGATATTGCCCGTGGTCGTTGGGCCAGTTGAACGGTATCGAGTGTAACGAAATTTCTGATAATTGTTTGTATCCAAAGTGTCAAAATCGGGGTGAAGATGTCCCGAAAGACGATGACGGGTCGGGGCGAACTTGGTTAACCTGGATGCAGCGGGTTTGCCTGCCTTTGTGGCTGAGGAGAACATGATGCGCCGAACTTGTGGATTGGGTTTGAGTCTGACGTTGGGGCTGACGTTGGGGCTGACGTTGGGGTTGGTCAGTTGCCGTCCGATCGGGCGGCCCCAGCCATTTGCGGTGGAGGCGATGTTGCGGCGGGAGCCACCATTGCCGCGTGTGGCTGCGCCAACGCGCCTGAACAAAGCCGCAAAACCCTGTTCCACCCAAGGGCCGCCGAACTTTTTGGTGTTTGGCGGAGGCGGTGCGCCGTCTTACAACGAAATCGCGATCGAGAAGAATGTGTTGTATTTCCAACGGACGTTGAAGGCGTTGGGGTTGGGGACGCCGCCGCCTGCGATTTATTTCGCCAATGGCAATGACGGCCAGAAAACGGTGCGGTTCATTGACCCAAAGACGGATGCGGAAACCTTTAAAGCGCCGGAGATTAAGGGACTGCTCGGGGCGGCGACGGTGCCGAATCTGGAAGCCGCGATCGCCAAAATTGCCCAGTCCAAAACCCCAAAACAGCCAGTATTCTTCTATTTCACGGGCCATGGCAGCCGCAATCCCAAGAACGTCAATAACAATGCGATGATTTTTTGGGATGAGCAGGATGTCACGGTGCAGGACTTGGCGAGTCAGCTCGATCGGTTGCCGCCATCGACGCCGATCGTCACGGTGATGGTGCAGTGCTATGCCGGAGCCTTTGCGAATTTGATCTACGATCGCGGCGATCCGCTGCGGTCGGTGGCGCTGCAAACTCGCTGTGGCTTTTTTGCGACGATTAAGCAGCGACCGTCCGTGGGCTGTACGCCGTCGGTGGATGAAGCGGATTACGAAGACTATAGTTCCAGCTTTTTTGCCGGATTGAGCGGGGTGAATCGGGTGGGACAGCCCGTGGCTTCGGCGGACTACGACTTGGATGGGCGGGTGTCGTTTCGGGAGGCCCATGGATTTGCGAAGGTGGATGAGCAGGCGGAGGATTTGCCCCTTTCGACTTCGGAATCTTGGTTGCGCGATGGGGCCGAGGATGCGGTGCTGGAATCGACGATGGCAACGCCGATCGCGGATATTTTGGCCACGGCCCGCCCGGAGCAAAAATATGTGGTCGTCACCCTGGGCCAGAAATTTGGCTTTAATCGATCGCAGTCCTTTACCGATAATGTGGCGGCGGTGCCCTTAGCGGCGCAAGTCGATGAACTGGACAAAACCAATCTGACCCGGTTGCAACTGGAGCTGATCAATATTGCGGCGGAAAAGTCGATCCGGTCATCCGGTGACAAAGCCGCGATCGCCATCCTCGATCGGTTGTTGGACTGTGAAAATGGCGCTTGGCAGTCCCTCGACAAGGCGGCAGTCAAGCCCGTAAAGTCATAGGTCAAGTCGTCCGATCGGTGTCCCCCATGCAACTTGTCTACGAATACCCCACGCTCTACAGCGGCACGCTTGTCAGTCGCTACAAACGCTTTTTTGCCGATATTCAACTCGACTCCGGCGAACTGATCACAGCCCATTGCCCCAATACCGGGCCGATGACGAGTGTCTGTGTGATCGGCAATCGGGTGCAGGTGTCCAAATCCGACAGCAAGACGCGCAAACTCGCCTACACCTGGGAATTGATCGAACTTACGGATCCAAAGCCCCTCTGGGTGGGCGTTAACACCCATTTGCCGAACCGCGTCATCCGCAATGCTTTAGAACAGCGTATATTCACGGATCTTGGCGACTACGCCACCGTTCGATCGGAAGTGCCTTACGGACAGGAAAAAAGTCGGGTGGATTTCTTGCTGGAAGGCGGGCCGCGATCGATCTACGTCGAAGTCAAAAACACGACCTGGAATGATGGCTCCCTGGCGCTGTTTCCCGATACGGTGACGACGCGGGGCCAAAAGCATATTCGTGAAATGATGACGCTGTTGCCGCAGCATCGATCGGTGATGTTGTATTTCATTAATCGGGGTGATTGTGATCGGTTTGCACCGGGCGACGATCGTGACCCCGAATATGGCAAACTGCTGCGCCAAGCCCGATCGCAAGGCTTGGAAATCCTGGCGGCGCGGTTTCAAGTTGACCCGCAGGGGATTCACTATTTAGGATTGGCGGATTTATCGTTTTGAATCGAAAAATTGGGCATGGGTTGCGCCTTTTCCGGAATTTTACGGATGTGTGTCGTGACGGTGTGACGGCGCGTCTGGATCGGGTGGAAAATTCGGCCCCGGTGGCGATATCGGTGATTCACTTCGATCTTTCTGTGCTTAAATGGCACTTGATTTGGTGAAAATTTAACTGAAAAGTTAATGACTCTAGGACGCGATCGCCCTGGCTTCGCTCGTTGGGTGCGCGATCGTTTGTATTGATGTTCAGCAAGGAAATGATATCCGGTGATCAAGCAATTCCTCACACAAGGTATGCAGCGCGCCAAAGCGGTGATTCGATCGAATCGTTTGGTGGCATTGGCGACGTTAAGTGCGCTAACTGTAGCGCTCCTGTTATGTTCACAAACTTGGGCGGGGGCCACGTCCTTCGGCAGTAACTGGCAAAATGCCTCATTCCCCGTCGAGAATTTTCAAGCTTATACGTCGGCCTTTGGTTATCGCAGTGCGCCAGCGGCGGGGGCGACGCAGTTCCATCGCGGCTTAGATATGGCGGCTCCCGAGGGCAGCTATGTGCGGAACTGGTGGGCGGGTAACGTGGTCGAAGTTTCGGACAATAGTGCTTGCGGGACGTCGGTGATTGTCCAGTCCGGCGAATGGCAGCATATTTATTGCCACATGCAGGGTCAGGTCGAACGCGATGCCAGTGGGCGACTGTACTTGATCGATCGGGGCGGTGGAATTCAGATTTGGGCCGGGCAGACGGTGCCAGCGGGTTCCCGGATTGGCCGCGTGGGGATGACGGGCGTGACGACTGGCCCACACCTGCATTGGGGTTTGAAATATGCGGGGCAGTGGGTTGATCCAGCGTTGGTGTTGCGGGCGATGTATGCCCAGCAAGGCGGCGGCGTTCCGGATCAGCAGATTTCCAGTCGGTAATCACCAGCGGTGATCGTCACAATAAACCCCGATGATGCAGGCATCACCGGGGTTTATTGTGGCTTGATATATTCAATTAATGCCGATTAAACCGGGGCCGGGATGCTATTGGTTTTTTGATAGGCTTCGACCACGGTGCGGAAATCTTCACCGTCGATCGTCTCTTCTTCCAGCAATTTCTCCACCAATTCATCCATCAGGTCACGGTATTCGCCGAGTACCTTGAGGGCGTCTTCGTGGCAGCATTTGGCGATGCGGCGGACTTCTTGATCGATCTTGGTGGCGAGTTCGTCGGAGTAGTCGGTGTTACTGAGGGAGCCGCCTCTGGCCGAGTAGAGTTCGCCTTCGGTCTCAAAGGCGAGCAGGCCGAGTTCGGACATGCCGTAGCGGGTGACCATTTCACGGGCGAATTCGGCGACGTTTTTGATGTCGTTGCTGGCCCCGATCGTTACTTCGTCGTGGCCGAAGATGATTTCTTCAGCGGCGCGGCCGCCCAGCATGATCCGGATGCTGTCCATGATCCAGGCTTTGCTGTAGAGTCCGCTATCGACCAGTTCTTCGTTGTAGGATTGCTGCGCGAAGCCACCGATGCCGCCCGATCGGGGAATAATCGTGACTTTGTTCAGCTTTTCGGCGTGGGGCAAGAGGGTCATGAGCAGGGCATGGCCGACTTCATGGTAAGCAATCAGCTTTTTCTTCTTGCTGTCCAGGAGGGGAGTGAGCTTCAGGCCGATCGTGATCCGGTCGATCGCGTCTTCGACTTCCTGCATCGACATCGCTTCCTTGCGGCGACGGGCGGTGAGGATCGCGGCTTCGTTCAGCAAGTTGGCTAACTTTGCGCCGGAGAAGCCGGGGGTGCGGCGGGCAACGGCTTCGAGCGAGACGCCTTCTTCGATTTTCTTGCTGCGGGCGTGGACTTCGAGGATTTGCAGGCGGCCATTGTAGCCGGGGAGATCGACGGTGACTTGCCGATCGAAGCGCCCCGGTCGCAGCAGGGCTTGATCCAAGACATCGGGGCGGTTGGTGGCCGCAATCACGATGACGCCACTGTTCCCTTCAAAGCCATCCATCTCGGTCAGCATTTGGTTCAAGGTCTGTTCACGTTCGTCGTTGCCGCCGCCGATGCCGACGCCGCGCTGCCGACCCACGGCATCGATTTCATCGATGAAGATGATGCAGGGCGCGTTTTCCTTGGCTTTTTTGAACAAGTCGCGGACGCGGGATGCGCCGACCCCGACGAACATTTCCACAAATTCCGAGCCGGAGATGCTAAAGAAGGGCACGCCTGCTTCGCCCGCGATCGCTTTGGCCAGTAACGTTTTACCCGTTCCCGGTGGGCCGATCAGCAGGACGCCCTTGGGAATCTTGGCCCCGATCGCGGTGAATTTCTCGGGTTTCTTCAAGAAGGTGACGACTTCTTGAAGTTCTTCCTTGGCTTCTTCAATTCCCGCCACATCGTCAAAGCTGACGCCAGTTTTGGCTTCCATTTGGAAGCGGGCCTTGGATTTGCCGAAGTTGAGGGCTTGGCCGGGGCCACCGGGGGCGTTGGCCGATCGGCGCAGAATCAAGATCACACCCGTGATCAAGAACAGCACCACAAATAGCTGAATCAGCAGACCGACCAGTTCACGGTTGTCGGGGGTGTTTTTGGCTTCGCCGAGGCCCTTGGCCTTCATCCGATCGTAGAGTTCGGCGTTGTTGCTCAGTAGGTCAGTGGTGTAGGGACGCTCGTTTTCGGCCTGGGGGTTTTGGTCTTGGAGGTAGTAGGTGGCGAGGCGGCGCTGGACGTCCACCTGGATTTCTTTGACGTCGCCATCGTCAATCTGCTTCAGCAGGGCCGAATAGGACAGCTTCCGATCGTCCTTGGGCGGTTGTGTTTGGGCCGGTGGTTGGGCGGCTGGTGCTTGGGCGGCGGGCGACTGCGTGGCGGGTGACTGAGCGGTTGGGGTTTGGGTGCTCGGTGTTTGGGCGCTGACGGGCCGCGTTAAGGGCAGGGCACCCACCAATAGACTCAGGGTCAGCACCGTCTTCAGCAGCTTGGTGCGAGTGCCGGAAGCTACCTGATTTGTCTGCGATTGCCACAACCCTCTCACCATGCCCTGCCTCAATTCTCTCAATAGAAATTCTGAACGATCGAACGCCAGGTTCGAGTCTCTAGTCTAACCCCGCTTGCGCTGACTGTGCCGGGGATTTGTGGACGGATTCCCGGCGCTTCGGTCGATCAAATACCAAACCGGGGGCCTGACGATCGTCAAACCCCCGGTGGGTCAAGCGAATTGCCGAAGCAACGGCAATGTTTAGAACAGGCCCAAGGTCAACGCCTTGTCCACAGGGAAGATCGCGCCAGCGCCCAAATACAGTGTGACCACGGTACCGAACATGAACACGGCCATTGCCAAGGGACGACGGAAGGGGTTCTGGAATTTGTTCACGCCTTCGAGGAAGGGCACCGTGAACAGACCCAGCGGCACCGACGCCATCAACACCACACCCAGGAGCTTGTTCGGCACCAGGCGGAGGATGTTAAAGACCGGGTACAGATACCACTCCGGCAGGATTTCCAAGGGGGTGGCGAAGGGATTCGCGGGTTCGCCGACCATGGCGGGGTCGAGGATCGCCAGGCCAACCAGGCAAGCGATCGTCCCCAGGATCACGACGGGGAACATATACAGCAGGTCATTCGGCCAAGCTGGTTCGCCGTAGTAGTTGTGGCCCATGCCCTGGGCGAGCTTTTCGCGCAGCGCGGGATCGGATAGATCCGGCTTAACTTGTGTACTCATAACGGTTCAAGCTCACTAAAGAATTATGTGAAGTTGGGTCTTTGATCAGTTGGGCGGCCCCGCTTACAAAGGACCCGAGATCCCTTGCTTCCGAATCATCAAGAAGTGCACCAACATAAACACCGCGATCAGCCAAGGCAGAACGAAGGTGTGGGCACTGTAGTAGCGCGTCAACGTGCCTTGACCCACACTTGCACCACCGCGCAAGAGGTCGGCCATCAGCACACCCACGACGGGGATCGCTTCGGGCACACCGGAGACGATTTTCACGGCCCAGTAGCCGACTTGATCCCAAGGCAAGGAGTAGCCCGTCACACCGAAGGAAACGGTGATCACGGCCATCACCACGCCGCTCAACCAGGTCAACTCACGGGGCTTTTTGAAGCCGCCCGTCAAGTAGACGCGGAAAACGTGCAGGATCATCATCAACACCATCATGCTGGCCGACCAGCGGTGAATGGAGCGAATCAACCAACCGAAGTTCACATCATTCATGATGAACTGCACTGAAGAGAAGGCTTCAGCGACGGTGGGCTTGTAATAAAAAGTCATCGCGAATCCAGTGGCAAACTGGATCAGGAAGCAAGTGAGCGTGATCCCACCCAAGCAATAGAAAATATTCACGTGGGGAGGCACGTACTTGCTGGTGATGTCCTCGGCAATCGCTTCCATTTCTAAGCGTTCCTCGAACCAATCGTACACCTTAGACATAGTCGCAAGCGTCCCTAAAAAAATGATTGCTGTTCATAGAAAATGTAACACAGTCTGAATCGGGTTACATCGGCGAAACTCGGCGAAAGTAACGCAGGGATCGCTACTCCCACATCACTAAGCTTCAAGATCGACCGATCGGCCCGAAGGATTGTGTTAATTCTTCTTCGTATAAAGTAACCTTTCTTTACATAATCCGCCAGGTTTTGGGCCAATCGCCGATCGGGAATTCGGCTCCAACGTTTTCTATGCGGGCATTCCTGCCTACAATGGGAAACGATGAGAAAGCAATCTAATGGTGGTCGTTCCGTGAGCCTGAAAATCCGAGGATTACTTGCCCGCTTGGTCTGTGGGTTGTTGCCCCTGGTGCTGGTGCTGACACTGGCCGTTCCGGCCCAGGCGTTGACCGATGAGCAGCGCTTGATCAATGAGGTGTGGCGGATTGTCGATCGGGCCTACGTCGATCCGAGCTACAACCACCAAAACTGGTTCGCCTTGCGGGAAAAGGCGATGAAGCAGGCGGGCAGCGATCGCGACCAGACCTATGAATTGATTCAGGGTATGGTGTCGGCCTTGGGCGATCCCTTTACGCGGGTGCTGAAACCGGAGCAATATCGCAGTCTCCAGACCAGTACGGCGGGGGCTTTGATGGGCGTGGGGTTGCAACTGGCGCAGGATGGCGCGGCCAAACAGCTCACGGTGATTGCCCCGATCGCGGGTTCGCCGGCGGCAAAGGCGGGGATTCAGTCAGCGGATTTGATCTTGGAGATTGATGGCCGATCGGCCCAGGGCCTCAGCCTCGACGAGGCGGCAGCGCGGATGCGGGGCGAAATCGGCACCGTGGTGAGCCTGATCATCGAGCGATCGGGCGCATCGAAGCAATATGATTTGGTGCGCGATCGGATTGAGCTAAACCCCGTGGTGTCCGAGCTGCGCCAGGAACAGGGCCAGAAATTGGGCTACATCCGACTGAACCAATTCAACGCCAACGCCGCCGACGAAGTGGCGACTAGTATTAAGAATCTGGAGAAAAAAGGCGCAAACGGTTACATCCTCGACCTGCGGAATAACCCCGGCGGCCTCCTGCAATCCGGCGTGGCGATCGCCCGCGACTGGCTGAACGAAGGCGAGATTGTGTTTACCGTCAGCCGATCGGGGGCACTGGACAGCTATGAAGCGACGGGTACCGCTTTAACAGCGGATCCACTCGTCGTCTTAGTGAATAAAGGCACCGCCAGCGCCAGCGAGATCCTGGCGGGAGCTTTGCAGGACAATGGCCGGGGCGTGATCTTGGGCGAGCAAACCTTTGGGAAGGGATTGATCCAGTCCTTGTTCGACCTATCTGACGGAGCGGGTTTGGCCGTGACGGTCGCGAAATACGAGACGCCGACCCATCAGGACATTAATAAGTTGGGGATTACCCCGGATCAGGTGGTGCCGATGGAAGGGATTACCCCCGACAAGATTGGGACGATCGATGATGTGCAATATATGGCGGCGGTCGCTGCCTTAGTTAAAGGCTAACGCCAGGAGTCAACCCACGATGCAACTGCAAACTCGTCGTTATACGCCGGAAGAATATCGGGAACTAGAGGCGCGATCGGATGGCAAAAATGAATACCGCGATGGAGAAATGGTAGCGATGGCAGGCGGCACGACTGAACATAACGAAATCGCCTTAAATCTGGCGTCTTACCTGAAGCAACAATTACGGGGTCAGGGTTACAAAACCTACATTGGGGATGTCAAGCTGTGGATGCCCCAGCCGCGTCTCTATACTTACCCGGATGTGATGGTGATTCAAGGTGCGCCGATCTATGACGGGCCGGGGTCAAGCATCGTGACCAATCCACTGTTGATTGGCGAAGTGTTGTCCAAGTCCACGAAGAACTATGACCAAGGCGATAAGTTCGACGCCTATCGGACAATCCCGGAGTTCCGCGAGTACCTCTTGCTGGATCAAACGCAGTTGCGCGTGATGCAACATTGCAAGACCCCAGAAGGGAAGTGGCTGATGACGGAATATGTGGGGGATTCGGCGGTGGTGGCGTTGGGCACGATCGACCGCGAAATCCCGATCGCGGCACTGTATGACGGGGTTGATTTGACGCCATAAGCTGGGTGGCGGAGCAAAGTCGGAGCCACAAAACAAAATAGGGGCGATCGGATTAACCGATCGCCCCTATTTGTTATTCGGGTCAAACCGATTTACACCGCTGCGAGTGACTTTTCAGGCCGCTTGCTGTTGCGGATGTCGTGGATGGCGGTTTTGTAGTCGGGGGCGTTGAACACGGCGGAACCCGCGACGACGGCATTGGCTCCGGCTTCGAGGACTTGCCAGGTGTTGTTGCCTTTGAGTCCGCCATCGACTTCGATCCAAGGATCAAGGCCACGGGCGTCACACATTTTGCGCAATTCCTGGATCTTCGGCACGACGCCGGGGATGAAGCTCTGACCGCCGAAACCGGGGTTGACGCTCATGATCAGCACGAGGTCGCAGAGGTCGAGGACGTATTCCAAGGAGTCCAAGGAAGTGCCGGGGTTCAAGACCACGCCCGCTTGCTTGCCGAGGTCTTTGATCATGCCGAGGACGCGGTGCAGGTGGGTGGTCGAGCTTTGTTCGACGTGGACGGAGATGATGTCGGCTCCGGCTTTGGCGAAGTCGGCGACGTAGCGTTCTGGCTCGACGATCATCAGGTGAACGTCCAAGGGCTTTTTGGTGTGGGGCCGGACGGCCTCGACGATCATTGGCCCGATCGTGATGTTGGGCACAAAGCGACCATCCATCACATCGATGTGAATCCAGTCCGCACCAGCGGCATCAACGGCGCGAATCTCTTCTCCCAAACGGCTGAAATCAGCGGACAAGATCGAGGGTGAAATGACGGTCTGCTTCTGGCTCATAGCGGCAAGGTCCCAAGCGATGGTTGCGATAGTTGTCGTTAGTTTAACAAATTCTTTATTTCGTTTAGAAAGGAGAAACTTATCTTTTTGATGAAGTTCAATCGATCGTTACAAAAACCGCAACCGCCACCCGTTTGCCAAATGCTCGGATAGGCTGAATAGTAGCAGTGCAGTTTGTTTGGTAGCAGGAAAATTCTTATGATGCGGGGCCGATCGATGGTGAGTAAGGTGGGCATTGCGGTGCTGGTGACATTGATGGGCTTGGTGCCGATCAGTTGTGGGGCGGTTTCGGGCGACCGTGTGGGTTTGCGGAGTGGGATCAGTCAGCCAGGGATTGAACCCACCGTCACGCCTTCCCCCAAGCCTCAAGTGCTGACGGTGCAGTACGCCGATCCGCAGGCAATCGATCCCCAATTGCTCCAGGCCAATCAACAATTCAGCTTCAAGCTATTCCAAGCGATTCAGTCATCCGCCACCCCGACGGACAATGTCTTCGTCTCTCCGACCAGCGTGGCGTTGGCGCTGTCGATGGCTGACAACGGGGCGGATGGCACGACCCGATCGGCGATGAATCAGGCCTTGCAACTGAATGGGCTGAGTTTGGCGGCGTTGAATCGATCGAACGCGGCGCTCAAGGCGGTCTTGGAAACTGCCGATCCGGCGGTGCAGGTGAATATCGCCAATTCGCTCTGGGCGCGGCAAGGGCTACAGTTCAATCCCGACTTCCTCAAACGCAACCAGGATTTTTATCAAGCCGAGGTGGCGAGCCTGGACTTTAACCAGCCCGACTCAGTGGGGCGGATCAACAATTGGGTGAAGGACAAGACCCAGGGCAAGATTCCGCAGATCGTCGATCGGTTGAAGCCCGAGGATCAGCTGTATTTGATCAATGCGGTGTATTTCAAAGGCGGCTGGTCAGTGCCCTTCGACAAATCGGCGACCAAATCCCACCCATTCACCCTGGCGGATGGCAAAACTAAGTCAGTGCCGATGATGTCCCGGCGCGATCGGTTGAGCTACTACGCCACCCCACAATTCCAAGCCGTCAGTCTGCCCTATGGCCGAGGGCGTTGGAGTCTGTACCTGTTCCTGCCTCGGCCCAACTCGAACCTCACCGCCTTCACCAAAACCCTCACCGCCGCGAATTGGCAAACCTGGATGCAAGGTTTCCGGCCACAAAACGGCCTAGTGCAACTGCCCAAGTTCAAATCCGAGTCCGCAACCGAGTTGAAATCCGCGCTCACGGCCCTCGGCATGGGCGTCGCCTTCGATCGGGACAAAGCGAACTTCGCCAATCTTTGGCCGTCGGGTGCGGCATCAGCATCGGCGATCGATCAGGTCAAGCACAAAACCTTCGTGGAAGTGAACGAATCCGGCACCGAAGCCGCCGCCGTCACCTCGATCGGGATTACGACCACCTCCGCCCAAATTCCGACGCAACCGTTCGAAATGACTCTCGATCGGCCCTTCTTCACCGCGATTCGGGATAACGAAACCGGGACAATCCTATTCATGGGCCAGATTCAGAACCCCGAAAGTTAGAGCGGCCTAGTTCATGTCGGACAATTTAATCCGTGGATCGACGAACTTCAGCAGAATATCCGCGAATAGGTTGCCGACAATCAACATCGCCGCACTGATCATCAAACTCGCCATCAACAAATACAAATCCTGGGACTGCACTGCCTGCAAGGTCAAGCGCCCTAGTCCCGGCCAGTTGAAGAAAAACTCGGTGATGAACGCGCCACTGAGCAAACTGGCAAACTCAAAGCCCAACAGCGTAATCAACGGATTGATCGCATTGCGCAGGGCGTGAATGTAGATCACCTTATGCTCGGGTAAGCCCTTCGCTCGTGCGGTTTGAATGTAATCCTGCCGCAGCACGTCCAACATCTCCCCCCGCGAAATCCGCTGCAAGCCCGCAAATCCGACAATGCTCAGGGCGATCGTCGGCAAAATCATGTGCCAGCCAATATCCAAAATCTTGCCGAGTCCCGTCAGGTCGCTGTGGTCGATACTGGTCATATCGCCCACGGGGAACAGCGGCGACGTATTCTGGGCAAAAATCAGTAGCAGCAAGGCCGTGATAAAGGTCGGAAAACCTTGGCCGATGTAGCTGACTACCCGCAGAATCTGATCGACCCAACTGCGCTGATGCACGGCGCTCAAAATGCCGAGTGGAATCCCGATCGCCCAGGTAAAAATCAATGAGCTAAAGGCCAGTAGCAACGTGGCGGGCACCCGTTCAAGCAAGAGGGAAAGCACCGATCGGTTGTAGACAAAGCTCTCGCCGAAGTTGCCCATGTTCTGCCAGTCCCAATTGGGCCACCAAAAATTGATCCGCCCCCCCAACTGCCCCGGTACGAACTTAATCCCCAAGATGCCGCAGGCCCACCGAAAATATTGCTCGATCCAGGATTTGTCGAGGCCGAACTGCTGCCGGATTTGATCCAACCGCTCCTTCGAAATCTTCGGATTCTCCTTCAACATGTCAATGTAGTCGCCCGGAGCCAACTGAATCACGATGAAACACACCACCGAGGTCAACACCAACGTCAGCAACCCCTGCACCGATCGCTTGAAGATATAAGTCGCGGTTTCACCCGTGAGGGCATCAATGATCCGGGTTGGGAGTGGCGTTGTGGAGGCGGAGGCGGTCATGACACGTTCCTAGTCGGGCTGCGGTTTGATTATGCCTTGAAATCAAGCGGCGGGATCGGATTAGTACTCGATCAAAGCGACGATCGGCACATCCGGCAGGATTTTGCGGCCATTCAGGAAGGTGAGTTCACTGAGGAAGGCAAAGCCGACCAGTTCGCCGCCCGCTTGGGTAATCAGTTTGGCCGTGGCGGCGGCGGTGCCACCGGTGGCGATCACGTCATCGACGATCAGCACGCGGCTCCCCTGGGGGATCGCATCTTGGTGCAGCTCCAGCCGATCGGTGCCATATTCTAAGACGTACTCTTGGCTATAGACGGCGGCGGGGAGTTTGCCGGGTTTGCGGACGGGGACGAAGCCCGCGTTGAGTTGATAGGCCAAGGGCGTGGCGAACATAAATCCACGGGATTCCATGCCGACGATGTAGTCGGGCTTCAGCGGGGCGCATTTTTCGGCGAGCAAGTCGAGGGCGTATTTCAGTCCGGCCCGATCGCGCAGCAAGGTGGTGATGTCCCGAAAGACGATGCCGGGTTGGGGGAAATCTGGGATGTCCCGAATCAATGCTTTGATGTCCATGCGCAACTACGGCCTCTGCCAGAAAAACCGTCTGATTATCCCATAAGACGGCGGTGGGGCGATCCGTACCAGCGGTCTACCTGATTTTGACATAGATGAAAATATTTCCCAAGGGATCCGGCTGGGATAATCTGTATAGGTTGATCGTTTTGTGACAGATGGGCGCGGCATGAATCGGGGCATAACTTTACGGCAGCGGGTTGACCAACAACGCGTGAAGCATATTATCGAAAGTTTCCACCTGTGTGGACAGGATGGCAGTCGGTTTGACGATCGACTTGACCAGTTGTTGGGGCAATATCCCAGCACTTGGATTGAGTTGGCGATCGCCGAGGTATTGGTGTTGAATTGGTTGATTGTGCCGTTGCCACGGGGCTTGGCGGTGCTGCGGCAGGTGCATAATCTGCTGGCCCAATGGCAGGCACACGGGTTGACGAATTTGTTGACGGAGTTGGAGTTTCAGCGGATTACGGGGCTTGATCCGATGCCGGTGTTCTACAGTTTGCGGTTGAATGCGTTGTTGCTGATCTAGCGGCTGGGGTTACCGCGCCACGACGATGCTGCCCCAGACGGGATAGCCCGCTTGCTGCAAACAGTCGGTGGTGGCGGCGATCGTTGCGCCGGTGGTGTAAATGTCATCGACCAGGAGAATGGGGGATTTGGGGCGACGATCACGGCCGATCGTAAATGCCGCTTCGAGGTTGGCTTGACGATCGCCCAGCGATAACCCGTGTTGGGCCGTGGTGGCTTTGGGCCGTTGGAGCAGGTGGGGGTAGTGGGGCATTCCGGTAAATTGACCCAAACTGCGGGCGATCAGTTCGGCTTGGTTGTAACCCCGGTTGGCTTGTTTGTCAGGGTGCAGCGGGATGGGGACGATCGCCAGGGTGGGGAGCGCGTGGGTTTGGCAGAGTTGGGCCAGGAGTGGGCCGAAGATTTGGGCGATCGCGGGTTGGTTTTGGTATTTCAACTGGTGCATGAGGCGGCGGAGGCTGTCGTGATAATGGCCCCAGACGAGGTGATTGTGGCTCCGTTGGCTGGCCCGATCGCGCTCGCAATCCTGCAATTGGGGCTGGCAGCGGGGGCAGAGAAGGGCACTGTGGCCGGAGGCCAGGGGCCGATCGCACAGGAGGCAAGGCGATCGGAGGAGCCAGGGGCGCACTCGTTGCCAGGGGCGATGGGCAAATGGCAACATGGTCGGGATCGGGATGAGGGATGAGCTGGTTAATTCTCTCTACGGCGATCGCGCGACGACTTCGGGATACTGGCGGTGATCGATGTTGTAGGATGGTGGAGTGGGGAAAATTAAATGGTTTTTTAATAATTGCAATCGCAAAAATATCCTGCGGTCAGAGTTTGAGCCATGTCTCGGGGTTGTGGATAACTTATTGTGAGTTCTGATCACGCGCTTTCGTCGTTGGATACGATCGGGCTAGCCCAGCTTCAGTTGCTAGCGGATCATCCGCAATTATTCGCTTCGGCTGGTCAACTGGCGGTTCAGCTCAGTCAGTTGCAGGCCCAAAATGTGGCGATCGTCGATGGGTTTGTGCTGCCGACGTCGCGCTTCATGCAGCATTGCCAACGGGCGGCGATCCCCACGACCTTTGAACTCGATACCGCCACGGGCCAAACCTGGCAAACCCTGGCCCAACAATTGGCCCAACAATGCCAATCCGCAATCCGCCAAACGTCCTGTGCGGATTGGTTGCCGCAATTGGCGTTGACCTGGCAGCGATCGGCGTTAAATTATCCGTTGGTGGTGGTGCGGCCCTCGTTTGGGGGGGCGTTGCCGAGTGCGGCGAGTGATTTGTTGACGCCGCAGATTGGGGCGATTGATGAGTTGGAGCCGATGCTTAAGGCGCTGTGGTCGGAGGTGTTTTGTGCGCGGAATTTGCGCTATTGGTCGCAGTATTGCGGCGATTTGGGGCAGTTGCCGTTGGCGACGTTGATTCAGCCGTTGCGGACGATCGTCCAGTCGGGGCGGCTGTGGGTGACAGACAAGACGTTGATGGTGGAACGGTTTTGGGGGGTGCAGTGGTTGGGGCATCCCCAGGAAATCGACGTGCCCGTGCGGGTAATCGACCGATCGACGGGCCAAGGCCGATCGTCCCCGGCCAATCCACAACAGTTGGTGCATGCGATTTTGGGCCATTGGCCGCCCGCGTTACCCTTGACGGTGCCGTTGATTGTGGCGGGGGATCAGTGGCTGTTGCCCCATCCGGTGGCGGCGGGGACGGACGATCGGTGGCCAGAGAGTCCGGTGCCGGATGCGATGTTTGTGGCGTTGGCCGAGGCGATCGATAAGCAGGTTACGTCGCCGCTGCGGGTGGATTGGCAATATTCCCACGGGCAGTTGCAGGTGCAGGCGATGTATCCGGGGGAAGTTGCGCCGTTGACGGCGCGGTTGGCTCCCTTGAATGATGATCCGGTGATGGTGATGACGGGATTGGCGGCGGCTCCGGGGCTGGGGCTGGGGCGGGCCGTAGTGGTGGCGGCGGATCAGACGTTGACGGTGGCGCTGACGGCGGATTGCATTTTGGTGACGCCGCAGTTGCGCCCGGACTGGTTGCCGTTGATTCAGCAGGCGGCGGGGTTGGTGACGGAGCAGGGCGGGATGACCAGTCATGGGGCGGTGGTGGCGCGCAGCTTGGGGATTCCGGCGATCGTCGGAGTGGCGCAGGCGACGCAGGTGGTGCGATCGGGGGATTGGCTGAAGTTGGAGGCGGGTCAGGTGCAGCAGCTTTCGGCGGCGGGGGCACAAGCGCTGCTGGCGGCGGGGCGCGGCGTTAATCCGATCGATGCTGCGATCAATCAACCCGTGACTCAAACATCATCAACGCAATTGCTGGCGTCAATCATTCATCCATCGCAAGCGGCATCACTGGGGCAGTCAGGCTGGGATGGAATTGGTTTGGTGCGGGGGGAGCATTTGTTGGCGGCGGAGCTGGAGGGTTGTAGTCCTTGGGAGCCTTTGGTGATGGGGGATCAGGAGCGTTTGAGTCGGGCGTTGGGGCGATCGCTGCGATCGCTGTTGGCGGTGGGGGATATGCCCGTGTGGTATCGGCTCTCCGATTGGCGCAGTCATGAAATGCCCGTGGGAACGGTGGTGCCCGTGGAGGTGAATCCAGCGTTGGGGATGCATGGGGGCTTGTATTACCAGCATTTTCCGGAGTGGTTGGCGGTGGAGCTGGGGGCGATCGAGCGGTTGGATCAACGGTCGCGATCGCGGTTGCGGTTGGTGTTGCCGTTTGTGCGGACGGCGGCGGAGGTGCGGACTTGTATGGCGGCGATGGCGGCGGCGGGGGTGGATGATGTGGCGTTGTGGATCATGGCGGAAGTTCCGGCGATCGTCTATGCGTTGCCGGAATGTGCGGCGGCGGGGATTCAGGGGATTGCGATCGGGTTGAATGATCTGATGCAATTATGGTTTGGGGTCGATCGGGAGGCGGGGTTGATGACGGATTTCTTTGATCCGAGTCATGTGACGGTGCGATCGGTGGTGCGATCGGGGTTGCAGCATTTGATTCAGACGGCGCGATCGTTGGATCTCGCTTGTACGGTTTGTAGTGTGCCACCGGATGCGGCGTTGATTGGGTTTCTGGTGGAATGTGGGGTGACGGGAATTGTGGTGAATCCGCCGGATCGGCATCGGGTGGCCCAAATTTTGCATCAATCGGAGGTGTAGTGATGTCGGCTGAGTATTTATTGGTGGCTCAATTGACGGATACGCATTTGTTTGCGGATGATTCAGAGACGATGTTTGGCTGTCGGACGAATCAGACGTTTGCGGCGGTGGTGGCGCGGTTGGCGGCGGTGCAGCCGAGGCCGGATTGTCTGCTATTGACGGGGGATATTTCGCAGGATGATTCGGTGGCGTCCTATGCCTATGCCCGATCGGTGATTGGGCCGTTGGGGATCCCGACCTATTGGCTGCGGGGCAATCATGACCAAAACGGGGACGCGATCGCGGCGTTGAATGGCGATGGGATTGTGGCGGATAAGGCCTTTGAGCAGGGCGGCTGGCGATTTATTTTGTTGGATTCGATGGCGTTGGATCAGCCGGGTGGACGATTGGCGGAATCACAACTTGAATACCTGGAGCAACAGTTGCAAGATCCACAACCAACGTTAGTGGCAGTGCATCATCACCCGATCGCTTGTGGGGTGGAATATATGGATGCGATTGGGTTGGCGAATGCGGATGCGTTGTTTGCGGTGCTCGATCGGTATCCGCTGGTGAAGCTGGTGATCTGTGGGCATATTCATCAGGAGTCGGTGGCGCAGCGGGCGGGGGTGACGTATTTGGGGACGCCTTCGACTTGTATTCAGTTGAAGCCGAATCAGGCGGAGATTGAATTGGATCTCGATCGGGGTCCTGGTTTTCGGTTGTTGCGGTTGTATCCGGATGGGCGGTTTGAGACGGCGGTTTGTCGGTTGGGGGATTGATGGTGTATTGGATGCAATTCAGATTTGGGGGAAATCGAGCATTAGGGCGCGAAACCCCGCTTGAACAAAATGCCGATCGGTGGTGAGCGCATCGCTGAGATTATGGGCGCGCATCACTACGAATGAAATGCAGTCGGTCATTCCCCACGTCTTGTCGGGTCGGGATTGATACAGTTCAATGGCTTGGTCGAAAAGTTGGGTATCAACGCTGACGACGCGGATATTAGCCGTCCGATCGCACTGTTGGATAAACTGAACGGCTCCATTCCGGTTATGGGCACTCAGCGCATTGCCCACTTCGATCAAAACTGCCTCTGTAATCCATACTTCATCCGCATTTCGGACTCTTGGAAGAAGTTTTTTGGCTGGAGAATGGTCGGTGTCGCGTGGGTTGAGCAGGGCTTGGATGAATGCCGTGTCGAGAAATAACCGATCGCGACTCATGGTTGGGTGGATTGTTGTTTGGGTGTGCCGTAGAGGTAGTGATCATGCTCACTTGACCAATCGGCGGGAGCTTCGATCGTGGCAGTGAGTGATTCCAGCACATCCCAGGCGTTCGGCTCGGTGGGCGGCGGTTGTCGGAGGGTTTGGATGAAGGTGAGGACTTGTTGCTGAAGCGGGTCAGAGAGGTCGCTGACTTGCTCGACGATTTGGGTGACGATCGGGGTACTCATGGGTTAGCAGAAGTAGTGAATATGGCTATTCTAGCGCGCATCGAGGTGGGTCGTCACGACGATCGTGCTTCCGGTTTTCGGTTGTTGCGGTTGTATCCGGATGGGCGGTTTGAGACGGCGGTTTGTCGGTTGGGGGATTAAAGCTTTATGAAGGAATTCGGGTCGATCGGTGAGATGGTTATACTGAAGTTCTGTAGCGCAAAAAAACAATATGAAATTTAGTAATCAATATGAGGATAGGAGTTAATTGTGACGTTTGAAGAATTTTGGCAGCAGAAAAATGATCGCGAACTTGAATTGGCGGCTACGCAGATTGCTGAATATACCGAAGAAGCTCAACAAGTGATCAGAGCAGAAATCAAAAAGCGTGCATTGCCCGAACCTCTGGCTTTTACAAGAGCGGCTCTTCAAACTGACTCATGCTCAATGGGCAATTTTTTGGAAAAGTTAAGACTGGATGGCCCCGCTACTGATGGTTGGGGGCGGTGGATTATTAGCATGCCACTTGTGTTGATTCTCGGGTTGTTGCTCCTGGCCTCTTCTGCCCAGTCACCGCGTAATATGATTGTTGGTGCCGCGATAGTTTGTGGCGTTGTCTGGACTATCTTTAAAGCGATCGACGAGAAAAATTGCTATCTGCTAATGTACGAAAAAGGCGTAGTTTATGAACGTCCTAATCAGAAACAGTCGGCTTACTATGATGAACTTCGAATCTCGAAAGCTGTGACCAGAGTTCATATGGCGTTTATTCCAATTCGAACTGTTCATCAGTATACGCTGCAATTTCCTAGTGGTGATCGAGTGAGTACAACTCAGGAAATGATTGGCGAAAAGTTAGAGCGGATGATTACTCAATAGTCGGGAACGTTAATAGTGGGACTATGCAAGAATTCTACGCGATCGTCAGTTCCGCGACCGAGGAACAACGCCAAAACTTAGCTGCGATGACTAATTCGGGATTTGGTTGCTCCCCGGAAATCCTTTGTAATCACATCCGGTATTTGCGGAGCGGCAGTATTGGTCAGATGTTCCACACTGCTTCTTGGAAGCAGGTTGTGACCGATGTCGCGGATCAAATTGGGATTAATTGGTCTGACACTTTAAATGGCCGCACATGGGATGAATTGCCGACTCAGGCGATCGAAGATGCCGTTGTGGTGAAGCAATTCCAGAATATGTTGGAGCAGTTGACGCCAGAGCAGCGGCAACTAATCCTGATGGATTTGAGACGCGAAAGTGACGATCCACATTTTGAGGGTTTTCTGCTCGGCGGTGGCGCAATGTTGGCCGCAAAGATGAGTGGGTTTGGGGTGTATTTGCTGGCTAGCACGGTATTAGGCAGTCTCACGACAGCTTTAGGGATTACTTTGCCCTTTGCTGTGTATATGGGCGTCAGCCAAACTCTGGCCGTTATCCTGGGGCCGATCGGGTGGGTCGCATTGGCGGGCGGATGTTTGTTTGCGCTCAATCAACCGAATTGGCATCGCTTGGAACTGGCTGTTCTGTACATTTCCACCCTGCGACATGCTGATAATCTAATGGTCGATCGCGTACGAGGAGGGGCGAAGCAGTCGGCAAATAACTCTAGTTTAAATACCGAGATTAATCGACCGACTGCTTCGCCCCTACGGATTATCCGTCAAACGATCGCTTAATTCAGTTTTGGCGATCTCCTTGCCATTTTTTTCCCGTTGTCGTTGGCGTAACCAGTCTGTTGCAAAAATTGCTCGATTTCGCGAAAGAACTTCTCCCGATCGTCCCCCTGATAGAGCTTTTCCATCAATTGCCAACTGTCGCGGCCTTGGTTGAGCGTATACCGATCGGCATTAGTCTTGCAATACAGCGTCAGGGTCACGCAAAAAAATACTGCCCGATCGAGCTTGCAGTCCGCAAGTCCGATCGCTTCACTGTCGCGATCACCCGCGATCGGCCCAATCTTGTTACCATAGAATCGCTCCCAATTCTTGATGCGAATTCAATGTTGACGAACTTTTGGTATGCTGTTGAATTTAGTCAGACGATCGTCACCCAACCACAGTTAATCCAACTCTTCGATCGTAAAATCGCATTGTATCGCGACGCGCAGGGCGGCATTCAGGCCTTGGGTGATATTTGTCCCCACCGGGGCGCATCGTTAGCGCTGGGGCGAGTACAAGGCGATTGTTTAGTCTGTCCCTACCATGGGTGGCACTTCTCCAGCGCGGGTGAATGCACAAAAATTCCCGCCAATGCCCCCGGTGCGGCCATGCCAAAACGCGCGATCGCCGCCACTTACCCAGTACAAGAACAGCATGGCTGGATCTGGCTATTTTGGGGTGATGCCGCATTGGCCGACACGACCGGAATTCCCGCGATTCCCCAGGTGCAGGATGAGTCGCTCCGATCGATTCAGGGCGACTTTCACTGGCAGGTGAATTACGCACGGGCGATGGATAATGGTTTAGATTTTGCCCATGCGCCATTTGTTCATGCGGGGGCGTTTGGCAATCCCGAGGAGCCGGAAGTTGGGGCTTTGACCATCGCCACGAATGCCTTTGGCGCAGAAGCGACCGTCATGCTGAAGCCCAATCAGCCCAAGGGAATTTGGCGCTTACTCGCGACGAAGGCACCAAAGCCCGTCGCAACCCGCACCGGATTTGCCCTGCCGAATTTGACATTTTTGGAAGTAAATTTGCCGTTTGGGCGATTGGTGATTTGGACGGCCCATGTGCCGATCGACGACACCACAACCGTCAGTAAATGGATGAATTTTCGCAGCTTTTTTACCGGGAAATGGGCCGATGGTGATGCCCGCAACCGCACATTGAAGATCTTCGCCCAAGACCAACCGATCGTCGAGTCCCAGCGGCCCCAGGCATTACCCCACCGATCGACGACAGAAATCCACGTCGCCGCCGATGGCTTACAGTTGAAATATCGGGAATACCGCGAGCGGGCGATGCAAAATTCTGAGCGATCGACTATGGTGGATTGAGCGGTAAGTAGGAGCAAGCAACCATGCCAGAAGGGCCAGAGATTAAGTTGGCCGCCGATCGGATCGCGAAGGCCGTGATCAATCAGCCAATCACCGAAATGTTTTTCGCCTTTGAGGCGCTCAAGCCCTATGAGGCAGTATTGTCAGCCGCCGAAGTCATCTCGATTCGGCCACGGGGCAAAGCCTTGCTGACCCGCTTTAGCAATCACCTGACCATTTACAGTCACAATCAGCTTTACGGTGTCTGGTACGTGCGAAAGGCACAGGATTATCCCGTCACGAACCGTCAACTCCGCCTCGCAATTCACACATCCAAAAAATCGGCTTTGCTCTACAGCGCCTCGGACATTATGGTGCTGAATGATCACGAACTGGATCACCATCCGTTTTTGAAGGATCTGGGGCCAGATATTTTGGATGAAACAACCACAGCCGCGATCGTCGAAGCCCGGTTGTTGTCCAAAAAGTTTGTGCGGCGGGGCTTTCCGACGCTGTTGCTGGATCAAAAATTCGTCTGTGGATTGGGCAATTATTTACGCAGCGAGGTTTTATTTTTAGCCGGAATTCATCCAACAAAACGCCCGATCGATTGCAGCGAGGAACAGATCCGGAAACTCGCCGAAGCCACGATCGCCGTACCAAAACAATCCTACGAAACCAAAGGCATCACCAATGATCTCGCTACGGCATTGGCCTTAAAAGCGCAAGGAAAGCCGCGTTGGTTTTATCGGCATTGGGTGTTCTCGCGGACGAATTTGCCTTGTTACGTTTGTGGGACACCGATCGTCAAAGATGCTGTGGGCGGTAGGCGCGTGTACTTTTGTCCGCGCTGTCAGGCGGCTTAGGGCGCGGCAATTCCAAATTCAAAGACGCCTATTTGTGAAAGGACGACTACGCCGAAACCACTGCCCCACCGCGCACCGCCGCCGAATTCACCGTCACCCGTGGCAACCGATTCTTGAACCCACAAAGAATCTCCCAAGAAATCGTCCCCAACTTCGCCGCCCAATCATCCGCCGTAATCATCTGCGCCCCATCCTGACCCAATAGCGTCACCACATCCCCTTCCTGAAGCGATGGCAAATCCGTCACATCCAACATAATCTGATCCATCGTGATCGCGCCGATTTGCTGCACCGCCTGACCATTAATACTCACCGTCATCCGATCGGACAAATTGCGCGGAATCCCATCGGCATACCCAATCCCGATCACTCCCAACACCATATCTCGATCGGCCACAAACCGATGGCCATAGCTCACACCAGTACCAGCGGGTAATTGCTTAATCTGGGTAATCCGCGCCTTGACTTGCAACGCCGGACGCAATTGCAATTGGTTGTGCAAATGCGGAGCCGGGTATAACCCATAGGTCGCCAAACCCGATCGCACCATGCCATAATGCAATCGCGGATCGACGATCGCCGCTGCGGAATTCGCGAAGTGAATCTTATAATTCGGACGACGCAAATCGCATTCATCTAACACTTGCTCAAACCGTTGGTGCTGAAGCTGCATCACCGTCGGATCAGGATCATCCGCCGTCGCACAGTGGGAATATACCCCCGCGATCGTCAGATTCGCCAACCCCCGCACCAACTGCACAAATTCCTGCGCCAAATCCCAACGCGTCCCCAATCGCGACATCCCCGTATCAAACATCAGATGCACGGGCAAATGCCGCCGTTCCCCCACCGTCTCACTAAAAATCAACGCCTGCTTCGGCGTACAAAGACTCGGCTGCAAATGCCACCGCAACAGCGACTCCACCTGATCCGGCGTATTCGTCGCCCCCAAAATCAGAATCGGAGCCGTCAACCCCGCCTTCCGCAACTCAATGCCCTCCGGAATCGTCGCCACCCCCAGCCAAGTTGCCCCCGCTTCGATCACCGCCTTCGCCACCGCCACCGCCCCATGGCCATAGGCATCCGCCTTCACCACACACATCAGATCCGTTTGCGGTTGGAGTCGGGCCTTAAGCTGGCGGACATTGTGGGCGATCGCACTCAAATCGATTTCCACCCAGGCCCGTTCCCGGTACATCAGCTCAACGCTGGCTTCACCCCAACTAAACATGATCGCCGCCTCGCACTACACTCACACTTGCCCCATACTCTACCGGAGATATTCAATTTCGGAATCCGTTTTCCGGAAATTCTCTGGAGAAGTTCTGTGATGATGCCCGTGTTAACGCGGCCGATCGGGTTTAATCAAACCAACCAATTTCCTGTTCCCCAAGCCCACCGGGCAACGGGCCATTCGGAAACACCGGATGCATCATACTGTTCACCGATCGGTTGGACGCGGCGGGCGCTAATGCGGTAGATTTCGGTGCGGCCACAGGTGCCGCCTCAGCCGCTGCCTTGAGCGCGCTATTCTCCGCCAGCAAGGTATTGTTCAATGCGGCCAACTGGCGGGCAGCGGCTTCAGCTTTTTCTAAGGTCGTTTGCAAACTGGTGAAGGCTTTGGCCTCCGTCTTGAGGGTTTCGACGGTTTTGGCTTGGGCGCTGAGTTTGCTTTCGAGATCGGCGATCGTCTGTTGCAACGCCGTACCTTGAGTCGTGGCGGCAGTCAACTGGGCCTGAAGTTCGGCGATCGCTTTAGTCGGGTCAGCGCCCGTCGTGGCCGCTGGGGTCGCAGGCGTGGCCGCTGGAGTCGCCGCTGCTTCGGGACGGGGCTGCGGCTTCGCGGAGAAACCCGACTTGGCCGCTGTTTTATTGGATTTGGTCGGCATTATATTCTCCCTGGCGATCGCCCACGATGTCCGAATACCTAGCTGTGACTATAGCGCTTTTGGGGGCGCATGCGGGCGTTGAATCGACGGGACGCCCCAGCCGTGGCGCAAAGATATGCAAATTTAGTCGCCGCGACAGGGCCTCACAGACCTGAATCCCCCGGACGCTATTGCCATTCACGTCCAGTGGCGGCGAGAATACCGCAATCCCCATCTGACCCGGCACCACGGCCATAATCCCGCCAGAGACGCCGCTCTTGGCGGGGATCCCGACCCGGTAAGCCCATTCCCCAGCGAAGTTGTACATGCCGCAGGTGTACATCACACTCAACATATCTTGGACGCAACATGGGGCCACCGCCACCTGTTGGCTGACCGGATTGATGCCACGATTGGCCAGGGTTGCGCCCATCATCGCCAGGTTTTGGCAAGTCACCATCACCGCACATTGCTGAAAATACAAATCCAAAGCGCATTCGATATCACCCTCAATCATCGCAAAATGCCGCATCAGATAGGCCAAAGCCCGATTGCGATCGCCCGTGGCCCGCTCCGACAAGAACGTCGGCACATCGATAAAAATATCAATGTCCTTGCCGATGTAGCGTTTGAAAATCGCGAGAATGCGGTTGAGCCGATCGGTGATGCCATCGCCCTTGATCAGGTTCGTCGTGGCGATCGCTCCGGCATTCACCATCGGGTTATCGGGGCGGTGCGAGTTTTCGTCGAGGCGAATAATCGAATTGAACGGATCGCCTGTGGGTTCGACGCCGACTTTGGACAGCAAGATCGATCGGCCTTGATCTTCGAGCGCGATGCCATAGGTAAACACCTTGGAAATCGATTGAATCGTGAAGCGTTGACTAATCTCGCCAACCTGGAAGATTTCGCCGTCTGTTGTGACGATCGCGATGCCAAACCAATCGGGATTCGCCTTCGCCAGTTCCGGGATGTAGTGTGCGACTTGACCCGTTTTAACGTCACGAAATTCTTCGTAAACTTGTTCGATCACCGACTGGAGAGACTGATTCATAAAAATAGAGCATAAAACACCAGCTTATGATTCTAAGCGAAATTCACTAAGTCTTCGGAAAGTTCTGGTAAAGAAACGCCTCCGTGGCATCTGGATTCCCCCGATTCAATGGCGCGGATCGATCACCGCAATCATCCGGATGCCGCATTCCCAATTGCGGACATCATGACAGCTAGATTCAGGGTTCAAATGCGAGGTGGCGCGGAATGACACAGAATATGAAACAGTGGCAACTAATTGTAGCGATCGGGTCGATCGGGGGATTAATCGGGCCACTGACGCCCGCGATCGCCGATGTGGTGGTGCCAACGATCGAAGTATCAACCATTGAAGTCGCGATCGAGGCCCCGTCGGTGATGCCCGCCATCCCAATTCCGGTGCCCGCTCCAGCCAAAGCGCCCGTCAAAGCACCCGTCAAAGCACCCGTTAAAGCGCCGGTGAAACCTCCGACCGCAGTGAAACCCCCGGTGAAACCGTCCGCCAAACCGTCCGCCAAACCGGAACCGATAAAATTCCTTGATTGGTGTGACCAACGGGCAAGCCAATCCGCCGACGCTCGCTCCACCGTGAATGCAGTGCTCAAACAGCTCGGGACAACCGATTGCCCGACGGCCGATCAGCAATTGCCCAAGCTGAAACGACTGGATCTCACGGGTCAAAGCCTACGGGATTTGCGGCCTTTACGATCGCTGACCCAACTCCAAAGCCTCACCCTAAACCAGAACCAGATCAGCGATCTCAGCCCTCTGAAACCCTTGCAAAACCTCACCACCCTGAGCCTCTCGGGCAACAAAGTCCAGAACCTCGCCCCATTAGCCGGGATGCAGCGGTTAGAAAATCTCTACTTGAGCCAGAACCAAATTCGCGATCTAACGCCACTATCAGGACTCACCCGCCTCGCCGATCTGTTCCTGGCCGAAAACCAAATCCAGGATCTCCGCCCGATCGGCAAGCTGCCCAACCTGCTCTTCCTCAACCTCAGCCAAAACCAAATCCAAAACATCCAGCCGCTCAGCGGACTCAAACAGCTCCCCGCCCTCTATCTCCAAAACAACAAAATCCAGGACATCCAACCCCTCGCCGCCCTGACCAAACTCCAAGCCCTGGAACTGGCCAAAAATCCCCTGCGCGATCGGCGCTGTCCCGTCAAACCCACTACGGTCTGCCGCTTCTAGGAAACCTTGGCGGCGGCGGTGGTGGCAGCTCAAACGCCAGCTCCGGCTGGAACGGTGCGAGTTCTTCCAGCACCTGGAGTCCCCGTTGGAGCAACAGGATTTGCAAAATCGGATCCGGCGACAGGCGGATAAAACAAGCGGTGATTTCCATCGGGACCTGGCGTTGGCCCAGGTGATAGGCCGCTTGCAGCAGCGCCAGCGGAAACATCGTGGTGACGGTCAGGACGGGTTCGGGTTTGGCCCGGACTTGGGCCAGATCGCCCTGGGCCGATCGCAACCAATCGCCATCTTTTAAAACTGTGCCCTGGGGGAGATGCAATTGGACGATCGAATTCTCTTCGCTCTTGATCTGCAACTGCGATCGCGTGCGCTCATCAGCGGTAAGCGCCAACACATAATGCGGCGACAAGTCCGTCTGAGGCTGAAGACGTTGGGTAAAAACAGGATTCACGACGGGTATTATGATGAGTAGCGGTGTATTAAAGGCATTTCAAAAATCTATCCTCAGCATAGAGGTATCCCGCCTTGGCGTACAGCCTTTGGTCGATTGCTAGAAGGATCTGGGTCGATCCCAAGCCGGATGTTGGGGCAAACCTGTTCCCCAATTGGCGACGATCGGCCGACTTGGTGCAACCTGCCGCCGGGAATCGGGGCACCCTAAGGCTGATTGTCTGGTTTTCCAAGTTGCACGCCCCCTATGTTCCACCGCATTGTCCGCGCGCCCCGCTGGGGCCGATCGCTCCAAGCCGCCCTCTGGCCCCATCGCGGCACCCTGACGATCGCGCCAATTGTCACGGGCCTGGTCTTGGTCGTACGGGGCCTGGGATTGCTGCAACCACTGGAGTTAGCGCTGTTCGATCGCCTGATTCGATCGCGGCCGATCGCCCAACGCGACGATCGCGTGATGATTGTCGAAGTGAATGAACCCGATCTCCACGCCCTGAAACGCTGGCCGATCGACGATCGCACCCTGGCCCAAAGCCTGCACAAAATCCGCCAGGGCAATCCCGCCGCGATCGGCTTGGATCTGTACCGCGACTACGCCCTCGAACCCGGTCACCCCGAACTGGTCGCCCTCTTCCAAAGCACACCCAACCTGATTGGGATTACCAAGCAAAATGCCCCGCAGGACTGGCAGCGCGTCCCGCCGCCCCCCGCCCTCGCCGAACTTGAGCAAATCGCCGTCAACGATGTGATCATCGATCGCGATGGCCGACTCCGGCGGGCTTTGCTGTATTTCTCCACCCCCGATCGGACGACTTACGAAAGTTTGGGATTGCGCTTGGCCCTCACCTATCTCGAAGGCCAGAACATCACGCCCCAGCCCGACACCGAATTCCTCACCCTGAACCAAACCGAGTTTGCGCCCTTTGAGCCGAATGATGGGCCGTATGTCGGGGCCGATGCCCAAGGCACCCAGATCTGGCTCAACTATCGCGGCGGCGATCGGCATTTTCAGCGGGTGTCGTTGGCGGATGTCTTGGCCGATCGAGTGCCTGCGTCGGCTTTTACCGGACGGGTGGTACTGATCGGCGTGACGGCAGTCAGCCTGCGGGACAGCTTTTTGACGCCCTATAGCCAGGGCAGCGGCGATCAACCGCTCGAACTGCCGGGGGTCGAGTTCCATGCCAATGTGGTCAGCGATGTGCTGAGTCGGGTGCTGGATGGCCGATCGGGCCTGCGGAGTGGATCGGAGTCGCAGGAAATGCTGTGGATTGCCCTCTGGGGCCTCGGGGGCACGGCGCTGGCCTGGCGCTGGCGGTTTGTCCAGCAACGCCAATGGTTGCGGTTGCTGCTGTTGGTGGCGATTGGCGGCGTCCTGTTGCCGATCGGGCATTATTGCGCTTTTTTAACCGGGCTGTGGGTGCCGCTGTTGCCCGCGCTGTTGAGCTACGGCGGGGGCATGGGATTGGTGCTGGTGCATACCGCCTACCGGGCCGGAGAAATTCGCCAAACCTTTGGTCGCTATCTCTCCGATGAAGTCGTGAATCAGTTGCTCGAATCACCCCAGGGCCGCCAGATCGGCGGCGAACGGCGGGAAGTGACGATGCTGATTGCTGACTTGCGCGGCTTTAGCGCGATCGCCGAGCAATCTGCGCCGGAACAGGTGATGCGCCTGCTCAACCACTATCTGGCCCAGATGACCGACGTGATTAGCCAATACCAAGGAACGATCGATGAGCTGATGGGCGATTCGATTTTGGTGATGTTTGGGGCACCGACGGCGCGGGCCGATGACGTCGATCGGTCCGTCGCCTGCGCTCTGGCGATGCAACTGGCGATGCCGCAGTTAAGCCAGGCGATCGACGCGGATCGAGCCGAGCCGACGCCGCCATTGCAAATGGGGATTGCGCTGCACTGCGGCGAAGTCGTGGTGGGGAATATTGGCTCGATGAAACGGGCCAAGTACGGCATGGTCGGCAGTCCCATCAACTTAACGGCCCGGATTGAGTCCTACACCGTCGGCGGCCAAATCCTGATTTCCCACAGTCTGGCCCAGCGCGTCCAGGCCCCGATCGGCCTCGGCCAATCCTTTGAAATTCGGGCGAAGGGCTTTGCTGCGCCGGTGCAAGTGCATGAGTTGCAGTCGATCGGCGGTCGCCATGCCCAAGCCCTGCCCCGCGTGGATGAAACCTTGGTCACCTTATCGCCGCCCCTGCCGATCGATTGGACGACCCTGAAGGCCAAGCAGGTGCAGCATCCAATGTTGGCCGGACAGATGACCGATTTGGCCCCGCAGTTTGCGGTGATTGTCATCGCCCAGTCGGTGGAATTGCTCAGCGATCTCAAACTCAACTTACCCGGAGCGGCGGGCACCGATATCGATGTCTATGCCAAGGTGATCGAACAATTGCCCGCTGATCCGGCTTGGCCCGATCAGCAGCGGTATCGTTTGCGCTTTACCTTTGTGCCCTTGGGTGTGCAGCCCGCGATCGCCGCCCGCCTCGCCGCCGTGACAACAGCCGTCGCCGCCAAATTATAACGATTGCGGAATTTGGGGAACCACAGCGGGCGGAAAACCGTCGCCCCAACGGTCGGGAATTTTTCTGGCAGAAGCATCATCCTGATCCTAAAATCGAGACGGTGAATGAATGATCATCGAGCCGCATCCGCTCCACCTGACCTGCCTCCCCAACTGCCGCAACCATGAACAACCCCTTTGCCAATTTTGATTTGGAAGAGTCCTTAGCGGGTCTGCCCGACGCCCTGCGCCAGCCGATGTTTTTGGCGGTGGCGGCTTCGTCCGTGGTGCATGGATTGGTGTTTTTGGGATTGCCCGTGATCACGAATTCAGCGGAGTCGAAAAAACTGCCCGATCGGATCGTGGGCGTCGTCGAGCTGACCCCGGATCAGCAGGCAAAATTGCCGCCGAGCATGATGGTGAGCCAGTTCCCCGTCAATCCCAGTATGCCGCTGCTGCCCACGACGCTGGGGGGCAAGGTACCACTGACGGGATTATTTCCAGGCATGCCCGATACCAGCCTGAAAATTCCCGCCACCAAGAATTCGATCAATAGCTACATCGACGGTATTGAGCGGGATACCGCGATCGCCAACAGCAACAACAATTCGTCCTACTCCTACACCTCACCCAGCTACACCCCCTACGTCCCCCCGATCAAAACCACGCCCATCAAAACCGCAGCCGAGAAACAAGCGGAGGAAGAAGAAGCCAAGAAAGCCAGGGTGCTCGCGGAACGACTCCGGATCGAAGCCGAAGTTGAAGCAAAACGTCAAATCGACGAAGAAAATAAGAAAAAGAATCAGCCACCGGGGACGGGCACAACTGTCGCCGCTGGTCAGCAACCGGAGACACCCCCCGGTTCGACGGGGCTGCCCCCCGGTACTGCAACTGGCGCAACCGAACTGAAACTATCACCCGAAGAGCAGGCCAAACGATCGGCATTGGCCGCGACCATGGTTTACAACGTTGACAGCGTTAGCCCGAAAGCACAGTCTGATCGCCAGAACGGCACCAATCAAGCGATCCTGAATCAACTTGCCGATCAAATCAAGGGATTGACGCAAGAGCAACAGGGAGAAATCGCCATGTCGATCGTCAACGCGTCAATCATCGACTCGGTGAAGCCCATCACACCCTCGATTCCCGCCGGATTAAACCTCGACTTTGGTAAATTCGCCCGTCCCCCACAGGTTGACGTAATTGTGCAAGTTTACTTGGATCCCAACGGCAATCCGCTGCCCTACAACGTTGGCGCAGGGCAGCCACTTCAGGAAGGCATCAGCGTCACGACGACATCCGGCAATGCCTATCTCGATGAACAAGCCCGGATTTATATCAAAGAACAATTGACAAAAGCACCCCAAAAAGGGCGTTACCAATCGATTAAGTACAAAGTCCCGGTGATCGTGCCACCGCAATCGGCACAGGGTTAGGGGACACTCACCTTGGCCCGATACAACAACCGATCGGCCTGCATATACCCGACATACCGCACCCGCACCGGAGCACCGGATTGTGGCATTGCGCCCATGACTTGATGTTGCTGCGGATCAAAGCCGATCGTCGCCCCCACCGTCCCGATCGGCTCAATCCCCCATTGCACCAACAAATTCTCCACCGGCCGCACCAATGGCAAGAGCTTCACCGCCGGGGCCGTGGGGTTTTGTTGAGCCGCGTGGGCGGCAGTGGGCCATTGCAGCATCCAGGATTCGATCGTCTGAAGTGTCGTTTGCTGAAATTCCTGGAAGAGCGTGTCGCGTTGGGTGTGGAGCTGGGCTTGGAGCCGATCGTATTCCACCTGTAGCGCGGCCGGCTCCGGCCCATCGGTAAACTGCGCCAATAATTCTGGGGCACTAATCTGCAATCCCTGGGCGATTTTCTGAAGCGTCCCGATTTGCATCTGCCCGATCGCGCCCCGCCGCAGACGCCGGATCACTTTCTCCGTCACGCCTGCGACTTGGCACAGCTCGGCATAGGTGGTGATCCCGATCGCCTGCATTAATTGACGCAGCCGATCGGTGTAATCGAGCGGGCTGGCCATTATTCCAACATACTCCGCAGCATCCAAGCATTCTTCTCATGCAGTTGCATCCGCTGGGTCAGCAGATCCGCTGTCGGCTCATCATGCGCTTCATCAACGATCGGGAAAATCGATCGAGCCGTGCGCACCACGCTTTCCTGCCCTTCCACCAACTGCTGCAACATTTCCATCGCCTTGGGTACGCCCACTGGCTCGGGAATCGAGGTGAGCTTGGCGTATTCGCTGTAGGTGCCCGGCGCGGGGAAGCCCAAGGCCCGAATCCGCTCGGCGATCAAATCCACGGCCAACGCCAGTTCGGTGTACTGCGTCTCGAACATCAGGTGGAGCGTGTTGAACATCGGCCCGGTGACGTTCCAGTGGAAGTTGTGGGTCTTGAGGTAGAGCGAGTAGGTGTCGGCCAAAAGGTGGGACAGGCCATCGGCGATCGCTTTGCGGGCGGCGGTTTCGATGCCGATGTTGACGTTGGTGGTCATGGGAGGCTCCTGGAGGAATTGAGAATTGGGAATTGAGAATTGAGAATTTTTGGATTACTTAAATCATAGTCGGTACGAGTACGGGTTGTGTCGTTAGAGCCGACCGGATCAGGCAGCGATCGGTGGGGATCGGGGGCTTTTTGGGGATCTGTCCTGATTGGCTGGGAAACGGCTGTTATTTGAAGCAGAAGTGAAGTTCCTGCCTCCCGCTTTTGTCTGCTCCTGCGCCCCTCGAACTGCGATTTTCTATCATTATGAGCCAAGCCTACCAAGCCCCCCAAGTTGCGTCAATCGAAGTTTCTGAGCCGATTTTACCGATTCAACAGCCCAATCCCAAGTTGCTGGCGCGCCGCGTGGTGGATCAGATGCAACGTCGATCGGTGAAGGGGATCCAGCCCCAACGCGTCAAAGTGCCACCCCAACAGGTGAAGCGATCGGTCGCCCCGCGTCCCACGGCCAAGCCCGCCGCCAAGCCCGCCGCCCGCAAAGTCCCGGCCCAGAAGTCAAACCGACTGCCGATCGACCTGGAAGCGCGGTTGCGGGAGGCCCGCCAACGACTGGCAAAAAATCCCAGTCGATATCCCAACAAGACCGCCAACAAGTCGGCCAATCAGCCCAAAACCGTGGCACGGGCGGGTTCGGCCTTGGGCGTTTCCCGATCGGTGCGACGGGGGACGGAGCTGAATCCGGTGATCCGGCCCCAAGGCAATGCGCCGACGGCGCGGCCCACCCCGGCGAGTGCGCGGCCCCGATCGGGCAGCCAGCTCTACGCCCAACGGCTGAATGCCCTGCGGAATGGCCAGCTTTACACGCAGATCCCGGTTGATAGTTTTTATGACCAGTGGAGCCAAGCCAGCGGCCATCCGAGCTACGCCCAATGGCGCGAACTCCTGGCCTTGGAAGCCCGCACGGCGGGCCGGAGTGGCAGTAACGTCACCGCCATGGTCGGCGACTCCCTCAGTCAGTGGTTTCCCGCCGATCGCTTGCCCGGTCGCCAACTGTGGCTCAACCAGGGGATCTCCGGCGACACCACCACCGGGATTCTCGATCGACTCGCCTTCCTCGACACCGCCAAACCCGACACGATCTACTTCATGGCGGGCGTCAACGACCTCAAACGCGGGGCCAATGAACGCGATGTCCTGCGCAACATCAGCCAGATCATCACCCGGCTCAAACGCCAACACCCCACCGCCCAAATCATCGTCCAATCCGTCCTGCCCACCCGATCGGAACAGATCCCCAACGATCGCATCCGCAAACTCAATCCGCTGATCCAGGAACTTGCCCAGCGCCAAGGCGTCGATTACCTTGATCTCCAACAACAATTTCGGGATGGAGACGGCAGTTTGCGGGCCGACCTGACCACCGACGGCATTCACCTTTCGCCCGCTGGCTACCAAGTCTGGCAAGGTGCCCTGCAACGGATGGATCAACGACTGGCCCAGCGTCCGCGCACGATCGCGCAGGCCGAGGCCCAGCGGCGGAGCGAGAATTGATCCAATTCGGGATGAATTCGCCATGCCGCGCCCCCAAATGCCGATAAAATCAATAAGCTGATCGCCCCCTGGAAGGACTGCAACATGGTTTTGGTGTCTCGCGTTTTGGTGTGTCGGTGGATCGGGTTGGCAGCGGTGTCGTCGGTGGTGTTTGTCGCACCCGCCCAGGCCCAGTCTCAGGATATTGAGTTGCAGGTGGGGGTCGTCCAACGCTTTGGCGATAAGGCCCAGGATGTAATGACGCTGACGCCCCTACCGGGTGACCAGTTGACGGTCAAGGTGCTCCAAGGCGATGGCACGACCAAGAGCATTCAGGTGGATAGCCTCAAGGTGGAAACCAAGATGCTGCCCGTGACCCCGCGCTTGGAGCAGCGGGTGATCTTCAGTGAGCACCGCAGTTTTGAAACGGCGGAAGAAGTGGCGCAGCAATGGCGCGCACGCGGCGTCCCCGTGGAAATCGCCCAGCCCAATCGCTGGCAAGTCTGGGCCGATCGCCAAGTCTACAAATCCCCCGCCGTCCTCGGCCTGCTCGTCCAAAACCTCGACCAACAGGGCGTCAAAGTCCGACTCGACTCAAAAAATATCAGCCAAGTGCCGATCCCATCCTTCGTGGCTGGGGGCTTCCGGTTCAACCGCGATCGGCTCGAAATCTCCGCCGGACGCGGCATCATCGAAGTCGATCGGGAAAAGGACGACGCCCCGAAACGCCGCTACCCCGGTCGGATGAAGCTGCAACCCAACGCCTATGGCACCACCACCCTGGTCAATCTGGTGCCGCTCGAAACCTACCTGCGCGGCGTCGTGCCCTACGAAATTGGCGCGAATGCCCCGTTCCAGTCAATGGCCGCCCAGGCCGTACTCGCCCGGACTTACGTGTTGCGCAACACCCGCCGCTTCGCGATCGATGGCTATCAGCTCTGCGCCACCACCCAATGCCAGGTGTACTTTGGCCTGAATGGCACGACCGAATCCACGGATAAGGCGATCGCCCTCACACGCGGCCAAGTCCTCACCCACAACAATGAACTGGTTGACGCCCTCTATTCCTCCACCACGGGCGGCGTCACCGCCGCCTTCACCGACGTCTGGCGCGGCAATCCCCGCCCCTACCTGCGGGCCAAGATCGACGCCGTCGGCGGAGCCTGGAATCTCCAACAGCGGCCCCTCACGGAAGAAGCCAACCTGCGCGCCTTCATCAGCCAAAAAGCGGGCTTCAACGAAACCGATATTTCCAGTTGGTTCCGCTGGCAAAAATCCGCCTCCCTGAAGAAAATGACCAGCGACTTGCGCCAGTACCTCAAGAGCATCGAGCATCCCTTCGCTGATTTCCAGGCGATCACCAATGTCCAAGTGATGGAGCGATCGTCCGGTGGACGGGTCTTCCGGCTCGGCATTGTCACCGATTTGGGCGCGATCGAACTGGAACGCGATGAAATTTTGCTCGCCTTCGAAGCGCCGAATAGCCTGCTGTTCTACCTCGATCCGCAGATGGATAGCAAGACCAACACCCTGACGGGCTTCAGCTTCACGGGCGGCGGACTGGGTCATGCCGTGGGGTTGAGCCAATACGGGTCGTACCAACTCGGCAAACTCGGCTGGAACTACGATCGGATATTGGACTTCTACTTCCCGAGTACGCGATTACAGCCCATTAGCCCATCGATTACCGCCTACCGTGAGGTTTTGCCCGCATTGCGTTAGCGCGTGTCGCCATTCAATGTAAAATCATCAAGCCGTTAAGAATTGTTGAATCATGGTTGAGAAGCCCATTAAGAAAGCCGATCGCGTCAATCCCCCGGCAGAGTCCGGTGGTAGCGAAGCACCCCGCGCCGATCGCGGCAACGACGGAGGGAATCGGGGACCCAGCAAAGGTGGGCGCGATGGCGGTCGGGGACGCGGTCGTGATGGCGATCGCGATGACAAACCAGCATCCGTGAATCCCGTATTTGCCCGTGGGCCAAAGCCACCGAAGAAAACCGAAGTGGTCGAAGCCCCCGTCGAGGAAGCCGTGACCGAGGAAACTGCCACCGAGGAAGCCGTTGAAGCGACCGAAGCCGCAGCACCAGAAGCCGCCGCCGAATAGTCGTTACACGATGCTTGAAATAAAAAAGGGATGTCTGATCGGACATCCCTTTTTTTGTGGATTTGATATTGCCATGACCCGATCGGCGACAAAAACAACGGCGGACTCCGAAGAATCCGCCGCCATCATGACTTACTCAAGCCGAAAAACTGCTAAGTGGGACTTAGTACAGTGCTTCTTCCTGGTGCGTCTCGATCGTGCAGTTGGAAGTGGGGTAAGCCACACAAGTCAACACGAAACCCGCTTCGATTTGGTCGTCATCCAAGAAGGACTGATCGGATTGGTCGATCGTTCCAGCAGTGACTTTACCCGCGCAAGTCGAGCAAGCGCCCGCCCGGCAGGAGTAAGGGAGGTCGATGCCCTGCTCTTCAGCGGCATCCAGAATGTATTCGTCTTCAGCCACTTCGATCGTGGTGTTCAAGCCTTCAGCAGCGCTGATTAATGTGACCTTAAAAGTCGCCATTACAGTGGTCCTCTCTAGTTATTCAGAATGCAGCTTTAGAATGCGGCAGATGTTGCCGGATCAAGACTCAAAGCGCGACGTCGGCAACATCTTGAGCAATCAAGGCGGCTGCATGCGTCGGCTCCATTTCTGATATTACGGGAAATATTCCGTCTGAACACGGGAAATATCGACTTGGATGAATCAAATAAGTAATGGGTTTGGGCGATTGGTTATACTTATACTTATCAAACTGTATGAGGATGGACGGATTAAGGTAACAAAAGCACCATTGGATCGGCTTTTGCGCGCTCCGCCGAAATTCCATCGATCAGCTCGCCTATCCTCCCGGCATGGCTTGTAAGCCCGTCGCAACCTGACTTAATCCGCACTTCGCCCGATCGCTTATCGGTTCGGGCCAGAAGTTTTGGAAATATTATCAATTGGTATCCAGCGCGACAAATCGATCGGTCGCATCCAGCAACGCCGTCATAATCCCCGGCTCCGTCATCGAATGCCCCGCATCTGGCACCACAATCAACTCCGCCTCCGGCAACACCCGATGCAAATCCCACGCCGATCGCATCGGACACACCACGTCATACCGCCCCTGCACAATCACCGTGGGGATATGGCGAATCCGATCGGCATCGCGCCGCAACTGGTCGTCATGCTCAAAGAAGCCACCATGCGTAAAGTAATGACACTCAATCCGGGCAAAGGCATCCGCAAACGCCGCCGCCCCAAACCGCGACTGGATATCGGGATCGGCCATCAGCTTACTCGTACTGCCTTCCCACACCGACCAAGCCTGGGCCGCCTCGGCCCGCACCGCCGGATCGGCGCTCGTCAGCCGTTGGTAATAGGCTTTGACCAGATCGCCCCGTTCCGCGATCGGAATCGGTGCCAAATAGGCCTCCCACGCATCGGGAAACAGATAACTCGCGCCGGATTGGTAGAACCATTGGATTTCCTGACGACGTAGCAGGAAGATGCCCCGGAGGATTAGCCCCTGGCACCGATCGGGATGAGCCTGGGCATAAGCCAACGCCAACGTACTGCCCCAACTGCCACCGAATACCAGCCACCGATCGATCCCCAAATGCTGCCTCAGAGTTTCGATATCACTCACCAAGGCTTGGGTCGTATTGTCCTGCAACTCGGCATGGGGCGTACTCTGGCCGCACCCCCGCTGATCAAACACCACAATCCGATAACGCAACGGATCAAACATCTGCCGATACAGCGGCATCGACCCGCCCCCAGGACCCCCATGCAGGAAGACCACAGACTGCCCCTGGGGATTGCCGGATTCTTCGTAGTAGAGCGTGTGGAGCGACGAGACGGGCAGGAATCCCTGGTTGTAGGGCGCGATCGGCGGATAGGGTTGGCGCATAGATTGAGAATTGAGAATGGCGAATTGAGCATTGAGAAAGTCTTCGAGGATGGTTTGAAAGGCATCAACTGTCCGATCCAACCATCAACGATCCCCCTAACCCCCTTAAAAAGGGGGAACCGGAATTACTCAAAGTCCCCCTTTTTAAGGGGGATTTAGGGGGATCGTGGCGGTGGCAACAGGCCGTCAAACCTTTTTCAACCAACCATCTAATCCATATTCCGAGGATCAAGCGCATCCCGCAACCCATCCCCCAGCAAGTTAAAACACAACACCGTCAGCACAATCAACGTCGCCGGTGCCCACACCAACCAAGGCTGCAACACCAAAATCGAAGCATTCGTCGCCAACGACAGCATATTGCCCCAAGACGGATCGGGCTGCTGAATCCCCAGTCCAATCAAACTCAACACCGACTCCGAAATAATAAAACTCGGAATCGCCAACGTCGCCGAAATAATCACATAGGTCGCCGTCTGGGGCAGGATGTGGCGAATGATGATGTAGAGCGGTCGAGCGCCCATGACCTTGGCCGCTTGGACGTATTCCCGCTCCTTAATCGACAAGACCTGACCCCGGATCACCCGCGCCAGTCCCGCCCAGCCGATAAACGAAGTAATCACAATCACCAGGGCAAAACGCTGGCTACTGCTCAGTCCAGGCGGCAACACCGCCGCCAACGAAATCAACAAATACAAACTGGGAATGGTCATAATCACTTCGACCAACCGCATAATCCCACTGTCGAGCCAACCCCCAAAATAGCCCGAAATCCCCCCCAGCAACAGCCCGATCGGGAACATAATCGCAATCCCCAACAGGCCAATACTGAGACTAATTCGGCCCCCATGAATCAATCGGCTCAATTGATCACGGGCTTGCTCATCGGTGCCGAGCAGATTGAATTGGCCGGGACCACTGGTGCCGAAGAAGTGCCACCGCTGATTCGGGGTTTTGGCAAAAAACTGGATCGGCGAAGGCTTCGTGAAATCGACCTGCAATTCTTGCTTGCCCGTTTCGATGTCGATTTTGCCTTGGGTGGTGGGATAGACATGCGGCCCGATCCACCGTTGATTCTGTTGATCAACCCAATAAATTTTCGTCGGCGGCAGTAGTCCCGCCTCCGGTTGGCTCGCATAGGCATCATAGGGCGCAGTGAAATCCGCAAAAATCACCGTGATGTACAAAATCAACAGGACGATCGCGCCCAATTTCGCCAGTCGATTTCGCTTTAAACGCGCCCACCATTCCATCTTGATGCGATGCCTCGAACACTACAATTGGCACCAGCATACATCCTTATCAGCTTTCTGGCGTGATGTCATGCTCCACCATGAAGACATTGGAATAGAGGTTGGCGATAATCTGTTTCCCGGCTTGGGTCAAGTTGAGATAGCGCAGCGCGGGTTCGATATAGGGATAAACCACATTCCAGTAGAACTTCGGATAATTCCGCCGCAGGTCGCCGGGATGTTGGTAATTCAGAATTTTGTTCATGCCCGTTTCTTCAAATTCGTAGAACAGCGCGCCGACTTTCTTCAGGTAGCGCGGGTCACTCATTTGACCGATCAGATCGGAGGCCCGGAGCAAGCCGGGAAAATTCGTGGTGCATTTGTGATCCTCGGCGTCGGGCACGGGGAAGCGGGTCAATTCCATATTGCACTTGATCACTTCCGCATCAATCAGGCCGTGGTTGCCAAAGCGTTCGCTGATAAACAGCTTGCCCCGATCGACGTGGTAGGGCGTCAGCGCCGCATCGCTCGAACCCGGCGGCAACTCGATCATCGCCCCATCCACCCCCGTCGCAAACAAGTGGTCATTGTCATCGCGGCAGACGCCTTTGACATAGCCAATGTCATGGCACACCAGGGAAATAATGAAATGCAACCAGTCATCACAGGAGACCCCGCCTTCCTTGATATGCCGCCCACGCAGCACTTCCTGGCCGACCAGCCCCACCATGATCGAATGTTCGACGTTGTGGTAGAGCGCGTCACTATTGGCGATATTTTCTAGGGCCATCGCGCCGACCCAGCCGATGATTTCTTCATAATCGGGACGTTGGCCGCCATAGGTGCGGCGATAGCCCGCCCGCAGTTGGCGGACAAATTCATCAATTAAAAGTTCGGTAGCATTAAACATCCGGCGACGCCTGTATAGAATTTTGCATAGCGGGTTGATCGAGCAACCTGCGAATCTCCCCTAGTGTGCCCGACGATCGGGAATCGCTGGCAAAATTGGCGCACTTTTTTGATCGGGCCACATACAATATTGATAGATATGCGATTTTGATGCCCTCTATCCATCCCTGGTAAAACCCGCTGATCCTATGAACATCCCTGGTAAAGTTGCGAGCAGTACGTTGATCTTGATTGGTCTGGCGTGGCTACTGTCGTTATTTTTTAATCCCAAAACCTGGGCCACCCGATCGGCAAACCAGTTGAATGGTACGGGGCAAACGGGTGTCGCCGTCCAGAACTTCACGACCAAGAGCGCCGTCCCCCTCGCCAACGGCAGCCAATCGACCCTGGATCAAACCGCGATCGCCCCCCAAACCACTCAGACACAGGGCGTCCGCCAAGTGCCCCAAACCGTCGCCAGCCCCAATCAATCCGTCCAAGCCAGCCCGCCGCCCGCTGCCACTGTCCCCGCCGCCCCCGTCTCGGCGACCCCCCAGCCCACCTTTGAGCCAACCCCCGCCCCCAGCCCCAGCGTGATCGCCGAACCCGTCCGAGCGGGCTGGTAACTGTCGGTCACGATCGCAACCATTGATGAAAGCGCGCGAAATTATTATTGTTGGGGGCGGGCTGATGGGATTGACCATCGCCCTGGAATTGCAGCAGCGCGGCCAGTCAGTCACCATTCTCAGCCAGAATTTGGCGGCGGCGGCGGGTCATGCCGCCGCCGGAATGCTCGCGCCCCAAGCTGAAGGCTTGGCTCCAGGGCCGATGCTGGATCTCTGTTTGCGGAGCCGATCGGCCTACCCCGCCTGGGTCGCCCAACTCGAAGGACTCTCAGGCCAATTCGTCGGCTACTGGCCTTGTGGCATCATGGCCCCCAATGCTGATCGACCGATCGCACCTGATTCCCCCGCCGATTGGCAGGATTACGCCCAGCTCACGGCCACCCAACCCGGCCTCGGCCCCACAGTCGCCGGTGGCTGGTGGTTTCCCGAGGACGCGCAGGTGGACAATCGCGCCCTCATGCGGGCCTTATTCGCCGCCGTCCAAACAACGGGCATCGAAGTTTGCGATGGCATCGAAGTTCAGTCGATCGCTACCCAGCAAAACCACGTCACCCACCTCGAAACCAGCGGGGGACAATGGCAAGCGGGACAATATGTTTTAGCCACAGGGGCCTGGTCACAGGCGATCGCCCCCATTCCCGTCCAACCGCGCAAAGGTCAGTTACTCGCCCTGCGTTGGCCGGAAAACGCCCGATCGGAGGGCTGGCCCCTACAATGCGTCCTCTTCGGAACAGAAATCTACATCGTGCCACGCCAGGATGGCCGCATCATCGTCGGCGCGACCAGTGAAAACGTCGGATTCGCCACCGGGAATACCGCCGCCGGCGTCCAGCATCTCCTCAACGCCGCCATCCGGCTATTCCCGGCCCTCGCAACCTGCGAACTGATCGAAACCTGGTGGGGCTATCGGCCCGCGACCCCCGACGAACTGCCAATTTTGGGCGCAAGTCAGTGGGATAATCTCACCTTGGCCACCGGGCATTATCGCAATGGGGTTTTGCTCGCACCGATTACGGGGCAGATTATTGCGGATTGGGTGGTCGATCGACGGGCCGATCGGGCGTTGGGCGATTTTTCTGGGGGCAGGTTTGGGGCGTAGTCCATCAGCCCACCAACAAGTCCCCCGACAACGACTGCGCCAACAACCGCCGATACAGGTCACTCAACTGCGCCGCTGCCGCCGCCCAACTGAAATTCTGCTGCACCCGCTCCGTCGCCCGCTTGCGAATCTTCTGCGCCCAAATCTCATCGCTAAAAATCCGATCGATCGCCGTCGCCAACCCTTCCACATCCTGCGGCTGCACCAACAATCCCGTCTCCTCGGGCAACACCGTAAACCGCAGTCCACCAACGGCCGAAGCCACCACGGGCGTCCCACAAGCCATTGCCTCGATCGCCACTAAGCCAAACGGTTCGTCATAGCTGGGAATCGCACAAACGTCCGCTGCGGTGTAATACAACGGCAACACGTCATGCCCCACGGCCCCGACGAACACCACTGACGCTTCCAGGCCCCGATCGGCAACGAGCGCCTTAATCCGCTGCTGTTCAACGATCGCTTCGGGGGCGGTATTACCATCACCGACGATCAACAGTTTGAGCGGATCGGGAGCGGCAGCGACGAGCTGGGCAAAGGATTCCACCAGGGTTTCAAGCCCACCACGTGGGTCAAAGCGCCCGACATACAGCACAATTTTCTCCGTCAGACCGAGGCCGAGTTCGGTGCGGGCCTTACCCTTGGGGATAGTGTGGAAGGTTTCGAGATCGGCTCCACCGGGGATCACCTGCACCAAGCCTTTGGTGGAAACCCGCGATCGGAGCAATTGCTCTTCCTGGGGACTGGTCGCCACGACACAATTGGCATTTTCCAGGATCTCCCGCTCCGTCTGCAACCGCTGATCGCCAGAATCAGACTGCGCTCTGGCGGCATACTTGACCACGCCGAGGGAGTGATAGGTGTGAATCAGTTGCACATTGCTCTGCTGCTTCAGTTGCAGCCCCGCCCAACCGGAGAGCCAATAATTTGTATGGATCAGCGGATAGTGCGAACCGCCCTTGGCTTGAAATTTCTGAAACGACTCAATGAACGCAGGCATGTGATCGATCAACCGATCGCGATGCACAAATTCCTCTGGCCCCGCGACCAAGCGAATCGTCCGACAGTGGTCATTGTGCTCGACGATCGCCGCATCCTGGGGACTCACCTTCCGCGTGAACATATCCACCTGCCAACCCAATTGAGACAGGGCTTCACCGACTTCCCGCACATAGACATTCTGCCCACAACCATCGCCCTCGTCGATCCGGGCCGGGTCACTGTAGTCCGAAATTATCGCGATCGCCTGTCGGGGCTGATTGCGCTTGCGGTCAGAGATCACCATCACCATCACCTCATTGATTGAATTGTCGCACGCCGAATTTCGTGACAATACACCAACCTCGGGCCAACTGGTTAGCGTCGTCACGCCGCCTACTGGGGAGAACATCCGACCCAGCGGGCTTACGAATACTTTAAATTTTCGATGAAGGGGAATTGCACCCAATTCCCCTTCGTCCGGTCCAGCGGATTTGCTCCAACTAAACCGTCGCTAACTGCCGCTTCCCGGTCAACCGCGACTGCGGATAGATCAACTTCTGGTAGGCCGCTTCATAGCCTGTGGTCATGCTGGCTGCACTGAAGTTGGTCTGGACGTGCTGACGGCAGACGGCCCGATCGATGGTGCCAATCTGCTGCACTGCCGCGACGCATTCCTCGACGGTGTGGCATTGGAAGCCGACTTTGCCGTGGGCGATAATCTCGGGCACCGAACCCATCGCCATCGCCACCACGGGCGAACCCGCTGCGAGCGCTTCCACCATCACCAAGCCAAACGGTTCGCGCCAGGTAATCGGGAACAGCGTGGCCACGGCGCGGCCCATCAGCTCATTCTTCTGAGCGTGATTCGCCTCACCCTGGAACTTGATAAATTTACCATCAATATGCGGCCGCACTTCGGCTTCAAAGAAGGCCCGATCGATGGGATCAACTTTCCCGGCCATCCGCAGCGGTATCCCCGTCGCTTTAGCAATGGCGATCGCGTGGTGCGGGCCTTTCTCCGGCGACATCCGACCGAGGAATGCCAGGTACTGAGGCTGGTCGGCCTGGGCATAGAAATTGAACTGATCGACATCGATGCCGTTATACACCGTCGAAACGATGTTCAGATCCAGTTCCGGCTCGATTTGGGCTTCGGAAATGCTGACGTAGGGCTGGTGACGGGCATGGTGGAACATGTGTCGTCCGTCGGGCGTGAAGACGCCATGCAGCGTGTGCAGCACCGGCGTGTTGACCACCTGGGCCAGAGGCAAGGCCGCACAGCCAACGTGGGAGTGAATAATGTCAAAATCACCGGCTTGCTCAAACACCCGACTGAGATTGAGCAGCTCGTACATGCCGTACTCTTTCACCGTGTCATCGAGGCGGAGGGCGCGGGGATGCACCGACTCCAGATGGGCCAACGTGGTGGAGTCACCCGAGGCGAAGAGGGTAACTTCATGTCCCCGGCGCACCAGCTCATCGGTCAACAGGCTGACCACCAACTCAATCCCCCCGTAGGCGGGGGGCGGTACACATTCCCAAAGTGGGGCAACTTGAGCAATTCGCATTAAAAGTCTCCTTTAAATTCTGAAAGGGGTAGATCACAACATCCGCCCTTGATGCGCGATCGCCCCTGCGGACAACGTCATCGATCGAGGCAGCACGGATGCTTCACCACACTAAAAAAAAATGAATCAAAAACCAGTGAACTATATCGCTTGGCGAAATTCCGTCAGCTTTGTAACAGATTGCGAAGACAATCTATCAATAAGTTGCGAAATGCCTCGCTATAGAGATGATGGCGTGTTATCCCCCAGAACCCAGAGGTAACTTAACAATTACTTAAGCTTCTGCGGATCACCCATTCGGGCGAATATGGTTCATCTCGAGTGGCTGGATTGACTGGCTGAAAAGAATTACAGCGGTATTTAATCCCGCCAAATTCCCCTCGATCGGCGATTTGGCGACGCCGCAAATCAGTGGATGAAATGAAGATTTATTGAATGAAAAATCAACCCATGCGCGCCACCACTGGCAATGTTAGGATCAAGCCATAGCTAGGGGTGCCCTCCCTTTCGGGGCTGAGAAAACACCCTTAGAACCTGATTTGAGTTTGTCTTATGGGCGAGCTTCTGGGTAATACCAGCGCAGGGAAGCTGTTTATTGAGGAAATCGAATATGTTGCGTACCGACTGGATCGCCAAGCGTCAGGGACAGAAAAATGTCTCCCAAATGCACTATGCCCGCCAGGGCGTGATCACCGAGGAGATGGACTATGTCGCCAAGCGGGAAAACCTGCCAGCGGATTTGATTAAAGACGAAGTGGCTCGGGGCCGGATGATTATTCCCGCCAATATCAATCACCCGAATCTCGAACCGATGGCGATCGGGATTGCCTCGAAGTGCAAGGTCAACGCCAACATCGGCGCATCGCCCAATTCCTCTGGCATCGATGAAGAACTGGCCAAGCTGCATCAAGCGGTGAAGTACGGCGCGGATACGTTGATGGATCTGTCCACGGGCGGCGGCAACCTCGACGAAATCCGCATGGCCGTGATCAAAAATTCACCCATCCCGATCGGCACTGTGCCGATTTACCAAGCCCTCGAAAGCGTCCACGGCAACTTCGAGAACTTCACCGAAGATGATTTCTTGCACATCATCGAGAAGCATGCCCAGCAAGGGGTGGACTACATGACAATCCACGCCGGATTGTTGATCGAACACCTGCCCCTGACCCGGAATCGCCTGACGGGCATCGTCTCCCGTGGCGGCGGCGTGATCGCCAAGTGGATGCTGCACCACAAACGCCAGAACCCGCTCTACACGCGCTACGCCGACATCATCGAGATTTTCAAAAAATACGATGTGTCGTTTAGCTTAGGGGATTCGTTGCGTCCCGGCTGCCAGCATGATGCTTCGGATGCGGCCCAACTCGCCGAGCTGAAAACCCTCGGCCAACTGACCCGCCGCGCTTGGGAAGATGACATTCAGGTGATGGTAGAAGGCCCAGGCCACGTCCCCATGGATCAAATCGAATTCAACGTCCGCAAGCAGATGGAAGAATGCTCCGAAGCGCCGTTCTATGTGCTCGGGCCGTTGGTGACGGATATTGCACCGGGCTATGACCACATTACGTCCGCGATCGGGGCGGCAATGGCGGGCTGGTACGGCACGGCAATGCTCTGCTATGTCACACCGAAGGAACACTTGGGTCTGCCAAATGCGGAAGATGTGCGGAATGGATTGATCGCCTACAAGATTGCGGCCCATGCGGCGGATATTGCGCGGCATCGTCCAGGGGCACGCGATCGCGATGATGAGCTGTCCAAGGCGCGCTACAACTTCGACTGGAATCGCCAGTTTGAGCTGTCGCTTGACCCCGAGCGGGCGAAGGAGTACCACGACGAAACCCTGCCGGAAGATGTCTACAAAACGGCAGAATTTTGCTCGATGTGTGGGCCGAAGTTCTGTCCGATGCAGACGAAGATCGAAGACCAGGATCTCGCGGATTTGCAGGATTTCTTGGTGAAGGATGGCGATCGGATTAAGGCGGCGGTGTAATCGGCTGGCTCCGTTGTTGTCCCACCCGCGAGTGAACTGCGGGCTAATAGTTTAAGTCCCTTCAGGACTGTTTTTTGAGTCCTGAAGGGACTTTTTGCACTAGCACGCAATTCATTCGCGTGTGGGATAACAGGGTGGTCGATTGGTGTTGCTGGTGAAATTGCATCCTTTGAGAATGGATGCGTTATCCTCACAGTAGGACGTTTGAGAGTGGCGTGGAATGGCGAAGACAACCAAGAAAGTGGTAGCAAAGCAGGAGCGATCGGACACATCGCCGGAGGTTTCGCCTGTCTACTTTTTATCCTTGGAAGTTGAGAACGTGCTGTGTTTTAAGGATAAACAGATACTTGATCTCACCGATAAAAATGGAAATCCAGCACAATGGACGGTAATCCTAGGCGATAACGGCGTTGGGAAAACCACGTTATTGCGCTGTTTGGCTGGCATGGAATTGGGTAGAGAGACTTACGAAAATGGTGAGGAATTCTATTGGCCTATTCTAGAAGAAACTCCTTTGATGGAGCCTTGGTTGGAAGTTGTTAGCTGCGATATGTATGAATTTGATGAAAATCCAAATATATTAGTTAAGTTGGCTTTCGGCAGACTTTTCAGGCCCACTCAAACTCCATACAATCTTGATTACTCAGAAGGTGAGATTGAGATTGCAATTGAGTCAGGAAGCTCAATGCTAGTTGCTCCGACAGCAGAAAAAGAACTGAATTGCTATGGTTATGGCGCGATTCGGAGTCTTGGAAAAATCGCATTAAATGACAGCCTCAAATCGGATAACTCGTCGAGTCTCTTTGATGAAGGCGCGCCACTAATTAATGCTGAAGAATGGTTGTTGCAAACAGATTATGCTTCCCGGACGGCTTCAGGAGAAACACGTACCCGACTCGAAAATCAAATCACTCAAATCACTCAAATTCTGAAACGTATTTTGCCCGATGTTGATGACATTCGTATTTCTCCAGCGGATGAAGAAGATTTTCCTAGGGCAGAATTTCTAACACCCTATGGCTGGGTTCACATCAACAATTTAGGTTTAGGCTACCGCACCGCGATCGCGTGGATGGTGGATCTTGCCGTGCGTCTGTTCCGGCGGTATCCCAATAGCCCCGATCCATTGGTCGAACCCGCGATCGTGCTGGTAGACGAAATCGATCTCCACCTGCATCCCCGGTGGCAACGCACAATCATGGACTTCCTCACCGAACGCTTCCCCAATACCCAATTCATCGTCACCGCACACAGTCCACTGGTTGTCCAAGCCGCTCAGAATGCCAATATTGTCTTGCTGCGAAGAGAAGGCGATCGGGTCGTGATCGACAATGACCCCGAAATCATCAAAAACTGGCGGGTTGACCAAGTTCTGACCAGCGTGTTTGAATTGCCCTCATCGCGGCCACCGCACATCGAACCTCTACTCAAACGCCATGAAGCAATCCTTGCCAAAGCCCATCTGACAGCGAAAGATGAAGCCGAATTAGCGAAACTAGCCGACCAAATTGGCCCACTCCCTACTGCCGACACACCGGAAGATATCGAAGCAATGGATATTATCCGACAGGCGGCTAAATTACTGAAGAATGCGTGATCGGAGGTCGATCGGTGATACGGATTGAGAAACCAGAAAACCCTCCCGAAAAGCTCATAACTAATGGGAAGAAAAAACGCAAAATTCATGCCAGCGCTTATTCTCGCGATCCGATCGGTCATCAATCCGGCGTCAAGAAATTCGACTTCGATCGCACCATCTACGCCAACCCCACCGTCAAACAAGCCCTGAACCACGCCCAGCATAAGAAATGCTGTTTCTGCGAAGTTCTAATTGGTCAAGATGGTGATGTCGAACACTTTCGGCCCAAAGCCGCCACTCGCCAAGCACCAGGAAAACCATTGCAATACCCTGGCTACTACTGGCTCGCCTACGAATGGTCAAATCTCTATCTGGCCTGCCCTGGCTGCAACCAACGCCACAAGAAAAACCTCTTCCCACTCCAAAATCCCGCTGATCGAGCAACCGACCACAAGCAGAATCTCGATCGGGAGCAACCCCTATTCATCGACCCTGGCAAAGAAAACCCCGAAGATTTTATCGCCTTTGATGGTGTCATCGCATTCGCGATCGATGACAATCCACGGGGCAACGCCACGATCGCCGCTTTGCAGTTAAACGATCGCGATGGCTTGAAAGAAGATCGGCGGCAGCGCTTACACCTCCTGCACGCGCAATGGACAGTGATCCAAACAGCGGAGGAGCATCCTGAGAATCTTGCACTTTAAGCGGTTGCCGATCGTGCCAAAGCAAATTTGCACAACTACGTTCAAGCCGATAAGAAATTTGCGGCGGCAGCGCGTTGTGCGCTCAAAACTGGCTTCCGACATGTGATCGGATAGCTGATCGCGCCTCACCCTACGGATACAACAGAATCTTATAAGTCGCCGCCGTCGGCTTCACCGCCTGCGCCACCGCATTCGACAGCTCACTCAACGGATACCGATCGCTAATCAACGCATCCACATCAATCTTGTGCTCAAACACCAACGCCGCCGCCAAATCCTGCAACGGAAACGCCGAACTGTAACTGCCCATCAAGTCAATCTCCTTGCGGTACAGCACATTCGGATTCAGCGGAATCGCCATCTCATCGGGAAACTCCGCAAAAAACAAAATCTTCCCGCCCTTCCGCGTACAGTCCAACGCCTGGAAAAACGCCTTATCACTCGGCACCGCCAATAGGCTCACATCCACCCCCAAGCCATTCGTCATCGCCTGAATCTTCTGAGCAATTGCCGGATCGCGGGCATCAAACGCCGCATCCGCCCCCACAGCCAGCGCCTTCTCCACCCGACTCGGCAACAAATCCGTCGAAATCGCCCGTGCCCCAAAATGCTTCACCAGCATAGTGAACATCAGCCCGATCGGCCCCGCCCCGGTAATCAACACCGTCTGACCCGCTTTGATCTGCGCCTTCTTCACCGCCTTCAAACAGCAATTCGTCGGCTCCACAAAGCTCGCTTGCTCAAAGGTCACATCATCAGGAATCGGAATCAATCCCCCTTCGCGCACGATATGCCCCGGCACCCGCACAAACTCCGCAAACCCACCACCACTGGGGGTAAAGCCCGCAGTGGTGGTAATATTTTTGTAGGTGTCGCACATGGAGAAATTGTTGTTGTCGCAGTGGGCGCACTTCATACAGGGAATGTGATGCATCACCACGACCCGGTCGCCGATCGTCCAACCCGTGACATCCGCCCCCATCTGCGCGATCGTGCCCGCCGTCTCATGACCAAAGATGCGCGGCGGATCGAGCAAGGGATATTTAATTTTCTTAATATCGGACTGGCACAGACCCACGACATTCACCTGCACCAACACCTCATCCGCCGCGATTTCCGGCTGCGGCACCTCTTCGTAGCTGAGTTGGTCAACACCACGGAATACTTGGGCTTTCATAGGGTCAGTGCGGATGGATGGGCTGTTCCATCCTACGCGATCGGGTCGATCGGTTCAATCGCATCGCCGTCGGTGGCCAGTTCATCGAGGGTTTGGGCGTTGAGCAGGCGGTTTTCGTAGCGGCGATTGCGACGGCGGCCTTTGGCGGCAGTGGCACGTTTGCCCGATCGCTTATCGACGATCAGAGCATCGAGATCTTGAATATCTTCGGGATGGTCGATCGAGTTTTGCGTGGTGCGTTTCATGGATTTCGGCGACGTTCAGATAATCCAATTCTACAACATCGAAAATTCTCAGTGGGAACATTGCCGCAAATGCTCGATCGAACCAGAATCAATCAATCCCGATCGAGCGATCCCGATCGGGCCACCCCTAATCACCCCCGGTTTTCATCGCCGGAAATCACGTAGATATTTTTATACAGAACATACAGAGCCGATCGCCCAGAGAGAATCGACTCAATTTCGCCAATTGCATTCCCACCCCCAAAAACGTTAGAATAGGGCGCGCTAGACTATTTCAGATGTGCCCAGTCCAATACCCAAACCCCTGATCGATAACCGTTTCAAAGATTCTCAACGAAGGTACGCGGATCCCATGCCCCACAGTGCTAAGATCAGCTTCATCGCAATTCCGACCGACTTACCGGGAAATATTCTAGATTCAGCCGCCATGGTCATGACCCCTGATACAACCGTCCAAGAACGCAAGCCCTCGAAAGTTGAAGGCATCAAAGAACGCAGCAATTTTCTGCGCGACCCGATCATCGCGGAAACTCAAAACAATGCCAACTTCTTCACCGAAGAGGCCATTCAGCTGCTGAAGTTCCACGGCTCCTACCAACAGGACAACCGGGACAATCGCACCAAAGGTCAAGAAAAAGACTATCGGATGATGCTACGCACCCGGAGTCCGGGGGGGTACATTCCGCCACTGCTCTATCTGACCCTCGATCACCTGTCCGACGAGTATGGCAACGGCACCATCCGCGCCACCACCCGTCAGGGGTTCCAGCTCCACGGCATCCTGAAGAAAAATCTCAAACCGACGATCGCGGCGATCGTCAAGAGCATGGGTTCGACCCTCGGCGCTTGCGGTGACCTGAACCGCAACGTCATGTCGCCCCCCGCCCCCTTCCGCAACAACAATGAATATGAGTATGCGCGGGAATACGCCAACCGGATCGCCGATTTGCTCACCCCCCAAACCGGAGCCTACTACGAGATTTGGCTGAATGGCGAACGCCATGTCACGGCCCAAGAACATCCCGAAGTCGTCGCCACCCGCAAACGCAACACCAACGGCACCGTCTTCCCCGACAACATCGAGCCGATCTACGGCACCCACTACCTGCCCCGGAAGTTCAAGGCCTGTGTCACCGTCCCCGGCGACAACTCCGTCGATCTGTTCTCCCAGGATTTGTCATTAGTGGTGGTCTGCGATCCCAAAACCAAGCGGCTCCAGGGCTTCAACATCTATGCGGGCGGCGGTCTAGGCCGCACCCAGAATAAGGAAGAAACCTTCCCGCGCATCGCCGACCCGATCGGTTACGTCGATGCGCCGGATGTGTACGAAGCCGTCAAGGCGATCGTCGCCACCCAGCGTGATCATGGGGATCGCACCGATCGCCGCCAAGCGCGGATGAAATACACGATCGAGGCGATGGGTCTCTCCGCCTTCAAAACCCAAGTCGAAACCTATTTCGGCAAATCCTTCCAACCCCTCAAAGAGCTGCCCGCCTGGAAATACCACGACTTCCTCGGCTGGCACGAACAGGGCGACGGACGGCTATTCGTCGGGATTTCGGTCGAGAATGGCCGCGTCAAGGACGAAGGCGACTACAAGCTCAAAAGCATCCTCAAACGCCTGGTACATACCTATCGTCTGCCGATGCTGCTGACCGCCAGCCAAAACCTCATCCTGTTCGACATTCAGCCCAGCGACAAAGGGGCGATCGCCCAGTTGTTGAAGGAACATGGGATCAAACGCGAAGATGAGCTGCCGCTGCTCGATCGTTATGCCATGGCTTGTCCGGCCCTGCCGATGTGTGGCCTCGCCACCGCCGAAGCCGAGCGCGTCATGCCCAGCGTCCTCGATCGGCTGACCAAGCTGCTGAAGAAAGTCGGCTTGCCCAAGGAGCATTTCATCACCCGGATGACTGGCTGCCCCAACGGCTGTGCCCGCCCCTACCTGGCCGAACTCGGCTTCGTCGGCAACGGACCCGATCAGTACGAGATCTGGCTCGGCGCTTGCCCGAACCAAACGCGGCTATCGCAGATCTATCTGCCCAAAATGCCGATCGCCGATCTCGAAAGCACCCTGGAGCCGATCTTCATCTGCTTCAAGCAACACCGCGAGAAAAACGAAGCCTTCGGGGACTTCTGTAATCGCTACGGGTTTGAAGGCTTGCGGGCCTTCACCGCCGAATACGAACCCACCCCGCGCCGCCGCCGTGCCCCCGATCATCGCCGCCGCGTCACCGTGCGCGACGACATCTTCGGCACCCTGCTCAATACCGCCCTTGAACGCAACCAATCGATGACCGACATCGTCGATGAAGCGATCAAGGTCTACCTGAACATCAGCGTCGAACAAGTCGCCGCCGCGATCGCCATTGCCGATGCCGCCCAGAACGAACTTTCCGGTGAAGCGCCAGGTGAAATGCCAGGTGAAATGCCAGTCGCCGCACCCGAAATGACTTCTGAGCCGATCGCCGACGATCGTTCCGCGATCGAGCCAGCCAACGCCATGGCCCCCAGTCACGCCACATCCGCCGCCATGTAGGTTGGGTAGAACGAAGTGGAACCCAACGCCAGAAATGGTTTTGGGTTCCGTATTGTTATTTGCCCCGCCGCAATCCCCTACAGATACGCCGAAACATCCTCCCCCCGATCGTCCGCCAAATAAGACAACGCCCGGAACCGTAAGCCGACCAGTTGTTCGTACAGCGGATTGATTTTGCACATCGGCGGGATATGGACAATCTTTTTGCCAAATAGCACCACATCGCGCTCGAACGGGCATTGACTCGGAATCAGCCGACAGAGAAAGCGCGCCACTTGTGGATCTTGCACCTGCATCCGATCGAGCCATTGCCGCACAGGTTGGAGCGGGTCGAGCGCCGAGCCGGATGGTTGTTCGATCGGCGCAATGCTTGGAGCCACCGCCGCATCCACCAACGTCGATCGTAGCGCCGCCAACATCGTCTCCCCCGTGCCCAGCGCCGTGGCAAACATCGTGAGTAGCTCATCCTCCGCCGTGGTATACACCCCATCAGCGATCGCCACCATCACCGCCGTCCGCAAAAAATCCTCCGCCCGCAACCCATCCGCCCCAAAGGCCGCCTGAAGCTCCGCCGCCGTCAGCGCCACGATCGGCGATGCCGCCACCGGATGCTGCACCAACGTCGCCACCAATTCCTGCTCCGCCGGATCAAAATCGCCGTCGGCCCAAGCCACCATCAATAGCCCGCGCACCCACAGTTCCGTCTGATCAAGTTGGGTCATTTACCGACTCCCGATTCGATTTAAAGCATAATCTCCGGTAGTATATCCAACATATACCGTGCGTATATGACTAAATCTCACTATTAATTAAATCCTATGACGCTCAAAGCCATCCTGATGCTGCTCACCGCCGTTCTATCCAGCGCCGCTGGGCAATATTTTCTCAAACTCGGCTCCCTGAAATTAAATCAATTAAACAGCCCCAATCTCGGCATCGCCCTACTTCACATGGCCCAAACCTGGCCGATCGCCGTGGGTCTTATCTGCTATGCCTGCGGCGTCATCGCCTACATTTTCCTGCTGGGCCAGGTGAGTCTCAGCATCGCCAGTCCCGCCATGGCCCTGAGCTACGTCTTTGGCATCCTAATCGGCGTCGTGGTCTTCAAAGAAACCCTCACCCTCAACCAATACATCGCGATCGCGATGATTTTGGGCGGCGTGATTTTGATCACCCAAGGCAAACCGCACCACGGATAAGCCATCCCCACCGGAGCGAAAACCGCGACCGCACAGCTTCGTGCTAGCCTGAAAGACCAAACTAAGACACGCAGGTTATGTATGGGGTTCGCGGAAATTTGTATGTTGGCCGTCACGATCTTGACCGGCTCGATCGGGCAGTATTTTTTGAAGCTCGGGGCGAATAAGTTGGGTGCCGTGACAGCGGATAACGCGATCGGCTTGATGTTGAAGATTCTGACGATTCCCGATTTGCTGATCGGGTTGACGTTTTATGCGGGCGCGGCAGTGCTCTACATTTTGATATTGACGCGGGTGCCGTTGAGTGTGCTCGGGCCTTCAGTCGCGCTGCAATACGTCTTCGCAGTATTGATGGGCAAATATTTCTTCAATGATCCCATTCCCGGCTACCGCTGGATCGGCCTGGGGTTCATCGCCTGTGGGGTGATGTTGGTGATTTGGAAAAAGTAGATTCAGCAGAATTCGGCCGACTACGCTGCCGCATCGCCCCGCGCGTGAACGGCGGGGTTGTCTTACTAGCCCGCAGTGGACCCGTGCGGGGCGGGTTTGGAGCGGAGCTAACCAATCACCCCTGCTGAATATGCTGAATATGCTGCTTCAGATTATCCGAGAGACTGTCAATCCGCTGACTGCCCTGCTCCAGCACGATCGTCCGTTTACGTAGATCGCCAATCATTGCATCCAAGTCTGCCGTGGTGATTTCCTGGCGCAATTCCAGCGGCAGTTGTTGGATCTGTTCGCGGTAGCTGCACAACTCGTCCAGAATGGTGGTGAGATTCACCTGGGCACTGTCCAACTCCGTCTGCATCGAACTGACGGGATAGCCAATCTGGGTCGAGAGATTCGCCAGTTTCGCCCGATCTTCGCGCTGTTTTTGCACCGCATGATCCTGCTTACCGCGAATCCGGCTCAGGGCTTCCTTCAGCGCTTGGTTTTTCTCTTCGACCTGGGCACCGAGGGTTTGATTATCGGTTTGGAGCGCCGACAGGACGTAGCGCAACCGATCGGCCATCGCGCCAAAGGACTGCGACACCGACTGCAATTCCGCAATATTCGACTGCGGCAGTTCCACCGCCTCATCCCCCCGCGCCACGGCATCCGCCGCCTGGTTTAGGCTTTGGATCGGACTCAAGATCCAACGCGACGTCCACAGACCCAACACCGTCGCCACAATCAACGCCACCACACAGAGCAAAATCGTCTGGCGCGTATTCGCCGCCACCGCCCCGAGGAAGTCACTCTCCGGCACCGCCATCACAATCAACCAATCCAAGCCCTGGGAATCCGTCCAAGGCGTCACATTCAAATAGTGGTTTTGGCCTTGGAGCTTGGCCGTCAGATCCGCCGCCGCCCCAATCCCCGCAAATCCCTCAAACTTCTGGTTGAGCTGCGCCGCCGCCTCGCGGATCACGGGATCGCTGCTTTCCTCCGCATTCAGCCGTTTGGCCTTGCCACCTTCCATGATGAAGGGCTGTTGATCCGCCGAACTGGCAATCAACGCCCCACTGCGCTCCATCAAAAACACCTTGGCGTTGGGGCTGACCTCCAGTTTGGTGAGAAACCCACTCAACTGCGTCAAGATAAAGTCGCCGCCCATCACGCCTTGCAATTTTTTGTCGGGGCCATACAGCGGCGTATTGTAAGAAACCGACATCACACCGGGCTTGTCATCCCAGTTGTAAATGCTGCTCCAGACGGGCTTTTGGGCTTTCACGGTTTCGACGTACCAACTTTCCCCCGCGAATTTATAATCATCCTTCGCTTCGGACATGGGACCGCGATCACAGGATTCCGTCGCCGGAAAAACCGCCAACTTTCCATTGGTGCGGGCCGACTGCTCGTTGATCACCAATTTGCCCGTATCCAGCCGCTCCACGCCGATGTACTCCCCCTGAGGCGTACCAAATGCCGCATAACCCACCGGAAAGTTCTGCATCTGGCTACAAAATACCTGCCCAATTTGGGTCAGATTTTGCAAGTTCAAGTTGCCACTGCGGGCCGCATCGGCATTAATTTGCGCCAACTTCGGCACCAACGGCAAATAGCCATCGAGCTGCTGACCAATTTGCTTACTGGTGGCTTTTTCCAGGCGGGTGGCCATGTCGTTCACCGTGCGCTGGCCGTTTTGGATCGAGAGATATCCGGTAATCCCCACCGCTCCAAAGATTTGCAACAGAAACGGCACCAGCAAGGCGGCCCGGAGCGAAATCCGGCGTTTGGGCGTCTGGTCAAGTTCGATCGGATTGGACTGGGGAGCAGTTGTCATAGAACCTCAAGGAACCGTGAATCGGCGTCAAGTAGAGAGCGGTGAATGCCATTAGGATGCACCGATCGGCCCTCCCTCGACTCGGTTGAATCACGGATTTTTTGGCTCTAGTACAACTTCGAGGATGTGTGAAAGGTCTGACTGTTTGTGGCAAACGTCACGATCCCCCCAAATCCCCCTTAAAAAGGGGGACTTTGAGCAAAAGAGGAGACTTTGAATCCAGTTCCCCCCTTTTGAAGGCTACGGTGTACACACAAGTTGGGTCTGAGTCAGTTTCCAGCCGAGGAAGATCGCCTCAAACAGCTTCAGGCCATGGACGAGAGTGGGCATACCGGGTGGCCGCTGCGAGCGATAGCCAGACCAGCCGCCAAGGCGG